>NZ_JBBBBO010000007.1:0-373604 GCF_037120565.1 Ensifer sp. CCNWLY38
GCCCGCCTCAAGGTGCTGAAGACCGAGGAGCCGTCGGGCCGCAAGGCCGGCATCAAGGTCAAGTCGGTCGCCGAGCTGGTCGAGAAACTCAAGACCGAAGCCGGCGTTTTGTAAGTTCAGGGAAAGGGAGATTTTATCATGGCCATTCTTCTTCTGGCTGACCACGACAGCAACCACCTTTCCGACCAGACCGCCAAGGCTCTGAGCGCTGCTTCGAAGATCGGTGGCGACGTTCATGTGCTGGTCGCCGGTAGCGGCGCCAAGGCGGCGGCCGAACAGGCTGCCAAGCTTTCGGGCGTATCCAAGGTGCTCGTCGCCGACGACGCCTCGCTTGCCAACAACCTCGCCGAGCCCTTGGCAGCCCTGATCGTCTCGCTTGCCGGCAACTACGACACGATCGTCGCGGCTGCGACCTCGGTCGGCAAGAACGTCATGCCGCGTGTTGCAGCGCTGCTCGACGTCGCCCAGGTCTCGGAAATCATCGAAGTCGTTTCGTCCGATACCTTCAAGCGCCCGATCTATGCCGGCAACGCCATCCAGACGGTGCAGACGACGGAAGCCAAGCGCGTCATCACCGTGCGCACCGCCTCCTTCGCCTCTGCCGCAGAAGGCGGTTCGGCCGCGATCGAAAGTGTCGCGGCTGCCGCCAACCCGGGTGTCTCCAGCTTCGTCGCCGACGCGCTGTCGTCGTCCGACCGTCCGGAGCTGACCTCGGCCAAGATCATCATCTCCGGTGGTCGTGCGCTCGGCTCGTCGGAAAAATTCCAGGAAGTCATCCTGCCGGTTGCCGACAAGCTCGGCGCTGCCGTCGGCGCATCGCGTGCCGCCGTCGACGCCGGCTACGCGCCGAACGACTGGCAGGTCGGTCAGACCGGCAAGGTGGTGGCACCCGATCTTTACATCGCCTGCGGCATCTCCGGTGCGATCCAGCACCTCGCCGGCATGAAGGATTCGAAGGTCATCGTCGCGATCAACAAGGACGAAGAGGCACCGATCTTCCAGGTCGCCGACTACGGCCTGGTTGCCGATCTCTTCGAAGCGCTGCCAGAGTTGCAGAAGGCCCTTTGAGCATTCTCGATGGCCAGCCGCGAGCCCCTGAAAAGGGCTGGCAAAAGCGCGGACTTGGCATTAACAATCTACCGGGCCGGCCAAACCGGCCCGGTTTGCGTGTCTGATGGCGGCCTCACCGCCAACTCTTGAAGATGGATGTTCGCCGCGATGATCAAGACTGTCGGAATTATTGGTGCCGGGCAAATGGGCTGTGGCATCGCGCATGTTTCGGCAATCGCCGGATACAAGGTGCAGATCTACGATCTTGCCGCTGAACGGATCGAAGCAGGCCTCGCCACCATCAACGGCAACCTCGCCCGCCAGGTATCGTCCGGCAAGATGACCGACGAGGCCCGCAAGGCAGCACTTGCCCTGATCAAGGGTTCCTCCGACATCAACGACCTGTCGCAGGCCGACCTCGTCATTGAAGCCGTCACCGAAGACGAGACGATCAAGCGCAAGATCTACGGCCAGGTTTGTCCGATCCTGAAGCCGGAAGCGATTCTGGCGACCAACACCTCTTCCCTCTCGATCACCCGCCTGGCCTCGGCCACAGATCGCCCCGAGCATTTCATGGGCATCCACTTCATGAACCCGGTTCCGGTCATGAAGCTGGTCGAGCTCGTGCGTGGCATCGCCACCGACGAGCAGACCTTCAAGACCGCCAAGGAATTCGTTGCGACGCTCGACAAGACCGTAACGGTCGCCGAAGATTTCCCGGCCTTCATCGTCAACCGCATCCTGCTGCCGATGATCAACGAGGCGATCTACACGCTTTACGAAGGCGTCGGCAGCGTCGAGGCCATCGACACGGCGATGAAGCTTGGCGCCAACCATCCGATGGGTCCGCTGCAGCTTGCCGACTTCATCGGCCTCGACACCTGCCTGTCGATCATGCAGGTGCTCTATGACGGCCTGGCGGATTCGAAGTACCGCCCCTGCCCGCTTCTGGTGAAGTATGTGGAGGCTGGCTGGCTCGGCCGCAAATCCGGCCGCGGCTTCTACGACTACCGCGGCGAAGTGCCGGTTCCGACCCGCTAAAATCCGTCAGCATCCGACAAGAAAAAACCCGGCGCTCCGCCGGGTTTTGTATTTGCACGCCGGCAAATCTGCGATCAGCTGCCGGCGGCCGGGGCGACAGCGGCGCTGATCAGTGCCTTCGCATCGTCGCTGTCCCAGGCGGCCGGGCCGTTCATCGAGCCGATGAGGCAGCCCTTGTCGTCGAGCAGCAAGGTCGCCGGCAGGCCGAAGGCAAGGCCTTCCTTCTTCATGTTGTTGAAGACGCCCATAGAGGCATCGCGATAGTAGGCAAGCTCTTGGACCGCGGTCTCGTCGAGAAAGGCCTTCGGCTTTTCGTCGTCGCCGACATCGATATTGATCGCCACCACTTCGAACTTGTCGCTGCCGAGCGACTTCTGCAGCGCGTTGAGCGCCGGCATTTCCTCGCGGCAGGGCACGCACCAGGTGGCCCAGAGGTTGACCAACAGGGTCTTGCCGGCAAAGGCTGAGACATTGGTCGGCTTGCCGTCCGGACCGTTGAAGTCGAGCGCGATCGGCCGCGGCGACGAAGCCGGCGACATGGCAGCGACCTGCCCCTTCATGAACGGCTTCAAGGACGCGACCTTGGCTGATGTCAGCGGGCAGCCGGCAGCGGCCGTTTCAGTCGCCTCGCCATTGCCAGACCCGGTCTCCTTCACGTATACCGCTGCCGCACCGACGATCACGCCAAACAGGGCGGCGAGCGCGAACAGTTTCACGGCCGGGGGGGATTTCTTCTGGTCGGGCATTTCATACTCCAAGGCGGGCATTCTTCATGGCTGACGGCAATTCCGAGACGAAATCCTCCAACCAAATGTGGGGCGGTCGCTTTGCCTCGGGTCCGGACGCGATCATGGAGGAGATAAATGCCTCGATCGGCTTCGACAAGAAGCTCTATGCCCAGGACATCCGCGGCTCAATAGCGCATGCGACGATGCTGGCGCATCAAGGCATCATTTCGGCCGAAGACAAAGACAAGATCGTTCACGGTCTCAACACGATCCTGTCAGAGATCGAAAGCGGCCAGTTCGAGTTCTCGCGCCGCCTCGAAGACATCCACATGAACATCGAGGCACGGCTTGCGACGCTGATCGGTCCCTCCGCCGGTCGCCTGCACACCGCCCGCTCGCGCAACGACCAGGTGGCGCTCGACTTCCGCCTCTGGGTCAAGGAAGAGCTGCAGCGCACCGAGAAGGCGCTGACGGCGCTGATCGCCGCCTTCCTCGACCGTGCCGAAGAACATGCCGATACCGTTATGCCGGGCTTCACCCACCTGCAGACCGCGCAGCCGGTCACCTTCGGCCACCATTGCATGGCCTACGTGGAAATGTTTGGCCGCGACCGCTCGCGCGTGCGCCATGCCATCGAGCATATGGACGAAAGCCCGATTGGTGCTGCGGCCCTTGCCGGCACCGGCTTCCCGATCGACCGGCACATGACGGCAAAAGCGCTCGGCTTCGCCGGCCCGACCCGCAACTCGATCGACACCGTGTCCGACCGCGACTTCGCGCTCGAATTCCTGTCGATGGCATCGATCACGGCTACGCACCTGTCGCGCCTTGCCGAAGAGATCGTCATCTGGTCGACGCCGCAATTCGGCTTCATCCGCCTGTCGGATGCGTTTTCGACCGGCTCCTCGATCATGCCGCAGAAGAAGAACCCGGATGCCGCCGAGCTGGTGCGCGCCAAGACCGGCCGCATCAACGGTTCGTTGGTAGCACTTCTGACGGTCATGAAGGGCCTGCCGCTCGCCTATTCCAAGGACATGCAGGAAGACAAGGAACAGGTCTTCGACGCCGCCGAGAGCCTTGAGCTGGCGATTGCCGCCATGACCGGCATGGTGCGCGACATGACAATCCGCACCGATCGCATGAAGGCGGCCGCTGGCTCCGGCTATTCCACCGCGACCGATCTCGCGGACTGGCTGGTGCGCGAGGCGGGCCTGCCCTTCCGCGACGCCCACCACGTCACCGGCCGCGCCGTCGCGCTCGCCGAACAGAAGGCGTGCGACCTGGCGGATCTCTCGCTTGCCGATCTGCAATCGATCCATGCGGACATCACCGAGAAGGTCTTCGACGTTCTGACGGTCGAGGCTTCGGTTGCCAGCCGCACCTCCTTCGGCGGCACTGCGCCCAACGAGGTTCGCAAACAGATCGCCTGGTGGCGCGCCCGAAACTAAGGGATGAGCGAAGGTGTGGGCGGCCTCCGCACGCAAATTCAGGGTGCACAAGCGCCTGAAAAATCGATAAGACATCGCACCAGCATCAGTCCCGCGAAGGAAAATAACGATGACATTCACGAAGGCGGCCCGGCTTGCGCTCCTGCTGGCGATCCCCGGGCTGGTTCTTGTCGGTTGCGGACGCAAGGGCGATCTCGACCGCCCCGGCTCGACGGCGCCGATCAACACCAAGGCGCCCGCCGGCACCGTCGAGCAGAAGGAAAAACCGGACGATCGTCCCTTCCTGCTCGATCCCCTCCTTTAGATCCGCTCATCGTTTCCAACGAAGCATTGAATTGATCTAACTCTTTGAAATTACGCAATTCCGGACGAAAAACCGCTTCATACTCTCCTGGAATTGCGCAAAAGCCGAGCTGCAGCCGTGAACCACTTCCAGTACCGCGACGGAATCCTCTACGCTGAAGACGTGCCGGTCACCGACATCGCCCGCGCCGTCGGCACGCCTTTCTATTGCTATTCGACCGCCACGCTCGAGCGCCACTACACGGTCTTTTCCAAGGCCTTCGCCGATGTGGACGCGATGGTCTGCTATGCGATGAAGGCCAACTCGAACCAGGCGGTGCTGAAGACGCTCGGTCGCCTGGGCGCCGGTGTCGACGTCGTCTCGGGCGGCGAACTGCGCCGCGCCCTTGCAGCCGGCATTCCCGCCAGCCGGATCATGTTCTCTGGCGTCGGCAAGACGCCGCAGGAAATGGATCTCGCGCTGGACGCCGGCATCTATTGCTTCAACGTCGAATCCGAGCCGGAACTCGAGGTGCTGAACCAGCGCGCCGTGCGCGCCGGCAAGCGTGCCCACGTTTCCTTCCGCATCAATCCTGACGTTGACGCCAAGACCCACGCCAAGATCTCGACGGGCAAGAAGGAAAACAAGTTCGGCATATCCTGGGAGCGCGCCCGCGCCGTCTATGCCCATGCGGCCACGCTGCCCGGCATCCAGGTCACCGGCATCGACATGCATATCGGCAGCCAGATCACCGAGCTGCAGCCCTTCGACGATGCCTTCAAGCTGCTGCGCGAGCTGGTCGACACGCTGCGCTCCGACGGCCATTCGATCGACCACGTCGATATCGGCGGAGGCTTGGGCATTCCCTACAAGGACGACAACAATCCGCCGCCGCTGCCGGATGCCTATGCGGAAATCGTCAAGAGCCAGTTGCAGTCGCTCGGCTGCAAGATCGTCACCGAACCGGGCCGGCTGATCGTCGGCAATGCCGGTATCCTCGTGACCGAAGTGATCTACGTGAAGGATGGCGGCGACAAGACCTTCGTCATCGTCGACGGCGCGATGAACGACCTTATCCGCCCGACGCTTTATGAGGCTTATCACGAGATCCGCCCTGTTCGCATCTCCGCCGCCAACGCCCCGCGCATCCGTGCCGACGTCGTTGGGCCCGTCTGCGAAACCGGCGACTACCTGGCGCTCGATCGCGAGATGGCGATGCCGAAGCCCGGCGATCTCTTCGCCATCAGCTCGGCAGGTGCCTATGGCGCCGTCCAGGCCAGCACCTACAATTCCCGTCTGCTGATCCCCGAAGTGCTGGTCAAGGGCGACCGCTTCCACGTGGTTCGTCCGCGTCAGGACCATGATGCCCTGATCGGCCTCGATTCGGTTCCGGACTGGCTCGCCTGAGGCGACCCGCACCAACAACGACAATCTGTGGATCGGCCACCCGGGCGATCACGATTCTGTTTGCGCCCTCGTCTTCGCCACAAACGATGGTATCCTGAGTGTCAGCGGGATAAGCTGAGCTGCGCCGTTTCCGGCCGCATCTCGCTTTACGATATAGGGTCAGCCACAAGGGTTGATGGGCGACCGAAAGGAAACTTGGGCGGATGACGCAATTCCGGCAGGATGAAACGCCACAACCGAAGCCGTTTTCGAGAACCCTGGCACTGAAGAGATGGCTGGCGCGCTCGGTGCTGGTCGCCGAACAGTTTCTGCCGCGCATCCTCCTGCCCGGCTCCATCGTGCTTCTGTTCCTCGCCTTCGCCTGGCTCGGCTTCTTCCGCGTGGCACCGTTCTGGCTGCATGCCGCAGCCCTCTTTGCCTTCGCCATCGGTTTTCTCGCATCGCTGTTTCCGCTGACGCGGATCCGTTTGCCCAGAAATGTCGACGCCGACCGCATGCTGGAAGAGCGCAACGCCCTGCCCCACCAGGCGATCCGCGTCCAGGACGATCGGCCGGCAACCGACAATCCACTGGGCGAAGCGCTGTGGCGCGAGCACCAGGCCCGCATGGCACGGATGATCGGCGCGCTCGAGACGGGGCTTCCGCGTCCTGATATCGCCCGGCACGATCCTTTTGCCCTGCGTGCCGTACCGGTGCTTCTCGCCTGTGTCGCCTTCGCCTATTCCTATTCCAACCGCGCCGGCCTGCTCAGCGACGCGCTGCGCCTGCCGCAGGCTGCGGTCGAAACGGCCGATATCCGCATCGATGCCTGGGTGACGCCACCCGCCTATACCGGCCGTGCCCCGATTTTCCTCACCGGAAAGCCGGAGGCCGTATCGGCTGCGGAGGACACCGGGGCGATTACCATCCCGCAGTTCAGCGACCTGACGGTCCGTGTCACCGGGGCCGGACCGGACCAGATCGTCCGCTTTGCGGAAAGCGGCGCGGTCAACGCAATCGCCATTCCGGCGGCCGGCGAGAAAGCCGGGGAAACGAAGCCCAAGCCGAAGGTAGGCGAGGCCGGGCCCAAGGTCGCCGAAATGGTTGCGTCAGAGCCTGCCCGCATTCCGAATGCCGTGCGCAACCATGTCTACAAGGTCGTCAAGGACGGCGAGCTTGTCGTCGGGGATCGGCGCTGGGCTTTCAAGATCATTCCGGATGGTGTGCCGCAGATCTCCTTCGACGGCATTCCTCGTCCGACTATCAATGCGGCGCTGGAAATCACCTTCGCTGCAACGGACGATTACGGCATCGCTCAGGCCTGGGCCGAGATCCAGCCGCTCGACGAAGCTCCGGAGGGGGCTCGCCCGCTCTATCCGCTGCCGGAATACCGGCTCGATCTGCCGCGGCGCAACGCGCGCGAAGCCAAGG
The DNA here is from genome assembly GCF_037120565.1 of Ensifer sp. CCNWLY38. NCBI lineage: Bacteria > Pseudomonadati > Pseudomonadota > Alphaproteobacteria > Hyphomicrobiales > Rhizobiaceae > Ensifer > Ensifer sp. CCNWLY38. The sequence continues at coordinate 7,368 of NZ_JBBBBO010000007.1, forward strand.
GCACGACCAGCCGAAACCTCAGCGAACACCCGCTCGCCGGCAAGCGCGTGAAGGTCACCCTCGCCGCCCGCGACGCCGCGGGCCAGGAGGGCCGCAGCCCGCCGCATGAAATGATCCTGCCCGCCCGCCAGTTCATCCAGCCGCTCGCCGGTGCAGTCGCCGAGCAACGCCAGGTCTTCGCCCTCAACGCCAACGACCTGCCGCGCGCGGTCGACCTCAACGATGCCGTTGCTTCCCTTGCCGAGGACTGGATCCCCAACCTCACGCATTTCCTGCTGCTGAAATCGGCTCGCACGCGCATGGCGCTTGCCTACAACGACGACATGCTGCGTGACGCCGCCGGATACCTATGGGAGATCGCGCTCGGCATCGAAGATGGCGACCTGTCGCTCGCCGAGCGGCGTCTTCGCGACGCACAGCAGGCGCTCTCGGACGCGCTGGAACGCAATGCGTCCGACCAGGAAATCGCCAAGCTGATGCAGGAGCTGCGCCAGGCCATGCAGGAGTACATGCAGGCCCTCGCCCAGCAGGCGGCGAAAGACCCGCGCATGGCCGGCAAGATGAACCCGAACAACATCCTGCGCCAGCAGGACCTCGAAAGGATGATGAACCAGATCGAGAACCTGGCGCGCTCCGGCGCGCGCGATCAGGCACGCCAGTTGCTGTCGGAACTGCAGCGGATGATGAACAATCTGCAGGCCGGCCGCGGCCAGCAGCAGATGGGCCAGCAGAACGATGCCATGAGCCAGCAGATCGAGAAGCTCGGCAAATTGCTGCAGGATCAGCAAAAGCTCATGGACGAGACCTTCAAGCTCGACCAGGCGCAGCGCGACCGGATGCAGCGCGGCGATCCGTTGCAGGGCGAGGATAACGAGCTCTTCGGTCAGGAGATGCCGCAGGATCCGGAACAGCGCGGCGATCCGAATGGCCAGCCCAACCCGCTCGACGAGATGACCGCGGAACAGCTGAAGGATGCGCTCAAGCAGTTGAAGCAGCAGCAGGATGCGCTTGGCAAGCAGCTCGGAGAACTCAACAAGAGCCTCGAAAGCATGGGCATCAAGCCAGGCAAGGGCTTTGGCGAAGCCAAGCGGGAAATGGACGGGGCCTCCGGCGCGCTTGGCAAGGGCCAAGGCGAACAGGCGGTCGGCAATCAAGGCCGCGCGCTACAGGCGCTGCGCCAGGGTGCCCAGGACATGATGAACCAGATGCAGAGCCAGGGTCAGGGCCCGGGCATGGGTGTCCCGCAATTCGGCCAGAACGGCCGCGATCCGCTCGGCAGGCCTCAGAGCAATCGGGGTCCGGAATTTGGCGACCACGTAAAGGTGCCCGAGGAATTTGACACGCAACGCGCCCGTCAGATCCTCGAAGAGATCCGCCGCCGGCTCGGGGATAACCTGTCGCCGGAGGCCGAGCGGCAATATCTCGAGCGCCTGCTCGACATGCAATGAGCCGTAGCTGGTTCGGGCCAGCCGATCCGATGTTCCGGTCCTCGCGAGGCGCGGCGTTGCGACGCCTAGAGCAATTCCAGGAAAAGTGCGAAACGGTTTTCCGTGCGGAATTGCGTAATTTCAAAGGCTTAGGTCATTTCAGTGTTTCGATGAAACAATGAAATGATCTAGTCCTCACGCCCACGACCTCGGCAGCAATCAGTTGTCGGATTGGGCTTCGTCAGGCAGCCAGCGCGAGCGCAACGGCCTTGCGGATATCGGGAAGGGAAAAGGGCTTGGAGATGACGTCGACGATCTTGTCGGCCAGATCGTCCGCCCGCTCGCGCTGTTCGGCATAGCCGGTCATCAGCAGGATCTTCATTGCCGGAAAGGCAGCCGACGCCTGATGCGTCAGCTCGATGCCGTCCATGACGGGCATGCGAATGTCGGAAAGCAGGAGATCGAAAGCCTCGCTCTGGAGGCAGGCAAGGCCGTCGGCACCGTCGCCCGCCTCGACCGTCTCATGGCCGTCGAGCTTCAGTGCCCGCGCGACGAAGGAACGCAACGCATCCTCGTCCTCGGTAATCAGGATTTTCGCCATCATGGCCTCCGCGTTTCCGAGGCGCGGCTTTCACGCCGACGCCCGCACCCGATCCAAAAGGTTACAGCGGGCGTCGGTCATCGACCGAACACGACGGCGCTGCAGCACCGCCAATCCGATAGGGAATCACCACGCGGTACATCCCCAACCAACCAGTTTTTCGTTTGTGTTCGGTAAACGCGCGGCGACCGGATTTCAGGGTCGGCGTGCCGTTTTGACACGCCCTACTCGGCGTCGCCGGTAACGACACCTACAAAAGGCAGCTCGCGGAAGGCATAGGCGACATCCATGCCATAGCCGACGACGAAGTGATCCGGGCATTCGAAACCGACATAATCGGCTTCGAGCTCGACCTTGCGCTTGACCCGCTTGTCGAGCAGCACGGCGATCGTCACGTTGCGCGCGCCGCGCTCGTACATCAACTCCTTGGCGAAACGCAGTGTCCGGCCGGATTCGAGAATGTCGTCGATCAAGAGCACGTCACGCCCATGCACGTCGCTGTCGATGTCCTTGATGATCTTCACGCCCTGAGAGACCGTACCGAGCCCGTAGCTCGACAGCGTGATGAACTCGACTTCCGGTGCAAGGCCGGTGTTGTGCATGGCGCGGATCAGGTCTGCAGCAAAGATGAACGATCCCTTGAGCACCGCGATCACCAGCAGATCCTTGTGCGGACCGTGGACGATCATCCCGGCCAGCTCGCTGTTGCGCGCGGCAATCGTTTCGGCCGTGTAGAGAGGTTCGATATTCTTACCGCGAACAACGGGCATCAAGGCTTCTCCAGCGTTTCATCCGGAAGACCAAAGCCTTCCCATCCGCGCCGCTTAGCACAATCAGCGGGCTGAAACACCGTTTTCAGCGAAGGAAACCGTCACATCGGGCATTTTTCCACCTGCATAGGGCAGCCGCGTCCTGAAATGACGGCTCTCCCCCGGTGCGATTGCCGCGCCTTCCGGCATCACGCGCGTGGTCGTAACCTGGCGCCCGTTGGCCGCCACCCCCACCACGACGAGCGGCATGCGCTGTTCGACATCGGAGCGGTTGTCGATCGAGCCGTAGACGGAGAGCACCCGCATGCCGCCGGAATAGTCGAGTGAGCTCGTGACACCTGATATCGCAAGCGGCTGGACATCGGCTTGCCCGTCGCCCGCGAACCCGACGATCACCAGAAAGGATGCGAGTGCGAAACCCGCGACCAGGCCCGCGAAGCGGCGCGCCGGCATGTCGCGCAGCCGCTCTTCGGCGAGGCTCAACAGTCGGCCGGTAAGCGACGTTTCATCGGCCACGACCGTCAAGGTCGGCCGTTTCTGATTTCCCATCTTGGCATTGTCGTTGAACACCGGATAGGGCGCTCGGCGCGACGAGGCAGCAATCACCTCGAACTCGGCATCGACATAGTCGATGCGTCGCGGCATCGCGGCTGCCTCACGACCGCCCCGTTCGGGAGGCAGGAAGTCCGCCGAAGCGCCGGCGGTTTTGGTCCGGAATGCATGCATGACCAGTTCCTCCTGTCTCACAGGGGGACGGCGCGGCCACTCGACCTACCGCCTCGACTGCGAAACCATCGGGCAATGCGCGAACCCTTGGCATGCAAGAATCTAGGCATTGCATCAAATCTTTCCGACACGTAAACCGGAATGGTTAATGTTTCGGAAAGACGTCGCGAAAGCGGCACCTTTTCATGAAAAATTAACCGCTGCTTAACCATGATTCCGCTGGCGGTTTTGCCTTTCGAGGCTGGTCGTCCTATGCGCGGAGGACCGGAACCGGCCGTCGGTTGCAGGGCCGTGAGAGAGACTGGGCTGCCGCTTGATTCATTTTGAGAACGTCGGACTGCGCTATGGCATGGGACCGGAAATCCTCCGGGACCTGACCTTCGATATTCCGCGCCGTTCGTTCCAGTTCCTGACCGGTCCGTCGGGCGCCGGCAAGACCACCCTATTGAGACTGCTGTTCCTCTCGCTGCAGCCGACGCGCGGCCTGATCCGGATGTTCGACCGCAACATCTCGTCGATCCCGCGCGAGGAGTTCCCGATGCTGCGCCGGCGCGTCGGCATCGTCTTCCAGGATTTTCGCCTGCTCGATCACCTCACCACCTATGAGAACGTCGCTCTGCCGCTGCGCGTCCGCGGCAAGGAGGAATCGAGCTATCGCGCCGACGTGCTGGAACTGTTGAAATGGGTCGGCCTCGGCGAGCGCATCAATGTCCTGCCGCCAGTCCTTTCAGGCGGCGAGAAGCAGCGCGCGGCAATCGCCCGGGCACTGATCGACCGGCCGGAGATCCTGCTTGCCGACGAACCGACCGGCAACGTCGATCCGCCGATGGCCAGGCGCCTCCTCAATCTCTTCCTCGAACTGAACCGGCTCGGCACCGCAGTGGTGATCGCCACCCACGATCTGTCGCTGATGGATCAGGTGGAGGCGCGACGCATGATCCTTTCGCAGGGGCGGCTCGACATCTATGAGTGACAGCCGCACGAAACGCCAGAACAGCGCACCCGAGCAACCGCCGGAACAGCAGCCCCGCCGAACGGAAATGCGCGTGCGGCCGACCGGCCCGATCGTGCCTTCGACCAATGTCTCCGGCCATGCGCTGATGTGCGTCATCGCCATCATGTCGTTCCTTGCCTGCCTGACGCTCGGCGGCGTCAGCATGGTCAGGGCAACGGCCCAGAGCTGGCAGTCGCAGATCTCCCGCGAGATCACCGTCCAGATCAAGCCGGACGATAGCCTCGACATGGAGAAGGCGCTCGCCGATGCCCGCGATCTGGCGCTGACCTTCAGCGGCACGACCGATGGCAAGATCGTTGATCGCGCCGCCACTGCGCGTCTCCTGGAACCTTGGCTCGGCGAGGGCCTCGATCTCGACGAATTGCCGGTGCCGCGGCTGATCATCATCACCATCGACGAAAACAATCCGCCCGATTTCGCCGCCATGCGCAAGGCGCTGACCGAGACGATCCCGCAGGCCTTCCTCGACGATCACCGCACCTGGGTCGACCGGCTCGTCGCCATGGCCAATACCACGGCGATGATCGGCACCGGCGTGCTGGCCCTCGTGTTCTCCGCCATGGTGCTGACGGTGATCTTCGCCACCCGCGGCGCCCTTTCCGGCAACCGCCACATCGTCGAGGTGCTGCATTTCGTCGGTGCCGAGGCCGGTTTCGTCGCCTCCGAATTCCAGAAGCATTTTCTGAGAATCAGCCTCAAGGGTGCCGGCACCGGCGGCCTTTTGGCCGCACTGTCCTTTGCGCTTGCCGGCTTCTGGCAGTCGCAGACATTGGCAACGCCGCAGACCGATCAGGCAACCGCCCTCTTCGGAACCTTTACTATCGGCTATGGTGGCTATCTCGGTATCGCCGCCATCATCGTCGTCATCGCCATCCTGACGACCGTGACCGCGCGCCTCACCGTCATGCGCACCATCTACGAGATCGACCTCATCCGTTCGGACCCCGGCCGCACGGATCTCTACCAGAGCTGAACTGCCCGATGTTTCGCCGTGCCTCGATCTATTCCTTGCCGTAATCTGTGGCTATGTGAAGAGAATCATGATGGCGCGAGAACTACGCGGGAACGGGATGGCCGAAGGAGGCAAATGGCAGGGGAGAGCCGACGATCGCCGGCGAACCCGCAGCCTCTTGCGCAAAATTCTCCGGCGAACCTTCTTCGTCCTGCTGTTGCCGCTCGCGCTCCTGATCGGCGCCTTCCTTAATTTCGCCGACACCGTCGCATCGCTGCAGCCGCCCGTGCATCCCAAGGCGGATGCGATCGTCGTGCTGACCGGTGGTTTCCAGCGCATCGACCAGGCGGTCGATCTCTTGAAGGGTGGCGCCGGCAAGCGCCTGCTGATCTCCGGCGTCCACCCGACGACCACCGGCAGCCAGATCCGCCGCAACACCCAGAGCTCCGCCGATCTCTTCAAATGCTGCGTCGATATCGGTCATGAGGCGATCGATACGATCGGCAACGCCACGGAGACCGCACAATGGATCCATGATCGCGGCTATACGAGCGTGCTCGTCGTCACCAACAATTACCATATGCCGCGCAGTCTGCTGGAGCTTCGGCGCACCCGCCCGGAGACGGAGTTCATCCCCTACCCGGTGGTCAATTCCGATCTGAAGACGACGAACTGGCTGCGCAACCCGATGGTGCTGAAATCGATCCTCCTGGAATTCGGGAAGTATACGATCGCATCGGTTCGCGATCTCGCCGGCGCCCGGCCGACGAGCGGTCTGCGCACCGATTCCTCCCGCGCCACGCCGGCGGAAGAATAGAGGCCTTCGAGAACGTCGCCGGCCTAAAGTGAGAGAGGGCAGTTTTCCTTCGGCACGGTTTCGTGTAGGCAGCGATCAATCGGCCTGACGCCGAGCCCCTTAAGAACTCGCCTACGAGAGCGTGCCTGATGATCGTCTTGCGTTCGATCCTTTTCAACACGGTGTTCTACGCCAATCTGATCGTGCAGATGATCGTGCTGACGCCGATCTATTTCCTGCTGCCGCGCAAGAAGGCCTGGTTCGTGCCGAAGAACTGGGTGCGCAGCAATCACTGGCTGCTCGACAAGATGGTCGGGACGACCTTTGAGATCGAAGGCTTGGAGAACCTCCCGAAGGTCCCCTACATCTTCGCCCCCAAGCACCAGTCCTTCTGGGATGCCTATGCGCTGCTCCCCTGGCTCGAGGATCCCTTCTACATCCTGAAGCGCGAGCTCACCTGGATCCCGCTGTTCGGCTGGTACATCCTCAAGCAGCGCATGGTTCCGGTGAACCGGGCCGCCCGCGGCAAGGCCATGACCGGCGTCATGGACCGTACCAAGCAGGAAATGGCAACGGGCCGCGAACTCATCATCTACCCGGAAGGCACGCGTCGCCCGCCGGGCGCTCCGCCGGAATACAAATACGGGATCGCGCGCCTCTACCGCGACCTCAACGTGCCGGTCGTGCCGGTCGCCATGCATCCCGGCCTCTTCTGGCCGCGCCGCAAGTTCCTGCGCTTTCCCGGCCACTTCAAGGTCCGCATCCTGCCGCCGGTCGAGGCGGGCATGGATCCGGATGCCTTCCTTGCCAAGCTCATGGAAGTCACGGAGAAGGCCAGCGACGAACTGCTTGTCGAAACGGTGAAGAACAATCCGCACCTGCCGCTGCCGCCGACCGCCGAGCAAAGGCTGAAGGAGCTGAAGGCCGCGGGCAGGGCCTGAGCGGTCAGGCCCGCGCACGCTGGCGTGTCTGCTCGAGCAGACCCACCACCTCTTCCAGCCAGTGATCGCGGATGCCCATTTCCTTGAGATGGGCAAGCGTGTTGAACACATACTCGCTGTTCGGCCCGGATTTTCCGGTCGAAACGGCGACGATATCGGCCGCCTCACCGGTGCTGAGCGTTCCGGCATACTGGACGTGGTCGCGGTCGATGACATAGGCAAGCGCCGGCACCCGCCGTCCGTCGGCAAGCAGCACCGGCATCGTGCGCTCCTTGTAGACATGCGTCACCAGCTCACGCTCGCGCAGATAGTCGGTAACACTCTCCCGCTGCCGACGCTCGACGCGAAAAGCCGTGCCGATGCAGGAGCCGCCACGGTCGAGCCCAAGCACCAGTCCCGGCCGTTGTTCGGTGCCGCGGTGAACCCAGGAATGCACGCAGAGCGACCGGCGATAGCCGAATGCGCGTGCCGTCAGCTTCTCCTCGAAGGCAAAGCCCGGGTTCCACATCAGCGACCCGTAGCCAAAGACCCAAAATTCGTCCATATCCACTGTCATTCAACCCGTGCTGTCTGCTCTCGCCACCGAATCATCATCGGCTTGTAGGAATGGTCAGCCATGTCGGTTTCTACGGCACAGCATCTCGGCACGAAAGAGACAAGCTCGTCCTCGTGCACCCGAAGACAAGAATAGTTTTGCGGATCGACGGCGCCACCCGAAAGGCAGCCGCAGTCCAGTTTAGAGTGAGGTATCCGCGCCCATGTCGGCAACCGCAGTTTCCAATCCCTCGCCGGTCAGCCGGAAGTTCCGCTGGCTGACGGCAGGCATCGTGCTTGTCGCTGGCATCTATTCGGCCGGCTGGTTCCTCGCCGCCGATCAGATCGAGAAACGTCTCACGGCCCGTCTTGCCGATGGACAGGCAGCCGGCCTCGGCGGCGAATGCACGAACATGGACGTGCGCGGCTTTCCGTTCCGCATCGGCCTCTTCTGCGACAAGGTCCACCTCGACGACACCCGCCATGGCACATCCGCCTCCTTCGGGGCGCTGCGGACAGCCGCCCAGGTCTACCAGCCCGGCCACGCCGTGATCGAGCTCGACGGCCCGGCCGAAATCCGGGCGTCGCCCGGCCTCAACGTCTTCGCCGACTGGACGCTGCTGCATGCGAGCGTGCGCGCGACCTTGTCCGGTGTCGACCGCACCTCGCTCACCTATGACAACCTCACCGGCCGAGTGCGCCTGCCGCTTTCGGGCGAGGGTCTTGGCTTCGGCGCCAGCCACGGCGAACTGCACCTGCGCCAGAACGGCGCGGACCTTGATGCCGCTTTGAGCGTCGACAAGCTCGATCTTCGTCCGGAGGAAGGCCCGAGCTACGCGCCGCCGGCGACCGTCGCTGCGGACCTGACCTTCACCGACAAGGCCGGGTGGATGGCAACCACGCCGACGCCGGAGATGTTTCGCGGCAGCAAGGGCGAACTCCGACAGCTCACCCTCGATCTCGGCTCCGGCATGAACGCCAAGCTTTCCGGCCCGTTCTCGGTCAACGATCAGGGACTGATTTCCGGCGAGTTCTCGCTGACGATGACGAACATCGAGGCCTGGCGGGCCAATCTGGTCAAGCTGATCCCCGACGACGCCAACCTCGTCGACAATACCGCCAACATGCTGAAGGCGCTTGCCAACGGCAAGGACGAGGCGACCGTGAAACTCAACGTGCGCGACGGCACGGCGTTTCTCGCCTTCATCCCGATCGGCGTCCTGCCGACGCTATAGGTCGTCGTCAGACAAGGTTCCGGAGGGAAGGCCGTTAGCGGTCTTCCGGCCCTGCCGAGGCTATTTCTGATCCATGGCGTGTCGGCCGAAGTCCGGCATTGCCGTATCCTGGCCCGCCTGGATGATCGAGCGGCGGATGGCGCGGGTGCGGGTGAACAGGTCGAAGAGCTTCTCGCCGTCGCCCCAGCGGATCGCCCGCTGCAGATAGGCGAGATCTTCCGAAAACCGCGCCAGCATCTCCAGGATCGCGTCCTTGTTGTGCAGGCAGACGTCACGCCACATGGTGGGATCGGATGCTGCGAGACGGGTGAAGTCGCGGAAACCCGAGGCCGAATATTTGATGACTTCGGATTCGGTGACCGTCTCAAGATCATCGGCCGTTCCGACGATGTTGTAGGCGATGATATGCGGCAGGTGCGAGACGATCGCCAGCACCTTGTCGTGGTGTTCGGCGTCCATCTCCTCGACCATCGAGCCGAGCGTTTCCCAGAAACGCCGGAGCCGCGCCACCGCTTCCCCATCTGCCCCCTCCGGCGGCGTCAGGATGCACCAGCGGCCGCGGAAGAGGCCGACGAAGCCGGCATCCGGACCCGAGTGCTCGGTACCGGCGATCGGATGCCCTGGCACGAAATGAACGGTCTCGGGCAGATGCGGCGCCATCTGCGCGATCACCGAGCCTTTGGTCGAGCCGACATCGGTGACGATCGCACCGGGCTTCAGATGCGCCGCAATTTCGGCCGCGACGGCACCGGACGCGCCGACCGGGACCGAGACGATCACGAGGTCCGCGTCGCGAACGGCGTCGGCCGCAGACAGCGTATAGCGATCGCCGAGCCCGAGCTCCTGCGTACGCTTCAACGTCGCCTCGCTGCGCGTGGAGACGACGAGCGTACCGGCAAGCTGCTTCTCGCGGATGTCGCGCGCGATCGACGAGCCGATGAGACCAATGCCGATGAGGGCGATCGTTTCAAACTGCTGAGCCATTATTTCCGTCCCATGAATTCGGTCAGCGCCGCGATGACGCCTTCGTTGGCTTCTTCCGAGCCGATGGTCATGCGCAGCGCATTGGGGAAGCCGTAGCTGCGGACCGCCCGCAAGATATAGCCGCGGCTGGTCAGGAAATCATCGGCTTCCTCGGCCCGCCTACCGCTTTCCTCCGGAAAGTGGATCAGCACGAAATTCGTGACCGAGGGCGTGATGCGCAGGCCGAGCGCCTCAAGGGCTTCGCTGACACGCGCAAGCCAGGTGAGATTGTGATCGACCGCCGTTGCCACGAAAGCCTGATCACGGATCGCCGCTGCACCCGCCGCAATAGAGGGCGCACTGAGGTTGAACGGCCCACGGACACGGTCGACCGCGTCGATGACCTCCGGCGGTGCATACATCCAGCCGATGCGCAAACCCGCAAGGCCGTAGATCTTCGAGAAGGTGCGGGTCATCACCACATTGCGGCTGGCCGAGACGAGCTCGAGCCCGGCGGCATAGTCGTTGCGTCGCACATATTCGGCATAGGCCGCGTCGAGCACCAGCAGCACACCCTCGGGCAGCCCCGCATGCAGCCGGCGGACCTCATCGACAGGGATGTAGGTGCCGGTCGGGTTGGCCGGATTGGCGAGAAAGACGACCTTGGTGCGCTCGGTGACCGCCGCGAGAATGGCATCGACATCGACGCGCGCGTCCTTCTCCTTGACGGTAATGGGCGTCGCGCCCGCCGCCAGGATCTGGATCTTGTAGACGAGGAAGCCATGCTCGGTGATGATGCCTTCGTCGCCAGGCCCGAGATAGGTGTGGCAGAGAAGCCCGAGCAATTCGTCCGAGCCGTTGCCGCACATGATGTTTGCCGGGTTGAGGCCGTGCACGGCACCGATCGCCTCTCGAAGCGCCCGCGCCTGGCCATCCGGATAACGTTCGAGGCTGAAGGCAGCCGATTGGAAGGCCTCGATCGCCTTCGGGCTCGCGCCAAGCGGCGTCTCGTTGGACGAGAGTTTGTGCACCTTGGCGACACCCGGCGCATGCTCCTTGCCTGGCACATAAGCGGCAATATCCAGGATGCCGGAACGCGGCTCAGGGCTCTTCGAAGCAAGGCTCATTGGGTCAGCTTTCTATGGCCATCAAAGTGCTGCAGCGACCGATGCGTGCCTTGGGAGGCGCGCGGCGCTGCAGGCAGGAAAAGAGGTCAAGCCATTAGCGGCGCAAGCGGCTTTTGTCGAGGGTCCGCCGCGGCTCCGGCGCAGGTTAGCGGGTGGGATGCGGCCGCTCACGCGTGCTCGGCACGCCCTGCGGCGCCAGCACCGGCACGAAGACGCGGCGCGATGCGCGTGCGGCGACCGGCAGCCCCTGGTAAAGCCGCTTCTGCGCCTCGACGACGATGACGCCGGAGAAGACCGGCCAGAGTGAGCGTCCGAGCCGCTCGAAGCCCCGACGCAGCCGCAGGATGGCCCTGAGTTTCGACGGCGGGAAGAACAGCGCATCCGCCGTGGCGCCTGGCGTGAAGTTGGTCTCGCGCAGTAGCGCCGTCAACTGCCCACGCGAGTAGGGTCGCCCGGAACCGAAGGGCGTGTGCTCCATGCGCGCCCAGACGCCGCGCCGGTTGGGTACGACGATGACAAGGCGGCCCCCTGGCGCCAGCACCCGCCAGATCTCCTTCATGGTTTCCCGCGGGCTTTCGGCGAATTCCAGCGAATGCACCATCAGCACCCGGTCGATCGAGGCGTCGGGCAACGGCAACTCCTCATCGAACACCAGCGCCGTCGAGGAGAGCTCGGCAACCGGCCAGTTCACCGCCCCCTGCCCCGCCGGCATGAAGGCGAAGGTGCGCTCCGTGTCCTTGCGGAACCGTTCGAGATACGGAACGGCATAGCCGAGGCCGACCAGCCGCTCGTCCGGGAGCCGCGCCCAGACGGACGAAAGCGCCATGGTGACGGACTGCTCCGCCATCCGGCCGAGCTCGGAGTGATAGAATTCGCGCAGGTCGACGATATCGGTGTGCATTCGCAACATGTTAGCTTCGAAGCGGTAGACTTCAAGGTAAGGCTCGCTACATTCGGCAGCATTCCCTCTCTCCTGACCGGAGGACGTGCCATGGCCGCGTTCGAACTCGACCTCTTCCTCTGCCGCACCGATAATTTCGGCGTGCTGATCCATGACCCCGAAAGCGGCCTGACCGCCTCGATCGACGCGCCGGAAGAGGCGCCCATCCTGGAAGCGCTGGAGCGGCGCGGCTGGAAGCTCACTCACATCCTGACGACCCACCATCACGGCGACCACGTCGCGGCAAATGACGCCCTGAAGGAACGCTTTGGCGTCACGATCATCGGTCCCTTCGGCGAAGCCTCGAGAATTCCGGGGCTCGACAAGGCCGTGCGTCACGGCGAGCGCTTCGACTTTGCCGGTCATTCCGTCGAGGTGATCGAGACGCCGGGCCACACGGCCGGTCATATCTGCTTCCATTTCCCGCAGGACAAGCTGCTGTTTGCCGCCGACACCCTGTTCGCGCTCGGCTGCGGTCGTCTGTTCGAGGGGACGCCGGCGACCATGTGGCAGTCTCTCGGCCGGCTGATGGCGTTGCCGGACGACACGACAGTCTATTTCGGCCACGAATACACGCTGTCCAACGCCCGCTTCGCGGTCACGGTCGACCCTGAGAATTCCGAACTCAAGGCGCGCGCCGCCGAGATCGAGGAGACGCGCTGCGACGGCGGCTTTACGGCACCAACAACCATCGGCCTGGAGAAGCGCACGAACCCGTTCCTGCGCGCCACCGACCCCGGGATCCGCGCCCATCTCGGCATGCAGAACGCCGACGATGCCGCGGTTTTTGCCGAAATCCGCAAGCGGAAGGATAATTTCTAGTGGCTGAGGCGCAATCGGCAGCGGATATCATCCAGGCACTCGGCTTGGCGCGCCATCCGGAGGGCGGCTGGTACATCGAGACCTTTCGCGACACGGCCGGTGGCCCACGCGGACATTCGACGGCGATCTACTATCTGCTGGAACGTGGAGAACGCTCGCACTGGCACCGCGTCCGCGACGCAGTCGAGATCTGGCATTACCACGCCGGCGCGCCGCTCGAACTCAGCATCGCCGAAGATGGAGAACCTGCCGAGATGCTGCGGCTCGGGTCCGACATTCTCAACGGGGAAAGACCGCAGGGCGTGGTCCCCGCCGATTGGTGGCAGTCCGCCGCCTCGCTTGGCGATTGGACGTTGGTCGGCTGCACCGTCGCACCGGCATTTGATTTCGCCGCCTTCGAGATGGCGGCTCCCGACTGGCAGCCGCCCAAGCGATAACAAGCCCCGGTTATTCCGCCGGCTGGGCCACCGTCGCGCGCTTGCGGAAGATCATGTCGCTTGCCGCAAGCACTGCGCCACCGGTCACGAACAGGCAGGCGAGCGCAATGCGCCAGGACGGCTCGGCAAAACCGAACAGGATCAGGTTCAGCGTCGAAAGCACCGGCGCCGCGTAGCTCAAAACGCCGAGAAGCTGGATGTTGCCGTTCTTCACGCCGAAGTCCCAAGCATAGAAGGCGGCCCCCAAGGGCAGCAAACCAAGACCGGTGACGGCGAGCCACTCGAAGGTCGTCTGCGGCCACACGGTCGTCTCCAACGCCAGGTGGCAGACGAAAGACAGAAGAGATGTGGCAAGGCAGAAGCCGGTGACGACATCCGTCGAGACCGCCTCGAAGCGTCGAGTGATGAGCGAATAGCCGGACCAGGTGAAAGCGCAGAGGAAGGCGGCGCCATAGCCGATGAGATAGGCATCGTCGAAGGCGAAACCGTTGCGCGCCACGATCAGGATCATGCCGACAAGGCCGGCTAGAGCGCCTGCAATGTGGTACCAGCGCAGCCGCTCGCCCGGCAGCAACGCCGAGCCGACGACGATCAGTAGCGGCCAGAGGTAGGCGATCAACCCCGCCTCCACCGGCGGCGCGTTGCGCAGGGCCGTGAAGTAGAGAAAGTGGTAGCCGAAGAGGCCGGCAATGCCTGATATCCAGACCTTGGCCGGTTGTTTGAGCAGCGCCAGGCGCTCCGGTCTCACTGCCAGCACCACCAGCCCAGGGAGGCTGCCGATCAGGAAGCAGATCGCCGAAAGCTGGAACGGCGGCATCTTGCCGGATGCTGCGGTGAACAAGGCGAGCAGCGACCACATCAGGATGGCGGAAAAGCCGATCAGCGTTGCCTTGAATTGCATAGTCGTCCCCTCGCGCGATTTCTCTCACGGAAACCTGCGCCGATAAAATCAGATACTTCTTGAAATTTAACCTTTTAGTTAAACGCGATCATGCGTCAACCACCAAATCGCGTCGCCGAGACCGTGACCGGTCCGAGCTTGGTGGGGATGCGGACATAGACGGGCGCATAAACGTTCACGTTGGGCGCCTTGGCAAACCAGATCTCCATCGTCTGCAGACGACGCAGGTACTCGACGTCCTCGCGGCCCTTCTTGTAGCCGGCCTTCGGCACGAAGCGGATGCCGCAGACGATCACCTCCCCTTCGAAGCCCTTGGTCTTGAAAGGCTTGGTCCCCTTCGGCGAGAGCTTGATGTCGAGACGCGACTCGCCGTCGAAGATCGGCAGCGTGTTGGGGCAGACGCGCGCGTCCGCGGGAATGATCAGACCGGAAAGCGGGTCGAGCACGTTGCGCATGTCGCGCGAGGTGACGGGCACCCAGTTCTTCGGCAAGGGCGTCCGCTTCGGCGTCATGCTAGCCTGCACCACATTGCCGTTGCGATAGGTGACGTTGATCGCCCTGCTCTTCGATCCACTGCGATAGGACATCGAATAGTGCGAGGCGCGCAGGTAATCCCTGCCGATCACACCCGAAACCTGCGTCTGGCCCGAGGTCCGGCTCAGGATGTCGAGCAGCCCGGCCGACTTGAGCGTCCCTGAGATCGTATAATGATTCTTTTCCAGTTCCGTGTGGAACGAAGCCCGCGCAACTGGCAAACCGGCGAGCGAGATGCTGTAATCCGTCAGATGTTCGACATCGGCGGCCGACGATGCTGTGGAAAACGAGACCGCGGACAGCAGCGCCGCCACGCGAAAGCCATTTCGCAACTTCATGCCCTTAAAAAATCCATCGCTCGAATATCGCCGCAATACCCTGAAATGCAGGCTCTTTGCGGCTTTTCTACGCCCAGTTCGCTGCAGCCGGTCGTCGGGCCGGCCCCGTGGCCGCCACACGTCCCCATGCAAGAAATAACGCATAGCAAAACCGCTTGGAATGGGTCTCGCAAGGCATTATTCTTGCGAGAACTACGCCTCACATCTGAAGAACGGCCGGGAAAAACCGCGGGTTTTCCGAGAATGCAAGAGGTTTGGCTTGACGGGCGGGCCGTCTCTGACTATAGAACCGCGACTTTCCAATAATGGCCTAGGAACGCGGCCTGGGCTCTGGGCCCGCTACCGCATTGTCCGGCGGCGATAAAGAGAATAGGTGTACCATGTCCCGTAGTTGCGAATTGACCGGCAAGGGCGTCCAGTCGGGCAACAATGTAAGCCACGCCAACAACAAGACCAAGCGCCGGTTCCTGCCGAACCTGTGCAACGTCACGCTGATTTCCGATGCTCTCGGCCAGCGCTACCGTCTGCGCGTTTCCGCTGCAGCTCTCCGCTCGGTTGAACACCGCGGCGGCCTCGACGCCTTCCTGCTGAAGTCGGACGAGAACGAGCTGAGCATGCGCGCTCGCCTGCTGCGCCGCCAGATCGTCAAGAAGGTTGCTGAAGCCGCCTAATCGGCGCCAGCGTCCTGTCTTTGACACGCGTTTAAAAGGCTTGCGGGTTCATCCAGCAAGCCTTTTTCTCGTGCGCATGTTTTTCTGCACTCATCGGCCGGATGCTCGATCCGGCTCTCATCCCTCTAGCTGGTGGCATCTCCCAGGATAAAAAAATGCTGATCAACCGCACTTTCTTCGTCTATATCGCGCTGATGACCCTTGTGGTCGTGGCCTCGAACATCCTCGTACAGTACCCGCTGCCGGGCTCGATTGCCGGCATGCAGCTTGGTGATCTTCTCACCTGGGGCGCCTTCAGCTATCCCTTCGCCTTCCTGGTGACGGATCTTACCAACCGACAGTTCGGACCGCGCATCGCGCGCCGCGTGGTGGTCGCAGGCTTCATCGTCGCCATCCTGCTCTCCTTCGTCGCCGCCACGCCGCGGATCGCGATCGCCTCAGGCTCTGCCTTCCTGTTCGGCCAGCTTCTGGACATCTCGGTGTTCAACCGCCTGCGCCGCCAGAGCTGGTGGCATGCGCCGCTCGCAGGTTCGCTGATCGGCTCGGCACTCGACACCGCAATGTTCTTTTCCTTCGCCTTTGCCCCGTTCTTCGTGTTCTTCGGACCGAATGACAGCTTCGCGCTGGAAACCGCGCCCCTGCTCGGCGTGCTCACGGCCGAAGCGCCGCGCTGGATCTCCTGGGCCATCGGCGACCTGAGCGTCAAGATCCTCTGCGGCCTCGTCATGCTCTTGCCCTATGGCGCGCTGATGAGCGTCGTCAAACCGATGCCGGCAGCGGAAGCCAAGGCATCCGCCTAAGCAATTCCAGGAAAAGTGTGAAACGGTTTTCCGTCCGGAATTGCGTAATTTCAAAGACTTAGATCATTTCATTGTTTCGATTAAACAATGAAATGATCTAAACAACGTCTGCCGAAAAGGATCGAGCCGATGATTGCGGTCAAACGACCGCAATCATCGGCTCTGTCGTTTGAGAGCTTGGATCATTCGCCCTTTGGGCCGTTGCCTACTGCGTCAGCGCGGTCGTGAGGCGGAACTCGAGCATCAGATTGCGCTCGAGGATGGAGTGGTTGTCGTCCGAAACGACGATCACCCGAACTTCGCCGTCCGGCCGTACGACGACGTCGAGCCCTTCCATATTGTCGATCTGGTGGCGCATGTCGGCTTCGAAGATGACTTCGCCATCGACCACGGCGCCGGGCTTGATCGTGTCGCCGGCAATACGTCGGATCTGCATGCCGAGACCCGAGCCAAAAGAGAAGCGCCGCTCAAGGAGCAACAGGTCGCCGTTCGGCAGGAACGCGCCGTCGGTTACCGCATAGGGATCCTTGCGCACGACGGCAAACGCGCCACGCTGCGGCCCGTCGAGAATGCCCGCCAGCAGGTTATCCGCCTTGTCGACGCTGCGCTCCGCAACGGCGATCGTCGCGCCGGCCAGGGGGCTGTCCTTTGGCGCGACTGCGATGGTCTCGATGCCGCCATTGTTGCGCAATTCCTTGATCGGGAACGGCAACGCCAGGCTCCCGATCGGCGTCGATGCAGCAAAGCCCGGGTCCGGGTAGATGTCGATGCGGTGTGCCTGCTCGTAGCTGACCACCACCTGCCCCGACCGCAGCGCCAATCCTTCCGAATCCACCTTCCACTTCGCGAGCCCGACGTCGCCGTTGCGGTCGGCCATCGGCGTGGCGGTAAGGTCCGTAAGACCGGAAAGCCGGCCGTCCGCATCGCGGACCACGGCGCCTTCGAGCCAGTGTCCGGTGTCCATGATCGCGATGAAGGAAGTGCCATCCGGTCGAAAACGGATTCCCGACACGGCGCCGAACAGGGAATTCGCAGAGGTCATTTCCAGTCCGCCAACGAACTCCAGCGCGCCGAACCGGGTGGCGCTCGATCCAACCGCGAAACTGCTGATCTGACGACTGCGGATCGGCAGAGTTTCGCCGTTCGAGGCGGCCCATGCCGTGCCGGTCGAAGCCAAAAGCAGGAGGGCTAGAAGTCCGCGACCGAGCATGAGGGAAACACCTTCAGGGGAAGAGCATCAGGAATGAAACGGAGCACGACGACGAGAGACACCCGCCACGGCGCACTAAGATCATCGCTGCAGCTTGGTAGACTGTAAAACTTTGTCCGTAAATTGACTTCGGCTCAAGGCCGGAACGGGCTGTCGCCGATTGGCGTTCGGAAGCGACAAGCGCCACCTCCGAACGAAACAAATTATCCCGCGCGACGAAGACGCGAGGAACCGCGGCGCTGGCTTTCATCCTCAAAGAGCGCGGCCAGCTGCTCGGTCATGGCACCGGCGAGTTCATCGGCATCGACGATGGTCACGGCGCGACGGTAGTATCGCGTCACATCGTGGCCGATGCCGATCGCCAGCAGTTCCACCGGCGAGCGGGTTTCGATCTGCTCGATGACAGCGCGCAGGTGCCGCTCCAGATAGTTTCCGGGGTTCACCGAAAGCGTCGAGTCGTCAACCGGCGCGCCGTCGGAGATCATCATCAAGATGCGGCGCTGTTCGCGCCGGGCCATCAGCCGCTCATGCGCCCACATCAGCGCTTCGCCGTCGATGTTTTCTTTCAGCAGGCCCTCGCGCATCATCAGGCCGAGATTGCGCCGCGCCCGGCGCCAGGGTGCATCGGCCGACTTGTAGATGATGTGGCGCAGATCGTTGAGCCGGCCCGGCGCCTGCGGCTTGCCGCCGGCGAGCCACTTTTCGCGCGACTGTCCGCCCTTCCAGGCCTTGGTGGTAAAGCCGAGGATCTCGACCTTGACGCCGCAGCGTTCCAGCGTGCGCGCCAGAATGTCGGCACAGGTGGCAGCAACGGTGATCGGGCGGCCGCGCATCGAACCGGAATTGTCGATCAGCAGCGTCACTACCGTGTCGCGGAAGTTGGTGTCCTTCTCGCGCTTGAAGGAAAGCGGCTGCATCGGGTCGATGATGATGCGCTGCAGGCGCGCCGTGTCGAGGTAGCCCTCTTCGAGATCGAATTCCCAGGAGCGGTTCTGCTGCGCCATCAGGCGGCGCTGCAGGCGGTTGGCAAGGCGACCCACAGCACCCTGGAGATGGGCAAGCTGCTTGTCGAGGAAGGCGCGCAACCGGTCGAGCTCGGCCTCGTCGCACAGCTCTTCCGAAGCGATCGTCTCGTCGAATTCGCGAGTGAAGACGGCGTAGTCGACTTTCTCGTTGAAGTCGGCGAAGGGCTGGTTCGGTCGCTTGACCTCGCCGGGTGTCTCGCTGTCCTCGTCACCCTCGTCCTGGAGATCGTCGTCGGAGATCTCCGCGCCGTCCATCTCGCCTTCTTCCATCTGCTCTTCGGCAGCTTGGTTTTCATCGGCGGGTGCGGCATCGTCGCCGGCTTCCTCGTCGCTGGCGTTTTCGTCCTGCTCCTGGCTGCGCGGCTGATCTTCGTCGGTCTCGCTTTCCTGCTCGTCCGGCTCGACGTCGTCGTCGCCATATTTCTCGGCGACCTCCATCGAGGTCAGCATGTCGCGCACGACCCGGGCAAAGGCCTGCTGGTCATTGATCGCCGACGACAGGTTCTTGATGTCGCCGGACGCCTTGCCTTCGATGAACTCGCGCCAGAGGTCGAGCACCTTGCCGGCCGATGCCGGCGGCTTCTCGCCGGTCAGCTTCTCACGCACCAACAGCGCCACGGCTTCGCCGAGCGGAGCGTCGGCCTGTCGTTCGATCGTGCCGAAATTCGCCTTGGCGTATTTCTCCTCGAGCATGACATTGAGGTTCTTGGCGACACCCGCCATCCGCAGCGCGCCGATCGCCTCGACGCGCGCCTGCTCCACCGCATCGAAGATCACCCGTGCGTCAGCCCCCTGCGGTGACATGGTGGCGTGGATGCGCGCGTCGTGACAGGCCTTGCGAAGCGCCATGCTGTCGCCGAGACCGCGCGTGACCGCAAGCTCCTGCAGCGTCGGGCGCTTGGATAGTTCCGGCAGTCGAATGCGCTCGCCGGTCATGCCCGGCCGCTCGTTGGCGAAGGCCACTTCCACCTCGGCATCGCCCGCGATCGATCGGATGCAGCCGGAAAGCGCCCGCTTGAACGGTTCAGCAGCATTCTCGCGCGTTGTCGGCTTTGCCTTCGAGTTCGAACTCACGACAGTTCCTTCTTCAGCCAGATGCGGTGAAATCCCGGCGGGAAATCATCGAGTTTGCCATAAACGTCATACCCCAGCTTCTGATAGAAGCCGTCGCCCTGGAAGCTGAACGTGTCGACATAGATGTAGCGGGCGCCGCGACTTGCAGCGACCGCCTCGACACGCGCAACGAGCTCACGCCCGCTGCCCGATCCTCTCAGCGCTTCGTCTACCCAGAGCAGTTCGATGAAGCACCAGTTCCACGCCGTATAGGCGACGATGCCGCCTACGATCTCGTCGCTGTCATCACGCACCGAAATGGCGAAGCGCTTGTACTTGGCGCTTCCCGCCTTTTCGAGGTTGAAGGCCTTGAGGCCCTTGAAGACCGCGTTGGCGGTCTTCGTGACGCTCTTCTCCTCAACGAAGCGAAGCGCCCGTACGCCCTTCGCCTGCGCCATCACTCAGGCGGTGGCTTCCAACACGATGTTGGCAGCGCTTTCCTTGAGCTCGATCCCGAAGGCGCGCTGGTAGTGCTCGGCGACCAGCGCCCGCTCCAGCTCGTCGCACTTGTTGAGGAAGGTCACACGGAAGGCAAAGGCGATATCGCCGAAGATGTGGGCGTTCTCGGCCCAGGTGATGACCGTGCGCGGGCTCATGACGGTCGAAAGGTCGCCGTTGATGAAGGCGGCGCGCGTGAGGTCGGCAACACGCACCATCTTGGAGACGGTCTCGCGGCCCTTGTCGGCGGTGAAGCCCTTCACCTTGGCGGCGACGATGTCGACTTCCTTGTCATGCGCCAAGTAGTTCAGCGTCGTGACGATCGACCAACGGTCCATCTGCGCCTGGTTGATCTGCTGCGTGCCGTGGTAGAGGCCGGTGGTGTCGCCGAGGCCGATGGTGTTGGCGGTCGCAAACAGGCGGAAGGCCGGGTGCGGACGGATGACGCGGCTCTGGTCGAGCAGCGTCAGGCGGCCGGAGGATTCCAGCACGCGCTGGATGACGAACATCACGTCCGGGCGGCCGGCGTCGTATTCGTCGAAGACGAGTGCGACATTGTGCTGGTAGGCCCAGGGCAGGATGCCGTCCTTGAATTCGGTGACCTGAAGGCCGTCCTTGACGACGATCGCGTCCTTGCCGACGAGGTCGATACGGCTGACATGGCTATCGAGGTTGATACGCACGCACGGCCAGTTGAGGCGCGCGGCGACCTGCTCGATATGGGTGGACTTACCGGTACCGTGATAGCCCGATACCATCACGCGTCGGTTGTGGGCGAAGCCTGCGAGAATGGCGAGCGTGGTTTCGCGATCGAAGAGGTAATCCGGGTCGAGGTCCGGCACATAGGCGTCGCCCTTCGAATAGGCAGGAACGCGCAAATCCGTATCAATGCCGAAAACCTCCCGGACCGAGATCGTCGTATCGGGGAGGTTGGAAATGTCGAGGTCAATCTTGCTCATCATGTCTCCAGAGCGGCCACCGGACGGCACCCGCGCATTCGCCTGCAAAAGTGCTTCTGTAATAATCCGCGTTGTTAGCAGAAACCAGCCTGTTTTAACAATTGGTAGGCTTGAATAACCGCGCGAAAACGCTCTTCGGATCCCCTATCTCCGCCATTGGCATCGGGGTGATGCTTCTTGACGAGATCCTTGTAGGCAGCCTTGATGTCGGCAGCAGTGGCCGAGGCCCCGAGGCCGAGTGTTTCGAACGCCTTTGCCTCGAGCGTCTTCAACTTGCGCTGGCGCGGCTCCGGGCGACGGGCGCGCGCTTCGCTGACGAAGCCGAAGGGGTCGCGCATCCGGGCCTGGGCGCCGGCCGAGCCCGACCGCGTCTGCGACTGCGTCGGACCGTTCTTGGCATTCTTGTTGACGCCGACGGTCCAGGTTGGCCGGTGGCCGGTCACCGCTTCCTTCTGGTAGCGGGCGACCTCGCTGTCGGAAAGGCCGGAGAAGTAGTTGTAGCCCTTGTTGTATTCCTTCACATGCTCGAAGCAGAACATGAAGTACTGGCCCTCGGCATTGCGGCCGACGGGCGCTTTATGCACGCCCTTCTGATCGCAGCCGTCCCACTGACAGACGGGCGCAGCCGGCTCCGCCCGGGGCTCAACCTTGCGCCGGGTGCGAATGCGATCGAAGTATTTTGAATCGAGTCTCATGGTGCTCATTATGGGGCTTGGCTGGGGCCACAACAAGAATTGACAAAACGGAATGTTGCTGGCTTTGTGCGGGCATTTTGCGCCGCCAAGCCAGCGATTACCGGGTACTGCCGATCCGCGAGGGGGCGTCAAGCAACCAAGGAAATGGGACGGAAGAATGTCGCTCACGGACACGATCGAAAAGAAGCTGATCGAGGCCTTCCATCCTGAGAGATTGGCGGTCATCAACGAGAGCCACATGCATGCCGGTCATCAGCCGGGTTTCGATGGCGGCGGCGAAACCCACATGCGGGTGCGCATCGTTTCCAGCGCCTTTACCGGCATGAGCCGCGTCGCCCGTCACCGCGCCATCAATGACGTCCTGAAACCGGAACTCGATGCCGGCCTGCACGCGCTTGCCGTCGAGCCGGCGGCTCCCGGCGAAGCGACCCGCTGGTAACGATCAAACCGTCGGAGGGGCGCCCTCTTCCGCCGGGCGGATGCGCAGCTTGGTGATCCGGTTCTTCACCCGTTTCATCACGATGAAGCGCTTGCCATGGAAGGTGAAGGCCTGACGCTCCTCGGGAATGCTCTTTGACTCGTGAATGACGAGCCCCGCCACCGTCGTCGCTTCCTCGTCCGGCAGCGACCAGTCGAGCGCGCGGTTGAGGTCGCGGATCGGCACCGAGCCGTCGACGACGATCGAGCCGTCGGCCTCCTGGCGCACACCCTGAATGTCGAGGTCGTGTTCATCGGCAATGTCGCCGACGATCTCCTCCAGAATGTCTTCGAGGGTCACCAGCCCCTGAACCTGGCCGTACTCGTCGACGACGATCGCCAGATGCAGCTTGCGGCGCAGGAAGGCGTTGAGCTGGTCCTTGAGGTTGGTCGTGTCGGGCACGAACCAGGGCTTCTGCGCGATCTTGACGATTTCGAGGTTTTCCGGCTCGACATTGGGCTCCGCGAGCGCCCGCAGGAGATCCTTGGTATGCACCACGCCGATGATGTTGTCGGTCGAACCGCGCCAGAGCGGCAGTCGGGTGAACGGACTTTCGAGGATATCGCGGACGCAAGCCTCCGGCGGCTCGTCGGCGTTGATCGCGCGCATGGCAGTACGGTGGATCATGATGTCGGAGACTTCGAGCTCGCCGAGATCGAGCACGCCGCCCAGCCGATCACGGTCGGCTTTGATCACCGACCCCTCCCGGTGCAGCAAATCTACCGCGCCACGCAATTCCTCCTGCGCCGATAGCATCGACATGTTCGCGGACAGATTGACTCCGAAGAGATTGAGGATGCGCCGGACAATCCCGTTGACGAGGCTGGAGATGGGCCCGACGATCGCGACGAAAGGACGGACGAGTGGCGCGACGGCGAGCGCGAAGCGATCGGGAGAGGCAATCGCCCAACTCTTCGGCAGCACTTCCGAGAAGATGACGAGCAGCACGGTCATGGTGAGCGTCGCGATCGCCACGCCCCAGTCGCCGAAAACGCCGATCAGCAGGCTCGTCGCCAGCGACGAAGCGAGGATATTGACGAGATTGTTGCCGATCAGCAGCGTACCGATTAGCCGGTCCCGCCGCTCGATCAGCCGGTTGACGATGCCGGCGCGCACTTCGCCGTTGTTCTCCAACGTATGCAGGCGCGAGCGCGAAGCTACCGTCAGCGCCGTTTCCGAGCCGGAGAAGAAGGCCGAAAGCAGGAGCAGGCAGAAGACCGAGAGGATCGACAGCCAGTACTCCGCCAGAAAAGCAATAAAGGCTTCGCCTGTCATTGCGGATGTTTTTCCCTCAGGAAGCTCAAGACCTCTGACGCCGGAACGTCATCGGCGACAAAGGATTGCCCAACGCCGCGCGTCAGAATGAAAGTGAGCTTGCCGCCCTTGACCTTCTTGTCCTGAGCGATCGCGTCCATCAGCCGTTCGGCCGGCGGCAAGGTGCCCGGGATTTCCGACATCCGCGTCGGCAGGCCCACCGTCTTCAGATGCGCCTCGACACGGGACGCATCGTCCGGGCTCGCAAGGTTCATGCGTGCCGAGAACTGATGCGCCAGCACCATGCCGATCGAAACGCCCTCGCCATGCACCAACCGGGCGCTGTCATACTCGGTCGCAGCCTCCAGCGCATGGCCGAAGGTATGGCCGAGGTTGAGGAGCGCGCGCAAGCCGTTCTCGCGCTCGTCCGCCGCCACGACGTCGGCCTTGGCCTGGCAGCTCACGGCGATCGCCTCGATGCGGGCAGCACCACCGGCAAAGACGGCCTGCCAGTTCTTTTCGAGCCAGGCGAAGAAGTCGGGCTTGTCGATCAATCCGTATTTCGCGACTTCCGCGTAACCGGCGCGGAACTCGCGCGGGCTCAGCGTGTCGAGCACGTCGGTATCGGCGAGCACCAGGTCCGGCTGATGGAAGACGCCGATCAGGTTCTTGCCATGCGGCGAATTGATGCCGGTCTTGCCGCCGACGGAGGAATCGACCTGTGCCAAGAGCGATGTCGGAATCTGGATGAAACGCGAGCCTCGGCGCACGATGCCGGCGGCAAAGCCGGTCAGGTCGCCGATGACGCCCCCGCCGAGCGCGATTACCGCATCGTTGCGCTCGATACGGGCGCCAAGCACGGTTTCACAGACCGGGATCAGCTGCTCGAAGCTCTTGGTCTTCTCGCCGGCGGGAAGCACGAGCGACACCGCGTCGAGGTCACGCTGCTTCAGGCTCGCCATCAGCGGTTCGAGATAGCGCGGCGCTACGTTCTCGTCAGTGATCACGGCCATCTTGCGCCCCTTGAGACGGGCAGCGATCTCCTGGCCGGCGGCGGCAATCAGTCCGGGACCGATCAGGATATCGTAGGAACGATCGCCGAGGTCGACGCGGACCTTGCGTTCGGCAGCGGGCGCAACATGGCTATTCATGGTTCTTCTTGTCCTGGTATTCGATAACGGCGGTGAGAACGTCCTCCACCATCGTCTCTTTCTTCACATCGCGCGACAGCACCGTCAGGTCGGCTTCCGAATAGATCGGGTAGCGCGCGTTCATCAGGTTTTCGAGCGTCTGCTTGGGATTTTCCGTTTTCAGGAGCGGCCGGGTATCGCGCTTGTTGACGCGCTCCCAGAGCACGTCGAGCTCGGCATTGAGCCAGACCGTCAGGCCGCCCTTCCTGATCTGGCGGCGCGAGCGCTCGTTGATGTAGGCGCCGCCGCCGGTCGAGACCACACGCGGACCACTTCTCAGAAGCCGTTTCAGCACCCGCGTCTCCAGTGCGCGAAACTCCTCCTCGCCGTATCGGGCAAAGAGATCGCTAATTGTCATGCGCGAGACGCGCTCGATCTCGTGGTCGGAATCGACGAAGGGAACTCCGAGCGCCTGGGCGGTCAATCTTCCGATTGCCGACTTGCCGGCGCCCATGAGACCGATGAACACGAGATTGCGTTTACCGAGTACAAGCTTCGCCCGCTCGGCAAGCGTTGCGGAAACCGGTTCGATCACGTCGTTCATTGGACTTCTTATTCCCCATTCCCTTTCGGTATCGACAAATCGGGGTGTAGCGTCAAGTCGTCGCGCGCGTCCGCTCACGGTTCTTGAACTCGGCCGAAGCGGCGTTCATATAGGTCTGGCACCCGCCTTCGTGCCGCACATTCATCCGAACGCGCGATGACGATGGCTGTTTGAACGCCTGCATGCATATCCTTTGGTCCGCTTCGGCCGGAGGCTTCATGCAGAGGAGATTGAAATGCCGACCCTTTTCCGGTTCCTGTTCTTTTGTGCCGTCGCCGCCGGATTAGTCTACGGCACGATGGTCTCTCTCGTCACCTTTGTCGAACCGGTTGAACGCGACGTGACCGTGAAAATCCCGTCCGAGCGGGTGAACAAGCCCCAATGAGCGACCTCTCTGCCGCCCATGTCGAGGCCTTCCTCGAAATGATGAGTGCCGAGCGCGGCGCGGCGGTCAATACGCTGCAATCCTACGAGCGCGACCTGGAGGATGCCTCCTCGCACCTGCGCACGCTCGGAACCGGGCTGACAGCGGCAACCCCGGACGATCTTCGCACCTACCTCGCCCATCTCTCGGGCCAGGGCTTCAAGCCCTCCTCGCAGGCACGGCGCCTCTCCGCACTCCGGCAGTTCTACAAATTCCTCTACGCCGAGGGTATGCGCGGCGACGATCCGACAGGCATTCTCGACGCCCCAAAGAAGGGGCGCAGCCTGCCGAAGACGCTGAGCGTCGAGGACGTCTCGCGGCTGATCGGGCAGGCCGAGACCGAAGCCGCATCAGGAGGTCCCGACCACCTTGCGAAACTGCGCATGCATGCGCTGATCGAACTGCTCTACGCCACCGGCATGCGCGTCAGCGAACTGGTCTCCCTGCCGGCAAGCGTTCTCGCACAGAACGGCCGCTTCCTCGTCATCCGCGGCAAGGGCAACAAGGACCGGCTCGTGCCGCTCTCGCAAGCGGCAATCCGGGCGATGCGGGCCTATGGCGAGGCGCTCGCTGAGGAAATGGACAAAGAGGAAGCGGGCAGCCGCGAAAGCCCGTGGCTCTTCCCCTCCTCCGGCAAGCAGGGCTTCCTGCCGCGCCAGGTTTTTGCGCGCGATCTGAAATCGCTCGCCGCACGCGCCGGCATAAGGGTCGCCACGATCTCGCCGCACGTGCTGCGGCACGCCTTCGCCAGCCACCTGCTTGCCAATGGCGCGGACCTTCGCGCCGTGCAGGAACTGCTCGGCCATTCGGACATTTCAACGACACAAATCTATACCCATGTGCTGGAAGAACGGCTGCACAACCTCGTGCAAAACCATCACCCTCTTGCCAAACAGGCGAAAAAACAGGATTAGGACGGCCGGGCACGCTGGTTTCGGCCCGCTGGTCCTTGTCGCAAAATGATCGGAAACGCATCTCATGCACAACTATCTCGATTTCGAAAAACCCATCTCCGACCTTGAAGGCAAGATTCTCGAATTGAAGAAGCTCGCCGGCGAAGACGAGAGCGTGAACACTTCGGATGAGATCGAACGCCTGGAGACGCGCGTCCGCGACGCGATGGTCGAGATCTATTCCAAGCTGACGCCCTGGCAGAAGACCCAGGTCGCCCGTCACCCCTCGCGCCCGCACTTCCTGGATTACGCCGCCGAACTCTTCACCGAGTTCACGCCGCTTGCCGGCGACCGCAACTTCGCCAACGACGATGCCATTCAGGCCGGCCTTGCGCGTTTCCGCGGCATGCCGGTGGCCGTTCTCGGCCAGGAGAAGGGCAATGACACCAAGTCGCGCATCAAGCACAACTTCGGCAGCCCCCGTCCTGAAGGCTACCGCAAGGCGATCCGCGTCATGGAAATGGCCGACCGCTTCGGCCTGCCGCTGATCACGCTGGTCGACACGGCAGGCGCCTATCCTGGCGTCAACGCCGAGGAACGCGGCCAGGCGGAAGCGATCGCCCGCTCGACCGAGATGTGCCTCAACGTCCGCGTGCCGATCGTCACCGTCGTCATCGGTGAAGGCGGATCCGGCGGCGCCATCGCGATCGCCACCGGCAACCGCGTCTACATGCTGGAGCATGCGATCTACAGCGTTATCTCGCCGGAAGGTGCAGCCTCGATCCTGTGGCGCGATTCCACCCGCGCCAAGGAAGCCGCAAGCAACATGAAGATCACCTCCGAGGACCTGAAGGCGCTCGGCGTCATCGACGGCATCATTCAGGAGCCGGTCGGCGGCGCACACCGCGATCCGAACGCGGTCATCGGCCGCACAGGAACCGTGATCGCCGACGCGTTGAAGGAATTGTCCGGACGCAATGGTGACCAGTTGCGCACGGATCGCCGACAGAAGTACCTCAATATCGGCCGCAACCTCTAAGCAGGAACGGGATAGGGGCGGAAATCCTACGCTCTCTATTCGATCTGGCCCTGATGGTTCGCGATTGCGCAAGCGGATTTCGCAACTGCAAAGCGGAGTGTGGCCAAATCTTGGCCATATTCATGAGGTCATGAACAGCGCATCGGCAGGGGCACCCTGCAGGGTTAAGAATTCGTGAAGTATAATCGCTTAGTGATTCTCTGAACGGCCCACCCCTCGCGGACTTGGGCTCTCTTAGTCGAGTTGGGTTTGAACGGGCCTCTGCTGATGCGTTTCTGGAACCTTGTAGCTTCCGCCGCCATTGTCGCCGCGCTTGCCGGCTGCACCAATGAAACGCTGGACACGACGACATCGGTCGACCTCAAGTCCGTCAAGAACAAGACCGAGTACCAGGTCTCGGGACCCATGGTCAAAAAGATGACCGAACTCGGGATGCAGAAGCAGGCCCCGATCGCGCTGCGCATCTTCAAGGAAGAAGGCACGCTCGAGGTCTGGAAGGCCAATACATCCAACCGCTTCCAGCTGCTGAAAACCTATAAGATTTGCGCCTGGTCCGGGAAGCTTGGGCCCAAGGTAAAGGAAGGCGACCGCCAGGCGCCGGAAGGCTTCTACCCGCTCTTCCCGCATCAGTTGAACCCCAACTCGAACTATTATCTGGCGATCAACACCGGCTATCCCAACACCTACGACAAGGCGAACGGCCGTCAGGGAACGCACCTGATGATCCACGGCGCCTGCTCGTCGTCGGGCTGCTACTCGATGACCGACGAGCAGATGATCGAGATCTTCGCGCTCGCCCGGGATTCCTTCAAGGGCGGCCAGGAAAGCGTTCAGCTGCAGGCCTTCCCCTTCCGCATGACCGCGGAAAACATGGCGCGCCATCGCAACAACCCGAACATCGAGTTCTGGAAGATGCTGAAGGTCGGCTACGACCAGTTCGAGATCACCAAGCGCCCGCCAGAGGTCAATGTCTGCGAGAAGAGGTACGTCTTCAATCAGCAGGCCGCCGGCCCGTTCAATCCGGGCGGCCAGTGCCCGGCCATGTCGACCCCGCCGGCGCTGCAGGTGGCGATGGCAGGCTTCGAGAAGACCTACCAGACCGACTACGACAAGGCCATGAAGAAGTATGACGGCATGGTCTGGTACGAGCCGAGCGAAGCCGAGCGCAAGGCGATCGTCGCCAAGCAGCGCGTCGGCCGCGAGCTCGCCTATGCGCCGACCGGCAACTCCTTCGACGCCGGCAAGCTGATGAAGGCCAGCGACCTCGAGAAGAAGCTCGCCGACCAGAAGGAAGCGGAAGAGACTAAGCAGGCCGTCGAGATCCAGAAGAAGGAACTCGAAAAGGCGACCGACGGCGGCAAGCACGTCCCGGTTCCGGCCGCCAATCCCATTCCACAGCCGGTGATGCAGGCAGCCGTCCAGCAGCCGGCGAAGAAATCCTTCTGGAGCCTGTTCTCGAAGGGCGAGCCGGAGGCCGAAGCACCCGCTCCGGCCGTTCAGACACCCGAACAGCAGGCAGCCGTCGCACCGCAGGCACAGGAACCGGCGAAGACGGCCAAGCAGGCACGCACGACGGCGCCAGCTCCGACCGAGCAGCAGACGGCCGCCGTTGCAACGGCACCCTCCCCCGAGGCGGTGGCGGAAACGCCCGTGCTCACCGAAGAGCCGCCGAAGAAGCGCCCCTTCTGGAAAATCTGGGGCAATTGATGCCGGGCGAGACCAAGATCGTCTACGACCTCAGGGGGCTTAAATGCCCCCTTCCCGTTTTGAAGACGCGCAAGCGCATGTCCTCACTAGCCCCGGGCGCATTGCTGGAGATCGAGACGACTGATCCTCTGGCGGTGATCGATATCCCGCACTTCTGCAACGAGGACGGCCACACGCTCGAAGAGTCCGCTGTGGCCGACGGCGGCCACCGGTTTCTGATCCGCAAGGGCGCCTGAGACGCCCGCGACGGGCTGCGGCATCGCTTTGGCTTGGTTCTTTGCAGGCGCAACTCCGGACGGAAAACCGCTTCGCACTCTTCCTGGAGTTTGCTCCAAAGTTGGCTCGCAACTCCGGACGGAAAACCGCTTCGCGCTTTTCCTGGAGTTTGCTCCAAAGTTGGCTCGCAACTCCGGACGGAAAACCGCTTCGCACTTTTCCTGGAGTTTGCTTAAAACCGCATGCCGGGAACGGCGAGCGGATTGTCGGAAAGCGCCTGCGCGTCCGGCCGGTCGATGCGCGGCTTGCCAGTAAAGGCGTCGAACAGGTCGCGCACGAAGTCTTCCGTCAATCCCTTGGTGATCAGCACCATGCGCGTGCGCCGGTCGTTTGGGTCCGGCCATGCCGCCAGACGCTCCGGCGTGTGAAAGACATTCTGCACCCCATGCAGCACCAGCGGCCGGTCCGGTCTGTCGGCAACCGCAACGATCGCCTTCATCCTGAGCAGCTTCTCGCCATGGGCCGAACGCAGGAGGTCGATGAACATGTCGAGTGCCATCGGCTCGATCGGCCGGTCGTGCACGATGCTGAACGAGCGGATGTCGCCGCCATGCCGGTTCACATCATGATGATGGTGGTCATGGTCATGATGATGATCGTGGTCGTGATGTTGATCATCGTGATCGTGGTGATGGTGGCCGTCGTCGTGGTGCGCCTCGTCCTGCAGCCAGCGGCCGACATCGGCGATCTTCGAGGACGGATCATAAAGGCCGCAGGCGAAAAGCGCTGAGCGTCCCGCCTCGTCGCTGTCGCCATCGATGAGCGGCGCACGCGGATTGAGCGCCCGGATGCGAACCGTCAACGCGTCGCGCGTGGAAGCATCGGCGAGACCCGTCTTGCTGATGACGATACGGTCGGCGACTGCGATCTGCTTCAGGGCTTCCTCGTGATTGGCGATCGTCTGCAGGCCGTTGACGGCATCGACGACGGTGACGACGCCGTCCAGCCGGAAGTTCTGCGCGATGATGGGATTGCCGATCACGGATTGCAGCACCGGCGCGGGGTCGGCAAGGCCGGTCGTTTCGATGACGATGCGCTTCAGCGGCTTGATCTTGCCGGTCTGCATCCGATCCATAAGGTCGGCAAGCGTGTCGACCAATTCGCCACGCACCGTGCAGCAAAGGCAGCCGTCGGAAAGCTCGATGACGCCGTCACTGGAAGCTTCGACCAGCAGGTGGTCGATCGAGACGTCGCCGAACTCGTTGATGATGACCGCCGTGTCCGAGAGATCGGGATCCTTCAGCAACCGGTTGAGCAACGTTGTTTTGCCCGCACCGAGAAAGCCGGTGAGGATGGAAACCGGCACCGCCGACAAGGGACTAGCCATCATGAACTCCGATCAGAAGGTCGGCCGCGGCACGGGGATCGGCACATTCGCGGCGTCGCCCTGGCCAGCCTGGTCGGCGACGACTTTCGGCGCCTTCTCACCGCTGCCGGCGATAAGGCCGGCGAAGGCGAGCTTCAGCGGCCGGTTGATATCGTGGATATAGGGCGAAAGCAGCTTCTGGCGGCCGGCCTCGTCGCGGCCTTCGCTGCGGACCTTGGCCGCCGCCTTCGAGCAGATCTGCTTGCTGACATCGGCCACCACGTCGCGCGTCTCGCCATAGGGCGGGATCTGCACGAGGGAAGGCTTGCCGTTGCCGCTCGTCGTCAGCGCCATCTGCATGAGCCGCGCAGATTCGTCGGCACGCGCGCCGAGGCTATCCTCGCCGAGCACGACCGAGACGACGCTACGCCCGTCACGGGTGGCAGACGAAACCTGGTTGAAACCGGAGGCGCAGATGAAGCCGGTCTTCATGCCATCGGCACCTTCGAAGCGGCCGATCAGCATGTTGTAGTTCGGATAGTTCTTCTTGCCGGTGGTAAAGCCTTCCAGCGAGAAATAGGAGGCGTATTGCGGGAACTCGCGCTTCAGCGTAATCGCCAGCACCGCAAGGTCGCGCGCCGTCGTATACTGACCGGGACCCGGCAGGCCGTTGGGATTGATGAAGTTGGACGAGGTCATGCCGATGCGGCGCGCCTCGGCGTTCATGCGCTCGATGAAGGCGGGCTCCGAACCGCCGACCGTCTCGGCGATCGCGACGGCAACGTCGTTCGCGGACTTGACCAGCATCATCTTCAGCGCGCTGTCGAGCGTCATCGCCTGCCCGGGCTTGTAGAACATCTTGCTCGGCGGCTCGGAGGCCGCATTCTTGGTCATGATGACCGGGCTCTCGAGCGTGAGCTGTCCCGACTTGATCGCGCGGAAGGCCGTATAGGCCGTCATCAGCTTGGTCAGTGACGCCGGATACCATTTCTGGAAGATGTCCTGGTGTTCGTAGACCTTCAGCGAATTGACGTCGACGACCAGCCTCGGATTGGCTGCAGCCGGCAATGCCGCAAGAAGCGTCGCGCACGTCACTGCCGTGACACCAAGCGCCCTCATCTTGCCACGCGTGAAAATTCCTGCTGTCACCACGATAGAACCTCGAAATTCCGCTGTTGCCTCGTCTCGTCCGGCTATTTAGCCTATATGGCGAGGAGATGGCAAAGCCCATTCACGGGCACCCCTGCCAATCCACCGCAGATACACAGTGATCGAACAGACCGACAGGACGAACCGATGCCGATACTCAACCGTGCCGCCGAGCTCCAGAACGAAGTCGCCGAATGGCGGCGCCACCTGCACAGGAACCCGGAGCTCCTGTTCGCGGTCGAAAATACGGCATCCTTCGTCGAAAAGAAACTGAAGGAGTTCGGCGTTGACGAAGTCGTGACGGGCCTCGGCCGCACCGGCGTCGTCGGCCTGATCCGCGGCAATCTCGGCGCGGGCCGCACGATCGGCCTGCGCGCCGACATGGATGCGCTGCCGATTACCGAGACGAGCGGCAGGCCCTGGGCTTCGGAAACGTCTGGCAAGATGCATGCCTGCGGCCACGACGGCCATACCGCCATGCTTCTCGGCGCGGCCAAGTATCTCGCCGAAACCCGCAACTTCGCCGGCAATGTCGCCGTCATCTTTCAGCCGGCCGAAGAAGGCGGCGGCGGCGGCAACGAGATGGTCAAGGACGGCATGATGGAGCGTTTCGCCATTGAGGAAGTCTATGGCATGCACAATATGCCGGGCATGCCCATTGGTCACTTCGGCAGCCGTGTCGGCCCCATCATGGCTTCGACCGACGAATTCACCATCACCATCAAGGGCCGCGGCGGCCATGCGGCCCAGCCGCACAGGACGATCGACCCGATCATTGTCGGCACGCAGATTGTCACTGCTCTGCAGACGATCGCCTCGCGTACGGTCGATCCGCTCGCTTCGGTCGTCGTCTCCGTCACAAAGTTCAACGCCGGCTTCGCCCACAACGTCATTCCGGAAGACGCCGTGCTCGGCGGCACGGTGCGCACTCTCGTGCCCGAGGTGCGCGATATCGGCGAGGCTCGCATCCGCACGATCGCCGAAGGAGTGGCGGCCCTATACGGCGCGACCGTCACCGTTCACTACAACCGCAACTATCCGGTGACCGTGAACCATGCGGAAGAGACCGGCTACGCTTTGAAGGCCGCGGCCGAGATCGCGGGGACAAGCAACGTCAAGCCGTCGCTCGACCCGATGATGGGCGGAGAGGATTTCTCCTACATGCTGCTCGCACGTCCCGGCGCCTTCGTGTTCATGGGCAACGGCGACACCGCCGGGCTGCATCACCCGGCTTACGATTTCAATGACGAGGCGATCCCGCACGGCATCTCCTACTGGGTGAAGCTCGCGGAAACGCGACTTGCCGCCTGAGGCATCGGCGGGAGGCACCATGCATCAGATCGACAAGATTGACCGTAGAATTCTCAACATCCTCCAGGCGGATGGGCGCATCACCAATCTGGAGCTTGCCGATCGCATCGGCCTGTCGCCGACGGCGACCAGCGAGCGCCTGCGCCGGCTGTTGAAGGAGGGCTACGTCTCGGGTTTCGGCGCACGGCTTGACCCGCACAAGCTCGGCTTCGGCCTGCTGGTCTTCATCGAGGTCATGCTCGACAAGACGACGCCCGACGTCTTCGACCAGTTCGCCGCCGCCGTCAAACAGGCACCAGCCGTGCTCGAATGTCACATGGTGGCGGGGGGCTTCGACTATCTCGTCAAGACGCGGTTTGAGGATATGGCCGCCTACCGCAACTTTCTCGGCCAGGTTCTCTGGACGCTGCCGGGCGTCAAGGAGACCCGCACCTATGCGGTGATGGAGGAGATCAAGAACGACGGGCCGTTGCCGCTCGTTTGAGCGGTCGCGGCGACCCGCGGGCGTTAATTGCGCGGGCCCTCGCTACCTTTCGGGAGACACCCCACTCCCCATACCCGCCTTTGCAATCCCGAATGGCGCAGCATGCCCGACGAGACATGCCGCGCCTTAACTCGTCACGCCGCGAGGGACGCCATGTCGATGACGAAGCGATAGCGTACGTCGCTCTTGACGACGCGCTCATAGGCTTCGTTGATCTGCTGGATCCGGATCGTTTCGATTTCCGAGACGATGCCGTGCGCGCCGCAGAAGTCGAGCATTTCCTGGGTTTCCTTGATCGAGCCGATCATCGAACCGGAAATGCTGCGGCGCGCCGGAACCAGCGAGAAGGCGTGGACCGGCACGGCGTTTTCCGGAATGCCGACGAGGACGAAATCACCGTCGACCTTCAGGAGATTGACGTAGGCGTTCCAGTCGATCTCGGCAGCGACGGTGCAGATGATCAGGTCGAACGTGCCGTGCAGCGCCTTGAACGTCTCCGGATCGTTGGTGGCATAGTAGTGGTCGGCGCCGAGCTTCAGGCCGTCTTCCTTCTTGGAAAGCGTCTGGCTAAGAACGGTCACCTCCGCGCCCATGGCGTGCGCCAGCTTGACGCCCATGTGGCCGAGGCCGCCCATGCCGACGATCGCGACCTTCTTGCCGGGACCGGCCTTCCAGTGGCGCAGTGGCGAATAAAGCGTGATGCCGGCGCAAAGCAACGGTGCTGCGGCATCGAGCGGCAGGTTCTCCGGGATGGACAACACATAGCCTTCCTTGACAACGATGCTGTCGGAATAGCCGCCCTGGGTCGGGGTCTTGCCGTCGGCCTCGACGCCGTTATAGGTCACGATCAGACCCGGCATGTAATGTTCCAGGTCGAGGTCGCGCGTGGCGCAGGTGGTGCAGGAATCGACGAAGCAGCCGACGCCGGCGCGGTCACCAACTTTGAACTTGGTGACCTTGGAGCCGACCGCCGTCACGATGCCGACAATCTCGTGGCCGGGGACCATCGGGAAGGCCGAATTGCCCCATTCATTGCGGGCCTGGTGGATGTCGGAGTGGCAGACGCCGCAATATTTGATCTCGATCACCACGTCGTCGTCGCGCGGTTCGCGGCGCTCGAAGGTGAAGGGCGTAAGCGGCTTCGACGCATCGGTCGCCGCATATCCTCTTGCAATGGCCATCAGTCTGTCCTCATTTTGGGAAAGGGTGCAGGTCCGGAGGGAACCCGGCCTGACGCACCTCGAACTATGGGGGCGCAGACACGGTGAGCGTTAGAGCGATCCTGCAAAATTCTTGCACGATCCTACAAGATTGACAGTGAGATCCTGGAGATGGCACGTCGATGCCCTATCTGAGCGTTGCCTCACACAATGCTAAGCCGCTGGAAAGACCGCAGATTATGACAGCCACAAGACAGACTGCCCGCCACCAGATGATCGATGTCATTGCCCGGTTTGCCGAGCGGGACGGCGACCACCTGACCGAGATTTCCGGGTTGACCCTTCATCGCCATGGCGGCGACGCCCCGGTCAACTGCTCGGCCTATCGGCCGAGCCTGGCGATCATCGTACAAGGCGCGAAGCGCGTGGTGCTCGGTGAAGAGACCCTGATCTACGGCGCGTCGGACTATCTGCTGACGTCAATCGACCTGCCCGTTCTCTCCCAGGTCTGCAAGGCCTCCGCAGAAGAACCTTATCTCAGCATGGCCTTCACGCTCGATCCCGGCAAGATTCAGGCGCTGCTTGCGTCCTTGTCGCAATTGCCGCAGCCTGCCGCTTCGGCGCGCGGCATGAGCGTCAGCAAGATCACTGTCGATCTCGAAGACGCGGCCCTGCGCCTGCTGCGCCTGCTCGAACGGCCAGACGATATCCCCACCCTCTTGCCGCTGATCGAACAGGAGATCCTCTACCGGCTTTTGACCGGCCCGCACGGCCACCGCCTGCGGCAGATGGCCACGACCGACAGCCAGCCGCATCAGGTCGGCCGCGCCGTCGCCTGGCTGAAGGAGCACTATTCGCGGCCGCTGCGGATCGACGATCTCGCCAACCGTGTCTCCATGAGCGTCTCGTCGCTGCACCATCATTTCAAGGCGATCACCGCGATGAGCCCGCTGCAATACCAGAAGCAACTCCGGCTGCAGGAGGCGCGGCGGCTGATGCTGGAGGAGCAACTCGACGCCGGCGACGCCGGCCACCAGGTGGGCTACGAAAGCCAGTCGCAGTTCAGCCGGGAATATGCCCGCCACTTCGGCGAACCGCCGATGCGCGACATTGGCCGCGTGCGCCGCTCGCTGCTCGAAAGACTAGGGCCGCAAGCGGAGATGCTGAGCGAGGGCTGAAGAGCACGCTCTCAGCTCCGTTCGATATCCCGCCGAAGGACGATCGAGGTCGTCAGGTCCTCGACATTATCCATCGTCGCCACTTCGTTGCGCAGCTCGTTGAGCGCATTGATCGAGCCGACCTCCACCTCGACGACCAGATCGAGCTGGCCGCTGACGGATGACACCTTGCGCACCGACGAAAAGCCGGCGAGCCGATCGAGCACGCCGATCGACGGCGTGCGCTTCAAGGTGACGAGCAGGAAGGCCTGGATGGTACCCTCCTCCAGTTGGCCGATATCGGCGCGATAACCGCGGATGACGCCGGCTTTTTCGAGCCGGCTGACGCGCTCGGTCGTCGCACTTCTCGAGAGACCGATGCGGCCGGCCAGCGACTTCATCGGGATGCGCGCCTCTTGCGACAGGATGCTGAGGATGGTGCGATCGATCGCGTCGATGTCCTGCATGTCTGCTCTCCTTGATCGCGCCGACAATATGACGGTTATTATAAACATAGTGCCGGTGCAACCGGCATATTGCCGGATGCATCGCAGCACAGCTCATGTAACTCTCGCTGACAGATGAGGGTCCCCATGAACGATATGCTGACGACGACGCCTGACTTTTCGACCGACGCGGCAGCGGCGCTGCTCAAGGAGCATTACGGCCTAGAAGGTTTGCTCTCGCCGCTTGCCAGCGAACGCGACCAGAATTTCAAGGTCGAGACCACGGGTGGCGACACTTACATCCTGAAGATCATCAACGGTGCCGAGCCCGAAGTCGAAAGCGATTTCCAGACGGCGCTTCTCAGCCATGTCGGCACCCATGCCGTCGATCTGCCGGTGCCGCATATCCGCCCGACGCTTGATGGCGCGAGCCTCGCTTCGACCACGAGCGCGCGCGGCGTCACGCATCGCCTGCGGCTCGTCAGCTGGGTCGAGGGCCTGCCGCTTGCCGAGACGGGGCGCACTGACGCCGCGCTGCAATCGCTTGGGCAGATGCTCGGCCGCTTCGACGCATCGCTCAGAGGTTTCATGCATCCGGGCGCGCTGCGCGACCTCGACTGGGACATCCGCCACGCGGCTCGGTCGGCCGACCGGCTGCATCATGTCGCCTCGGCCGAAGACCGCGCTTTGCTGGAGCGCTTCCTCGCCCGTTTCGAAAAATCCGTCGCACCGCGCCTTGCCACCCTTCGCGCCGCCGTCATCCACAACGACGCCAACGACTGGAACGTGCTGGTCGCCAAGGCGGACCACGACCAGATCTCCGGCCTGATCGATTTCGGTGATGCCCTGCACGCGCCGGTGATCGCCGAAGTGGCGATCACAGCCGCCTATGCCGGGCTCGACCATCCCGATCCGATCAGCGCTGCCGCTGCAATCGCCCGCGGCTTCCATCAGGAATATCCGCTGGCGGAAGAAGAGGTCGACCTTCTGTTCGATCTCATCGCCATGCGCCTCGTGACATCCGTCACCATCTCGGCCTCGCGCCGGGCCCATACCGACGACAACCCCTATCTCGCGATCAGCGAGCGGCCGGCCTGGACGCTGCTGCGCAAGCTCGACCGGATGAACCCGCGCTTTGCCACAGCGATCCTGCGCAAGGCCTGCGGCTTCGAGGCAACCCCCGGGGCCCGCAGCGTCACAGCCTGGATCAACGCCAACCGCAAGACGCTGAAGCCGCTGCTCGAGAAGCCGGCCGCCACCTATCCGGCAGCACTGGTGCCCTATGGCGATCCCTCCCATCCGATGACGGTGAAATCCGCAGGCGAACAGCCGGATGAAGCCCAGGCGATCTGGGAAGACTATTGCCGCGACCATGGTGTCGCGCTCGGCATCGGCCCCTTCGGCGAGGAACGCACGGTCTATGCTGGCGAGATGTTCGTCTCACGCTTCATCGACCAAACCCGCCGCACCCGCCATCTCGGCCTCGACCTGTTCATGGCCGCCGGCACCAAGCTCTATACCCCCCTTGCCGCCACCGTCGTCAGCGTCGAAATCGAAAAAGACCCGCTCGGCTATGGTTGCCTGATCGCGCTTCGCCACGAGCCGGAGGGCTGCCCGCCCTTCACCACCCTCTGGGGCCACATGGCGCATGAAGCGATGGGCCGGATCAAGGCCGGCGACCGGCTGGAAGCCGGCGCGCTCGTCGGCGAGATGGGTGCGCCGAAGGAAAACGGCGGCTGGGCGCCGCACCTGCACCTGCAGCTTTCGACCGACACCAGCCTGACGGCGACCGAGATCCTCGGCGTCGGCGAGCCGCAGTTCCTCGACGTCTGGGCCGAACTGTTCCCCGATGCCCGCACCTTTGCCGGCATCGCCGAAGAGTTCTACGAGAAGAAGGGCCGCTCGCACGAGGAGATCGTCAGGCGGCGCAAGGAACTGCTGCTGCCGAACCTCTCGATCTCGTACGATAAGCCGATCAAGTTCGTGCGCGGCGAAGGCGTGTGGTTGATCGACGACAGTGGCCGCGCCTATCTCGACTGCTTCAACAATGTCTGCCACATCGGCCACGCCCATCCGGCGGTGGTCGAGGCGATGGCCAAGCAGGCGGCGATCCTCAACACCAACACCCGCTACCTGCACGACAACATTGTCGCCTATGCCGAGCGGCTGACGGCGACGCTGCCGAAAGAGTTGACCGTTGCCGGCTTCGTCAACAGCGGTTCCGAGGCCAACAGCCTGGCGCTCAGGCTGATGCGCGCCCACACCGGCCGCGAAAACGCGATTACGCTCGACTGGTCCTACCACGGCACGACACAGGAACTGATCGACATCAGCCCCTACAAGTTCCGCCGCAAGGGCGGTAAGGGCCCGAAGCCGCATGTGCATGTGGCGACCATTCCCGACAGCTACCATGCGCCGGCGGATTGGCCGGCCGAAGAGCACGGCAAACGTTTTGCCGAGAGCGTTGCCGAACTGATCGCATCGATGAAAGCAAAGGGCGAAGGCCCCGGCTTTTTCATCGCGGAATCGATCCCGAGCGTCGCCGGCCAGGTGTTCCTGCCGGGGGGCTATCTGAAGGAAGTCTACCGCCTGGTGCGCGAGGCGGGCGGCGTCTGCATCGCCGATGAAGTCCAGGTCGGTTTCGGCCGGGTCGGCAGCCATTGGTGGGCGTTTGAGACGCAAGGCGTCGTTCCCGACATCGTCACCATGGGCAAGCCGATCGGTGACGGCCATCCGCTGGCAGCTGTCGTCACGACCCGCGAGGTGACCGACAGCTTCAACAACGGCATGGAGTATTTCAACACCTTCGGCGGCAACCCGGTCTCCTGCGCCGTCGGTCTCGCCGTACTCGACGTGATCGAGGGTCAGGATCTGCGCGGCAACGCGCTTTCCGTCGGTAACTATCTGATCGACGCCTTCCGCGCCATGCAGGCCCGCTACGAGGTGATCGGCGACGTACGCGGCATGGGCCTCTTCCTCGGCATCGAGCTCGTCTCGGACCGCAAGACAAAGGCACCGGCAACCCAATTCGCCCGGGCTGTTTCCAACGGCGCGCGCCGCCGGGGCGTGCTGATGGGCACCGAAGGTCCGCAGGACAACATCCTGAAAATGCGCCCGCCGATGATCTTCTCGAAACGCGATGCCGATCATTTGATCGACGTACTTGAGGAGACCTTCGCAGACGTAGCGAAGACGCTCGGCTAGCGCCGGGTCGAACAGCAGCAAAACCAAACGGGTTGGCCGGGATGCACGACACGTATCCCGGCGGTGAAGACGCATGCCCAAAACATGAAAAAGAGGAGAACAGGACAATGAAACTTGGAGTTCTAGCACTGGCGAGCGCGGCGTTCCTTGCCGGCACCGCCGCAAACGCCGGCATGCTCGACGTCATCAAGGAGCGCGGCGAGCTTCGCTGTGGCGTCAGCCAGGGCGTGCTCGGCTTTTCCGCCCCCAACGACAAGGGTGAATGGACCGGCTTCGACATCGATTTCTGCCGCGCGGTCGCAGCTGTAGCCCTCGGCAATCCCGACAAGGTAAAATATGTGCCGCTTTCGACCAAGGAGCGCTTCACGGCGCTGCAGTCGGGCGAGGCCGATCTGCTGTCGCGGCAGACCACCTGGACGCTGTCGCGTGACACCGATCTCGGCATGAGCTTCGTCGGTGTCAACTACTATGACGGCCAGGCGTTCATGGTGCGCAACGATCTCGGCGTGAAGAGCGTCAAGGAACTTTCGGGCGCCTCCGTCTGCACCGAGACCGGCACCACGACCGAGCAGAACATGGCCGACTATTTCGGCGCCAACAACATCCAGTACCAGGTGGTCGCTTTCGAAAAGGCCGACCAGACGATCCAGGCCTTCAACACGGCGCGCTGCGACGTCTATTCGACCGACGCTTCGGCGCTTTACGCCCAACGCCTGACGCTGAACGATCCTGATCGTTTCGTCGTGCTGCCCGAAGTCATCTCCAAGGAACCGCTCGGCCCGGCCGTCCGCCAGGGCGACGACCAGTGGTTCAAGGTCGTGCGCTGGACCCTGTTCGCGCTGACCGAGGCCGAAGAGCTCGGTATCACCAAGGACAATGCCGCCAAGCTGCTCGAAAGCGGCACGACCGGCCAGAAGCGTTTCCTCGGCATCGAAAACGAAGCCGGCAAGTCGCTCGGTCTTGATCCGAAGTGGGCCTATCAGGCGGTCTCCGCCGTCGGCAACTATGGCGAAGTCTTCGAACGCCACCTCGGCAAGGACAGCCCGCTGAAGATCGAGCGCGGCCTCAACAAACTCTGGAGCCAGGGCGGCCTGATGTACGCCCCGCCGGCACGCTGATCCCCGAGCAATTCCGGCAA
Organism: Ensifer sp. CCNWLY38; assembly: GCF_037120565.1. NCBI lineage: Bacteria > Pseudomonadati > Pseudomonadota > Alphaproteobacteria > Hyphomicrobiales > Rhizobiaceae > Ensifer > Ensifer sp. CCNWLY38. The sequence goes on from NZ_JBBBBO010000007.1 coordinate 48,498, forward strand.
AAGTCTCCGTTTGGAATTGCTCGACCGAGGAAAAGCGCCAACGAGACGCCGCGGCCCTCCCCGCGGCGTTTTCGTTTCTGGTGTTCACCCGGCGCAACGGCCGCCGAGCCCGCCGATGAACACGGCGGGCGGTGCCGCCTGGTGAGAGCCTGGCTTACCAGCCTTCCTCCAGCACCCGTGCCAGCATGTCAGCGAAGAAGTCGGCGCTCTCCCGGCTGAGGCAGAGCGGCGGCTTGATCTTCAGCACGTTCAGGTGGTCGCCGGTCGGCTGCATGATGACGCCGAGATCGAGCAGGCGATCGCAGATCGCCACCGTCTCCTCCGTCGCAGGCAACAGGCTCTCCCGGTCGCGAACGAATTCGACACCGAGATAGAGCCCCATGCCGTGCACCGCGCCGATCAGCGGAAAGCGTTCCCCCAGCGCTTCGAGCCGGGCCTTCAGATAGCCGCCGACGACACGGGCATTCTCCGGTAGCCGCTCTTCGGTCAGGATATCGAGCACGGTCTGGCCGACGACGGAGCTGACGGGACTGCCGCCGGCGGATGAGAAGAAATACCCTTCCTTCTCCAGCGCGTCGGCAATCTCGCGCCGGGTGATGACGGCGCCGAGCGGGTGGCCGTTGCCCATACCCTTGGCGACGGTGATGATGTCCGGCACGACACCCTGCTCTTCGAAGCCCCAGAAGTAGTCGCCGAGACGGCCATAACCGACCTGCACCTCGTCGGCGATGCAGACACCGCCGCGCGACCGCACCATGGCATAGACCGCGTCGAGATAGCCCTTCGGCAGGGGGATGCCGCCGGCATTGCCGTAGACTGGTTCGCAAATGAAGCCGGCGAGCTTCTCATCCGCGGCGTCCAGCTCGGTAAGCTTCTTGACGACGGAGCGGACATAGCTGTCCGCCGTATCGGAACCACGGAACTCGCCGCGATAGGTGTTGGGCGCCGGCACCGGATGCACCCAGGCCGGACGGGTCTCAAGCGCCTGCGGGTTGTCGGCGATCGAGGTGGAGACCGCGTCGCTGGCGACGGTCCAGCCATGATAGGCTTCGAGCAGGGTCACCACATTACGCGCACCGGAATAGGCCCAGGCGAGCCTGAGCGCCAGGTCGTTCGCCTCCGAGCCGCTGTTGACCAGAAAAACCGTGTCGAGCCCGTCAGGCGCAAGCGCCGCCAGCCGCGTCGAGAACTCGGCGACGGCGGCATAGTGAAAGCGCGAATTGGTGTTGAGCAGCGACCATTGCCGCCCGACGGCCGACGCCAGCCGGGGGTGCCCGTGGCCGAGGATGGTTACGTTGTTGACCATGTCGAGATAGCTGCGGCCCTCGACGTCGAAGAGATATTCCTTCCAGCCGCGCTCGATCTGTGGCGGGTGCCGGTAATAATTCTTCTGCGGCTTGGCGAAGTGCTGCTGCCGTCGGCTTAGCAACGCTTCGCTGTGCAGTTCCGGCGCATCGCATTCGAAGCCGAGGACGCCGGCCGGTGACGGGCACAGATGCTTCCAGGCCTCTGCCTGATGCGGCATCGCAAAGAGCGGCGGCACGAGGCCATGCTCGCGGCAAAGCTGCACGCGGATCAGGCCATAGGACTGCTGTTCGCCGGAGACGACGCCCAGCACCGCCCCGGCGGCGGCGGTCGCCTCAAGATCGGCGCTGACTTCCACCCCTTCAAGGAACAGGCTCCCCTCGGCTCCCTCCAGCACCAGCAGCCCGTCCTGCCGGATGACGCGCCCCGCAAACGGAGCGACGATCTCGCGGCCCGCTTCCAGGCAGATGTCGACATGCAGCGCCAGCGTCGCGTCGGGCTTCGGCGAACGCAGTTGCGTTTCGGTCATCCGGTACTCGCCGTAGCGCGTTGTCGCGACGCCAATCGCGTGGGCCGCGTGCTGCAACAGCGAAATCGGCAGCCCTTGATGCTGCCAGCGCTCCTCCGGCAACAGCGGGCTCAGGATCGACAGGTCGATCTGGCGCACATCGCTCGGCCCGAGCCCCTGGATCAGGCTCTCCCCGGTCACCGACCGCAATGCCGGCGCAAACCCCGCCGCCGCCAGTATGGCGTGCTCCATCAGCGCCGGCGGAACCGAGGTCGCGACGTCGAAGATCTCCCGCTCATGCGCGGCATTGCCCTCGACGTAGGTGTTGTCAGGTTCGCGCGAAAGCTGGTGCTCGGAGCTTGCGACCAGCACGGCGGCGCGGGCGACGATCAGCGGCCAGAGCGCCTTCAGCTCCACCTCGGTCAGCGGGCACGCGGCGTGAAACCCCTTGACTGCCGGCAGGATGAACCAGGGGTCACCGTCAGCATGATGCAGCAAAGAGGCGCAGGTCACGGCAAGCTCGGCGACCAGCCACCCCTTGAGGATATCGCCGAAATCGATGACTCCGTCAGGGATCGGCCGGCCGGATGCATCGGGCTGGCTCACCACATTGTCGTCGGTGACATCGTGATGGATCGCCTGGATGCGCAGCTCGGCCGTGAGCGGCTGCAGACGACGCATGGCTCCGACCATGATCTCGGCGATCCGCTTCTTGCGCTGCTGGTCCGGCATGTCGGCGAGAAGATGAAGCACGACGGGACCGGCGCGGCGCAGGTCCCATTGCAGTTCCCGTTCAAGCCCTGGATGCTCGAAGTCCTGCAACGCAGCGGCCAGCCGCCCGGCCAGCGCGCCGAGCGCGGAAACGGCTTCACGCGAGAGATGCTTGCGCCGGGTCAGTGGCTCGCCATCGAGAAAATTCAACAGGCGGATCCGGTAATCCTGGTCGCGGACGGTAACGCTCTCGATCGCCTCGCCCTTGAGCGAGGGCACGACTTCCGCAACACGCGCCGAAGTCAGGCGCTGGGAAAGATGCTGCAAGGCCGCATTCTGGGCCTCCAGTTCGAGCCCCCCATATTCCGCACGGCAGATCTTCAGCACGTAGCGCCGCTCGCCGGTATCGATGCGATAGTTGCGGTCCTGCTGGCTGCCGAGTTCGCTGATCGTGCCTGAGAGACCGTAGTGCTCCGCCAACAACGCCTGCGCCTCCTCGGCGCTGACATCGGGCCTGGGCAACTCGGTGCGAAGCTTCAGCGCGTCCTCAATCATGGTCTCGTCATCCTCCCACTCGGCGGTCGATCCTCCGAATCGACCGGAATATTGTCGAGATTAGAGCGGGATGAGGAAAAGATGTGCGGTTTTCTGCCGTCGCCCCAATCCCGATCTACTGCGACATGCCCTCAAGGCGATAGCGCGTGCCGGGATAAAGCAGGCGCGCCGTCGTCACATTCGCTGTCTCCGACCAGGTACGGCGCCGGATCATCAGGCAGGGTTCGTTGCGGTCGATGCCGAGCAGCTTGCATTCCCACGGCTGCGGCGACACCGCCTCGACGATCTGTTCGGTGCGCGTGATGGGCGCGACTGCGGTAAGATAGGCGTTCGGTGTCATCGCCTGGAAATCCTGCTCCAGATAACGCGGGCAGATTGCCGGATTGACGAAACGATCCTCGATCTGGATCGGCAGGCCGTTTTCCGAATGCACCATGATCGAATGGAAGACACGGGCACCGGTGGCAAGGCCGAGCGCATAACCGATCTCCGGCGTCGCCACCTCTTCCTGCAGAAGCGTCATCAGCGACGTGTGCGTATGGCCGCGCTCGTGGATTTCGTCGGCGATGTTGCGGACTTCCAGAAGTGCGGTGCTGCCCTTGTGCGCGGCGACGAACGAACCGACGCCCTGCACCCGCGTGATCGCGCCTTCGGTTGCCAGTTCCCTGAGCGCCCGGTTGGCGGTCATGCGGCTGACACCGAGGTCGGCGACGATGTCGTTTTCCGAGGGGATGCGGTGATGGGCGGGCCACTCGCCACTCTCGATGCGGCTGCGGATGAACTGCTTGACCGCCTCGTAGCGCGGCACCGGACCATCCTCGAAGGCGGCCGTATCGTTCCGTTTTCTGAGTGCCGTCATCGGTTCAAGCCCCGTCTTTCCAGAATGCCGAACAAATCATGCGCATTCGCTCACGAATCTTTTCGTTCATTTCACGCTTGCGCGCCAGCGCAAAATATCTATAGTTCCATATACAACTACGTACAGGAAAATGCACATGGTTAGTTTTCCCGTCAACCGGATCTTTGCAGAACGGGCGCTCCTGCCCGGTGGCTGGGCCGAAAACGTCGCGATCTCGCTCGACGATTCAGGTCACATTGCAGCGATCGAAACCGGCAGCACCGCCGCCATTGGCGCCGAGCGGGCGGTCGGACCGCTGGTCCCGGCGATTGCCAACCTGCACTCCCACGCCTTCCAGCGCGCGATGGCCGGCCTTGCCGAAGTGGCCGGCAGCGGCGATGACAGCTTCTGGACCTGGCGCGAGGAAATGTATCGCACCGTTGGGCTGGTAAACCCCGACGATGTCGAGGCGATCGCCGCCAAGCTCTACATGGAGATGCTGAAGGGCGGTTTCGGCCACGTCGCCGAGTTCCACTACCTGCACCATCAGGCCGACGGCAGCCCTTACGCCGATCCAGCCGAAATGTCGCTGCGTATTCTCTCTGCCGCCCGCACGACCGGCATCGGCCTCACCCATCTGCCGGTTTTCTACGCGCATGCCAATTTCGGCGGCGTTGCACCGAATCCCGGGCAGCGGCCCTTCCTGCATGATCCGGATCGTTTCCTGGCCCTGCTCCAGCGCCTTGAGCCTCTTTGCCGCGAGGCCAGCAATACGCTCGGGTATGCCATTCATTCGCTGCGCGCGGCGACGCCCGAGGAGATGCGCACGATCCTCGACGCAGCGCCGGTCGCCGGTCCGATCCACATCCATGTCGCCGAACAGACCAAGGAAGTCGACGACAGCCTCGCCTGGAGCGGCCGCCGCCCGGTCGAGTGGCTGCTTGACGAAATGCCGGTCGATCAACGCTGGTGCGCAATTCATGCAACGCACCTGACCGAAACCGAACGCCAGCGTCTGGCGCGCTCCGGCGCCGTTGCCGGTCTTTGCCCGGCGACCGAAGCCAATCTCGGCGACGGAATCTTCCCGGCGGTTGAATTCATGGCCGAAGGCGGCAGCTTCGGCGTCGGCACCGACAGCCATGTGGCGACCAGCGTCGCCGAGGAACTGCGTCTGCTCGAATACGGCCAGCGGCTGCGCGACCGCCGCCGCAACCGGCTTGCCACCGGGCCAGGCGCCTCGATCGGCCGCACCATCTTCGACGCGGCATTCAAGGGCGGCGCCCAGGCGGCCGGCCAGAAGACCGCGGGCATCGCCGTCGGCGCACGCGCCGATTTCGTCGTGCTCGACGGCGACAATCCCTACATCGCTGCCGCCAGCGACAACCAGATCCTCGACCGCTGGCTCTTTGCGCTCGGCGGCGAGACCGTTCGCGACGTCATGGTCGCGGGCGAGTGGAAGATCCGGAACGGACGCCACGACCGGGAGGAAGACATCGACCGCGCTTTCGCGCGGGTGCTGATGAAACTGAAATAGTCACAGAAGCCAATATCAAAACAGGGAACAGCTTTATGTCGATCAGCAAACTGAAACTCACGCTTGCCGCCACCGGCCTCATGCTTGCCGCCTCCACCGGCAGCGCCAGCGCGTCCTATTGCGGCGACGGCAAGACCGTCATGTTCGCCGGCATCGATTGGGAAAGCGGCGCCTTCATCACCGAGGTGATGAAGACCATTCTTGCCAAGGGCTACGACTGCCAGGTGGATTCGATCCCCGGCAACTCGGTGACGCTGGAGCAGGCAACCGCCAACAACGACGTCCAGATCTTCGCCGAGGAATGGCTCGGCCGCTCGGACATCTGGAACAAGGCCGTCGAGGAAAAGAAGGTCGTTGCCGTCGGCAAGACCTTCGTCGGCGCCAGCGAAGGCTGGTTCGTGCCGGAATATGTGATCAAGGGCGACGCCAGCCGTAACATCGAAGCCAAGGCGCCGGACCTGAAGAGCGTCTCGCAGCTTTCCGATGCCAAGATCGTCGAAATCTTCGCCGATCCGGAAGAGCCCACCAAGGGCCGCTTCCTCAATTGCCCGTCGGGCTGGACCTGCGAGGGCGTCAGCTCGGCCAAGCTCGAAGCCTACAAGCTCGGCGAGACCTATGTGAACTTCCGTCCGGGCACGGGTACTGCGCTCGATTCCGCCATTACCTCCGCCTATCTCCAGGGCGAGCCGATCCTCTTCTACTACTGGTCGCCGACAGCGATCATGGGCAAGTTCAAGCTCGTCCAGCTCGAAGAGCCGGCCTATAACGAAGCCTGCTGGAAGGAGCTTTCGAGCGCCACCGGCAAGCGCGACCAGGGTTGCGCCTTCCCGTCGGTCGACGTTTCCTATGGTGTCAACAGCACCTTCGCTCAGGAAGCACCGGAGATCATCGCGATCCTCGAAAAGGCGACCTTCCCGCTCGAAGCCGTCAACGGCAGCCTTGCCTACATGGCCGACAACAAGGTCGACGCTACGGCAGCCGCCGCCGAGTTCTTGAAGACCAAGGCCGACGTCTGGGGCAAGTGGGTTTCGGACGAAGCCCGCGGCAAGATCGAAGCCAGCCTGAAGTAATCGCGACCCATCGCCGGCTCGGGCTAGTCGCTGCATCCAATGCGCGCGTGAGCCTGAGCTGGCGGTTGGCCACAATACCCGAGGCAAGCGCCGTCGGCGGCTCACCGTGTCCGCTGGCAGCCCGAGCAAGGAACGCGTCCGATGTTTCCGGATTCTCTCAATCTCTCCATTCGCGGGCCGGTGAACGATTTCATCCAGGCGCTGGTCAGCGGCTATGGCTGGGTCTTCAAGGCGATCAGCGCCGTCATTCTAAAAGCCGTTCTGTTCATTGAATGGATTCTGCGCGGCCTGCCCTGGTGGGTCGTCATCCTGATTTTCATGGCGCTCGCCTGGCAGAGCTCCAAGCGCTGGACCCTGACGGTGGCCGTCGGTATCCTGCTCTTCTTTGTCGGCGTGCTCGGCCTCTGGGACCTGACGATGCAGACATTGGCGCTAATGCTGATGGCGACAATCGTCTCGGTCGTCATCGGCGTGCCGATGGGCATCCTGGTTGCCAAGAGCCGCGTGATGCGCAACATCACCCTGCCGGTGCTCGACGTCATGCAGACTATGCCGAGCTTCGTCTACCTGATCCCGGCGCTGATGCTCTTCGGCCTCGGCAAAGTTCCGGCGATCCTCGCCACCATCATCTACGCCGTGCCGCCACTCATTCGCCTTACCGATCTCGGCATCCGCCAGGTCGACCATGAGGTGGTGGAAGCGGCAACCGCGTTTGGCGGCAGCCCCAACCAGATCCTCTTCGGCGTCGAGCTGCCGCTCGCCACGCCGACGATCATGGCCGGCCTCAACCAGACGATCATGATGGCGCTGTCGATGGTGGTCGTCGCCTCGATGATCGGCGCCCGCGGCCTCGGCGAGCAGGTGCTGAACGGCATCCAGACGCTCGACGTCGGCAAGGGCCTGGAGGCCGGCATCGGCATCGTCATTCTCGCGATCGTACTCGACCGCATCACACAAGGCTTCGGCAAGAGCCAGACGGAGGATCCCCGCAATGGCTGATATCGAGATCCGCAACGTCTACAAGATCTTCGGACAGGACTCCAAGGCCGCGCTCGCCATGGCCAAGGAAGGGCTCAACAAGTCCGAAATCCTCGCCCGCTCCGGCTGCAGCGTCGGCCTCAACAATGTCAGCCTGACGATCGGCGCCGGCAAGATCTTCGTGATCATGGGGCTCTCGGGCTCCGGCAAGTCGACGCTGGTGCGCCACATCAACCGGCTGATCGAACCGACCAGCGGCGAGGTGATGTTCGACGGCAGCAATATCCTGACGCTGGATGCCAAGGCGCTGCGCACCTTCCGCATGCACCGCGTCAGCATGGTGTTCCAGAGCTTTGCCCTGATGCCGCACCGCACGGTGTTGCAGAACGTCGTCTACGGTCAGCGCGTGCGCGGCCTGCCCAAGGCCGAGGCCCGCGATATCGGTATGAAATGGATCGAGACGGTCGGTCTTGCCGGCTACGATGCCAAGTTCCCGCACCAGCTCTCTGGCGGCATGAAGCAGCGCGTCGGCTTGGCTAGGGCGCTTGCGGCCGATACCGACGTGATCCTGATGGACGAGGCCTTCTCGGCCCTCGACCCGCTGATCCGCGCCGACATGCAGGACCAGCTACTGCAACTGCAGCAGAACCTGTCGAAGACAATCGTCTTCATCACCCACGATCTCGACGAAGCGCTGCGCATCGGTTCGGAAATCGCCATCCTCAAGGACGGACAGGTGGTGCAGGTCGGCACGCCGGACGATATTCTCGAGCGGCCGGCCAACGACTACGTTGCCCGGTTCGTGCAACGCCGACAGGGACGACCGGAAGCCCATGACTGAGAGCATAATCCTCGACGGGCCTTTGACCTGGCAGGAAATCGCGGCGGTCGCCAATGGCGCACCGCTCGCACTTTCCGATGCCACGCGGCGACGCATCGTCAATGCGCGCCGCATTGTCGATGCGCTGGTCGAGCGCGGTATCCGCGGCTACGGCATCAACACCGGCGTCGGCGCGCTCTGCGATGTCATCATCGACCGAGAGAACCAGCAGGCGCTGTCGCGCAACATCATCCTCAGTCATGCTTGCGGCGTTGGCGAGCCGCTCGCACGGCCTGAGGCTCGCGCCGTGATGGCCGCCCAGATCGCCAATTTCGCCCATGGCTATTCCGGCGTGCGTATCGAAACGGTCGAGGCATTGCTCGGTCTGCTCAACGCCAATCTCATCCCCGACATCCCGTCGCGCGGATCGGTCGGCTACCTGACCCATGCAGCCGCAATCGGCCTCGTGCTGATTGGCCACGGAACCGTCGACGACGGCAAGGGCAAGATCGGCGGCGCGGAAGCCCTCGCCCGCATCGGCCTCAAACCATTGCGATTGGAAGCCAAGGAGGGCCTTAGCCTCGTCAACGGCACGCCCTGCGCCACCGGCCTAGCGGCGCTCGCTCTTTCCCGTGCCGCCCGCCTGTTCGACTGGGCGGATGCGGCCGCCGCCATGACCTACGAAAACCTCGGCAGCCAGGCCAACGCCTTTGCCGCCGTCCCCCTAGCGCTTCGCCGCTCCAAGGGTCTCGAAGAGGTTGGTGCGTCGCTGCGCGCCTATCTTGCCGATAGCCCGATGCTTGCGGAAACCGCAGGCACCCGCACGCAGGACCCCTTGAGCCTTCGCGCCGTGCCGCATGTGCATGGCGCTGCCCGCGACGCGCTGGCCCAGGTCGCCGAAGTCGTCGACCGGGAGCTTGCAAGTCTCACTGACAACCCGGCCGTTTCCGGTACCCCTGAGGCGCCGGAAGTGCATTCGCAGGCCCATGCGGTCGGCGCCGCCCTTGGCCTTGCCATGGACAGCCTGGCGGTCGCGGTCGCCGAAGTCGCCGCCATTTCCGAGCGCCGCATCGACCGGCTCGTCAATCCGCTCGTGAGCCGTCTGCCGGCGTTCCTCGCCGGCGACAGCGGCGTCTCCTCCGGCTTCATGATCGCGCAGTATACGGCTGCCGCTCTTGCCGCGGAAAACCGACGCCTCGCCGCCCCCGCCAGCCTCGATGGCGGCATCACCTCGGCTCTCCAGGAAGACATCCTCACCCATGCGACACCGGCCGCCTGGAAGGCGCTGTCGATTGCCGACAACCTCGAGACGATCCTCGCGATCGAACTGCTGGCCGCATCCCAGGCCTATGACCTGCAGCCGCGCGGCCGCGCCGCCCGCACCGACGGGCTCTACCGGCGCATCCGGTCGATAATCCCGACCTATGCCGACGACCGGCCACTGAATGGCGATTTCGCGCGCATGCGCACACTCATGGAAGAGAGCACGCCATGAAGATCCTGCGCGCGGAGAACTACAAGCGCATGCAGTGGAAGAACGGCGGCGGCGAGACGGTGGAGATCGCCGTCTTCCCGGACAACGCCTCGCTCGCCGATTTCGACTGGCGCGTGAGCATGGCGACCGTGGCCAGCGACGGCCCCTTCTCCAGCTTCCCCGGTATCGACCGCACGCTTTCGATCCTTCAGGGCAAAGGCATGCGGCTCATGATCGAGAGGCGCGAACCCGCTTTGATGACCGGCGAGACGGCACCACTGCCTTTCCCGGCCGATGTCGCAACATCGGCAACGCTCGTGGACGGTCCGATCGTCGACCTCAACGTCATGACCCGGCGCGGCAAGCTTACGCATTCGGTCCAGCGCCTGGCGATCGGCCATCCGCAGACAGTGGACGGCACAGCCGACACGACCATCGTCCTTTGCCATGGCGGTTCCGTGCGCTTGGCAGCGGCAGAGGGACAAGCCGACCTCGCAGCAGGCGACACGGCGATCCTCAAAGGCTCGGCCGCCCTCACGATCGAGCCGACGACCTTTGCCGTTGTGTTCGTGATCACCATCGACAAGCCGGCCACCTGATCGGCGCCCGCTCGCGCCGCTCAACCCCGACGTAGATGCAGCAACGGATATGGACGCCCGGCGTCATCGACCGGCGAACGACCGACCGTCTCGAAACCCAGGCGCTGATAGAAGCCTGCCCCGGATGCGTTCTGCTCGTTGACGTCGACCGTCAACACCGGATGCAGCGTCATCGCATGCTCGACGAGCATCCGGCCGACGCCACTGCCGCGCGCATCGGCGTGGACGAACAGCGAGTCGATCTGCGCCCCATTCATGCCCATGAAGGCGAGCGCCTGATCGTTTTCATCAGCGGCAGTCCAGAACTCGGCGGCGGGCAGCTACTGGTCGCGCACCAGAGCCTCAATGGCAGCGAAGTCTTCCGGCGTCAGGAAGTCGTGCGTGGCGACCACGGCGGTACGCCAGATCGCGAAGGTGCGCGGAAAATCGTCAGGACGGGAGGGGCGAATGGAAATGGTCATGCCACGATCACTTTGAAATACGAGGCGCCAATGGGATTGCAGCGCTCAGGCTCGCGCCAAAGCAGCGCACAGGACGCCAGATGGTGAAGATGTCCGGTTACGAATCCGATTCGGCTCTTTAGTTGAGGGCGCCCCGATCGCAAGCCGTTCGGCCAGGTGCGCTTTTCAGGCAACGACGATTAAGTTTCCAGTAACCATATCTCATGTTCCCCGGGGAACAGCGCAGCTGACGCCACACGATAGTCTCTATGTCACGGTTTCTACCGACACACGTCAACAAACGCAGGCTTGGAGGACAGGGGACATGATCAAAACCGCTTTCGGCGTCAACGTCACCGTACTGGTCTTCTCGATCACCGTGATCGCCATCATGCACTTCGCCCTGTCTCAATATCGGGCGGCTGAAATCGCCGATATCAACCTGCCTGACTACTCGACGATCACTTCGTCGATCCACTACTAAGGCCCTCGTTCCGGCCGCGAAAGTCAGGCAGCGTGTCGAACTGGCTTTCCTCCGTCGGCACCTCCTTCGAGCGAAACGATCTGTAGGCGCTACCATCGATGATGGCGGCGCCTTTTTGCATCGATCAGCCGCCCCATGAACGGCCGGAGAGATTATGATAGGCAACGCCGATCGAGCGAATCGAACGCTCGAAACAGACGTCTATCAATGTTCCCAAAGGGGCCGAGGCAAATATGGCAGATCCGCAAAGCGAACTGAAACTCAGTGCGTTCAAGCTGCACGAACAGGCGGTCCGCGCATCCGTCGGCGGGAAGCAGCTGGCATTGGACGCACTCGAGCTCGGCGGCGAAATCCTCGTCGTCCTGACATGGCTGGGCAACTCCGAGAAGGGCCTGCGCAAGCCGGAATATGTCCTGCCCTTGAGCGCGATCATGCACCAGAAGCTGAGCAACGATTCGGACGCGAAGTACAAATGGGCTATCGGTGCACCGCTGCCGCAGTCGCTCTTTGACGGCAGCGCGTCGAGGCAATTCAGAAGGCAGTTCGGGGTCAGAAGCGGGCCGGCGCTGACATTGCCGCTGAAGGCGACACTTCATTGAGGGTGGAGGCCCCTGCTAGGGGGCGGTCGCTTGCATATTTTGCGATATCTCTGCCCCATGCGGAAACCGCTCGTTTTTCGCGTTGCCCCCGGAGCAAGGAGGCGTGGGTAGTTAGATGGCCGGCTGTTCAGCTGCCCAGACACCCAAGAACTCATCCTTGCAGTTTACGATCTTCTCGTTGGCAAAAGCGTGCGTCCGGCGATTCAATTCGTCGACCACTGCATCGTCGACGTCAACATAGCGCACGGGTTTGATACCCTTGGTAATTGGCTTCGTATGATGCACTAAGAGTGCCACCCGCGGGCTCATTGGAAGAACGATTTCAACCGTAGGCCACGCCAATCCGGGAGACTGGTACATAAAGGGTCGTAGGTGTGCTTCAGGGTCGAAGCGGGACACCGGCGCGTCGGACGTAATAAAATGTCTTCCGCGCGACCGAAGCACGGTAGTTTGCATTTGGGCTAGAACGGGGACCTGAATTCTGAGGAAGCGCGGCATGAGGTGTTGGATGGGGCGCTCAGCTAACTCTCGAACCTGATCCATCGTCATGGTTGGTCCGTCCCCAGGTATCGACATCGCGGCGAGGCGCTTACGTTCCTCCACCGTTTTGTCGGCGACCTGCGCCATCATTTGCTCCCCGATATGGATAAGCTCATTGTAGTGCTGCCGGTGATGTTCCCTAAAGGCTGGGGTACGGGCCTCCATGGCCGCGAGAAAAGCCATGAGCTTCACGTGTCGCGGGGGAGGAAGTGGTCTACCGACTTCAAGGAACTCCCTGCGCAACACTCCAACACCCTGCTCAAGTTGTTGAAGGCCGTTTTCAATGGTCAGATCACGACCCCCGTCTGGCATAGGGATCGTGTACATATCCGTTTCTCTAAATGTTTTCTCAGGACCTTTTCGCCTGCCCGCCCCGCCGCCTTTGTCAAAAAGCCAGATGTAAGTTTGTTCGGGGGGCGCGTCGGTATCCAGCCATGCGCTCAAATAAACATTCGGGACAAAGTGCTGTTTCTTCTTCTCGCGACCGCTAGCCACATTTGTGCTCCGACTCAGTTAGCACTCAATGGTGACACTCGTTTTGTATGAAAGCCAAGTCATTGGGCTCGGGAGAAGAGCGGGTTCTAGGCACCTTCAACAACGCAATGTAGGTGCTCACAGAGCCGATCCTAGTACGGAAAATTCTAAAAGCCGGTGTCAAAAAATCAGAAACGCGCGGCGCGCTACACCGCGGCCGCGCCAATCTAGCCGGAAAGGTCCTACAGCCGGCGCGATTCCCAGGCCAAAGGCTGTCCAGGTATACGGATCAAACATTGGAGAAATGGTAGCGGAGGAGGGATTCGAACCCCCGACACAAGGATTATGATTCCTCTGCTCTAACCTACTGAGCTACTCCGCCGGGTACCGCGTCAGGGCTTCGAAGGGGAAGCCGTCTTGACTGGACGGGCGGCTTATACGGCCCGCTTCCGGCCAGTGTCAAGCCAAGTCTCCGGGAAAATGTGAAGTTTTCACAACAGCCCGGAAATCAAGGGCTTCAGGCGGCCGCCGGCGCCGAAAGTAGCGCCTTCAGGGCCGCTTCCGCGCTCGCTTCGCGTTCCGATTTGCGAATGAATCCGCCGCCATAGACGCGCGCATCCTCGCCGACGCCGGAATAGAGCGCGCAGGCCTGGCCGGGCGCGATGCCGGCTTCGCCCTCGGCAAGCTCCACATAGATGCCCTCCTCGTCCATCGCGAGCACGGCAGGCGCCGGCTGGCGGGTGGAGCGCACCTTGGCGAAACAGTCGAAGCCGCGGGAAGCTGCCGCTTCGAGCTCCTCGTCGCCCAGCCAGTTGACGTCGCGCAGATAGACGCGGCGCGTCTCCAGTGCTTCCTTGGGGCCGACGATGACGCGGCGCGAGCGGGCGTCGAGATAAACGACATAGAGCGGCTCGCCGGTCGCAATGCCGATGCCGCGGCGCTGGCCGATCGTGTAGTGCAGGATGCCTTCATGCGTGCCGAGCACGCGGCCGTCGAGATGGACGATCTCGCCGGAAAGCGCTGCATTCGGCTTCAGCTTGGAGACGATGTCGCTGTACTTGCCCTGCGGCACGAAACAGATGTCCTGACTGTCGGCCTTCTGGGCGACGACCAAACCCATCTCTTCGGCGAGCTTGCGCGTTTCGGCCTTCGAAAGATGTCCGAGCGGGAAACGCAGGTAGTCGATCTGTTCCTGCGTCGTCGCAAAGAGGAAATAGCTCTGGTCGCGATCGGCATCCGTCGGCCGGTAGAGCGCCCGCTGGCCGGAATAGCGCGGGTTCGGGCTAGGCCGCGAGCGGATGTAGTGGCCGGTCGCCAGCGCATCGGCACCGAGCTCCTTGGCGGTCGCAAGCAGATCGGCGAACTTGACCGTCTGGTTGCAGGCGACGCAGGGGATCGGCGTCTCGCCGGCGATATAGCTTTCGGCGAAGGGGTTGATCACCGTTTCGCGGAAGCGCGCTTCGTAATCGAGCACATAATGGGGAACGCCGAGCGTTTCGCAGACGCGGCGCGCATCGTCGATGTCCTGACCGGCGCAGCAGGAGCCGGCGCGGTGCACGGCAGCGCCGTGATCGTAAAGCTGCAAGGTGATACCGAGAACGTCGTAGCCCTCGCGTTTGAGCAGGCCTGCGACGACGGAACTATCGACGCCGCCGGACATGGCGACGACGACACGCGTATCTTCGGGCTTGCGGTCAAAATCGAGACTGTTCACGGGATCCAATCCGGCCTTCGGGCGGCAATCCATATGCCAGCCCTGTTTCACGCTTCATGCGATGCTTGGCCGAGGAACTCTCGGCTCACGGCATGCTCGGCTTCTACAGCGCCGCGCGTCTTATCAGACGCGCAAAGGTCGCTGTAGCACTTTGAGGTGCTGCATGTTTCCTTTATTCGGCTACGATTAAAGGAAACATGCGGTAGGCGCCGCGCGTCCAATGAGACGCGCAAAAGGTCGCCGCAGCACTTCATTTCCGCGACATATAGAAACTTGTCCGTCCGGCGGCAAGGCCAGCCGCCATACCCGACAGCGCCGCGCGTCCGTTGGGACGCGTCTTGCCAGCGTCAGATCAGCTTCAGCCGCATGGCGCGGGCGATCGCCTGCATGCGGTTGACGGCGTCGAGCTTGCGGGTCGCGCTCTTGAAGTAGCTGCTGACGGTGTAGGTCGAGATGCCCAAGATGATGGCGATCTCGTCGCTACTTTTGCCCGCAGCCGCCCAGCGCAGGCATTCCACCTCGCGGCTCGACAGCTTCTCGCGTGCTGAATTGCCAGTGTCGAAGGTACGCTCGAGGCATTCGAAAAGCTGGACCAGCGTCAGATAGAGTGTCGCGCATTCGACGCCGACCGGCGCCTCGCGGCGGCCGGACAGCATGGCGATGAAGGGATCACCATTGCTCGTGTGAAGGAGCACGGCGAAATGGCGCGCCATCTCGGGGTGAGCGAGCAGCCGGTGCACCATGGCCTCGTCCACCGGCTTTGCGGCGATATCGAGGAGCTCGGGTCCGCCGGTTACCGGCAGCTTCGTAAACCGCAGCCGCTCGACCAACGTGCTCGACTGGAAGGATTCGCAGGCGTCGTATTGGCGGACGAGCTCAGACGGCCAGTTGCTGAGCACCAGCCGCTCGGAGAAGCGCTGCTGTTCGGCGAGCGGCATGCGCGCGATCATGAAATGGCCAAAACCATAGCGGGCGATCAGCCGCCGCATGAGATGCAGAAGTTCGTATTCGGTGCGGACGGCAGCCGTATCGACGTCCGAAAAAATATCCGCCGCTTCAGCCTCGCGCAGCAAGGCCGGTTCATTCGATTCCTTCATCTGCGATCACCACATCCCCAGGCGCCACCGCGCCCGGTCGAGAGAATACAAAAAACGCCTCAGATCACCTGAGGCATGAACTTCACCCCGGCAAACAAAATACAGCCGCCGCTACCGGCCTGTCCGCGCAAGAAACGCGTCCGGTTGTGAAAACTATGACGATGCACCAAGAATGATTGCGGGAGCGCGCATACGACGCTCATCCTTACTTCGGCGCCTCGTTACCAAGAATTTTAGTTAAAGTGAAATGTGGTAATTGCATGGCTCCCATGACAATTCCGGGATAATCCAGGCTCTTCTCAAAGCAATTCACAAGCATAGGGCGCGCAGCCCCATGAATTGAGTGGGGCGGGCGGTCGAAATGGCGCCCCGCCGAAGTGTCTCAAATTATGAGTAAATTGTTACTTCCTGCTTAGGCAAATGTTAAATGTGGCAGGCTAAGGTCACGGTCATATGGTCTTGAGTTTGTGTAGAGAGTCCCATGACCGAAATGATGCGACCACGTGTAAAATATGTCATCGGCCCCGATGGCAGCCCTCTGACGATTGCGGATCTGCCGCCGGCGAATACCCGGCGCTGGGTGATACGCCGCAAGGCAGAGGTTGTTGCCGCCGTGCGCGGTGGCCTTTTGAGCCTTGAGGAGGCGTGCGAACGCTATACCCTCACGGTCGAAGAATTCCTGTCCTGGCAGTCCTCGATCAACGATCACGGTCTTGCCGGCCTGCGCACCACTCGCATCCAGCAGTATCGCCACTAGTTCGCCCATTACAGGGCCATAGGTCGAGCGGCGGCTTCGGGTTCCCCGGAGCCGCCGCCGTCGTTTCGGCCCGCGGCGAAAGACGGATTGGTGTTGTTTCGGGAACAGTCTGTGTACCGGCGATAGCGGTTTGATGGATTTCGATATCCGGATTTCTGCGCTAGCTTTCGGACAAGGAAAACCGGTTCGCCAAGGAAGGCTGTCATGGAAATCGTACACGAGGAAACTGGATCGCACGGCCGCTACTCGACCGTTGTCGAGGGGCATACCGGGGAAATGACCTATTCGCGCACGTCGCCGCAATTGATCATCGTCGATCACACCCTTGTTCCGGACGCGCTGCGCGGCAAGGGCGTCGGCCAGGCGCTCGCCAAACACGCAATCGAGGAAGCCCGCAAAGGCGGCTGGAAGATCATTCCGCTCTGCCCTTTCATGAAGGCGCAGACGTTGCGGCACCCCGAATGGCAGGATGTCATTCAGGCATGAGACACGGCTGCGGGGCGGCAAGCCTCTCCTGATCTCAACAAACTCGCGCTGATCTCAAAATAAGAAGACCCGCCCGAACGCCAAGGCATCGGGCGGGTCTCTTCGTCTTGTCACGATCGTGCCGGATCGGGTCATGCCAGACGCATGCCCCGACAAGGCTGGAAATATCTGCCCCGAAACGGGCTACCTGCCTGACCAGCGCACAAATTCCCCAAACCGGAACCGACCTGGAGATCAAATCGTCCGTTAGATCAAAGGCTTGCGGCTCGGCTGCGCCCGATCGGGGCGCAAGAGCCGCAACTTATGCCCGCAGGCGGGTCGATGTGTCCCGCTCTTCGAGGGCCGCCGCCTTCGCGTATTCAGCCTGCACTTCTTCGAGCGCGAGCTCGGCAGCATCCTGCTGCGCCTTCAGTTCGCGAATGGAAACCTGAAGATTGTCGGCTCTCTGACGTGCAGCCTTGGCGAAGGTGGGATAGGCGAAGTGCTGGGGATCGGAGATGCCCGACTTCTTTTCCTCGAAAATAATCTGATTTTCCAGATCCTTGGTCATCCGTTCGAACTCAGCCATCATCATCTGAAGCTGGTTCAGTTGACGCTGCTTCTCGCGGACCTGAAACTCCTTCAGGCGGACAAGGCTCTCACGTGCTTTCATACGCAATACTCCCGTGGATAACGAGACCCCGGTTACTGATTTGCCCGCGAGCCGGCCCGAACGGGGCCGGAAACGAAAAATCTTCAGCGATATTAACAAAAGCCTACCGCTGGTAACCTTTCGTTTACGGGCATCGTTAATCATAGGCGTGATGATTTAAGGCTCCGTAAATGCTGAGGCACGAAATGTGACCGCCCTGGCATTAACGAGTCGGAAGAGTCAGATAATGGCATTTCCTCATGTTTCACATGAGATTAGCCGTTCTGGATTCACGTTTGAAATCAGGAGACTGCTAAAAATATTTAACAAACTCGATACACCTTGCCAGAGGGAATCAGAATTTGTTAACCATTTGGTGGCAGCCTCCAAATCAGGCAACGACTGGATCCGTATCGCGTAAGGGTGCCACGACGACCTTGGGCGGCGGAAAAGGGGAAGAATATGCGGGTTCTATTAATCGAAGACGATAGTGCAACGGCTCAGAGCATTGAGCTGATGCTCAAGTCCGAGAGTTTCAATGTCTACACCACCGACCTCGGTGAAGAAGGCGTCGATCTCGGGAAACTTTATGACTATGACATCATCCTTCTCGACCTCAACCTGCCGGATATGTCCGGCTATGAAGTCTTGAGAACGCTGCGTCTTTCCAAGGTGAAGACCCCGATCCTGATTCTCTCAGGCATGGCCGGCATCGAAGACAAGGTCCGCGGCCTGGGCTTCGGCGCCGACGACTACATGACCAAGCCCTTCCACAAGGATGAGCTGGTCGCCCGTATTCACGCCATCGTCCGTCGTTCCAAGGGGCATGCCCAGTCGGTCATCTCCACCGGCGAGCTGATCGTCAACCTGGATGCCAAGACGGTCGAAGTCGGCGGACAGCGCGTCCACCTGACCGGCAAGGAATACCAGATGCTCGAGCTGCTTTCGCTGCGCAAGGGCACGACACTGACCAAGGAAATGTTCCTGAACCACCTTTATGGCGGCATGGACGAGCCGGAACTGAAGATCATCGACGTCTTCATCTGCAAGCTGCGCAAGAAGCTCGCAAACGCTGCCGGCGGCGCCAACTACATCGAGACCGTCTGGGGCCGCGGCTACGTGCTGCGCGAGCCGGATGGCGCCGAGTACGCCGAAACCGCCTGATACCCGCAAGGGCCTGCATGACCCCCGCATGATGCGGGCCCAGAATGTTCACAAAACCCGCCACGAGCGGGTTTTGTCGTTTCTACAGCGCAGCGCGTCTTATCAGACGCCCAAAGGTCGCTGCAGCACTTTAACTTTCTGCATGCCTGACGCCGCTCCCCTCAAAAACGCGCCGGCCCTCTTCGCGCGCACCAGAACCATCCCGGCCGGCGGCAAACACGCAAGAGCCGCGGCAGTGGCCACGGCTTTCATCTCATCCGGAATATGGAGCGTGACGGCTCAGGCCGCCATCGACTGGCTGGCGAAAACGCTGGTCAGGATCTTGCGGTCGAAAGGCTTCAACAGGAAGTCGTCGGCACCGGCCCGTTTGCCGGCCATCATCTTCTTCAGATCCGCCTCGACGACGCAATAATAGATCCGCACCGAAGGGCCGTTCGGGAGCCGTCGGATGTTGCCGATGAGTTCGAGCGCGCCTTCCAGCCCGGCGTCGATGACCAGGATGTTCGGGAGTTCAGCTTCGCAGCGGACAAGCGCCTCGAGGCTGTTCGATGCCTCGTAAACCATGAAGCCCATGCCGGACAGGATACGTTTCCCAACTTTCCGGACGACATCCGAGCCGTCGGCAATCATCAAGCGCCGCATGTCCAACTCCCTTCGCAACTTACCTATACGCGTACTCGCAGGCTTGAAACAACTCTATACAAATTTGGGAAAGAATTCGTTACGGAGTTTGCTTAACGGCGCCTTTCTTCGCCGCATCAACCATCTGAAAACATTAAGTTTTCCAGAAATGGACGCAAGCAGTAAGAAACAGGACGCACACGTGCGGCCCCACGCCAGGGCGCGGAACCGCACGTTTTCAGAACTTTGAACAGAATGGTTTCAGTCGGAAATGAAACCTCAGGCTGCAACGCGGGTGGTGAAGATGATCTCTTCACCGGTCGATGCAACCTCGATCGTCATGCCGGCTTCCTCGCCGAGCAGCACCGTATAGTACGGCTGGATCGAATGCGCGTCGACCGCTTCCTCCGGCGTACCGGACAGCAATTCCGTCAACCGCGGCGGTACGCGCATCATGCGGCCCTTCGCGACCAGGGTGAAGACGGCGTCGAATTCCGGGTTCTCCAGCGTTACGTCGATCGAACCGCCGCGCGGGATCGCCCCATAGGCAATGAGGAAGAGGTTCAGGAGCAGCTTGACCCGGTTCTTGGCGATGATCGCGCGCGGGCCGTGCCAGTTGACCTCGGTCTTCTTTTCGGCAGCGGCGAAATCCTTGGCCGCCTTCTCCGCTTCGCCGGTGTCGATCGAGGCACCGACCGAGCCGGATGCTCCGAATGCGAGGCGGGCGAATTTCAGGCGGACCGAGGCGTTGAGCGCGCTCGTCCGGATCAGGTCCATCGCGTCGGCGTCGGCGCCGCCCTCATCCAGCAGTTCCAGGCCGTTGTTGATGGCACCGACCGGCGAGATGATGTCGTGGCAAACCCGGCTGCACAGAAGCGCGGCCAGATCGGGTCCCGTCAGTGTCAGGTTCGGATTCGTTGCCATCGTGTATCCTTGTTGGTTCCGCCGGCCCACCGCTTGGGGGGCACGCGCCATCGTGACGCCGGTAAAGCCTCACGCGAAAAGACGCAAGTCATGGGCTGCCCGGCGCAGCCGTTCATCAGTGGATCATAATGACACCACATTTGGTAAACCGATTGTTAAGACCATCGGTTCAAATTGCATGGAAATGGTCCAGACCCCTCACTGGCCGTACGGTGATCTGACTGGCGGCCACTGCAAACCCGCAAGCGAGCAATTTTCGCGCCTGACGGAGGAAACGATGCATCAGATCATGAAGGCAGCCACACAGGCCTGCCGTGTTGTCCTGGCCACGCTGTTCCTGGTCGCTGCTGCCCAAACGACGGCGCATGCCCAGTCCGCGAACAACAGCCAATATACGATGCAGGAAATCGTCGATGCCGGTCACGGTTTCTTCGGTGAAACCTCCGGCGGCTTGGCCAAAGTCGTCGAACGCGCCTTCGAGCGCTATGGCCTGCCGAACGGCTACATTCTCGGCCAGGAAGGCTCCGGCGCATTCATCGCCGGTCTCACCTACGGCGAAGGCGAACTCAACACCAAGAACGCCGGCCAGCACAGCGTCTTCTGGCAGGGTCCGTCACTCGGCATCGACTGGGGCGGCCAGGGCAGCCGTGCCATGATGCTCGTCTACAATCTGCCAAGCGTCCCGGCACTCTACAAGCGCTTCGGCGGTGTCTCGGGGTCTGCCTATGTCGTTGCCGGCGTCGGCATGACGGTGCTGACCGACGAACAGATCGTCGTCGTTCCGATCCGCACCGGCATCGGTGCGCGGCTCGGCGTCAATGTCGGCTACCTCAAGATGACCCAAACCCCCACCTGGAACCCCTTCTGAGGTCAGCTGCATAATTCCTTAAATCGGCATCGATATAAGGGCAAAATTATGCAGCAGATCTAAAATGCTACAGCGACCTTCGCGCGTCTAAAGAGACGCGCGGCGCTGTAGTCGGGTCGGCGCAGGCAAAATCCGGCGCCGGAGACTTGCAGCGCACGAAACGTCATGTTTAGTGCAAGAATGCGGAATCAAGAAGCGCCTGCCGGACCGCGAGGTCCGGCAAGCGCTCCGGTTCCGATACAGTTTTGAAACGGCCAGCTCGTGATCCAATTCGCGCTTCTCTTTGCCCTGGGCTTTCTGACGGCGATCATCATCGGTCTGCTGGTCGCACCGGCGATCCACCGCCGCATCGTGCGCTTTGCCGAAGATCGACTGAAGGCCACCATGCCGCTCAGCCCGCAGGAGGTGCGCGCGCAGAAGGACGCTGCCCGGGCGGCCTACGCCGCTGAAAACGCGCGGACGCAGCAGGCCCTGAAGCGCGAGCGCGACAAGGGCGTGTCGCTGATGCTTGCCAACGAGAAGAGTTTGCACGAGGCACGGCGCCTTGGCGGCGAGAATGCCGACCTGCATGCGCAGCTTGCCGACATGAACGTCGAAGCGGCGGACATGCGCTCTGCCATCCGGCAATTCGAGCAGCGCCTGGAACGGATGAAGGCAACGCTCGACAGCGTCGAGCGCGACAATGCCGGAAAATCCGACGAGATACAGAAGCTCGGCGTCCACCTCGCCCAGCATGCCGCCGAAATCGACAATCTCAAGATCACCCTGGTGGCGCGCGAGACCGAGGTCGAGCATCTGAAGAGCCGGATCGCCACGCTGCGCGACGAGCGCGAAGCCCTGCGTGGCGATCTCAAGGCCGAGACGACCCATGCCAAGGAAATGGAGCTTCGCCTTTCTCGCGACGAAACGCGGCTACACCGGCTGGAAGACAAGCTGGCGCGCGAGATGGCAACCAGCGCCGACCGCGAAAGCGCACTCGAGCGGCGCGCGGGAGAAATCGAACGGTTGAAGACCAAGGTGAAGGATACCAATCAGGAAATGCGCGATGCAGCCAAGGCTCTGCGCGCCGCGGGCATCGCCTTCCCGCTGAGGAAGGAACGCCGGCCGGCCACCGAACAGGCTGCCAACGGTTCCGTATCCCCGCCCGATCAGCCGGCCAGCGAAATTGCTGGCTCTGCAGCCGCCGATGATCTGCGCAACCGCGCCACCGCGCTTTCCGAACGTCTGACCAATTCGAAGTCCGCCAATCATGACGATGCCCTGCGTGACGAGGTTGCGGCAATCGCCGCCGGCATGGTCGCCTTGACGGCGACGAACGAAGGCCCCTCTTCCCCCATCCCCAATCTGTTGGCGGGTGAAGAGCAAGAACAAGGCACGGCCAAGCGAGAGAGTTTGGCGAAGCGGGCGAAGGACATTCTGCCGCGCGAATAGAGCCCGTTGGGCGTGCAGAAGGTTGACGCCTTTGGCCCAGTACTGGTCGCCAGGTCACGGGATCGAGCCATCTCCTGCTGTCACCGGAAAGCCTGGGAACCTTGAGTGTCAGATGCGGCCGTTGATCAGCGCCACCTGGTGCAGGGCAATGCCGGCAGCCGTGGAAACATTGAGGCTATCGAGGCCCGGGCGCTGGCGGATGCGCGCCGTGCGGATCGAGGTCAGCACCGATTGCGGCAACCCCTCCCCTTCGGTCCCCATGAGAAGCACCGTGCGCGCCGCCGGGGGGATCGCGCCAAGATCGGTTTCTCCGGCGGGAGAGAGCCCCCAGATCGCAAAGCCCGCCTGCTGCAGCCGCTCCAGCATGGCGGCCACGGAACCTTCGCGCGCAAAGGGCACCGTCAGCACCGAGCCGACGGAGACGCGGATCGCCTTGCGATACATCGGGTCGCAGCTCGTCTCATCCATCACCACGGCATCGACCCCGAAGGCCGCCGCGTTGCGGAAAAGCGCTCCCATGTTGTCGTGATTGGAGATGCCGCAGGCCGCCAGCACGAGGCTCGACGCCGGCAGCGAAGCGATTAGGGCATCGCGACCGGGCGCGCCTTCGCGGCGACCGAGCGCGAGCACGCCCCGGTGCATGTTGAAGCCGGCGATCGCATCGAACACCTGCGCGTTCGCCACATAGACGGGCACCGTCGACGGAAATCGTTCGAGGATATCCTGAACGCCGGCAAGACGGTTTTCGAGCAGCAGGATCGCCTCGGCAGCAAAGCCGCGCCCGACTTCGTGTGCCGCCGCCAGCATGCGCAGCACCACGGTTCCTTCGGCGATGAAGCGGCCCTGCCGTCCGGTCAGGTCGCGCTCCTTGATCGAAACGAAGCCGGCAATCCTGGGATCGGCGGCGTCGTCGATGCGCTGGACGGGCGGGAGGGCGCTCGCCATGCCGTCAGTTGGTCCTGACGGTGATGTCGGCGACGATGCGGCCGGCGCCGATATCGAACACGATGGCGCGCGGCTCCGATCCCGGCAGGTTGCCGTAGAAGAGCACCTGGGAGCCGGAGAGCGCCACGTTCGTGACGGTGAAGCCGGCGGGCAGTGCTGCGACCGCATTGACGGGCGCCTCGCTCGGAACGACGGCCGTGGCGGCCTGAACAGGCGCCTTCGCGTCCGTGCGCGTCAGCTTGTAGACAATCGTCCCAAGGACGGCCATAAGCATGACCAACATGACGCCGGCCGAGACGAGCTGAAGCTTCACCATCTTGCGGCGGACATTTTCCATGGCCGGATCTAGCGGCTTGTCTTCCTGGTCATCGGGCTCGATTGCGGTCATGGTTGGCCTTTTTTCGGATTTGAACGGAATGAACGACCCCTTTAAACAAGCGACGGCCAATAGGAAAGTCCTGACGGCGGGCGAGGATGCCGCGGGACGCCTGGATTCCTTCCTGACGGACGCACTTTCGGGTGAATTCTCCCGCAACCGGATCAAGGGCCTGATCGCACAGGGAGCGGTGTCGATCAACGGCAAGCCCGTGACCGAAGCGAAGAAGAAGGTCCATCCCGGCGATGTCTTCGAGATCGATCTGCCCGAACCGGAAGATCCGGAGCCGAAGGGCGAGGATATCCCGCTCGACGTGCTCTATGAAGACGACGACCTGATCGTGCTTTGCAAGCCCGCCGGCCTCGTCGTGCATCCCGGCGCCGGCAACTGGACCGGCACGTTGGTCAATGCGCTCATCCATCATTGCGGCAGCAGCCTGTCGGGCATCGGCGGCGTCAAGCGCCCGGGCATCGTCCATCGCCTCGACAAGGAGACGAGCGGCGTCATGGTCGTCGCCAAGAACGACGCCGCGCACCGCCATCTCTCGGAGCAGTTTGCCGACCACGGCCGCACCGGCCCGCTCGAACGCGCCTATCGGGCCGTCGTCTGGGGCCGCCCGCGGCAGCTGAAGGGTACGATCGACGCCCCACTCGGGCGTGCCGCCGAGCGGACGAAACGCGCGGTGAAGCGCGAAGACAGCGACGATGCCCGCGAAGCCATCACCCACTACGAGGTCGTCGAGCGCTATCTCGAAAAGCCCGATGGCACCTCCCTGGCGTCGACGTTGGAATGCCACCTCGAAACCGGGCGCACGCACCAGATCCGCGTGCACATGGCCCATATCGGCCATCCGCTGATCGGCGATCCGGAATACGGCGCCGCCTTCCGCACCAAGGCGAATTTGTTGCCGGATGCGGCCAAGGCCGTCGTCAATCAGTTTCACCGCCAGGCCCTGCACGCCTTCATGCTGCAGTTCGAACATCCGGCGACCGGCGAGACCATGCATTTCGAAGCACCGATGCCCGTTGACATGGAGCAACTGATCGAGGCCCTGCGCAGCGAAGTATGATCGTGCCCTTGAATTCCGGTGTCCGGATTCCAATCTAAGGCTCAGTCTCTGTTCGTGACATTTCTGTCGCCCGGCGTCACAGATTGGTGAAACCGGACTCCTTGAATCATGCTTTCGCCGCACTTATTTTCTAGGCTCGTGGGGTCTTGACGAAGACCCACATGCCCGGCTTGCCGACCGGAGGCCGGAGACGACAAAGGGGGGTGCTTCATATGGCCCGAAACAATTTGCCGACCATTGCCGCTGGAGAAGGCGGTCTCAATCGTTATCTCGACGAAATCCGCAAGTTTCCGATGCTGGAACCGCAGGAAGAGTACATGCTCGCCAAGCGGTACCAGGAGCATGACGACCGCAAAGCAGCGCACAAGCTGGTCACCAGCCACCTTCGTCTCGTCGCCAAGATCGCGATGGGCTATCGCGGCTACGGCCTGCCGATCGGCGAAGTCGTATCCGAAGGCAATGTCGGCTTGATGCAGGCCGTCAAGAAATTCGAGCCCGATCGCGGCTTCCGCCTTGCCACCTACGCGATGTGGTGGATCAAGGCGGCGATCCAGGAATATATCCTGCGCTCGTGGTCGCTGGTGAAAATGGGCACGACCGCCAACCAGAAGCGGCTGTTCTTCAACCTGCGTCGCCTCAAGGGCAAGATTCAGGCGCTCGACGAGGGCGATCTGAAGCCCGAACAGGTCAAGGAAATCGCCACCACGCTCAAGGTGAGCGAGGACGAAGTGGTTTCGATGAACCGCCGCCTCTCCGGTGACGCTTCGCTCAACGCGCCCATCAAGGCGAGCGAAGGCGACTCCGGCCAATGGCAGGATTGGCTTGTCGACGATCACGACAACCAGGAAGAAATCCTGATCGAACAGGACGAGCTTGAAAACCGCAGGGCGCTGCTCGCCAATGCGATGAAGGTGCTGAACGACCGCGAGCGCCGCATCTTCGAGGCGCGTCGCCTGACCGAAGAGCCGCTGACGCTCGAGGATCTTTCGGCCGAGTTCGACATCAGCCGCGAGCGCGTGCGGCAGATCGAGGTTCGTGCCTTCGAGAAGGTCCAGGACGCCGTGCGCAAGGCCGCTCTCGAGCGCGCCAATGCATTGCGGGTCGTCGAGGGCGCATAACGCCCTTCACGGTTTTTGGGCGCCAACCGCTGCCCGTCATCGATAAAAGCCAAATGAAAAACCCGGCGGATCGCTCCTGCCGGGTTTTTCTTTGTCCTGTCCGACCGCGCTTGCTTACTGGCTGTTGGTCGCCGCGTCCGTTGCCGGCGCGGCCGTCCAAGCGCGCATCGCCTGGTTGAAGGCGTCGGTTCCGCTCGGCCCCTTCTCCAGCGTCAGCAGTGCCCGGCGCCCGTTCCTGTAGGTCAGCGGAATGTCGATCCAGCTCCGGCTGCGCAGCAATTCGATGTTGTTGCCGATCGCGTCCTTCGAATCGTTGAGCGCGATCATATGGAAATCGTCGGTGATCTTGGCCGGAACCGCAATCAGCGCATCGCCGCGGTCCTGCTCCGTACGCTTCATCGAAACGCGCTGAACGCTGTCGATCGCGCCGCCTTCGAAATTCGGCGGGAGCGAGAAGACGAATTCGATGACATGGCTGGCCGGCAACGACTCGTCGGCGTTGCGCTTGATCGTCATCAACGCGGTCAGACCCCGGTCCGGAATGGTGATCTGCGCCTGGATGGCCGGTTCAGGCTTGGCGTCGCCACCAGGCGATTCTTCCTTTACCGACCACGCAACGGTACCCGGAATGGCCGTCGGCGAAGACTGGCCGAGACGCTCTTCGTAGAGGAACATCTTCTCGCCATTGGCGATCGCAATCTCCGGCGTCGTCGGCTGACCACCGGTCTGCTGGCCAGCAGGCGGCGTGCCTGCTGCCTGTCCGGCCGATCCACCCTGGACAGTGGCCGTTTCGACGGGCTTGCTCGCCTCTGTCTGCTGTGCCACGGACTTGCCTTCCTGCGCAGCGCTCTCGCCGCTTGCGGTGGCAGGTCCATTGTCGACTTCGGAGCCGTCACCAAGAAGGCGTTGGGTGAACTTGGTCGAGCTGTTGTCCGGGACCGCCGTGTCGTCGTGCTGCGCCGGTTCCTGCTGCGTCGATTCTCCCTGGGTTTCCGCCGGTGGAGCGCCCTCTTGTGCCGGCGATCCACCGATGTTTGAAACGGCCGAGGTGACCGATGCCACGATGCCTGAAAGCCAGGCATTGCCGGCTTCCCGGTTCTGCCAGTAGGCGAAGCCGCCACCGCCAAGCGCCAGCAAAGTGACTGCAGCGATGGCGAGGCGCTTGATGCTGAAGCGCGATGGCTTCGGGGTGGCCCGGTAAGATGCCGGCCGCGATGCCGCGGGCGCCGGTGCCTCGGCGCCACGTTCGGGCTCACGCGCAGCCGTCGATGCTGCTGCACCCGCCGTCGCCGCAGCAGTGGCACCTTCGAAACCGAGCAGGTCGTCGATGTGGTCCCAAGCCGTGCCCGCACGATCTTGCTGGCTCTGAGCTGTCTCGGTCGAGGCGGCCTGTCCGGTCTTCTCGACCGGCCAGGACCAATCGGCAATCTCCGGCTCAGCGCTCTTTTCGGTTCGCCGTTCCTCCAAAGGCGCAAAGGGGTCGTTGTCGTCGAACGACCAGTTGCGCGCGGCGTCAGCCTTGGGGAGTTCTGCTTCGGCCCTCGGGGTCTCCGCCGGCACATCCTGTTGCAACTCTTCCACCGGATGCATGCCAAGAAGCTCGGGCGTATGGGCCGGCTCTTCTTCGCCCACCTGCTGGTCCGTAGGAGCGGCGTGCGTTGCTACTGGAGAGGCGGTTTCCCATTCCGGCAGATCCCACTCCGGGACGGCCGACTTTTCTTCGGCGGGCACCGCCGGAGCCTCATCCCACGTCGGCTCTTCAACAGACCGGGGTTCCTCGTCGATCGACGGAGGAACAACCGTCTCTTCATAGGTCTCGACCGGAGCGGGCTCCGAATATTCCGCAGCCTCGTAAACCGGGGCATCTGGCTGCGGCTCTGCAACGTCGGGGACGCCAGGCTCCTCTACCGGAGCCTCGGTCGCTTCGACATGTTCCGCAACCGGCTCTTCCGCAACCGGCTCTGCCGGCGCTACCTCCGCGGCTTCGACGTAGTGTTCGGCGGGCTGCGTCGGCTCCTCGTAAACCACGGTGTCGTGGTCACGTGCCGCAGTGCTTTCCGCTTCCGGAGCCGCTTCCTCGGCAACCGCAACCGGCTGGCTTTCATCAACCGGCTCGGGCTGCGCTTCGGGCTCCGAAACGACGTCGTCGGCTGGCGGCTCGGCGGCTACGGCTTCGGTCGCCTCCTCCACCACCTCCGTCTCTTCGAGCGCGGGCAAGGCTTCGGCATATTCGCTGTCGACCTCGACGATGGCGTTTTCGAGTTTCGCCAACTGGCGATTGATCATGTCGTCCGACGGACGCGGGTTCATGTTTTCGAGTTGGCGGCGCACGGCTGCGCGCGCCTTCTCGTATACCCTGTCCCGCATTTCAGGTGTGTTTTCCGACAGGCCGTCAACGGTCCTGCGAATAACTGCAACAAAATCCGCCATTAGTACTTTCTCATACGCCCAGGTATGTCGTTGCGATCACGACGCAATGTCATTTCGCCGACACTAGTCCTCAAAGGGGTCCGTCACAAGTATTGTGTCGTCCCGCTCGGGGCTGGTCGAAAGAAGAGCAACCGGCGCACCGATCAACTCTTCGACCTGGCGAACGTATTTGATCGCTTGCGCCGGAAGCTCCGCCCAGCTGCGTGCGCCGACCGTCGATTCCTTCCAGCCTTCGAGTGTAATATAGACTGGCTTTGCCGAAGCTTGCTGCGCCTGGCTTGCCGGCAGATGGTCGATCTGCTGTCCGTCCAGAGTATAACCGACGCAGATCTTCAGTTCGTCGAGACCATCGAGCACGTCGAGCTTGGTGAGCGCGATGCCGGTGATGCCATTGGCGGCGACCGACTGGCGCACCAGCGCCGCGTCGAACCAGCCGCAGCGGCGCTTGCGGCCCGTGACCGTGCCGAACTCATGACCCTTTTCGCCGAGGAACTGGCCGATTTCATCGGTGAGTTCGGTCGGGAACGGGCCCTCACCGACGCGCGTCGTGTAGGCCTTGGTGATGCCGAGGATATAGCCGAGAGAGCCCGGGCCCATGCCCGAGCCGGCAGCAGCCTGGCCGGCAACCGTGTTCGACGAGGTGACGAACGGATAGGTGCCGTGGTCGATGTCGAGCAGCGTGCCCTGCGCGCCTTCGAACAGGATGCGGGCACCCTTGCGACGTGCCTTGTCGAGCAGCACCCAGACGGTGTCCATGAACGGCAGCACCTTGGCGGCGACAGAAGAAAGCTCCTGCATGATCGCCTCGTGGCTGATCTCCGCTTCACCGAGACCACGGCGCAGCGCGTTGTGGTGGGTCAGCAGGCGGTCGACCTTGGCCGGCAACGTATCGAGGTCGGCGAGGTCCATGACACGGATGGCGCGACGGCCGACCTTGTCTTCGTAGGCCGGGCCGATGCCGCGGCGCGTGGTGCCGATCTTCGTGCCGCTGTTGGAGGCCGCATCTTCGCGGATGCCATCGAGCTCGCGGTGCAGCGACAGGATCAGCGTGGCATTGTCGGCGATGCGCAGATTGTCCGGCGTGATCGCAATGCCCTGCTTGCCGAGCTTGTCGATTTCGGCGATCAGCGCGTGCGGGTCGATGACGACGCCATTGCCGATGACGGCAAGCTTGCCGGGACGCACGACGCCGGAAGGCAGGAGCGACAGCTTGTAGCTGACGCCGTCGATTACCAGCGTATGGCCGGCATTGTGACCGCCCTGAAAGCGCACGACGATATCCGCGCGCTCGGAGAGCCAATCCACAATCTTGCCTTTGCCTTCGTCACCCCATTGGGAGCCGACCACTACGACATTCGTCATAATTCTCTTCCTGTGCAGGCGCGCAAACGAAGCTGCGCTGTTCTCAAACCCGCGCATCTATACTGTGTTGTCATCTGGAAAGCGACCCCGTTATATCAAGCGTTCCGCCCTTTTTGCATGACAAGGCCGGGATTTAGCGCCTATATCTTCGTCTCTCCCGCCATCGCGACAACAGGTCGCCCATCCCCGCACAGGTCTGAGCATCGTGAATTCCAGGGCCTACTTCTATCTCTGCGTCACCGCACTCTTTTGGGGCGGCAATTCCGTCGCCGGCAAGATGGCGGTCGGCCACGTGAGCCCGATGATGCTGACGACCCTGCGCTGGGTCTTTGCGCTGGTCGTCATCCTGGTGCTGATGACGCCGCAGATCCGACGCGACTGGGACAAGATTCGCAAGCACTGGCTGCAGCTTCTCGCCTATGGCGCGATCGGTTTCACCACCTTCAACGCTCTGCTCTATTCGGCGCTGAAATATACGAGCGCCATCAACGCCGTCATTCTCCAGGCCGGCATTCCGATGTTGATCTTCCTGTTCAACTTCGTGCTGTTTCGCACGCGGGCGTCGATCGCCCAGGTGATCGGCTTTACCGTCACCCTGATCGGCGTGTTGGTGACTGCAGCCCATGGCGACATTTCAAGCCTGTTGACGCTCGAGTTCAATTTCGGCGACGCGTTGATGATCATCGCCTGCGTCGTCTATGCCGGCTATACCGTCGCACTGCGCTACAAGCCGACGATGCACTGGCAAAGCTTCATCGCGGCGCCTGCCTTCGGCGCGCTTCTAAGCGCCCTGCCGCTGCTCTTCTGGGAAATCGGCACGGGCACGGCGATCGCGCCGGATGCCACCGGCTGGATCATCGTTCTCTATGCGGCGATCTTCCCCTCGCTGATGTCGCAGGTGCTCTATGTCCGCGGCGTCGAGATGATCGGTGCCAACCGCGCCGGCCTGTTTATCAACGCCATCCCCGTCTTCGGCACCCTGCTTTCGGTGCTCCTGATCGGCGAGACGTTCCATCTTTTCCATCTGGTCGCGCTGCTCCTGGTGCTGGGCGGCATTGCGATTGCCGAAAAGGGGCGACCGAAGAACTGAAGTGAGGGCCAGACGCCGCGGCTTAGGACAGCGCCTGCCGCATGTAGACGGCGTCCTCGCCATAGCTTGAGAGCTTTTGCGTCAGCCAAGCGTCCATGTGAACGCTAAAGCCTTGCCGGGCCCAGAAGCCTTGCGAGCCGTTGACCGACACCAGCGACATGGAACGAAAGCCTTCGCGCCGCGCAATCTCTGCAAGCTTCGGCACGATGTTGCCGCCCGCACCCGATCCGCGCGTTTCCGGCATGAGTGCAAGGTCGTGGATGTACCAGGTATCAGCGGCAGCCGGCAGCGCGCCAAGTTTGGTGTTCAGGGCCGGCGGTAAACCTTCGAGCCAGGGGTGGCTCAGCACATAGCCCTGTGCGGCATCGCCTACTTCCAGCATGAAGCAACCGGCAGGACTCAAGGCGATGCGGTCAGCAAGTACCGCATCGTCCTCGGGAAAGGCCTGGTGAACCACAAGCTGGATCTCCGATACGGAGGCAAGATCGGGCAGGCTTGCCTCGCGCCAGCGGAATGTCATTTCGGTCATTTCTCGTCACATGCGTTCGAAACAGGAAAACGCACCGGCGGTCGGCCGATGCGTCTTCGATATGTCCCGTGATTGGGTCGGCAAAGCGGCAGATCACACCGCCGCTTGCAGTGCCGGCGTCAATCGATGTTGAAGACCAGCGGCTTTGCCTGGCGGATTGCCTTGTTGGCACGCAGCTTGTCAAGCACGACCTCCGAAACGGCACCGTCGACATAAAGCAGCGCAATCGCGTCGCCGCCTTCCTTCTCGCGGCCGAGCTGGAAGTTGGCGATGTTGACGCCGGCGTCGCCGAGCGTCATGCCGATGAAGCCGATCATGCCGGGAACGTCGGTGTTGGTGATGTAGACCATGTGGCTGCCGACATCCGCATCGAGGTTGATGCCCTTGATCTGGATGAAGCGCGGCTTGCCATCGGAGAAGACCGTGCCGGCGACCGAGCGCGTCTGGTTGGCCGTCTTTACCGTCAGCTTGATGTAGCCGTCGAAGACACCGGTCTTGTCGCGCTTGACCTCGGACAGGATGATGCCCTTTTCCTTGATCATGACCGGCGCCGAAACCATGTTGACGTCGGCGACCTGCGGCCGGATCAGGCCGGCAAGCACGGCGCTTGTCAGCGCCTTGGTGTTCATGCCGGCAGTCGAGCCGTCATAGAGGATCTCGATTTCCTTGATCGCGCTTTCGGTCACCTGGCCGACGAAGGCACCGAGAACGTCGGCAAGCCGGATGAACGGCTTCAGGATCGGCGCTTCCTCAGCAGTGATCGACGGCATGTTGATGGCGTTGGAGACGGCACCCTTGACGAGATAGTCCGACATCTGCTCGGCCACCTGCAGAGCGACGTTTTCCTGGGCTTCGGTGGTCGAAGCGCCGAGATGCGGCGTGCAGACGACATTCGGCAGCCCGAAGAGCGGGCTTTCCGTTGCGGGTTCGACTTCGAAGACGTCGAAGCCGGCGCCGGCGACATGGCCAGACTTGATCGCTTCGGCAAGCGCCTTCTCGTCGACCAGACCACCGCGGGCGCAGTTGACGATGCGCACGCCCGGCTTGGTCTTGGCAAGCGCTTCGGCGCTGAGGATGTTGCGGGTCTTGTCGGTCAGCGGCACGTGCAGGGTGATGAAGTCGGCGTGGGCGAGCAGCTCGTCGAGCTCGACCTTGGTCACGCCCATCTCCTCGGCGCGCTCCTTCGAGAGGAACGGGTCATAGGCAAGCACGTGCATCTTCAGGCCGATGGCGCGCGAGCAGACGATCGAACCGATATTGCCGGCACCGATGACGCCGAGCATCTTGCCGGTGATTTCGACGCCCATGAAGCGGGACTTTTCCCACTTGCCGGCCTGCGTCGAGTTATCGGCGGCCGGAAGCTGGCGGGCAACGGCAAAGAGCAGCGCGATCGCGTGTTCGGCGGTCGTGATCGAGTTGCCGAAGGGCGTGTTCATCACGATGATACCACGGCGCGAGGCGGCCGGGATATCGACATTGTCGACGCCGATGCCGGCGCGGCCGATGACCTTGAGATTGGTCGCAGCCGCGATCAGCTTTTCCGTCGCCTTGGTGGCCGAGCGGATGGCAAGGCCGTCATAGTTGCCGATGATTTCGGCGAGCTTGTCCTTGTCCTTGCCGAGCTTCGGCTGGAAATCGACTTCGACGCCGCGATCGCGGAAGATCTGGACGGCGGTTTCCGACAGTTCGTCGGATACGAGAACGCGAGGTGCCATGAGAGGCCTCCTTAAAGATCAGGTCTGAATGGGAATGCGGTTAGCCAAGCCTCGCTCCCATGGGGAGCGAAGCGGATCACTCAAATCAGTGTGAGATGCGGGCGAAGTCCATTGTTCCTCACCCCTTGTCTGATCAGGCCGCGGCCTGCGCCAGCGTTGCCTTCTGGGTCTCGAAGGCCCAGGTCAGCCACGGCATCAACGCTTTCATGTCGGCGGTCTCGATGGTGGCACCGGCCCAGATACGAAGGCCCGACGGCGCATCGCGATAGTGGCCGATGTCGAAGGCGACGCCTTCCTTTTCGAGAAGCGCAACCACGCCCTTGGCGAAGGCGGCCTGTCCGTCGGCGTCGAGCGCCAGGACGTCCCTGTCGACGATCTTCAGGCAGACCGAGGTGTTGGAGCGGGTCTCGTCCTTGACCGCCAGGTTGGCGATCCAGTCATTGGCGGCGACGAAGTCGAAGATCGCTTGCGTGTTGGCATCGGCGCGAGCCATCAGGCCCTTGAGCCCACCGACCTGCTCAGCCCAGAGGAGCGCATCGATATAGTCCTCGACGCAGAGCATCGAGGGTGTGTTGATCGTCTCGCCGGTGAAGATGCCTTCGATCAGCTTGCCGCCCGAGGTCATGCGGAAGATCTTCGGCAGCGGCCAGGCCGGAACGTAGGTCAAGAGGCGTTCGACCGCACGCGGCGACAGGATGATGACGCCATGGGCGCCCTCACCGCCCAGAACCTTCTGCCAGGAGAAGGTGACGACATCGAGCTTGGCGAAATCGAGGTTCTGCGCAAAAGCGGCAGACGTCGCGTCGCAGATCGTCAGGCCCTTGCGGTCGGCCGGGATGAAGTCGGCGTTTTCGACGCGCACGCCCGAGGTCGTGCCGTTCCAGGTGAAGACGACGTCGCGATCGAAATCGATCTTCGAGAGATCAGGCAGCTCGCCGTAGCCGGCTTCGAGTTTGCGAACGTCGGCGAGCTTCAGCTGCTTGACCACGTCGGTCACCCAGCCGGCGCCAAAGCTTTCCCAGGCGACCATGTCGACGCCGCGCTGACCGAGCAGCGACCAGAGCGCCATTTCGACGGCGCCGGTATCGGAAGCGGGCACGATGCCGATGCGGTAATCGGCCGGCACTTCAAGAATGTCACGGGTAAGATCGATGGCCTGCTTCAGCTTCGTCTTGCCGATCTTGGCGCGGTGCGAACGACCGAGCGGAGCATCGGAGAGAGCGTCGAGCGACCAACCGGGGCGCTTCGAGCAAGGGCCAGAAGAGAAATGGGTATTCTTCGGACGGAGGTCCGGCTGTGCAGGCTTTGCCATGTGCTATCCTTCCAGATAGATAGCCCTTCGTTGGGGAAGGGTGTCCCGCCGTCGTCGATATTGTGGACGGGACCGGAAGTCAAGCGCTTTGTCGCAATCGAGAAAATTTATGGCGCCACGGGCAAGATCTGCAAAAGCAG
Source organism: Ensifer sp. CCNWLY38 (assembly GCF_037120565.1). Lineage (NCBI taxonomy): Bacteria > Pseudomonadati > Pseudomonadota > Alphaproteobacteria > Hyphomicrobiales > Rhizobiaceae > Ensifer > Ensifer sp. CCNWLY38. The sequence goes on from NZ_JBBBBO010000007.1 coordinate 83,206, forward strand.
AACGATGTGCGCCGACCGATTGTTGCCGGCCGGCACTTTCGTCCGGGCAATGGGCTGAGGCAATCGGCGGAAAGGTATGACCCGGCTGTCGCCGAAACTGTGGCGCTTCAGGCGTTAGAAGGAGAAGCGCAGGCCTGCGCGGATCTCGTGACGGGAAAGCCCGTCGTCGAACCCCTTGTCGCCGGCAGCCCCCACCAGCGCCTCGGCGCCGAAGCCGAACATCTCGCCATCGGCGATATGGGAATAACGATAGCCGACATCGAGCTTCAGCTGCTCGCTAAGATCATAGGAAACGCCCGCCATCAGCGCATACGTGAAACGCCAGCTGTCGCGCCCCTCATAGGAACTCGAGGTGGGCGAACCGCCACATGCACCGCCGCCGGCCACACAAGTGGCGCGTTCGATTGCCGTGTCCCAGTTGAGACGCGTCGCGCCGATGCCGCCGCCGACATAGGGCGTGAAACCGGCGAGTGTGCCGAAATCCACATAGGCGTTCGCCATCAATCCAAGGGCGGAATAGTCGGCCCCGGTCGAGAAAGCGCAGGACGTGCCCGCTCCCTGCCCGGCGCAAGGACCGGCAGACGAAGACGAACCGCTGAACCGACCCTCGAAATAGTCGGCCGTCAGATCGGCGCGGAATGTATCGGTAAACTGGTAACCGACGCCGAGCGAACCGGAGAATGGCTTGTCAAAGCGGGCATTGTCGAAGGGGACGCTGTCATAGGTCAGCGTTCCCGCATCAAAGGTCCGGTAGTAGGGATCGCCTTCGCCGCGCCAGGGCGCATAGCCGATATCGCCACGCAGGTAGATCGCGCTTGTGCCGACAGTTTCTTTCTCGATGGTGATCTCCGGGGCATTCAGGAGATCCTCGTCAGCCGCCAGCGCGGCGCCGGAGAGGAGCAGGCCGGCACCAAAAGCGGCTCCGCAGAACCCGTTTCGCCAATCCATGCCATGCCCTTTCACCGCTGCTATCCGTGCGGGATGGAGCCATGCCGTCACCGCTTCGTTCAGCGTTAACTATTGCAGCGACCGGTTAACCCGCGGTTAACCATGCCTGTTAGGAAACGGGCAAAGATTGGTGGCAACGAAAAAGGCCACCCGAAGGTGGCCTTGGTACGTCGCGGATACTTTTCGATTACTTGTAGACGATCGGCGGCGGCTCGTAAGGCACTTCGCAGGTATTGCCGAAGGAGTAGCGCAGACCGGCGCGCGCCTCGTGGATGTAGAAGCCATCATCGAAGCCCGGACCGCCACCGTTGGCGTAGCCGAACATGTCGCCATCATCGACCTGGCGGAAGCGATAGCCGATGTCGGCCTTCAGGTTGCAGGTCAGGTCGATCGCCGTGCCGGCCATCAGGGCGTAGGTGAAGCGCCAGCTGTCTTCGCCGCCATGATTGGTCGTCGGGTCGCATCTGGTGGGGTCGCCATCTACGCAGCTCGTATTGCGCAGTCCGTCCCAGCTCACACGCGTCGCACCGACACCGGCGCCGACGTAAGGGGTGAACGCGCCGTACGTGCCGATGTCCACATAGGCGTTGGCCATGAGGCTCCAGGCGGAAACCGAGCTTATGTCTCGCGAAACGCAAGGCTCGCCCGGGAAGAGCCCGCAACCGCCGCTGGTCGAGCCGGCAAAGTCGCCGTTGCCCCAGTAGTCGGCCGTGATGTCGGCACGCAGGTAGTTGTTGAACTGGTAACCGACACCGCCGCCGATGACCCAGGAATCATCGATATCGGCCGAATCGAAGTCCGCGATCGAGCCGCTTGGCCCCCCCTGGTAGAAATTTGCGCCGCGCAGATGGTTCCAGGCGTAACCGACGTCGCCGCGCAGGTACCAGCCGCTGGTCTGGATGACCTCGACGGGCTGCTCCGGCACCGGCTCCATAGGCGGTTGGTAGACATCCGCAGCAAAAGCTGCCGTGCCGCTGAGCAACACAGCAACAACGCCACTCAAAATTCTCTTCATGGCCCACTCCAATACATTCCGTTGCTTGGTTCACCATGAAACCGGTGCCCAAATCCCGATGTTGGTTATGGATAATGAGGAGGAAAGGTTAAGTTCCGATTAACTACAAACGTTTACCGCGATTGTTAAGAAAGCAGCCTATTCTTGCGGTTGCTGTGCCGCTTTACTGTCAGCCTACTGTTCCCATAAGGTGCAGCTAAATAATCGTCAGGACAACGCGCTCTCAAAGCCAGCAACGCTTTCAGATCGGAATTCCAATGATGGAACGATCTCGCCCCGGGCACCGCTTTCAAGCCACGGCAGGACAAAAAAAGAGGCCGATGCGTCGCACCGGCCCTGGAGGGAAATCAGTCGCTGAATGTCTCAGGCGGCGTTGCGAACGCTGCCGATGACGTTGACCAGTTCATCGACGATGCGCTCGACCTGGCCGCGATCGTCGCCTTCCGCCATCACGCGAATGAGCGGCTCGGTGCCGGAGGGCCGGATCAGCAGGCGGCCGGACTTGGCGAGCTCTGCTTCGGCATCAGCGATCGCCTGGCGCACAGCGGCATCTTCGAGCGGCTTGCCGGCGGAAACACGAACGTTCTTCAGCACCTGCGGCACCGGCTCGAAGCGGTGGCACACCTCGCTCACCGCCTTGCCCTGACGCTTGATCACCGCGAGGATCTGCAGAGCAGCGACAAGGCCATCACCCGTCGTGCCGAAATCGGAGAGCACAATGTGGCCGGACTGTTCGCCGCCAACGTTCAGTCCGTCCTGGCGCATCTGCTCGACGACATAACGGTCGCCGACCTTCGTGCGCCGCAGATCGATACCGCGTCCCTTGAGATAACGCTCGAGACCGAGATTGGACATGACGGTTGCCGCGATCGCGCCGCCGCGCAGCATGCCGTCTTCCGCCCAGCTGTCGGCAATCACCGCCATCAGCTGGTCGCCGTCAATTACCGTGCCGTTCTCGTCGACGATCAGCACACGGTCGGCATCGCCATCAAGCGCGATGCCGATGTCGGCCCGCACTTCGTGGACCTTTTTCGACAGCGTGGCGGGATGGGTGGAGCCGCAATCGAGATTAATGTTGAGACCGTTCGGTTCGGTGCCGATGGTGACGACTTCCGCGCCGAGCTCCCAAAGCGCCGTCGGCGCCACCTTGTAGGCCGCACCATTGGCGCAGTCGACGGCGATCCTCAGGCCCTGCAGCGTGACGTCGCGTGGCAGCGTGCGCTTGGCGTGTTCCAGATAGCGATAGATGTCACCATCGACGCGCTTCGCGCGACCGATGTCTTCCGACTTCGCCAGCTGCCCCGAGAGGTCCTGGTCGAGCAGCGCTTCGATCTTCGCTTCGATATCGTCGGAAAGCTTGTAGCCGTCTGGGCCGAAAAGCTTGATGCCGTTGTCCTGGAAGGGATTGTGCGAGGCGGAGATCATCACGCCGATATCAGCGCGAAGCGAGCGGGTAAGCATGGCGACGCCGGGGGTCGGGATCGGCCCGAGCAGGAAGACGTCAAGACCGGCGGCCGTAAAGCCCGCCACCATGGCGTTCTCGAGCATATAGCCCGAAAGCCGCGTATCCTTGCCGATCACCACGCGGTGGCGGTGAGCGCCGTTGCGAAAGATCGTACCAACTGCAATGCCGACCCGCATCGCCAGATCCGGTGTCATCGGAAACAAGTTGGACTGGCCGCGGATACCGTCGGTGCCGAAATACTTTCGCTTCATAAGAACTCCATCGTTCTGCCGGGTCAGGGCTGGCTTGGCCACCTCCGCCTGTCTGCGTTTTCCGCGACTGGGTTTCATTGACCGGACCTCATTCATACTTCTTGGATGCCGTCTGCTTGGCGATCAGCATTCCGTTCAAGGACAGCCATCGCAAACACGTCATGTCTTCTTTGACACAAAAGCGAAGCAAACGGCAGCGAGCCTAACATCAGAAATCGTTACATCCCGTTACCAAATGCCAGAGGCCGCATGGCAACGAAAAGCCGCCGCTCCACTTGAGGAGCGGCGGCTCGGATATACTGCCAACCGTGGCAATTATTGCGGCTGCGGCTCGAACCCACCTTCGGATTCTTCGCCCTTGCCCGCCGGACCTTCCTTCTTGGAACCGGCCGAAGGAACGGCCGAGCCGCGATGCGGCGGCGTGTCGTCGCCAAGGTCGCGCGCCGGCTTTTCGCCGCGGATCAGCGCCTTGATCTCTTCGCCCGTCAAGGTTTCGTATTCCAGCAGCCCTTCCGCCAGCGCCACGAATTCGTGGTTCTTCTCGGTGAGGATCTTGCGGGCGGTCTCGTAGGCCTCATCGATCAGACGACGGATTTCGTTGTCAATCTTCTGAGCCGTCGCTTCAGAAACGTTCTTCTGCTGCGCAACGGAGTGGCCAAGGAAGACTTCCTGCTGGTTCTCACCATAGGAAACCTGGCCGAGCTGGTCGGAGAAGCCCCACTGCGTCACCATCGCACGGGCAAGCTTCGTTGCCTGCTCGATGTCGGACGATGCGCCGGACGTGATGTTCTCCTTGCCGAAGGTGATTTCCTCAGCGACGCGTCCGCCCATCATGATGGCAAGGCGCGAGACCATCCACTTGTAGCTCATCGAATAGCGGTCGCCTTCCGGCAGCTGCATGACCATGCCAAGCGCCCGTCCACGCGGAATGATCGTCGCCTTGTGCAGCGGATCGGCCGAGGGAACGTTGAGCGCCAGGATCGCGTGACCGGCCTCGTGATAGGCGGTCAGCTTCTTTTCGGCCTCGGTCATCGCCGACGAGCGACGTTCGGCGCCCATCATGATCTTGTCCTTGGCATCCTCGAATTCTTGCATGGTGACAAGACGCTTGTTGCGGCGGGCGGCCATCAGCGCTGACTCGTTGACGAGGTTCATAAGGTCAGCACCGGAGAAACCGGGCGTACCACGTGCGAGCACCTTGAGGTCGACGTTCGGCGCCAGCGGCACGTTGCGCACATGCACCTTGAGGATGCGCTCGCGGCCGTTGATATCCGGGTTCGGCACGACGACCTGGCGGTCGAAGCGGCCCGGACGCAGCAATGCCGGATCGAGAACATCAGGACGGTTGGTCGCCGCGATCAGGATGATGCCTTCATTGGCCTCGAAGCCGTCCATCTCGACCAGCAACTGGTTGAGCGTCTGTTCGCGCTCGTCATTGCCGCCGCCGAGACCTGCGCCACGATGGCGACCGACAGCGTCGATTTCGTCGATGAAGATGATGCAGGGCGCATTCTTCTTTGCCTGTTCGAACATGTCACGCACACGGCTGGCGCCAACGCCGACGAACATTTCGACGAAGTCGGAACCGGAGATCGTGAAGAACGGCACGTTGGCTTCGCCTGCAACGGAGCGTGCAAGCAGCGTCTTACCGGTACCGGGAGGGCCGACGAGCAGCACGCCGCGCGGAATGCGTCCGCCAAGGCGCTGGAACTTCTGCGGGTCACGCAGGAATTCGACGATTTCTTCGAGGTCCTGCTTGGCTTCGTCGACGCCGGCGACGTCGTCAAAGGTGACGCGGCCATGCGCTTCGGTCAGAAGCTTGGCCTTGGACTTGCCAAAGCCCATGGCTCCGCGCGAGCCACCCTGCATCTGGCGCATGAAGAACAGCCAGACGCCGAGGATCAGAAGCATCGGAAGAAGCGTGCCGATGTAGCTCAGGAAGCCGGACGAGCCGTCGGTTTCCGGGCGAACCGTGACCGTCACGTCCTTGGCTTCGAGGCGCTCGGTCAGCGCCGTATCGACTGAAGGCGCATAGGTCTGGAACGTTGCGCCGCTTTCGGAATAGCTGCCGATCACTTTCGAGCCGGTGATCACGACTTCCTTGACGCGGCTCGCATCCACGTCCTTGAGGAATTGCGAGAACGGAATCTCGCGCGAGCCGGTGCGCTCCGTCGGCTGCTGGAACATGCTGAACAACGCGATCAGCAGAAGCGCTATGATTGCCCAAAGGGCAAGATTACGAAAATTAGGGTTCATCGAACTCCCCGGAACCTGTCACGGCCCGCGCATTTCGCCGGGCCGCTGTCTTGCTCCCTAACATAGGGTTCTGGCGACGCATTGCCAAGGCAAACCGGCTTCTACCGTTCCATTTCTGTCAATAGATCGTGAACCGGTGGCGGAAGATAACGCTCTCGTCCGAACAATCCGGCGATCCTATCCGCCATGATCCTGTCGAAACCCGGCAAAAAGGTGTCGTAGAGGCCGATCCTCGGTTCGATCGTGGCAGATGCGACATTTTTGACGTCGTCGGACACGATGCGGGGCGCCGACAACGACACACGACCGGCAACGCCCGGTGGCAGGCCTGCGGCAATAAGTCTCTGCTGTTGTGGTCCGAGACCGCCTTCCACCATCAGCGCAAGAGGACCGTCGCCACCATTGCGGATCAGAAAGCGGTCATCCCAGACGCCGGCTTGCCCAGCCTGCAACGTCAGATCCTCGATACCGCGCGCCTCCCGATAGAGATAGAGCCCGGTCGAGCGCCGGTCGAAGACGACGCGTCCCGCGGTCAGTCGCCCCGGTGTCCCCTGCTCCAGGAAAGTTACCAGCCGTTCCACCGTCTCGGCCGCAGGCAGATGTGCACGGCCGCCGAGGACGGTCGCCAGCGCAAGCAGCGCCCGTTGCCAATCGATATCGCGGCATTGGCCGGCCATCGACGAAGGGATTTCCGCAACCAACCCCGCATGCACCCGCACGTGCCGTTCGAGCAGGGCGGCGGCCGCTGCCGACGATCGGGCCCGAGACCGGGCATCCCAGGCACCGGCACCGGTCTCCGGCAAAGATGCCAACGAGGCTCGCGCGCGAACCCGCTCGAAGCGAGTGTTCGCGTTGCTCGGATCATCGAACCAGCCGATTTTGCGGTCGGTGAGAAAGGCGCGAACGGCTGCGCGGTCGACCGTGAGGAACGGTCGCAACACCCAGATGCGCCGGTCATAGAGCGTGGCCTCCGCCATGCCCGCGGCACCGGGTCCCGCCCCGCGCTGCGCGCGCATCAGGATCGTCTCTCGCTGGTCGTCGAGCGTGTGACCGGTGACGATTGAGGACGCTTCGCAACGTTGCGCAGCATCGGCCAGCAAAGCGTAGCGCGACTCGCGCGCCGCTGCCTGAATGCCGGTCTTGGGCTTCGGCCCGTCCCATCGGGTAATGATATGCGGTACGCCCAGGCTCTCGCAGAACGCTGCAACACCGCGCGCCTCTTCGGCCGATTCCGGCCTCAGCGCATGATCGACCGTGCAGGCGACCAGGGAAAACTGTGTGGGCTTGGTTGCCTCGATCGCCTCGTTGAGGGCGAGAAGCAGTCCTTTCGAGTCGCTCCCGCCGGAGACGGCCACGAGGATACGTGCTGGTCTATCGAAGGAGGCAAGAAATCGTTTTGCCGTTTCGACAACGGCCATTGGCGGGTGGGCCTCAGCAGCCAAAACGGCTCTGCTCGCTCGTCACCTTTGCCTTTACCGCCGGCGAAGCCTTCGGGTAACGCTTGTTGACCTCGCGCAGCGTCGCGCAGGCAGTTTCCTTGTTGTCGAGCGCACCGAGCGACATGCCGAGCTTCAGCAGCATCTCCGGCGCCTTCGGCGACTTTCCGTGGGCCTGGTGCGCGTTCAGGAAGGTCTTGGCCGCGTCGCTGTACTTGCCCTGCGAGTATTGCGCCTCGCCCAGCCAGAAGCTGGCATCTGCCGCCTTGTCGCCCTGCGGGAACGCGGCCAGATAGTCGCCGAATTCCTGTTCCGCCGTGCTGTAGTCGCCGGAGAGAACGTGGCCATAGGCCGACTGGTATAGATCGCCGGGGTTGTCGAGCGAGGCGGTCTGCTGATTGCCCGGATTAGCGTTCAGGCCACCATCATCGGCGGGCAGACCCGCACCGGCTTCGACACCCGGAGGCGTCGCGTTCGCGCCAGGTTGAGCATCGGTCGTCGCAGAGACCGGATTGCCGCTCTGGTCGAAGACGATCTGGCCAAGCGTGGTCGGTGCAGCCGCGCCATTGGAGCCCTGGCTACCGGCCGAAGGAAGACCGGAGGCAGCCATGTCGCTGCCGTCGCCTGCCGGTGCCATCGTCTGGCTATCCGTCACCCCGGGGGTGACGGACGCCTGATCGCTGGTCTTCGGCGTCTGCAACGCGCCGCTCTTCTTCGGGGAGGCCTTGCCGCTTTCCAGGTCCTGGAAGCGGAACTCGTTGTCCTCCTGGAACTTCCGGATCTGCTCCTGCATCTGCAGCAACTGGAAGCTCATTTCCTCGATACGCCCGTTGAGCGAGCGGATCTGTTCCTCAAGCTGGCCAATCCGTGCGGTCTCGGCTGACTGCACCTTCACCACGGGCAGGTTATGCGCGCCGGCTTGAGTTTCAGTCGTTCGGGCCAGCAGCCCTGAAAGCGGCATGGCGTTCGCCGTCTGGCCCAGGCCCGCAAGGGCCGCAAGACCGATCAGCCCCGCCACGACAAATTTCTTCATTTCATTTGTCCTGTTCGAATACCGGTTGTCACACCCTTGACCAGGGGCCCGCAATACATCTCGCCGAGTCAACTGGGTGATTGCCGCACAGTTTTCCAATTGCCCTGAAAAAGCAACGGAGTTCGGCCAAAGTGTGGTAAAAAAGCAAAGGGCGGCTGAGAGCCGCCCTTTTAATTTAGAAGTCTGTGATCTTAGGAACACGGTGCGTTCCCCCGAACACGTCATGCTACCCGATCGAGCCAGGCTCGGCCGAGAGATTACATGCCAGCGCCACCGAGGACGGTAACCGCGCGGCGGTTCTGCGACCAGCACGAGATGTCGTCGCAGACGGCAACCGGCTTTTCCTTGCCGTAGGAGATCGTCTTCATGCGGTTTGCCGGAACGCCCTGGCTGACGAGGTAGTCGCGGGTGGAGGCCGCACGGCGGGCGCCGAGCGCAAGGTTGTATTCGCGCGTGCCGCGTTCGTCGGCATGGCCTTCGATCGTGATTGCGTAGTTCGGGTACTTGGCGAGCCACTGAGCCTGGCGGGCGAGCGTCTGCTGCGCGTCGGCACGGATCGAGGTGGAGTCGGTGTCGAAGAAGATGCGGTCGCCGACGTTGACGGTGAAGTCCTGCTGCGAACCCGGCGTTGCGGCGCCCGCGCCGCCGAGGCCGAGCTCGTTGGCATTGTTCGGCATGTTCTTCTTCGATGCACAGCCAGCGATGGCAAGCGTCATGACCAGGGCGATCATGAGCGGGTTGCGAGCGATGGTCTGCATGCGGCCTACGGCCGGGGTGTCAATTCGGCTCATGCGCCGGTCTCCTTGGGAAGTGTCTGAATTCACGGTTGCCAGACTGTAACCGGAAGCGGTTAATCGCTTTTCAACAGTTATGGTTAACAAATCGATAATTTTAGCTCGGAGCCTGCTAGACCAGCACTTTGCGGCGAGAAAGCGGCATCGCTGCCACATTTTCCCGCCGCAAATCGGGTCAGGCGAGAGCGGGATGAGGAAAACTGTGTGCGGTTTTCCGCCCGCATCCCGCTCCTCATCGTGATCTACTCGAGCAGCGGCGACCAGGCCGGGTCGGATGCGAAGCTCTTCGTCGGGATGGCCTGCTCGTTGTAACCGGAGATATCGATCGAATAGAGCTGCGGTCCGCCGGCACCGGCGTTCTGGCGGAAGAACATCAGCACGCGGCCGTTCGGCGCCCAGGTCGGGCCCTCGTTGTGGAAGCCTGTGGTCAGGATGCGTTCGCCCGAACCGTCGGTCTTCATTACGCCGATCGAGAACTTACCGCCCGATTGCTTGGTGAAGGCGATGAGGTCGCCGCGCGGAGACCAGACGGGCGTCGAATAGCGACCGTCTCCGAAGGAGATGCGACGCTGGCCGGAGCCGTCGGCACCCATGACGTAAATCTGCTGGCCGCCGCCACGGTCGCTTTCAAAGGCGATCTGGCTGCCGTCAGGCGAATAGGACGGTGCCGTGTCGATCGCGGCCGTGTTGGTGAGGCGTGTCGTCGTGCGCGAGCGCAGGTCCATCGTATAGATGTTGGCGTTACCGTCCTGCTGCAGGCTCATGATCACGCGCTGGCCATCAGGCGAGAAGCGCGGCGAAAACGTCATGCCGGGGAAGTTGCCGACGACTTCGCGCTGTCCGGTTTCGAGTTGCAGCAGGTAGACGCGCGGCTGCTGGTTTTCGAACGACATGTAGGTGACTTCCTGGCGGTTCGGCGAGAAGCGCGGCGTGAGCACGATGTCGTTGGAATTGGTGAGCGCACGGGCGTTGAAGCCGTCCTGGTCCATGATCGCCAGCTGACGCTTGCGCGCCGTCTTCGGGCCGCTTTCGGCGACATAGACGATGCGCGTGTCGAAATAGCCCTTTTCACCGGTGACGCTCTCATAGATGGCGTCGGCGATGATGTGGGCGACGCGGCGCCAGTTTTCCGGCTGGGTGAAGAACTGCTGGCCGGTCATCTGCTTGCTACCGAACGTATCCCACAGGCGGAACTCGGCCTTCAGCCTGCCGTCGCCTTCCTGCGTCACGCGGCCGGTGACAATCGCCTGGGCGTTGATGACCTTCCAGTCCTCGAAGCGCGGCGTCGCATCCGGATTGTTGATCTTCTCGATGAAGGCGCCCTTGTTGATCGGTGCGAACAGGCCGGACCGCTTGAGGTCTGCTGCGACCACGTCCGAGATCTTCTGACCGAGCTCGCCCTGAAGGAAGTCAGTGACAGCGATCGGCAATGGCTCGACCTTGCCCTTGTTGATGTCGATGACGACTTCCGCGTTTGCGGGCGCTGCCGCCACGACGGCGACCAACATGCCCGCGGCCACCATCAGGGCACGGAAAAGAGAGACCTTGATCATAGAGACAAGCCTTTCAGCTTAGTACGAAGGGTTTGCAGGGTTGGTTTGCTATCCGGCATGGGTTCCAATCCCGGCAGCTCTAGAGTGCGAATTCCGAGGGATCGAAGTTCAGCACGAGGGTATTCCATCCTTTTTCGCCATCATATTTTTCAGGCGGCAGGTTCTGTAGCGGAGCTGAGCGACGGAGCGCGCGCAACGTGCTGTTTTCAACAGCGCGGCGCGTACCTTCGGGACCGCCGGTTGCGGTGACCTCAGGCTCGCCGACGATGTTGCCGGCCGGATCGAGCTGCACGCGGATCGTGACGCGAACCTCCGCGACGCCAGTCAAACCGGCGGTCAGCGCCCATTTGCTCTGGATCTGGCCCTTGACGCCGTCGATCTCGTTGGCGCTCAAGCCGACGCCGACGGTCTTCTTGCCACCGAGAGCCGCCTCTTGCGTCGAACGCTTGGCGCCACCGGGGGACGGATCCTGCCGGTTGAGAAGGGCCGCAATCTCGTCGGCGTTGAACTTACTTTCCTCGGTGGAGGCTGCCTTCTTCTGTTCCTTCGGCGTTGCCTCGTTCTTGCGCTCAGGCGTCTTGGCGCTCTGGGCCGGCTTTTCGACCTTGGGCTTTGCGGCCGGCGTCGGCACCTTTTCGGGCAACGCTTCGGCTTCCGGGTTCTCCGCCGGCTTTTCTTCGGCTGGCGCCGGTTCCGGCTTGGTTTCCGGTTTCACTTCCTGCTTCGGTTCCGGCAATGCCGCAACTTCGGTCGCAGGCTCAGAGGCGGGCTTCGTCTCCTCGACCTTCTTGATTTCCTGTTCGACCGGATCGGGCGTCGGCTCGGGCTTTTCGTTCTTTTCAGGCGACGCCGTGGCTTCGCTCTTCGACGGCTTGGCGTTCGGGGTCGGCGGCGTCTTCAGGTCGGTATCGTTATCGCCGACGTTTTCGGCCGGCTGGTTCGTCTCCGGACGCTTGGTCGGAACCGGAGACGAGGTCTCCTTTTTCGGCGCCTTCTTGTCGCCCTGCTGAACCTGCGTCATTTCCGAGTAGGGAACGATGTCGACAGGCAGAGCCTCGACGTCGGCGACCTGAAAGTCAGCCGGGCTGCCGAGCGACACCAGCGCCCAGGTCAGAACCAGGGCGTGGAGGACAGCAGATGTAGCGAGACTGCCCTTCATCGTGGACGATCACTTTTCCTGTTCTTGCAGCGTGACGAGGCCGAGGTTCTTGAAACCGGCGGCCGAGATGCGCGCCATGACCTTCATGACCGTGCCGTAGTCGGCATTGGTGTCGCCACGAACATAGATGCGCTCGTTATAACCGGTGGTGGCAATCGCCTCGAGCTTCGGCACGACCTCTTCGATCGCGATCGGCGTTTCCTGCAGGAAGATCTCGCCGGCCGGATTGACCGAAACGGTGATCGGCTGCGTATCGGAATTGAGCGCCTTGGCCTGCGTTTCCGGCAGGTCGATCGGCACGCCGACCGTCATCATCGGTGCTGCCACCATGAAGATGATGAGCAGCACCAGCATCACGTCCACGAAGGGCGTGACGTTGATTTCGCTCATGATCGCTTTCTTGCCGCCGCGACGACGACGACCGCCGCCCGAACCCTTGGCTCCGCCAACCGACATACCCATCAGCGTGGTCTCCGTATTCTCTGGCGATTATTGCGCGGCCTGACGCGGGCTCTGCAGCTTCTCGTCGATCTGCCGCGACAGGATGGCCGAGAACTCGTCGGCGAAGGCTTCCATGCGGGCCGACAGCTTGCCGGCGTCGGCCGAAAACTTGTTGTAGGCGATAACTGCCGGGATAGCCGCGAGAAGGCCAATCGCCGTGGCGAGCAGCGCTTCTGCAATACCGGGCGCTACGACCGCAAGGTTGGTCGACTTCGAACCGGCGATCGCCTGGAACGAGGTCATGATACCGACGACCGTACCGAAGAGGCCGATAAAGGGCGCGGCCGAACCGATGGTCGCGAGCGAACCGAGGCGGGCTTCAAGCGATTCCGATTCCCGTGAAAGCGTCACGTCCATGGCGCGGTCGATCCGCATCTGCAGACCGATCGGCGAGCGGGCGCCGCGCTCGAAGCTCTTCTTCCATTCGCGCATGGCGGAAACGAAGATCGCCCCCATGCCGGCGGTCTGCCGGTCGGCGAGCGTCCGGTAAAGCTCTTCCAGCGACTGTCCGGACCAGAACACCTGCTCGAAACTGTCGAGCTGACGGCGCACACGGCCGTAGTTCAGCGTCTTGTCGACGACGATCGCCCAGGTCCAGACCGAGGCGGCAATCAGCCCCAGCATGACCAGCTTCACGACAAAGCCCGCCTGCATGAACAGCGACCAGAGGGTCACATCGTGCGTCGCAGCGGCCAATCCAACCTGTTCCATCGTCTTCAGTCCCCGAATCCAAACACCCGGCAAGAGCGGTTCATGCTCGTGACCGGGTAGCCCAAACGTCCTGTTTGCAAGAATGCCCGGCACTGCCGCAGATCGCACCATCGCGACCTTTATTAGCTTTAGGTTGCCTTCTTGCCGTCAATTTTGGTCAAAGGATGACGTGCACTGCACAAATCCTGATGCAGTGATTAAGACACCATTATGGTTAAGCAACCGTTACCGAACTGTGTCTTTGCAGTATCACCTGGCCGCAGGAACTTACGTTCGCCGGGCACGTTTCTTCGCCATGGCTCAGCAGACGACACGACAGCGCGACAAACGGCCCTCCTCACCGCATTTTGATCCACGGGACCGGCTGATCCTGGCGCTTTACGCCCAACTCAAAGCCGAGCGCGAAACCCGCGCGGCGTTGGAGGACGCGCTTGCCCACGGCGTCCTGTCGTCCGATGTCCTTCAAGCAATCATCTCCGATCCAGTTCCAGTCGTCACAAGCGAGGAGATCGCCCACATCGAACGGGCCCTCGCCCACGAGACCCGACCGGCTGAATCCCCCGATGGGACGCCAACCCTCCGACGATTGAGTGGAGGCGGGTAATGGCTGCACGCCGTGATCCGCTCGCCGAATACAACAAGCGCCGCGATTTCAGCGAGACCCGCGAGCCGAAAGGCGGCCTCAGTCGCAGCCGGTCGAACCGCAAGCGCTTCCTGGTGCAGAAACATAACGCCACGCGCCTGCATTACGATTTCCGACTGGAATGGGACGGCGTGCTGAAAAGCTGGGCCGTCACCCGCGGGCCCAGCCTCAACCCGCAGGACAAACGTCTCGCCGTTCGCACCGAAGACCATCCGCTTGCCTACGGCGACTTCGAAGGAACGATCCCCGAGAAGCAATATGGCGGCGGCACCGTCATGTTGTGGGACACCGGCTGGTGGGAGCCGGAAAACGATCCGGATGAAGGATTGCGCGAAGGCAAGCTGACGTTTCATCTGCACGGTGAGCGCCTGCAAGGTGGCTGGGCGCTGGTCCGCATGCGGCCACGCCCAGGCGAGAAGCGCGAAAACTGGCTGCTCATCAAGGAGGGTGACGACATCGCCACCGAAGATGGCGAAATTCTCTTGGAGGATCATCAGACGAGCGTCACCACCGGCCGGACCATGGACGAGATCGCCGCCGGTAAGGGCGAACGGAGGAAACATGTTCGGGCTTCCAACAGGAGCACATCAGAGAACCTCAGGGCCGGCGCAGTCGATCCGCCGTCGACGAAACAGAGCAAATCGCCCACACTCTCGACCAGGACGATTTCCGAGGGGCAACGGAAGCGCAAGGAGGCAAGTGCCGTGACACCCGAAACGCCGAAACCGGCAACGAAGTCCGGGGGCAAATCCCAGGTGAAAGCCGCGAAGGCGTCGAGCACGAAAGGTAACTCGAGCGCAACAGAGGAAGCGGTCCTCGGCGTGCGGATCACTCATCCGGAGCGGATTCTGTTCGAAGGTCAGAGCATCAGCAAACTCGATCTCGCCCGCTACTATGCCATCGTCGCGGATCGGATGTTGCCCTACGCCGCCGAGCATCTGCTGTCGCTTGTCCGCGCCCCGCAAGGCGTCAAGGGACCGCGCTTTTACCAGAAGCATGCGAGTGAAGGCTTCCCGGACGAGATCAAGGAAGTTCCCGTCACGGAGAGCTCCGGCGAGACCGAGAACTACATGTATGTGCGCGACGCCAAAGGACTGGTCGCCGCCGTGCAGATGGGCACGCTGGAGTTCCACATCTGGGGCTCGCGCTTCGACAAGCTCGAGACGCCCGACCGACTGGTTTTCGACCTCGATCCCGATGAAGGCCTCGACTTCGCGGTCGTCAAGGCGGCGGCCATGGCTCTGCGCGACGCGCTCGACGAGATCGGGCTGACGTCGTTGCCGATGGTCACCGGCGGCAAAGGCGTCCATGTCATCGTGCCATTGGTAGCGCGGGCCACCTGGCCGGAAGCCAAGGCCTTCGCCAAGACCTTTGCCCAGGGTTTTGCCGAGCGCGAACCGGACAATTTCGTCGCCACCATGTCGAAGGAGAAGCGCAAGGGCCGCATCTTCATCGACTGGCTGAGGAACGAGCGCGGCGCGACCGCGATCGCGCCCTATTCCACCCGGGCACGAGCCGGCGGGCCGGTCGCCACTCCGATTGGCTGGGACGAGCTCGCCGACCTTGAGGCGGCCAACAGCTTCCGCATCCCCGAGATTCTCGAACGCATCGAAAGCGGCAAGGATCCCTGGCGTGACGTCGCCGGTATCCGCCAGTCCCTGACCAGGAAGATCCTGGACAAGCTCGGCGTGAAGGAAACGGACTAGGCTGCCTCCACTCGGCGCAAGTCTTCTAGCCAGGCACGCACGGCTGATCCGATTTCGTCAGGATGATCATCCTGCAGGTAGTGCGCGCCCGCTCCGAGCTTTACCAAACGGCAGTCTATGAGCTCGGCGGCGTAGGCCTCTGCCTCCGCTGGCGAAATCAGTGCGCCGGGATCGCCCGAGAACATCAGCTTCGGATAATGCGAGGCGCGAAGGGCGGCATGGTCGGCCGTGCTGATCGAATAGAATTCGCTGGGCGCACCCTCGATCGGCAACTCACGCGGCAAGCGCAGCACAGGCCGCCGCGACGTCTCATCCGGAAATGGCGCGCGATAGGCGGCCATCTCGTCGTCGGTCAACTTGCGCAGGATCGCATTCGGCACCACCCGCTCGATGAAGACGTTTTCCTCCAGGATCAGCCGCTCGCCGACCCCGGGTGTGCGGAACGCCCTGAACAACTCGCGTGCCTGCGGCTTCTGATGAAAGACCTCGAATGTCTCCGCCGGCCGGATATATTCCATGAAGGCGAGCCCCAGCACCTTCTCCGGGTGAACTGCCGCAAAGTGGAAGGCAAGTGCTGTTCCCCAGTCCTGCGCAACCAGGAAGAGGGGACCGGGCGCGACCTTGTCGACGAAGGCTTCGAGATAGCGGAACTGGTCGAGGAAAGAGTACTCGATATCGGGCTTGGCCGAGTGGCCATAGCCGATCAGATCCGGCGCGACGCAACGCCCGACCGGCACTACATGCGGGATAATGTTGCGCCAAATGTAGGACGAGGTCGGGTTGCCGTGCAGGAACAGGACCGTCGGTCCCGAACCCATCTCGACATAGGCCATCGACGATCCGAGAACGTCAACGAATGACTTGCCCGCTGCGAATGCCTGTTCACGCATGCCTTCCTCCATCAAACACGGTTGAAAAAACGATCTTCCTGAATGTCGCGAGCGGCGCCGGGCTGCGGTCGACCTTCATGCGCAGCATCGCCCCCTGCCAGGCGCTGAGCAGGAAGTCGGCGAGCTCGGCCGCGGAGCCGATCGCGGCGATCTCGCCCTTTTCCAGCCCCTCGGCGATGCAGTCCTCGAATGGACCGCGCCAGGTTTCGAAGAGTTTCGACAAATGCACACGCAGCCTTTCGTTGTCGAACGAGGCTTCGAGGCTCAAGTTGCCGATCATGCAGCCGCGGCTGTAGTCGGCATCGGCAAGCTTGCCGGTGATGAGATCGATATAGCGCCGCAAGCGATCGACCGGCCGAACGCTTCTGTCACCGAGCGCTTCTTCGACGAGGCCCGAGACGTACGCGAAGTAGCGGTCGAGCACCTCGATGACGAAGTCTTCCTTCGAAGCGAAGTGATTGGTGAAGGACCCCGGGCGAGCACCAGCGGCCTCTACGATGTCGCGCACGCCGGTGCCGGCGTAGCCTGTGTTCCACACGAGCTGGTCGCCCGACTTCAGAAGATTTTCGCGTATCGATTTTCTGGACATAAAGAAATAATACGTACGTACGTATTATTGTCAATCGACAAAACCACAGGTGGCGACGGGCGGCGGCTACAAACGAGAAACGCCCCACGAAAGGGCGTTTGCAACAGGTCGACGATCAGAGCGAGCGCCTATCCCGCGCTCTCCTTGGCGTGCTGGAACTTGTAGGCCAGCGCCTCCGGCAGCCGCCGCGGGCGGCCCTGGCCGTTGATGACGGCGATGATCACCTTGGCGGCGATCAGCAGTTGCTCGCCGCGGCGGATTTCCTGCAGCAGCACCATCTTGGCGCCGCCGGCCTTCTCCGTAACCGTGGTGATCGTCAGGATATCGTCCATGCGCGCAGGCAGCTTGAAGTCGATTTCCATGCGGTGGACGACGAAGACCAGACCTTCGCTGTCACCTTCGATCGCGAGCGTCGCCTGCTCGACGCCGAGCAGGCGCAGGAAATCGGTGCGGGCGCGCTCCATGAAATGCAGGTAGCGGGCGTGGTAGACGACGCCGGAAAAGTCGGTGTCTTCGTAATAGACGCGCTGGATCAGCCGATGGCCGTTTTCGGTCAGTTCGCCTGCGAGCGAAATCAGGGACATGCTTTTCTCCGCAAGTACATCCCGTTTCCTGTGCAGGAACAAAAAGCCATTTGCAAGCATTGCAGCGTTGTCACAATCCTATCCTATCACGTGACGGACTTCCTTCTCGATCAGGAGAACGTGCATGAAGATTGCGATTCTCGGTGGCGACGGTTTCGTCGGCTGGCCTACGGCTCTTCACCTGTCCGATACGGGCCACGACGTCCATATCCTCGACAATCTCTCCCGCCGCTGGATCGATACGGAACTCGGCGTGCAATCGCTGACGCCGATGGATTCGATCCAGGAACGCACCCGCATCTGGCATGCCGAAACCGGCCGGCGCATCCATTTCAATCTCATCGATCTTGCCCGCGACTACGAGCTCCTCAAGAACTGGCTCGCCGAGCATCGCCCTGATGCGATCGTGCATTTCGCCGAGCAGCGTGCCGCGCCCTATTCGATGAAGAGCGACCGCCACAAGAACTACACGGTCAACAACAACGTCAACGCCACGCACAATCTCCTGAACGCGCTGGTCGAACTCGGGCTCGACGCCCATCTCGTGCATCTCGGCACCATGGGCGTCTATGGCTATTCGACCATTGGTGCTGCGATCCCCGAAGGCTATCTGCCCGTCGGCATCGAGACGATGGGCGGCGAGACCGTCAGCCAGGAGATCCTCTATCCGTCCAATCCCGGCTCGATCTACCACATGACCAAGTGCCTGGATCAGCTGCTCTTCCAGTTCTATGCGAAGAACGATGGCCTCAGGATTACCGACCTGCACCAGGGCATCGTCTGGGGCACCCATACCGAGCAGACGAGCCGCCACCCCCAGCTCATCAACCGCTTCGACTATGACGGCGACTACGGCACCGTCTTGAACCGTTTCCTCATTCAGGCGGCGATCGGATATCCGCTGACGGTACATGGCACCGGTGGACAGACGCGCGCCTTTATCCATATCCAGGATTCGGTCCGCTGCATCGAGCTTGCGCTGAAGAACCCGCCGGCGCGCGGCAGCCGCGTCGAGATATTCAACCAGATGACCGAGACTCACCGGGTGCGCGACCTCGCCGAGATGATCGCCGCGGTTTCAGGATCGCAGATCGCCTGGCTGCCGAACCCGCGCAAGGAAGCGGCCGAGAACGAACTCGTCGTGCACAATGAGAAGTTCTTAGGCCTCGGCCTCAACCCGACGCGGCTGCAGGACGGGCTGTTGTCGGAAATCGTCGATGTCGCGAAGAAATTCGCCTATCGTGTCGATAGAACGCGCGTGCCTGCCGTCTCCGCCTGGACCAAGGACATCGCGCCGCTCATCAACCACGACCCAGAGGGCAAGCGGCTGAAATCCGTTTCATGACATCGAACGATCCTTCGGAGGGGCTGCGCCCCTCCTCGCCACCCTTAGCCGATCATGCCTTCGTGACGCTCGTCACCAATGCCGACTATGCGCTCGGTGCCCGCGCGCTCGCACGCTCCATCCGACTCACGAGCACCAAGGCGGATATCGTCGTGCTCCATACCTGCTGCGTAGCGCCCGAAGCACTGGCGCCGCTGGCCGAGTTCGGCTGTCGCCTGATCGAGACCGATCTCTTGCCGCTTTCCGATGCCTTCAACGAGCGTCATCAGCGCCGGAACGTGCATGAGAAGGCACCCTTCACCAAGGGCCGCAAACCGGCCTTCCACTCGCCGCTCGACAACTTCTGCAAGCTCAGGCTCTGGCAATTAACCGAATACTGCCGCTGCGTCTTCATCGACGCCGACGCGATCGTGCTCCGCAACATCGACCGGCTGTTTTCCTATCCGGAGTTCTCCGCCGCGCCCAATGTCTACGAAAGCCTCGCTGACTTCCACCGGCTGAATTCCGGCGTCTTCGTCGCCGAGCCGTCGCTGGCGACATTCGACAGGATGCTCGACCAGCTCGACGCACCCGATGCCTTCTGGCCACGCACCGACCAGACCTTCCTACAAAGCTTCTTCCCGGATTGGCACGGCCTGCCGGTGACGATGAACATGCTGCAATATGTCTGGTTCAACATGCCCGCACTCTGGGACTGGCGCTCGATCGGCGTGCTGCACTACCAGTATGAAAAGCCCTGGGAAAAGGACCATCCGCGTGCCGGGGCCTTGCGGCCACTGATCGACCTCTGGTTCGCCTACCTGACCGGGGACGACATTCCGGAGATCGCCTCCCTCCCCAATCCGGCGCACCGATGAGCAGGGTGCTGGTCTCCGGCGGTACCGGCTTCGTCGGCCGCTTCCTCGTCGAGCATTTGATGCGGAACGGATATGACGTGATCGTCGGTGGCCGCACCCCGCATCCGGCCGGCTTCTTTTCGAGGCCCGTCGATTTCGTGCCGCTGTTCCTCGATCCAGACCTGAACCAGTCTGCCGTCTTCGCCGGCGTACAGGGCTTTGTCCATGCCGCCTTCGAACATGTCGAAGGCAAGTATCGCGGCGGTGAAGGCGACGATCCGGACGGTTTTCGGCGTGCCAATATCGAAGGCTCCGCTCGCCTGTTCGAAACGGCACGCAATGCCGGGGTCAAACGCTGCGTATTTCTCTCGAGCCGCGCCATCTATGGCAGCCGCTCGGCCGGATATCTCGACGAGACGTTGCCCCCCGATCCGGACACGCTGTATGGCGTGGTGAAAGCCGCCGGGGAAGATCACCTGCGCCTGCTTGCGACCCAGGATTTCAGCGTGGCAAGCCTGCGCGTGACCGGCGTCTACGGCGCGGCCGGTCCTGGTAGGCAACACAAATGGGCCGAACTGTTTGCGAACTACCTTGATGGAAAACCGATCGAGCCTCGGATCGGCACCGAGGTTCACGGCGACGACGTCGGCGCCGCCGTGCGGCTCATGCTGGAAGCGGATAGCGACACGGTGCGCGGTGAGGTCTTCAACGTTTCGGACCAGCTGCTCGATGTCAGGCAAATCCTGTCGTTGGTGCAGACGCTAACGGGATCTCGGCACCCATTGCCGGAGGCCGCTTCAGCGGATGGCTATCTCGTCATGTCGACCGAAAAGTTGCGCAGGCTTGGCTGGCAACCCGGCGGATTCGAGCGGTTGGCGACGACGATCAGGGAGTTGGTCACGGACGGCAGGTCCGCGTAACCCCCCGACGGCTGACCGGGCTAACCGAGGTCGATGACGACGATCTCCGGCGGGACGCCGAAACGGACCGGTGCGAGCGAGCAGCCGAGCCCGCCGGAGACGATCAGGTTGCGGTCGTCCTCGACCATGTGCCCATAGGCATAGCGATCGCCGAAACGCGAAGGCACCACGGGCGCGTAGCCGAGAAGCCGCACCTGCCCGCCATGGGTATGACCCGACAGTGTCAATGCGACCCGTGGGGGAACGCTCGGGAAGATGTCCGGCTCATGTGCCAACAGAATGACCGGATCACCGTCATCCACCTGCGCGAGCGTGCCGTCGAGATCGTCGAGACCCGCCATGCGCTGGCGCTGCCACTTCTTGCCCGGCACCAGGGCGAGCTGGTCTTCGAGACCGGCGATCCAGAAGCCCTGCCCGTCCTTTTCCAGCCGGATTGCCCGGTTGCTGTAAACGTTGATGCCGACATCCTGCAGCGCCTTGTGCCCGAAGGTCGGACCGCCGCCATTTATCTGCGCGGTCTTGTCCTCCCACCAGTCGTGATTGCCCATGACGGCATGGACGCCGAGCGGCGCCGAAAGGGTCGCAAGCGCCTTCGCCCATTCGCTGGAATGCACGTAGCGGGTCACGAAGTTCATGCCGGCCGCATAATCGCCGAGCAGCACCGTCACGTCGCCGCCGAGCGCGTTGGCCTGGCGGCAGATCGAACCGATGCGGCTTGCCGGCATCCAGGGCTCGCAGGCATGGATATCGGCAAGTGCCACGACGCGCAGCTTCAATCCGGGCGTCCAGCCGGGCGGTGTCAGCGCATAGCGGGTCACGTTTAGCCGGGCCAGCGGCTCGACGGCAAATGCGTATCCGCCGAGCGCCGCCATGCTGGCGATACCGCCGCCGATCACCTTCAATAATCCGCGGCGGGTAATCATCTATTCGTCCTCGAGTGTCAGCCGGAACTGCGTCGCCTCGACCTCTTTCGGCGGATTGAGGCCGATATGTTTCCAGGCATTTGCGGTCAAGATACGGCCGCGCGGCGTCCGCTGTATGAAGCCTTGCTGGATCAGGTAGGGCTCTATGATGTCTTCGATCGCATCACGCGGTTCCGAGAGACCGGCGGCGATGGTTTCGATGCCGACAGGCCCGCCGGCGAAATTCTGTGCGATCATGAAGAGATAGCGACGGTCGAGCTGGTCGAGCCCCATATTGTCGACCAGCAGCCGCGTCAACGCTTCGTCGGCGATTTGCTTGGTCACGGCTTCAGCGCGCGCCACTTCGGCGAAATCGCGCACCCGGCGCAACAGCCGGCCGGCAATGCGCGGCGTGCCGCGGGCGCGACGGGCAATCTCGCGCGCGCCATCGTCGGTCATGCCGAGGCCCATCAGCCGGGCGCCGCGCCGCACGATCGATTCCAGTTCCTCGACCGTGTAGAAATTGAGACGCACGGGAATGCCGAAACGGTCACGCAGCGGCGTGGTCAAGAGGCCGAGACGGGTCGTCGCCGCCACCAGCGTGAACTTCGACAAGTCGATCTTCACCGAACGCGCCGCCGGGCCTTCGCCGATGATCAGGTCGAGCTGGAAATCTTCCATCGCCGGATAGAGAATTTCCTCGACCGCCGGATTAAGCCGGTGGATCTCGTCGATGAAGAGCACGTCGCGCTCTTCGAGATTGGTAAGCAAGGCCGCAAGGTCGCCAGCCTTGGCGATGACCGGACCGGAGGTCGAGCGAAAGTTGACGCCGAGCTCCTTGGCCATGATCTGGGCAAGCGTCGTCTTGCCGAGGCCCGGCGGGCCAACGAAGAGCACATGGTCCAACGCCTCGCCACGGTTCTTGGCCGCTTCGATGAAAATCTTCAGGTTGGCGCGCGCTTCTGCCTGGCCGGTGAATTCGTCCAGCGACTGCGGGCGCATGGTCGCATCGAGATCTTCACCGCGCTTTTCCGGCGTTATCAGACGTGCCGCGTCAGTCATGCATTCGTTCCAATTGGTCAGTCGTCATGGCGCAGGTACTCACCTGCGTCCGGCCCTCTTCCGTTCTGCCTTGAGCGCCCCGCCAAGGCAAGCGATCATCGCGCCAGTTCCTTGAGGCCGAGGCGAATGAGCTTGGCACTGTCGCCCCCCTCACCGCCATTCTTCAACGCGGCGGCCACCGCATTGGCCGCCTGGTCGCGTGAATAGCCGAGATTGGTGAGCGCCGAAACCGCATCCGATACCGGCGCGGACGCGACCCCTTCGCCGAGCTCCTGCTTGAGGCCGATCGAGCCTGACATCTCGCCGGCAAAGGACGGTGCCTTGTTCTTGAGCTCGGTGACGATACGCACCGCAACCTTAGGCCCGACGCCCGGCGCGCGCGAGACCGAGGTCTTGTCCTGCAACGCAATGGCATTTGCCAGTTCGCCCGGCGTCAAGGTCGAAAGTACCGCGAGCGCCACTTTCGAGCCGACGCCCTGCACGCTCTGCAACAGCCGGAACCATTCCCGCTCCAGCGCCGTCAGAAAGCCGAAGAGCTTCAACTGGTCCTCGCGCACATAGGTCTCGATGAAGAGCATCGCCGCCTCGCCGGCCGATCCGAGCTTGGACAGCGTGCGCGCCGAACAAAAGGCGACATAGCCGACGCCATGCACGTCGAGCACGACATGATCCTCGCCGATCTCGTCGATGGTACCCTTCAATTTGCCGATCATATGGCGTCTCTCGCGGTGGGGATGGTCGCCCAGACCATCGGAAAAATTCTTGTCTGCAACGCCGCGCGTCTTCTAGGACGCGCTAAGGTCGCTGCCACACTTTAGATCTGCTGCAACTACGCCATCAATGCGGCAAGCCGGCTCGTCACCGACTGCCGGTTGTGGGCATGACAGATGGCAATGGCAAGCGCATCCGCCGCATCGTTGCCCTTGAACTCGGCCTTGGGCATCAGAACCTTCAGCATCATGTGGATCTGCTGCTTCTCGCCGTGGCCGACACCGATGACCGCTTTCTTGACCGCGTTCGGCGCATATTCTGCGACCCGCAAGCCCGCGCGTGCCGGCACCAGCATCGCAATGCCACGCGCTTGGCCGAGTTTCAGCGTCGCCGTCGCATCCTTGTTGACGAAGGTCTGCTCGACCGCCGCCTCGTGCGGCTGGTAGCTGTGCACCACCTCAGCAAGTCCGTCGTGCAGCTGGCAGAGCCGCGAGGCGAGATCCATCTCGCCATCGGAGGTCACCGTGCCGGAGGCCACAAAGCGCAGCGAGTTGCCGAGCGTCTCGATGATGCCCCAGCCGGTACGGCGAAGACCCGGATCGATACCGATGATGCGAATCGTGTTCTGCATGAAATTCACCCTATGATGCTCGCCCGGACGCTGCCAGCAAAAAGTGAACAAAACAAAAACATACGCACAGGTGAGACAGAGCTTCCGGATTTCTTCGCCACTGCCCTTGGATTGAGGAAAATTGAGCTTACATAGCCTTTCATCAATTTCCCTCAATAAAGGGCCCATGCCATGGCGACTTTCTCCGTCCTCGATCTTTCCCCGATCACGCAAGGAGGCAGCATCGCCCAATCACTCGAAAACTCGCGCCGTCTGGCCCAGGCTGCCGAGGAAAACGGCTACCAGCGCTTCTGGCTCGCCGAGCATCACGGCATGAAAGGCATTGCCAGTGCGGCGACCTCGCTGGTCATCTCGCATGTGGCCGCAGCCACGAAGACGATCCGCGTCGGCTCCGGCGGCATCATGCTGCCGAACCATTCGCCGCTGGTGATCGCAGAACAGTTCGGCACGCTGGCAGCACTCTATCCCGGCCGCATCGACCTCGGCCTCGGCCGCGCGCCCGGAACCGACATGCGCACCGCCCAGGCACTGCGGCGCAACATGGAGGCAAGCGGCAACAATTTCCCGAACGACGTCGTGGAACTGCAGGCCCTGCTCGGCCCCGTCGCCGAGGATCAGAAGATCATCGCCGTTCCGGGCGCCGATACCAACGTGCCGATCTGGCTGTTGGGCTCGAGCCATTTCAGCGCTCACCTCGCCGGCATGCTCGGCCTTCCCTTTGCCTTCGCCTCGCATTTCGCGCCGGACATGCTGCTCTCGGCGCTGGAGATTTATCGCGAGCGCTTCACGCCGTCCGAGACGCTCGACAAGCCGCATGTCATGGTCGGTGTCATGGGCGTCGCCGCCGATACGGACGAAGAGGCCAACTATCTCTTCACCTCGATGCAGCAATCCTTCGTGGCACTGCGGCGCAATGCGCGCGGACAGTTCCCGCCGCCGGTTCAATCCATGGATGGGCTCTGGAGCTATGATGAAAAGATCTTCGTCGACCATTCGATGATGTATGCTGTCGTCGGCGGGCCCGAGACGATCCGCCGGAAAATCGGAACCTTCCTCGATCAGACGAAGGCTGACGAACTGATCATTTCCATGCCGATCTTCGACATGGAGGCGCGCCTGCATTCGCTTCGCCTCTTCGCCGGCGCGCAGAAGGAACTCGTCAAGGCCGCATGAAGCAGCAATCAGATCGCTCCGAAGGCCGGGGCGATTTCATCCATGCGTGAAAAGAACCGATCCGGTCCGAGCCCCTGCAGAAAGTTCGGATCGGCATAGCCCCAAGAAACGGCGCCCGCCGCCACGCCAACCTTGCGCGCAGCCTCGATGTCGCGCGCCTCGTCGCCGATCGCAAGCACGCGCTCCGGATCAAGACCGGAGTGACGGATCGCCCGCTTGAAGTGCTGCGCCTTGCCGAAAAGCGCCGCGCCACACTCGAAGAGATCGACGGTCGCCGCCACGTCGCCGAGCGCGGCGCGAATGCCCTCCTCCGCGTTCGAACTGACAATCGCAATGCCGATGCCTGCCGCCTTCAATCGCAAAAGCAGATCGGCCGCACCTGGAAACAGCCGCACGGACGCGGCCTCGGACGCCATGGCCCGGCGCATGAAGCCGGCAATCTGCGGCAGCTTCCACATTGGCACGCCGAGATGCGCGATGATCTCGCGATTGCCCATCGTCCTCAGTGACTGGAATTCCTCGACGGAAAGCTCGCGGAAGCCATAGCGCCGTGCAGCACTGTTGCACGCGGCCATGAAGCTCGCCGCCGTGTCGGCGAGAGTGCCATCGAAATCGAAAATCGCGAATTCATAGGTCATCGGGCAATCCAAAGAAAAACCCGTGCCCTTTCGGACACGGGTGCATATTCCGGTAACGATAGGCCGTCCAATCAGGCCGACAGCTTCGCCAGGATCTCGTCCGACACTTCGAAGTTCGAATAGACGTTCTGGACGTCGTCGTCGTCTTCGAGCGTGTCGATGAGCTTCATCAGCGACTGCGCCTTTTCTTCATCGACCGGCACGGTGTTCTGCGCCTTCCAGATCGCATTGACAGTCTCGGCTTCGCCGAGCGTGTCTTCGAGCGCCTTGGAAACGTCGCCGATCGCTTCGAAACCGCAGATGATGGTGTGGCCGTCCTCGTCGGTGGTCACGTCGTCGGCACCGGCCTCGATCGCCGCTTCCATCACCTTGTCGGCGTCACCGGCGGAGAGCTTGTAGGTGATTTCGCCAACACGATCGAAGGAGAACGAAACCGAACCGGTTTCGCCAAGCGCGCCGCCGGCCTTGGTGAAGGTCGAGCGCACGTTGGAGGCGGTACGGTTGCGGTTGTCGGTCAGCGCCTCGACGATGACGGCAACGCCGCCCGGGCCGTAGCCCTCGTAGCGGACTTCTTCGTAGTTTTCCGCGTCGCCGCCGGAGGCCTTCTTGATCGCCCGTTCGATGTTGTCCTTCGGCATCGACTGTGCCTTGGCGTTCTGGATCGCCAGACGCAGACGCGCGTTCATGGCCGGATCGGCCATGCCGGACTTGGCGGCAACCGTGATTTCGCGCGCGAGCTTGGAAAACATTTTCGAGCGCACCGCATCCTGACGGCCCTTGCGGTGCATGATGTTCTTGAACTGTGAATGGCCAGCCATGGCACCCTCTGCATGCATGAATTTGAATGGAATGGGGCGCCTTATAGTTTTATTGCCGCTTTCCGTCCAGCCGGGGCGCGGCTTTTCAGTCGGCAGAGACCTGCGCACGGCTGAGGAGGAAGCTGTGCCCATCGTCGCGGCGACAGGAAAGGCCGGTGCGTTCGGAGGCGCACGAGAATGGCCCGCGCGACCAGCTTTGCCCATAGTCGAGGACCTGAGCTGCCGAGCAGCAGCTCGGATCGCCAACGGCGTGATTGAGTGTGGCGGCCCCTGCGCGGCCGAGTGTGGCGCGCACATAGCGCGGCGCGACGATATCGCAGGCAAGTTCAGGTCCGCCGTCCTGAGGCTGGTATACCGCGGTGCCGCCGGCCGGCGTGTAGACGCAGCCGATATTGCCCGACGGCATCATGAACATCTCCTGTTCGCCCACGCGCTGTGCTGCCGTCTCGGGTAGGCTTTGCTGCTGTTGTCCTTCGGGAGAGGGCATGCGTGGCGGCGGCGCGCCGCCCGCCTTGGCTAATGTCGATAGGGACAGGAAAAGCGATACGCCGACCACAAGCAACTTCATTGGGCGATCCTGAGTGTTCAGACGCCCTTGAGAATATAAATCAGTGGTTTGCTTGGCAAGGAACGCAACGATACTTTGACGCTGGCGCTGTCGGCGAAGCGCTTGTCGTAGTCGTCGCCGAACATGTCGAGGAAAGCGTCGATCGGCGGACCGCGGCGGTGCATCGGCAAGATCAGCGAGGCGCGCAGCCGGCTGGCCACCCGGCTCATGCTTTGGGCACCCATGGTCAGGCCGCCATCGACAGGCACCATGAGCACATCGAGCCGGCCGATCTGGCGGTAATGGCTGTCGTCGAGCTCGTGATGGAGATGGCCGAGGTGACCAAGGCAAAGGTCCGCTACCTCGAAGATGAAGATCGAGTTGCCATCGTGCTCCATCGCGCCACCCGCACGGATATCCGTCGTGACGTTACGGATATAGGTGTCGCCGACCACGAGATCGTGCCGTGCAGGTCCGCCGGTGTCGCCCCAGCCATGCAGCACATTCTTGATCGCCGGGTCCGGCGCCAGCGTATAGTGGCTCGAATGCGCCTTGTTCATCGTCGCGACCGTCGGCGGGCTCGATGGCGCGAACCAGCCATTGTAGTCCGTCGCGATCGACACCCCGCCCGGCGTCTCGATCAGGAAGGTGGAGTGGCCGAGATAGGTGATGGTGACCTCGCCCGTCCTCGTCTGCCCCTTGGTAGCTGCCGCCGGCGTGAAGCTGGCAAAGGTCGCCTGCGGTATCGCCTCGGCAATCGCCTGGCATTGGCTGGCGTGGCGGGGCTGCTCTTGCGCGTGCGCGACCGACGGCCAGAACGCATGGATCAGCCAGATGGCGACGAACGTGTAGACAAAGTACCGGAGCATCAGCCTTCACCTCTCCCACTTTGACCACATGGCCCCGAGCTGGAGGGCACGCGCCAGGCGGTTGTTGAACAGCGAATGGAAGCCTTTGCCTTCGCTCGGCCGAACCACGGCGTCACGGGCAGGGAGAGAATTGTTCAAGCGCCCGGCTGCGTCCAGTTACAAACGGCCGGCCCTGCTCACGTTTGCGTCACCGCGCAATCCTGGCAAACGGCAACATGCCGTTCGACTGCAAACGCCCCGGCATTTCTGCCGGGGCGCTGTGACATTTGGGGCCGTGCGGACTATTCGGCGGGATGGGGCGCCGGTTCGGTCATCGTCGCCGGCTTACGCCGCCGGAACGACCTGAGCGCGACGTAGAAGACCGGCGTCAGAAACAGGCCGAGGAAAGTAACCCCGAGCATGCCCGAAAACACCGCGGTGCCGAGCGACTGGCGCATTTCGGCACCCGGGCCGGTCGCGATCATCAGCGGCACCACGCCGAGGATGAAGGCGAAGGCCGTCATCAGGATCGGCCTGAGGCGCAGTTGGCTCGCCTCCACCGCCGCCTCGATCGGGGTCTTGCCCTCGTCCTCCCCTTGCCGCGCGAACTCGACGATCAGGATCGCGTTCTTGGCCGCAAGGCCGATCAGAACGATCAACCCGATCTGCGTCAGCACGTTGTTGTCGAGGCCGCGGATGGACACGCCGACAAGCGCTGAAAGCACGCCGAGCGGCACGATCAGGATGATCGCCAGCGGCAGCACCCAGCTTTCGTACTGGGCCGCCAGCGCCAGGAACACGAAGACCACCGACAGCGCGAAAATGAACACCGCGGTATTGCCGGTCTGGCGCTCCTGGAAAGCGAGTTCCGTCCACTCGAAGGTCGTGCCCTGCGGCAGGAGCTGGGCGGCGAGCGCCTCCATCTTGTCGAGGGCGGTGCCGGTCGAGACGCCCGGCGCAGGGTTGCCCTGCACCGGAACCGATACGTACATGTTGTAACGCTGCACGAGCGTCGGACCGGCGGTGTCGCGGATCTCGACGAGCGTGCCCATCGGCACCAGCGCACCGGTCGCGGAGCGAACCTTCAGCGCCAGAATATCGTCGCGCTCGATACGGTACTGCTGATCGGCCTGCGCCCGCACCTGGTAAACACGGCCGAAGGCGTTGAAGTCGTTGACGTAGGAGGTGCCGAGGTTGATCGACAGCGCCTCGAAGATGTTGGGGATCGGCACGTTGAGCGTGCGCGCCTTGTCGCGGTCGATCGCCAGGAAGTATTGCGGGCTGGAGGCTGAGAAGGTGGTGAAGACCCCGGTCAGCCCTTCCGTCTGGTTGGCTGTGCCCATCATCTGATAGGCAAGCCCCAGCGCGCGCCGCATGTCGGCGCCCTGCCGATCCATGATCTGCATCTTGAAGCCGCCGGAGTTGCCGATGCCGCGCACCGACGGCGGCGGTACGGCAATGATGAAGGCTTCCTGGATGCTCTGCAGGCTGCCATAGAGCTGGCCGATGATCTGGTTGGCACTCTGGCCGTGCTTCAACCGCTCTTCGAAACTCTCGAAGGGGGCGAAGACCACGCCCGAGTTGGACGCGTTGGTGAAGGTCGCACCGTTGAAGCCGGCAAAGGCGACGGCGCTCTTCACTCCAGGGATGTCCTGGATGATCTTCGACGCCCGCTTGACCACCGCGTCGGTGCGGTCGAGCGAGGCACCGTCGGGAAGCTGGATGACGACGATCGCGTAACCCTGGTCCATGGTCGGCACGAAGCCGCTCGGCACGATCTGCGCCATGTACCATGTGGCCCCGAGCAGGCCCACAAAGACGAGGAGCGCCGCGGCCACCGCCGTCTTGGTCGACACCAGCTTGCGCACGATCCAGGCATAGCCTTCGGCCATTCGGTCGAAACCGTTGTTGAAGCCGTTTGCCAGTGCCCGGCCGAAGCGCGTCAGCGGGTTGCGGCTCTCGTGATGGCCGTTTTCGTGCGGCTTCAAGAGGATCGCCGCCAGAGCCGGCGACAGCGTCAGCGAGTTGAAGGCGGAAATGACCGTCGCCACCGAGATCGTCACGGCGAACTGCAGATAGAACTGGCCGGCGATGCCGGGGATGAAGGCCGTGGGCACGAAGACGGCGGTCAACACCAGCGAGATCGCGATAACAGCGGCACCCACTTCGTCCATGGTCACATGCGAGGCTTCGCGCGGGGTCATGCCACGCGCGAGGTTTCGCTCGACGTTCTCCACCACCACGATCGCATCGTCAACGACGATACCGATCGCCAGCACCAGGCCGAACAGCGTCAGCATGTTCAGCGAGAAGCCGAAGGCGTAGAGGAAGGCGAAGGTGCCGACCAGCGACACGGGGATGGCGACGATCGGGATGATCGCCGTGCGCCAGGACTGCAGGAAGACGAGAACGACGATGGCAACGAGCAACGCCGCTTCGCCGATCGTCTTGTAGACCTCGTTGATCGATTCCGAAATGAACTCGGTCGGATTGTAGACGATCCGGTATTCGAGCCCTTCCGGGAAATCACGCGCGACGTCGGTCATCACCTTCTGGATCTGCTCGGCAGCGTCGAGCGCATTGGTGCCCGGCCGCGAGAAGATGCCGAGCGCCACCGCCGGGCTGCCGTCGAGATAGCTGTTGTTGACGTATTCGCGGGCACCGAGCTCGACCCGGGCGACATCCTGCAACTGCACGAGGCGACCGGTTTCCGTCGCCTTGACGATGACGTAGCGAAACTGGCGTGCATCGCTGAAGCGGCCGTCGGTGGTGACGGTATACTGGAAGGCGCTGTCGCCCGGCGCCGGCGGACCGCCGATCGAACCGCCGGAGACCTGCACGTTCTGCTCGCGCAACGCCTGCACCACGTCACCCGCCGTCATACCGTAGGCCGAGAGCTTCTCGGGATCGAGCCAGACGCGCAGCGCATATTCGCGCTCGCCGAACAGGATGACGTCGCCGACGCCGTCGAGCCGCACCAACAGATCGCGGATGCGCGTGCGGGCATAGTTCGAGACGTAGAGCTGGTCATAACGTTCGGTCGGCGAGAGCAGATGCACGACCATCATCAGGTCGGGCGAGCTCTTGGCCGTGGTGATGCCGATGCGTCGGACCTCTTCCGGCAGGCGCGGTTCGGCGATCGACACGCGGTTCTGCACCAGCACCTGTGCCTGGTCGAGATCGGTGCCGAGCTTGAAGGTAATCGTCAGCGCCATCGAGCCGTCAGCGGTCGAATAGGAGGACATGTAGAGCATGTTCTCGACGCCGTTGATCTCCTGTTCGAGCGGCGTCGCCACGGTGTTGGCGACCGTATTGGCGTCGGCGCCGGGATAGGCCGCCCGCACGACAATGGTCGGCGGGGCGATTTCCGGGTACTGCGCCACCGGAAGCTGGAAATAGGCGATGCCGCCGACGATCAGGAGAACGATCGATAGCACCGATGCAAAGATCGGTCGGTCGACGAAAAAGTGTGCGAACCTCATTGTGCCGTCCCCGCCACCTGGCCCTCGGGCGGCAACTGGATCACCTCGGGCTTCACCTTGGTGCCGGGACGCGCGCGCATCAGGCCGTTGACGACGATGGTCTCGTCGCCGGTCATGCCGCTGCGGATGACGCGATAGCCATGCAGTTTCGGTCCGAGCCGCACGGGCTTGGTCACCACCGATCCATCGGCTGTTACTTCATAGACGATCCGCTCGTTCTGGTCGGCGCCGATCGCCTCATCCGGAATGAGCACGGCCTTGTAGGTGTTCGAGCCCTCGATCTGCACACGGCCGAAGAGGCCGGGCTGCAGCACCAGCTTCGGGTTTTCAAGACGGGCGCGCACGCGCATCGTGCCGCTTTGCGGATCGACACGGTTTTCGGCGAAGTCCAGCTTGCCTTTGAACGGCTCCTCGTTGGAATCGGCAATGGTGACCAGTACTTCGAGTGCACCGCCACCTTCCTGCAACGCACTGCCACGTTCGCGCGCGACCCGCGCATAGGACAACAGCCGCCGTTCATCGACGTCGAAATAGAAGTCGATCGGATCGAGCGAGACGATCGTCGTCAGCACGGTCTGGTCCGCCTGAACCAGATTGCCCGTCGACAGCAGGCGCCGGTCGACGCGGCCGCTGAGCGGCGCGGTGATGGTCGTGTAGTCAAGGTCGAGCTTGGCGCGCTCGACCGCCGCTTCCGAACCGCGCACCAGCGCCTGCGCCGAAAGCAGCGCACGACGATGATCGTCGAGCGTTGAGATCGACAGCGTGCCGGTGCCCGTCAGGGATTGCGTCCGCTTGAACTGGGACTCGGCGAATTCCAGCGTTGAGCGCGCCGATTCCAGGGTCGACTCGGCCTGGGAGAGGGCCGTGCGGTAGGGACGCTGGTCGATGACGAAAAGTTTGTCGCCCTTCTTCACCAGGGCGCCGTCGGTGAAATTGACCTCGTCGAGATAGCCGCCGATGCGGGCGCGAACCTGCACCTCGTCGACCGGCTCGAAGCGGCCGATGAACTCGTCGCTG
The DNA here is from genome assembly GCF_037120565.1 of Ensifer sp. CCNWLY38. Classification (NCBI taxonomy): domain Bacteria; kingdom Pseudomonadati; phylum Pseudomonadota; class Alphaproteobacteria; order Hyphomicrobiales; family Rhizobiaceae; genus Ensifer; species Ensifer sp. CCNWLY38. Next base: position 115,670 of record NZ_JBBBBO010000007.1, read on the forward strand.
TCGATCACGTCACGCACGACCGGCTTGGCGACGGTCACGACAGGCAATTGCGCGTCCTGTGCTTGGGCACCAACAGCGGAAAGAAGGGAAAGAGAAGCGCCGACGATCATCGGCAAATGCCACTTAGACAACATGCATGCCCTCCGAATGCACTTTGGATGACGATGGGCAGCCCGACCGACCAACCACCGCAATCGCTTTGAATACTTCAGAGCAGGACATGAGCGGAAAATCGCCGCATCACTCTCCCGCTCCGCACAAATACTCGGATCGGCAGCGACCCAAGAGGCAAAGTCACACAAGCAATTAAATGATACAGCGGTCTCCGCTCTGGGCCGGCGAACGCTGTTGGATCGAGATCGCCGGGCAGAGAGCGCCTGCTCCCGATTGTCCGGTGACAGCAGCACAAGCCCGCAATTCAGGACTGCGGACGGTATTCATTACTGGAAAACACTCGAATACATCACGCCCCGGCCCGGCGTGATTTCGCGATAACCTGCCATCATTTGATGGGGTTGTCACCTTGAAAAAAATCAATTCCCGGAAGGCGATACGTGGCAGCACGCGCTTCAACCGGAAGCGCGTTCGACAAGCAGGCGGTGCTGCCGGCTTCGTTCTTTAGGACCAGAAATCCGGGATCGTCTCGGCCAGCCGCGGGCCGAGGCGCAGCGGCGCGATCTTTTCAGCAAGCCCGGTGCGGTCGGAGATCTCGACGCCAAGCCCGCAGATGGTCGCGGGACCGGAGGCGGCCTCGAAACGCCCCTTCGGCATCTTCGAAATGAACCGGTTGAGCGGCTCTTCCTTGTCCATGCCGAGCGAGGAATCGTAGTCGCCGCACATGCCGGCGTCGCTCATATAGGCCGTGCCGCCATTGAGGATCTGGTGGTCGGCCGTCGGCACGTGCGTATGCGTTCCGACGACGAGGCTCGCCCTTCCGTCGACAAAATGGCCGAAGCACTGCTTCTCGCTGGTGGCTTCCGCGTGGAAGTCGAAGACGATTGCATCCGCCTGCTCGCCGAGCGGGCAGGCGTCGAGGATGGCTTCCGCCGTCTTGAAGGGATCGTCGAGCTCTGGATGCATGAAGACGCGGCCCATGACGTTGGCGACCAGCACGCGGGCGCCGTTGCGCGCGAAAAACAGGTTGGAGCCGCGGCCAGGTGTGCCGGCCGGATAGTTGGCAGGGCGCAGGAATTGGTCGTGCCGTTCGCAAAAGACGACCGCTTCCTTCTGGTCCCAGACATGATTGCCGGTCGTCACCACATCGGCGCCGGCATTGATCGTCTCGAGAAAGATGTCTTCGGTGATGCCGAAACCGCCGGCGGCATTCTCGCCGTTGACGATGACGAAATCGAGCTTGAGGTCACCAACCAGCCCTGGAAGCCGCTCCCAGACCGCCGTACGGCCCGTCTTGCCCACCATATCTCCCAGAAACAGAAGCCTCATGCTCGCTCAAATCCCACCAGGGCAGCCCGGCGGAAGCGCGTCAGCGGTTGTGGCGTCCGGAACTGCGTAAAACAAAGAAATAGAGCGTCTACACGATCCCGACCGCGCAGGAAACGCCTTAGATGAAATCAGCGAAAACCGTGCAACGACCTGCCGCACCGACCTTTGCGATCTCAAGGCCTTAGCCCGCTCCATCGTCTCGGCGAAATGAACTCAGAAATGCCGAAACCCGCTCTCGGTGAGCACGGCGTCGAGCGCCACATCGTGCGGTTCGGCCGGCACGAAGGTCACCTCCTGGCAGTCGAAGGCGATGCCGATCAGCTTTGGCAGGTGGCCCTTGTTGCGCAGCCGGTCGATGGCGCGGTCATAATAGCCGGCGCCATAGCCGATCCGGTGGCCGGTCGAATCGAACGCGGAAAGCGGTACGAGCATGATATCCGGATCGAGTTCCGGTGCGTCCGGTCCCGGACCTGTCGTGCCGAATCCGGTGGCGATGACGTCAATACCATCGAGCAGTTCGCGGAAGATGATCGTCTGCTTGTCCATGATCACGGGAAGGCAGAGCCTGGCACCACGCTGCTTCAGCCGCGCCATCAGCGGCCGGATGTCGACCTCGGAGCGGATCGGCCAGAAGCCGGAGACGATGTGTCCGGGATCGAGCGCGATGACGTCGCCAGCGTGATCGGCCATGGTCAGGCTCGCTTCGATCCGCATCTCCGCCGACATTGCATCGCGCAATGCCAGCCTCTCCTTGCGCAGTGCTGCCTTCAAATCCCTCGGTGACATCGCATCCTCTCCTGCCAACCCGCCGCCCGCCATCGTCGCCGGAGAAAAATCACTTCCCGAAATGGCACAAGTTCCCCATCTCTCGCCGATTCCCGGGCCGACCACCAGCCTGTTTACGCAGTGGCATCTTTCGCCCACCCACCGGCATCGCCGCATTTGCAGCAGTTTGCGACAACCATGCCACCCCCTTCCCGGTTCGGCACAGCATTAGCTTTCCATTCATCATGGGCAATGGTTCCGCTTTCGCGAAACATGAGCCGCGTGCAAATAAGGACACGATTTCAAACAATTAGCAGGAACTAATGCCCGTGTTCGATGTATGGACGCGCTCCTGCAGGCAGCAGTGGAAAAGCCGACGTCCATGAAGGACCAGATGAACGAACTCGACCCGTTGGAACTGCGTTGCCTGACGCTCGCCGCACGCGGCCGCACGCGCCAGGACATGATGCGCGAGACCGACATTCCGCTCGATCGGATCGATCGGGCGCTAACGGATGCCATGCGTAAGTTGCAGGCGGGCAATCTCGCCGAAGCGGTGTTTCGCGCCGCCAGGCTGGACCTCATCTCCTAGAGCATCCCGCTCTCAAGTGGAATCACTGGAGGCGGAAAGATGCTCTAGAATCAAGGTGCTAGAGCGTCTTTGTGCGTTCATCTGAACGCACGGCGCTCTAGTCCCGTATCTGCCGGCAGAATCGCTCACAACAGCCAGTGCGACCGGTAGGCGATCGCCAGCTTTTCCCGCTGCATCATGTCGGCTGCCTCATGATAGATCCCCGCATCGCGCAGGAGCGCCGGCTTGCCTGATGGCACGTCCACCGGCGCCTCGGCAAACAGGACGTCGCAAGACCATTGCATCGCTCGACGCCGGAGCGCGATGGAGGCTTCGGAAAACGCGAAGAGGGCAAGCACGCTCATAGGGAATGACCCTGCGCAAGATGATCGGACCAGGCAATCTTCGTCCTCGCGTTGACATCTGACAAACGAATTGCGAGCATGGCTGCTATCAGAATTTCTGATGGATACAACCATGCCCCTCCCCCTCGACAGCGAATTGCTCAGAACCTTTCTTGCGGTCGTCGACACCGGCAATGTCACACGCGCCGCCAATATTGTCGGGCGCACGCAATCCGCCGTCAGCATGCAGATCAAGAAGCTCGAGGACATGCTCGGCGACGCGCTATTCGAGCGCCACTCGCGTGGCGTCGTGCTGACGCCGCAGGGATTGCGGCTGCTCGACAATGCCAGACGCATCGTCACGCTGCTCGACGACACGGCCACCGCGATGCGCCAGCCCGCTCTCGACGGCGCGGTCCGGATCGGCATACCCGAGGAATACATCAACTCTACCCTGCCGAAAGCGCTCGGAACCTTCGCCGCCATCCACCCCGGCGTCGAAGTGACCGTTCAGCAGGGCGCTTCGATGACCAACATCGCGGCACTGGAAGCCGGCGAGCTCGACCTCGCTGTCGTCTTTGAACCCGGCGGGCGAACGAAGAACGAAGTGCTGATGATGGACCCGACCGTCTGGGTGACCTCCGAGCAGCACCGCACCGACGAGCGGCGACCGCTGCCGATCGCCACCTACACCTATCTGGAAGGCGGCTGGTGCGACGACCTCGCCCAGCGCAATCTCAGGAAATGCCGCCTGGAAAGCCGCGTGGCCTATGTCAGCCGCACCAGCGGCGGCTTGATGGCAGCGGTGGTATCAGGTCTTGCCATTGCGCCGCTCGCCCGCAGCAGCATTCCGGCCGGGTGCCGCGAACTGACGGCCGATGACGGCTATGAAGTGATCGACCACTCCAACGTCGTGTTGCGGGTATCGAAAGCGGGGAACGGCAAGGACCGGATCGTCGAGGCCATGGCCGACGCCATTCGCCGGGCCTTTGCCGGAGATTGAACGGTCGCCTGAAGGGGGAGAAGGTGCGATCCACACAACCGATGGATAGTTTACGATCCCGGGTACCTACAAAGTAGGTGGGCGCCATGTGTCCAGACCCACGAGCCCGGACAGGGACGGCTCCCTTGAGATCGAGTATGGCCCCGGGGATTGTGGTTCCTGTCGGGAAGCGCAGACCGCAGTCGATATATAAAGTGTCTCGGTGCTTCGCGCCAGAGGCTCGCCACCGAAACCTTTAGCTTGCCGGTGTCGTGGTGCGGCCGTTCAGCTTGGCGGCAATACTGTGGATCTGCGCGGTGACTTCGCTGAGCGCAGAGGCCAGCGCCTCCTCGCTCTTCATCTGGTCGGAAAGTGCGGCATCGCGACCATCAGTCAGATTGCCGACCTCGGCCTCGAGGCTCTTCAGCCGGCGGTTGACCTCGCTGAGCTCGTCCATGACCATGATGCCGGCCATGACGGTGAGGCGCAGATCGCCGATCTCGCCAAACTGGCTCTTGAGATGTCCGACATATTGATCGAATTTCGTGGCAAGCTCGGTCAGGTGACCTTCCTGCCCTTCCTCGCAGGCCATCCGGTAGGCCTTGCCGTCGATCGATACTGTGACCTGCGCCATGTCGCTTATTCCTAGCGGTCGAGCACCGCCCGAATGGTTTCCATCGCCGTCACGAGGCGACGGGAAACCTCGCGGTTGACCTCCTCGAGCCGATTTGCCCGGAACTGCGACTGGTCGAGTTCCTGTGCGAGCCGCGAGCGATCGGTGTTGACACGCCGCACCTCACTCTCGAACTCGCCGAAATCCCGTTCCCTGTCAAACCGACCGTCGATCGCATTCTCCAGGGATTGCACTGCGTTCCGCAGTTCATCGATCGCCGCTTTGACAGTCTTTGCCGGCATGTGTTCCGAATACCTCGCCCGTGAGGCCGAATCGCCCGAATCCCGTCCGCCGCTTCGGCTCGATCTTTTTTAAACCTATTACGTAAGTCTCAACAATGCCAAGCTCCGCAAACAACAACGGAAGCTGTGGATGGATTGCGTAGCCGGCTTTCTTCAACGGCAGTGCGAAAGCTCTGTTGCATTGCGAGACAAGGACTGGAACGACCTGCCGTCAAATGGCCGCGGAAGGCCCGTATTTATTGACTCGCACGGCGCACCTGCTATGTGTCAGCCGCTTCTTGCGCGGTCTTTGGAGGATAGAGACCGTTCCCTGACCACCGAACGCAAAACGGAACAGTCATGATCTCTCGCGAAAAACACGACCGGATGGCAAATGCGATCCGATTCCTCTCCATGGATGCCGTCGAGAAGGCAAATTCCGGCCACCCAGGCCTGCCCATGGGTGCAGCCGACATAGCGACAGTCCTCTTCACGCGCTATCTGAGTTTTGACCCCAAGAACCCCTCCTGGCCGAACCGCGACCGCTTCGTGCTGTCGGCCGGCCATGGCTCGATGCTGCTCTATTCGCTGCTCTATTTGACCGGCTACGAAGACATCACCATCGACGAGATCAAGAACTTCCGCCAGCTCGGCGCCCGCACCGCCGGCCACCCGGAATACGGCCACGCCGCCGGCATCGAGACGACCACCGGTCCGCTCGGCCAGGGCCTTGCCAATTCCGTCGGCATGGCGATCGCCGAACGCAAGCTGCGCGACGAATTCGGTTCCGACCTGATGGAGCACTATACCTATGTGCTCGCCGGTGACGGCTGCCTTATGGAAGGCATCAGCCAGGAAGCGATTTCGCTCGCCGGCCACCTGAAGCTCAACAAGCTGATCGTCTTCTGGGACGACAACAACATCTCGATCGACGGCCCGATCTCGATCGCCGATTCGACCGACCAGCACGCCCGCTTCCGCGCCTGCCACTGGAACACCATCGCCGTCGATGGCCACGATCCGGAAGCGATCGCCGCAGCGATCGATGAGGCCCAGAAATCCGACAAGCCGACGATGATCGCCTGCAAGACGACGATCGGCTTTGGTGCACCGAACAAGGCCGGCACCCACAAGGTTCACGGCTCGCCGCTCGGCGCCGAGGAAATCGCCGCCACCCGCAAGGCGCTCGGCTGGGAAGCCGAAGCCTTCGTCGTTCCCTCCGACGTGCTCGACGCCTGGCGTCTGGCCGGCCTGCGCTCGACCAAGACGCGCAAGGAATGGGAAGAGCGCCTCGAAAAGAGCGATGCCGAGAAGAAGGCCCAGTTCGTTCGCCGCTTCTCCGGCGAGCTCGAAGGCCGTCTGTCCTCCGCCATCGACGACTACAAGAAGAAGCTTGCTGAAACCAAGCCGTCGCCGGCAACCCGCAAGGCTTCCGAAGACGCGCTCGAAGTCATCAACGGCGTTCTCGCCGAAACCATCGGCGGCTCGGCCGACCTGACCGGCTCGAACAACACCAAGACGAGCCAGACCAAGTCGATCACGCCTGACGATTTCTCCGGCCGCTACATCCACTGGGGTGTGCGCGAGCACGGCATGGCCGCTGCCATGAACGGCATGGCGCTGCATGGCGGCGTCATCCCCTATTCCGGCGGCTTCCTGATCTTCTCGGACTATTGCCGTCCGTCGATCCGCCTGGCCGCGCTGATGGGCATCCGCGTCATCCACGTGCTGACGCACGATTCCATCGGCCTCGGCGAAGACGGCCCGACCCACCAGCCGGTCGAGCACATGGCAGCACTTCGCGCCATTCCGAACCTCTTGATGTTCCGCCCGGCCGACGCCACGGAAACGGCCGAATGCTGGCAGCTGGCGCTTGAAAGCCACAACCGCCCGTCCGGCATTGCGCTCACCCGCCAGAACCTGATGGCCGTTCGCACCGAGTATGAGGAAGAAAACCTCTGCGCCCGCGGCGCCTACGACCTGATCTCGGCCGCCGACGCCAAGGTGACGATCTTCGCTACCGGCTCGGAAATCGAAATCGCCGTCAAGGCCTGCCAGGCACTGACCGCCAAGGGCATCTCGACGCGCGTCGTCTCCGTTCCCTGCTTCGAGCTCTTTGCCGAACAGAGCGAAGACTACCAGCAGGCGATCATCGGCAACTCGCCGGTCAAGATCGCCGTCGAAGCCGGCATCCGCCAGGGCTGGGATCACTTCATCGGCAGCGACGGCACCTTCATCGGCATGTCGTCCTTCGGTGCCTCCGGTCCCTACAAGGACCTTTACAAGCACTTCGGCATCACGCCCGAGGCGGTGGTCGCCGCTGCGGAAGCCAAGCTTTCCTGATCAAGTTGCGGGGCGCGCCGAAAGGCGCGCCCCGATGTTTTCGTACTACGTCATCCAGACAGGGAGAGACCCGATATGACAGTAAAAGTCGCCATCAACGGTTTTGGCCGCATCGGCCGCAACGTGCTCCGCGCGATCGTCGAATCCGGCCGCACCGACATCGAAGTCGTTGCCATCAACGATCTCGGCCCCGTTGAAACCAACGCCCACCTGCTGCGCTATGACTCGATCCACGGTCGTTTCCCCGCCGAGGTCAAGGTCGAAGGCGACACGATCACCATCAACGGCGGCAAGCCGATCAAGGTCACGGCGATCAAGGATCCGGCAACGCTGCCGCACAAGGAACTCGGCGTCGACATCGCGATGGAGTGCACGGGCATCTTCACCGCCCGCGACAAGGCTGCAGCGCACCTGACCGCCGGCGCCAAGCGCGTCATCGTTTCGGCTCCGGCCGACGGCGCTGACCTGACGGTCGTCTACGGCGTCAACCATGACCAGCTGACCAAGGACCACCTGGTCATCTCCAACGCATCGTGCACCACGAACTGCCTGGTTCCGGTCGTCAAGGTCCTGAACGATGCCATCGGCATCAACCACGGCTTCATGACCACGATCCACTCCTACACGAACGACCAGCCGTCGCTCGACCAGATGCACAAGGACCTCTACCGCGCCCGCGCTGCCGCTCTGTCGATGATCCCGACCTCGACCGGTGCTGCCAAGGCCGTTGGCCTGGTTCTGCCGGAACTGAAGGGCAAGCTCGACGGCACGTCGATCCGCGTTCCGACCCCGAACGTCTCGGTCGTCGACTTCAAGTTCGTCGCCAAGCGCAACACTTCGGTCGAGGAAATCACCAACGCCATCAAGGCTGCGTCGAACGGCGCGCTGAAGGGCGTTCTCGGCTACACGGAAGAGCCGCTCGTTTCGCGCGACTTCAACCACGACAGCCACTCCTCGATCTTCGCGATCGACCAGACAAAGGTCGTCGAAGGCAACTTCGTGCGTATCCTCACCTGGTACGACAACGAGTGGGGCTTCTCGAACCGCATGGCCGACACGGCCGTCGCCTTCGCCAAGCTCATCTAAGTCAGATGTTTCGCGCCCTTTCTCCAAAGACGGTCCGCTGGCGTCCGCTGGAAGGGGAAGGGCTCGAACACCTGACGCTGACGCAAACCGAAACAACCGACGGCGCGGTCATCCGCGCCGTCGGCGTTCTCATCGGCAACCGCGGCGGCACGGCCTATGGCGTGCGCTACCGGATCGATTGCGACGACACTTGGCACGTTCGCAAGCTCATGGTCGACACGACGGACGGCCGGAGCCTTCATCTGCGCTCGGACGTCCCGGGCCAATGGATGACGGCGCGAGGCGCTCCCCTCCCCGAATTCGACGGCTGCATCGATATCGACCTCGCCGGCACGCCCTTCACCAACACGCTTCCGATCCGGCGCCTTGGCCTCGATCGCAAGTCCGGAACCGCCAAGCTCAAGATGCTCTACGTGCCGTTCGACACGTTCGAGCCCGTCGTCGACGGCCAGCACTACACCTGCCTCGATGATTTCAGGCTCTACCGCTACGAGGCCGAGGATCGCAGCTTTTCAGCGGACCTGCCCGTGGACGAGGACGGCCTCGTCATCGACTATCCCACCCTTTTCCAAAGACTATCACCGGAGACTATCTGATGACTTTCAAGACCCTCGACGATCTGACCGACATCGCCGGCAAGCGTGTGCTGGTGCGCGTCGATCTCAACGTGCCGGTCAAGGACGGCGTGGTGACGGACGCGACCCGCATCGAGCGTGTGGCGCCGACCATCCGCGAACTGTCCGAAAAGGGCGCCAAGGTCATCCTGCTCGCTCATTTCGGCCGCCCGAAAGGTGAACCGGTCGCCGACATGTCGCTGAAGACGATCGCGACTGCCGTCGAGGACGTGCTCGACCAGCGCGTCCACTTCGGCGCCGACTGCATCGGCGACAAGGCGAAGAACGCCATTGCCGAAATGGGCGACGGTGACGTGCTGCTCTTAGAAAACACCCGTTTCCACAAGGGCGAGGAAAAGAACGAAGCTGAATTCGTCAAGGCGCTCGCCGCCAACGGCGACATCTACGTCAACGATGCCTTCTCCGCCGCCCACCGCGCCCATGCCTCGACCGAAGGTCTTGCCCATCACCTGCCGGCCTACGCCGGCCGCACCATGCAGGCCGAACTCGAAGCGCTCGAAAAGGGCCTCGGCCAGCCGAACCGTCCGGTCGTCGCGATCGTCGGCGGCGCCAAGGTCTCGACCAAGATCGATCTGCTGCAAAACCTGGTGACCAAGGTCGACGCGCTCGTCATCGGCGGCGGCATGGCCAACACCTTCATCGCCGCCAAGGGCGTCAATGTCGGCAAGTCGCTCTGCGAGCATGACCTCGCCGACACCGCCAACGCGATCATTGCTGCCGCCGACAAGGCCGGTTGCGCCATCGTGCTGCCGGAAGACGGCGTCATCGCCCGCGAGTTCAAGGCCGGCGCCGACAACGAAGTGGTCGATATCAACGCCATTCCCGCCGATGCCATGGTTCTCGACGTCGGTCCGAAATCGATCGCTGCCGTCAACGACTGGATCTCCAAGGCCGAAACGCTCGTCTGGAACGGCCCGCTCGGCGCCTTCGAAATCGCCCCCTTCGACAAGGCGACGGTCGCCGTCGCCAAGCACGCCGCAGCCCGCACCCGCCAGGGTTCGCTGGTCTCGGTTGCCGGCGGTGGTGATACAGTCGCGGCGCTGAACCATGCCGAGGTCGCCGACGATTTCAGCTACGTCTCGACCGCCGGCGGCGCGTTCCTCGAATGGATGGAAGGCAAGCCGCTCCCGGGCGTTGACATCCTCAAGCAGAAGTAACGCATCCGATCGGCGCGCGGACACAACCGCCGCGCGCCGATCAACCAAGAAAAAATCTTGATTGTTCAATCGATTAAAAAATTTTAAATCGTTTTAGTCGCTTTTCTCGCCATTTTCCTGGACAATTTCGCCTGTTACTCGCGCCCTCGTTTGGAGCGTGGCGGCTGCCCTGTGCGCCGTCGGTCCGAAACTGTTTGTTTCAGTACCTGCCTGGTCCCTGGTGATCAGCGCTGTCTAGGGAGAAAAACATGAGCGAAAGACTGGAAGACATCGCAATTGCCATGGTCGCCAACGGCCGGGGGCTGCTCGCCGCCGACGAGTCTACGGCCACGATCAAGAAGCGTTTCGATACGATCGGCCTCGAATCCACCGAGACCTCCAGGCGCGATTACCGCGAGATGCTGCTGCGCGCCGACAAGGCGATGCGCAAGTACATCTCCGGTGTCATCCTCTATGAGGAAACCCTGTTTCAGCATGCCGTCGACGGCACGCCGCTGGTCGAAATCATCCGGGCCGCTGGCTCTATCCCCGGCATCAAAGTCGACGCCGGCGCCAAGCCGATGACCAATTTCCCGGCAGAGACGATCACCGAAGGCCTCGATGGCCTCGCGCAGCGGCTGGCGAAATACTACGAAGCCGGCGCGCGATTTGCCAAATGGCGTGGCGTGATCGCCGTCTCCGATACCCTGCCGAGCCCGGCCGCCGTTCGCGCCAACGCCCATGCGCTTGCGCGCTATGCCGCCCTTTGCCAGGACGCCGGCATCGTGCCGATCGTCGAGCCGGAAGTCCTGATGGATGGAGCGCCAGGCGACCATTCGATCGACCGCGCGGAGGAAGTGACGGAGTGGACGCTGCGCACCACCTTCGAGGAACTGGCCGCCATGCGCGTCAAGCTCGAAGGTATGATCCTGAAACCGAGCATGGTCATCGACGGCAAGAAGGCTCGCAAGGCTTCCGTCGCCGAGGTGGCCGAGCGCACGATAAGGGTGCTGAAACGCACGGTGCCTTCGGCCGTGCCTGGCATCGCTTTCCTTTCCGGCGGTCAATCGACCGAAGAGGCGACAGCCCATCTTTCGGCAATGAACGCCCATCACGACCTGCCGTGGAAGCTCACTTTCTCCTATGGCCGCGCCCTGCAGCAGGAGGCGCTCAACGCCTGGCACGGCAAGGCCGACAACATCGGCGATGGCCAGCGCGCCTTCTCGCATCGCGCCGAAATGTGCAGTCTTGCGGCCAAGGGCACCTGGAAGAAGGATCTCGAAAAGGCCGCATAAGGCATGGTCGAGAGATGAGAACCGAGGGGCCGCAAGTCGGCCCCTCTTTGCTTCGGCTTCATCCGCAGCAGGAATGCGTCGTCAATATCGCGGAGCGCCTGGACAGCTGGACCAGCCGAGAACCGGGTACCCGTGCCGGATGGAACTTGTCACCGGAACAAGTTGGCGCCTTTGACCCGTGCGAACGCTGGCTTAAGTCTTGGCTTCACAGCCAACCCCAGAGAAAGCCGGTGCCATGACCTCCGCCGCCTCGCCGCAATCCATCGCCTACGTCACTGTCGACGTCTTTACCACTGAGCGTTTCGCCGGCAACCAGCTCGCGGTCATCCCGGATGCCCGGGGCCTGAGCGACCAGCAGATGCAGGCGATCGCGACCGAGTTCGGCTATTCGGAGGTCACCTTCGTGCTGCCGCCGCGCGACCCCGCCAACACGGCCGAGGTCCGGATCTTCACGCCGACGATGGAGATTCCCTTTGCAGGTCACCCGAATGTCGGCACCGCCTTCGTGCTCGGCCGACAGAAGGAAATCTTCGGCCGTGTACCCGGCGATATCCTGCGCTTCGAGGAAAAAGCGGGCCTCGTCGAGGCGACTGTGTCGCGGGAGAAGGGCGAGGTCATCGGCGCCCGCATTGTCGTGCCGCGCGGCTTGACGGCTGGTCCGGAAGTTGACGCCGAGACGATCGCAGCCTGCGCATCGCTCACATCGGAAGCCATCAGCACGCGCACCCATGGGCCAATCCGGCTTTCCGTCGGCCTGCCCTTCGCGGTCGCGGAAATCAGTGATATCGCGACACTTTCGACGGCACGGCCGAATGTGACGGCCTTCCATGCAGCGAATGCGCGCTACAAGCCCGAGGAAGACAGCTTCAGCCTGTTCCTCTATGCACGATCGCTGCAAACGCCCTGGCAGATCCGGGCGCGCATGTTCGCACCGCTTGACAATGTCAACGAAGATCCCGCCACCGGCAGCGCCTCGGCCGCCCTTTCGGCCTATCTCGTCTCGCTGCTGCCGGACCAGGATATCGATGTCGAAATTACGATCGAGCAGGGCGTTGAGATGGGCCGCCGCAGCCTCATCGGCGCTTCTGTCCGTAAACAAGGCGGCATCGTTCGTCAGGTCAGCCTTTCCGGCAATTGCGTCAGCGCGATGCGCGGGCTGATCGACCTGTAACGCGGAGGCGTCAGCCGGGCTTACCGGGCTCGGGCAGCAGCTTCAGGATATCGGCGAACATATCCTGCCATTCGGCGTCGTCCATCTCGACGAAGCCGAAACCGCGCAGCAGGAAGACGCCCTCGGTCGCAAGGAAGGCAAGCCGCGCCCGGCGCCCCTCCTCCGTCGACAGGTCGATGCCGTCAAGGCGAGCGCGATACCAGGCGCGGTTCTTCGCCATATGTTCTTCGCGCTGCAGGAGTGCGGCCATCATGCCTGATGTCCGGGCGTTGTCGGCCGTATTCATGTGGGCGGTGACTGACGCATGGGCCCGCATCGCCTTCACCGGATCGGGGTCGTCGCCGCCCTCGGCTGCAACCGCGGTGTCGAACTCGTTGAACCAACGCTCCATCATCGCGTCGATCAGACCGTCCTTGTTGCCAAAGCAATATTGCACGCCACCTTTGGTGATACCGGCCGCCTTGGCGACGGCATCGATCGTTAGGCCGGCAGCGCCGACGGCGTTCACGATCGCCTCCGCCGCATCCAGAACCTTGTCACGATCGATTGTTCGACGTCGTCCCATCTTGACTTCCTATTTCAAATCCATACGTACGTATTTAAATAATGACCCTGACCTTAACAAGACCTAGCTCCCAATTCCCTGTGGGTGGCCAATTGAGGTGTACTATGCATCCGCAAAATCGCTGGCTCGTTCTGGCCATCGTATCGAGCGCACTCCTTTTGATCGTCGTCGATATGACGGTGCTCTATACTGCCCTTCCCCGTCTGACCCATGACCTCGGCGCGAGCGCATCCGAAAAGCTCTGGATCGTCAACGCCTACGCCCTCGTCGTCGCCGGCCTTCTGCCCGGCCTCGGCACGCTCGGCGATCGGCTCGGGCACAAGAAGCCCTTCATCGTTGGTCTCGCGGTCTTCGGCGTCGCTTCGCTGATTGCCGCCTACGCCCCCACCCCTGCGATCCTGATCGGCGGCCGTGTGCTGCTTGCGGTCGGCGCCGCGCTGATGATGCCGGCAACGCTGTCGATCATCCGCCTTACCTTCACCGACGAGCGCGAGCGGGCGCTGGCGATCGGCGTCTGGGCCGCGATCGCCTCCGGTGGCGCCGCCATCGGCCCGGTTCTCGGCGGCTTCCTGCTCGAATATTTCTGGTGGGGCTCGGTCTTCCTGATCAACGTGCCGATCGTGGCCGTCGCGCTGCTGCTCGGCATCGTCGTGCTGCCGAACACATCAGGCAATCCGAAACATCCGTGGGACGCGCTCGGTTCGTTCCAGATCATGGTCGGTCTCGTCGGTCTCGCCTATGCCGTCAAGGAAACGAGCAAGCGCGAACCATCGCTGGAAGCTGGCCTTGCCGCCGCCGTGATCGGAGCCGTCGCGCTCTTTCTTTTCGTGTACCGCCAGCGCCGGAGCCCGCATCCGCTGATCGATTTCAGCCTCTTCCGCAATGCGGCGTTTTCCTCCGGCGTCGCTGCCGCGCTGGTCGCGTCCGCCTCCATCGTCGGCATCGAGCTGGTCCTGAGCCAGCAGTTGCAGCTCGTGGATGGTCTTTCGCCGCTTCAGGCCGGCCTCTTCATTCTGCCGATCCCGCTCGCGGCCTTCGTCGCCGGTCCGCTGACCGGCACCCTCCTGCCGCGTCTCGGCGCGGAAGTGGTGCTGCGCTCCGGCCTCATCCTCTCAGGCCTCGGTCTCGGCGGATACCTGCTGGCCCATGAGGCCGGCGCGCTGACCCAAATCGTCACCCTCGTCGTCCTCGGCCTCGGCATCGGCGCCTCGATGACTGCGGCCTCCAGCGCCATCATGTTCAACGCCCCGCCGGAGCGGGCCGGCATGGCGGCATCGATCGAGGAGGTCTCCTTCGAGCTCGGCGGCGCGATCGGCATCGCCGTGCTCGGCACCGTCATGTCGGTCGTCTACACCACCTTCCTCGTGCTGCCGGAGGGTGCAGCCATTTCGCCGATGGCCCGCGACAGCCTCGACGAAGCTCTGCTTCTCGCCGAGAAACTGCCGGCGGATGTGGCTGGCGAACTGGTCACCCGCGCCCGGCTCGCCTTCGAGCAGGCCTTTACCGCAGTCGTGATCGTGGCGACGGCCATGCTCTTTGTCACCGGCGCGGCAATCTGGTGGTTGACGGGTGGCCGCAGCACTGCGCCGGCGGAATCCCGTCAGGCAACCCACCACTGAAAGCAACCGCCGGCACCCTCCGGCGGTTAGCGCAACCCCGCCTCGCATTTCGCGATCGCCTCGACCATCGCCTGGAAGCGGGCATGGTGGCGAACCGCGTCGAGGTCGGAATCCTGCTTGAACCAGAGCAGCTGGTAGCACGAACTCTGTGGCAGCAAGGTTTCGAGCAGGTCGAGCGCCGCATCGATATCGCCGAGAATGGAATAGACGCAGGCCGTATTGTACCGCGCGACCACGTCGTCGGGATCGATTGCCAGAGCCCGCGCCGCCCATTCCCGGGCGCGATGGGCTTCGCCCATATGAGCGAGCGCCAGCGCGCCGCGATGCGCGGGGCCGGAGTTTTCCGGATTGAGCTCCAGCGCCCGCTCCGCCCGAGATATCCCGATCCTTGCCCATTGCGCACGTTCGACGTCACGGCCGAGCGACTTGTAGGCGCTCATGAGATGGATCGGCGACAGATAGTCGTCCGGGCGGATGTCTGCCGCGCGCTTGAAGAACTGGATCGCCGTTTCGAAGGCACCCTGCATGAACAGGAAACGGGCATAGTGGAAATTCGCCTCATAGAGGCCGGCATCGAGCGTCAACGCCCGCTCGAATTCGGCGACCGCCTCGTCCCCCTGACCGTCCTGATGCAGCACCAGCCCGCGGGACGCATGGGCTTCCGCCAGGTTCGGATCGAGCGCCAGGGCTCTCGCGGTGGTGGAAAGGATGCTTTGCAGCGGGAATTCGTCCTCGTGCCAGTCGCGCAGCGCCGACTCGCAATCGGCGATGCCGGCATAGGCGCGGGCAAAGTCGGGGTCGAGTTCCACCGCCTTCAGGAACATACGCCGGGCCAAGAGCAAATAGGACCGGGTCCAGGCATGCGAGAACTGCCGGCCGCGCAGGTAGTAGGTATAGGCCTCCACGCTCGTGGTCGGGTCGTTCTCGATTGCTTGCCGCTCGGCCGGCAAAAGCTTGATCTTGAGTTGATCGACGATGGCGTGGGTGATCTCGTCCTGAATGGCGAAGATATCGGTCAGGTCGCGGTCGTAGCGGTCGGCCCAGAGGTGGGTACCGGTCAGGGCATCGATCAGTTGGCCGGTGATGCGCACCCGCGAACCCGCCTTGCGCACGCTGCCCTCGAGGATGTAGCGGACGCCCAATTCCTGGGCCACCTGCTTCACCTTCACCGACCGCCCCTTGTAGGTGAACACGGTGTTGCGGGCGACGACATGCAGCTTCGAGATCTTCGACAGATCCGTGATGATGTCTTCGGTGATGCCGTCGGAGAAATATTCCTGCTCGGGATCATGGCTCATGTTGGTGAACGGAAGCACGCCGACCGAGAGCCCGTAGCCGTCATCGAGCACGATTGGGCCGACCCCGCTTGGCGCCGCCGCAACTTTCGTCGGCGCACCGAGCGCCACCGAATAGACATGCACGCAGGCGGCAATGTTCTTCAGCGTGTGCTCACCCTTGTCGATGAAGCCGATATCCAGGCGCGTACCGACGTGGTCGCGCACCGTGGCGGAAACGGCAACGCCGGATGGCTCCGCCAGCCCTTCGAGACGGGCGGCGACATTGACGCCGTCGCCGAAGATATCTCCATCCTCGACGATGATATCGCCGAGATGCACGCCGATGCGCAACTCGATGCGCTTTAGCTGCGGCACGCTTTCATTGCGGATCAGCATGCCGCGCTGAATATCGACGGCACAGGCCACCGCATTCACGACGCTCGCAAACTCGACGAGAATCCCGTCGCCGGTCAGCTTGACGATGCGGCCCTTGTGGCGGTGGATCTTCGGATCGACGAGTTCGTTCTTGTGTCGCTTCATTGCGGCGAGCGTGCCGGTCTCGTCAGCGCCGATCAGGCGGCTGTATCCCACGACATCGGCAGCGAGAATGGCAGCGAGACGGCGTTCCAAGAAACCCTCGAATTCACTTCCCGAGTGAAGGAGGTAATCTAGCGCGTTATTCCCCATCTGTCCTGCGCCCTTTTGTAGTTGTAGCGAATATACGTACAACCCAATAGCATCGGGCGATCGGCTCCGGAGTTTCCAAGGAAACGGGTACTTAGAGGCAAGATGGCCCGGTCAAGGCCGGATCAGCACGGTCACCATCATCATGACGATGGCGAAAACCGCGATCTTCCAAAAGTCGCGGCGGCGGCGCAGACCCGGGATACCGAGCGGCCACAGAAGCTGGATCACCATTGCCAGGAGCAGGATAAGGGCGAGCGCCTTCTGCATATTGCCCTCGTCTTCCGGGAGGCTGCCTCAACCGGCAAAGCATTCGCAACGCCGGCACTCTTCGTCGCACGGAGCACCGTTTCCCCCAAGGACTAGCGATACGCTGCGCTTGGCAAAAAGGGCTAGTGTTTTCGCGGACGATTTGCAATGACCGGCGACCGCTTGTTTCCTTCAATCGTCTCCGGTCGAGGGAAACAAGCGGCAAATCAAGGCACTGTAATCAAAGCGCTGTAGAGAGAAACCGGCTGGCAATTCACAAGGCACCGCCCTAACTTGCTGACGGCAGAACGAATTTCGGATGGATGATGAGAAATAACCTGCTCCCGGTCGCCGCCCTCCTGCTCGGCACCTTGTTTCTCTTTCTGGGCAATGGTCTTCAGGGACTGCTTCTTCCCGTTCGCGGTACTGCTGAGGGATACCCGACCACCATCCTCGGTCTGATCGGTACGTCCTGGGCGGCCGGCTTCGTCCTCGGGTGTTTCTTCGCCCCGAATGTCGTCAAGCGCATCGGCCATGTGCGCGCCTTCAGCGTCTTTGCTGCTCTCATCGCCATCGTCGCGCTGTTGACCGGCATCATGATCGATCCGACCTGGTGGCTGATCCTGCGCGCGCTCACCGGCTTTGCCACCGCCGGCACGTCGATGATCATCGAAAGCTGGCTGAACGAGCGCGCCACCAATGAGAGCCGCGGCGTCATCTTCTCGCTCTATATCGCCATCACGCTTTTCGGCGTCGTCGGCGGCCAGATGATGATCCCCTTTGGCGACACCTCGACCAGCATCTTCTTCATGATCTGCGGCATCCTCTATTGTGTCGCCATGCTGCCGACCTTGATGTCCAAGGCCGCCTCGCCGCAGCCGCTGAAGAAGGTCAGCCTCGACCTGCGCGGCCTCTATCGCAACTCGCCGGTTTCCTTCCTCGGCATCCTGCTCGTCGGCATCGCCAACGGCGCCTTCGGCACGCTTGGCGCCGTTTTCGGCCGGCAGGCCGGGCTTTCCGACAGCACGGTTGCGGCAATGATGAGCGTGGCGATCTTCGCGGGCGCGGTGATGCAGCTTCCGGCAGGCCGCCTCTCCGACCGCATCGACCGTCGCTATGTCCTGGCCGCCCTTGCCGGTGTCGGCGCCGTCGCCGGCCTGCTCATCTTCCTGATCGAGCCGAGCCAGGTCTGGATCGTGCTGACGCTGATCGCAATCTATGGCGCCGCCGCCAACGCGCTCTATCCGATCGCCGTTTCCCACGCCAACGACTTCGCAACCGCCGAAGACTTCGTGAAGGTCTCCGGTGGCCTGCTGCTGCTCTATGGCATCGGCACGATCATCGGCCCGACGATCGGCGGTCCGGTCATGACGGCAACCGGTCCGTACGGTTTGTTCATGATTACCGCCTGCGCCCACATTTTGATCACAGCCTATGCCATCATCCGCAGCCGGATGCGCGCGCCCGTGCCGGTCTCCGACCGCGACGCCTTCTCGCCGGTCAATGCCGGCGCGCCGACGACACCGGAAAGCCTGCAGCTTTCGCCGCGCGCTGCCCCGTTCGAGGAGGCGCGTAGCGAACCGGACAACAACCAGAAATGGGAGGATCAGACGGATGAGCCTGTTTGACGACGACCGACCACAAAAGAAGCTGGTGCACGAAATCGGCAGCGATCTTTCACTGCTTTCAGTCGATGAACTTACCCAGCGCATCGCCCGGTTGACGGAAGAAATCGCCCGGCTCGAAGCCGAGCGGACGCGCAAATCCGCGAGCCGCTCAGCCGCCGAAAGCCTGTTTCGCTGAGACCTTGCGGGAGCGGCCGCAGCGCAGCAAAACGAGGCGCGTTTAACGGCAAATTAAGCATTATCTGCGATTGTCAGGGCATCCGGAGCTTTCCGGTTTCAGACAATTTCTCCGACTGGCGAATGGGTCTGATTTTTCTCCCTGTTTTACCTTGAGAGCCGCTTTTCGCGGCTCTTTTTTTGTTTTGGCATAGCTTTCGCTAAAGAACTGTGGAGATTAACCCTTTCTTAAGAATACCCTTGCGCGAAATGCGCTATCGGATCATTCTTCGAGCATAGAAACGGGCAAGGATTTATTTCCTATAACCGTCCACTACCTGACTGTCGTGATGCGTTTGAACCAGGGAAAACAGGTCATGTCCGAGAGAGGATTGAATACGGTCAGTTTCGCAGGACACGCAGCGTCCTCGGCACAATTCAAGACGCTCTATTCGGAAGGCATGGGTCTGGTCGAGGAAACGGCGACCTATCTCGATGGTCCCGGCCGCACCGCCTCGAAAGTTCTGCCGCGCATGGCATCGGTCCTCTATGCAGCCGAGTCCATGCGGCTTACCACCCGCCTGATGCAGATGGCCTCGTGGCTGCTCCTACAGCGCGCCGTCAACAACGGTGAGATGAGCCGCGACCAGGTGATGTCGGAAAAGAGCAAGGTGCGCCTCGACAGCTTCAACGTCGACAAGTCCGCTCCCGGCTGGGCCGAACTGCCGGAATCCTTCCGCGATCTCATCGAGCGCTCGCTTCGCCTACAGAACCGCGTCGCCCTGCTCGACCGCGAGATCTACCGCCCGAACGAGGCTGCGGCCATCGTTCCGGACAACCAGAACGGCGTCAAGGCGCAGATCAAGCTGCTACAGACGGCCTTCGGCACCAACTGATAGCCCTTCGCTTCAACATGCGGAAAACAGAACCCGGCCATCGCCGGGTTTTTTGTTTCGCGTCGCTTGTGTCACGAACGTACGCGCCGCATCTTCGCCAGCAGAAACAGCGCCAGCACGCAACTAAGGAAGCCAAGAGCCAGCGGCAGTCCCCGATGGCCGAGCCACTGCATGGCTAGTCCCGTCGCGGGCGACCCGACGATGCCGCCGAGACCCCACGCAACCGCGAAGGCCGCATTGCCGGCGATCAGCGCCTGGCCGGTGAAGCGCTCGCCGAGCTGGATCAGCGACATCGTGTAGATACCGAATGAGACCCCGCCCCAGAGGAAGACGAGTGGCCAGACGAGCCAGGAATTGAAGACCCATGGCAGCAGCAGGCACCCGGCCAGCGAGACCAGCACACAGAACAACATCGTCCGCATCGAGCCGATCTGCTCGGCCATGCGCCCGAGAAATATCTGCAGCAGCGCATTGCCGGCGATGAAACAGGTAATGAGAGAGGCGATCCGCTCCTCGGCACTTCCGAGCGTGGCGCCATAGGTGGCAAACATCGAAAGCAGGATCTGTTCGAAAGCGGCAGCGGTGAAAACCGCAAACAGAAGGAGAGGCGCCAGCGCCAGGAAACCACCGACGGACGTTGCCTCGCCATCCTGCGGCATATCAGGCAGGCGCGGCACGACTGCGAGCAAGATCATGCCGCAGAGAAGGAAGGCCACGATGCCGATCAGGAAGGGCGGCCAGCCCTCCGTGCCGACGAGGCCGAGCGACAGCGGACCGATGGCGAAACCGCCCGAAACGATCGAAGAATAGAGCCCCATGATGCGGCCCCGGCGCGACGGAGGCGTGATCGTGATCAGCCAGGTTTCGCTGATCACGGAAAGCGGATTGGCAAAGAAGCCGAGCAGGAAACGCAGCGGCATCCAGGCCCAGAGGTCCTGCGTCCAGGCGATCGCGATCAGGGTGAGTGCGGCGAACAACGAGCAAAGAATAGCAAGCCACGCCGCGCCGAAGCGCCGAACCAGCCCCGGAATGAGGGGAGCGGAAAGGATGAAACCCAGCGGCGTCATCGCCGCCGACAGGCCGATCAGTCCCGGTGTCGTTCCCTGCCGCTCCAGAATGAAGCTGAGCAGCGGATAGGTCAGCCCCTGGGCGACCGCGAACACCGTGACCGTTGCGATGGTGCCAGCGATCGCCGCCCAAAGGATTGGTTGTTCGCGCGGCACGGTCGTCTCGCGTAGATGACGACGCGGCGGCGCGACAGGCGAAGACTGTTGGTCCGATATCATTCCGACACACGCCTCATGCCTGCCAGAAACGTTTGGCGATTTCGATCTCGACCTGCCGCCTTGTGAGGCCGATATCGTCGATCAAATGCGGGTCGCTCCTCGAGACGTGTTCGAGGTCCCGGCGAAAGCGAACCCTCCAGTCCCAGGTCGCGATAACGCCTCTGAGCGTTGCAAGACCGGCACGCAAAGGCATCGGGTTTTCTTCGCGCACGCGTGCCGCTCGATGCCGGGATACCGGAATGGGAATGTGGTTCATGGCAGCCTCCATAATCGGCCCGAAAGACCGACGAATTCTGCAGGACACGAACCGGGGCGTAATTAAGCGCTTCCAAAAAGTTCTCAAAAACGTCCAAACGAACTATAGATGCGCCCCATGCAGGAAACGCGCTTCGCCTTTGGTCCCTTCGTGCTTGATCCGGGTGCGGGAACGCTCCTCCGGGACGATGATCCTGTTGCCATCGGCTATCGCGGACTGAGGCTGCTTGCCGCGCTCGTCGGGCGGTCTGGCGAAATCCTCAGCAAAGCCGAACTGATGGATGCGGCCTGGCCGGAAACGGCCGTCGAGGAAGGCAATCTCACCGTCCAGATCGCGCAGCTCAGAAAGCTGCTTGGCCCCGCCGCCGATGGTCGCGAGTGGATCTCGACGATTCCGCGCGTCGGCTATCGCTTCACCGGGAGTACGAGGACGCTCGGTGCGGCAAAGCGGCGCCTCCCCCTGCCGGACAAGCCGTCGGTCGCCGTTCTGCCCTTCGTCAACGTCAGCAACGATCCCGAGCAGGAGCCCTTCACGGATGGGCTCACCGAGGACCTGATTACCGACCTGTCCAGAATCGCCGGCCTGTTCGTCATCGCGCGCAACTCATCCTTCGTCTACAAGGGCAAGGCGGTGGATGTACGCGCGATCGCGGATGACCTTGGCGTGCGCTACCTGCTGGAAGGCAGTGCCAGGCGCGCAGCGGGACGCGTGCGCATCAATGCCCAACTGGTCGACGCGCTGAGCGGCGAGCATCTCTGGGCGGAGCGCTTCGATCGCAGCCTGGAAGACATCTTCGCCGTTCAGGACGAGGTTACGGCCAAGATCGTGGAAGCGTTGCTCGGACAATTGCGCCCACCGCCTCTGCCACGCAAACGGCCCAGCAACATCGAGGCCTACGATCTCTGCGTGCGCGCCCGCAGGTTGATGGATGATACGCCGCAGGCCGCCCAGGAAGCGCACCTGATGCTGACGCGCGCGGTTTCGCTCGACCCCGATTATGCGGAGGCCTACCGCTGGCTGGCGATGAACCACTGGATGGGACGGGTGCATTCCGGCGGCCCGACGGAAGCCGCCCGCAGCCTTGCCCTGGAGCTCGCGCGCAAAGCGGTCACGATCGATCCAAACGATGCCGGCAGCCGCTGGATCCTGGCCTACCTGCTTGCCTATGAGCGCAGCTTTACCGAGGCGGAGGCGGAATTCGCCAAGGCGATCGAACTCGACCCGAACGAGGCCGACACCTGGGCGGCGTTGTCCGACATCGACGTTCTCGCCGGGCGGGTCGAAGAGGGCATCGCGCATATCCGCAAGGCATTCCGGCTGAACCCGTTTCCGGTAAGCTGGTACTACCTGACGCTCGGCCAGGCGCAATATGCGGCCGGCGACTACGAAGCCGCTGTCGAGACGCTGCGCAGGGACGAGACCTATCGCACGAGCTCACGCCGGTTCCTGGCGGCAAGCCTCGCCCAACTCGGACGCCTCGACGAGGCGCGTACGGAAGCGGACCTGTTTCTCGTCGCCAACCCGGGCTTCACGATCCGCCACTGGGCCGCGACCGAGCCGCTCCGAGACGACGCCACGCGTGCACATTTCGTCGACGGCTTTCGCAAGGCCGGGCTTCCCGAGTGATACTCAGGCGCCGCCACCCCGCATGGCCAACAAAAAGCCCGGCACGATGGCCGGGCTTTAAGAATGCCGAGAGGCGTTCGATTAGAGGCCGAGGCCTTCGAAGCGCTTCTTGAACTTGGAGACGCGACCGCCGCGGTCCATGAGCTGCTGGTTGCCGCCCGTCCAGGCCGGGTGCGACTTCGGGTCGATTTCCAGGTTCATGGTGGCGCCTTCAGAACCCCAGGTCGAGCGGGTTTCGTATTCGGTGCCGTCGGTCATGACTACCTTGATGACGTGGTAATCGGGATGGATATCTGCCTTCATAACGATCTTCCTAGAGTTCCAGGGTCCAATTGTCGCAAGGCATTGCGACTTCGAGACCGAACACGTAAATGAAGCCGCGGACCGGCTGAAGGGCCACGGCTTCCCAATTCGATGCCGTGCCTATACATCAAGGTCTGCGGGATAACAAGTGCCGCGCGGAAGACTCATGGGCAATGCCTTTCCTCCGTGGTTGGCGAAAGGGGTCAAGTGTCCGAACGAGAAATCCAGGCGCCAGCGCGTAAATCCATCCGCCCGCTGGCCACGCTCCTACCTTATCTCGCCCGCTACCGCCATCTGGTCGTCGGCGCAGGCATTTCGCTGATCCTCGCCGCGGTCACGACGCTGGCGCTGCCGCTCGCCGTCAGGCGCATGGTCGACAATGGCTTCTCCAGTCCCGATTCCGGTTTCATCAACACCTACTTCTCCATGTTGATGATGCTCGCCATCGTGCTCGCGCTGGCAAGTGCGGCGCGCTACTACTTCGTCATCACGCTCGGTGAGCGCATCGTTGCCGACCTCAGGCGCAACGTCTTCGATCGCGTCACCCGGCTTTCCGCCTCCTTCTTCGACGTCAACCAGTCCGGTGAGATCGTCTCGCGGCTGACGGCCGATACGACCCAGGTCAAGTCGGCAGTCGGCGCCACCGCCTCGGTGGCGCTGCGCAACCTGATCCTGTGTCTCGGCGCCATCGGCATGATGGTCTATACCAGCCCGAAGCTCTCGAGCCTGGTGCTGATCGCGATCCCGATCATCGTCTTCCCGCTTGTCGGTTTCGGCCGTTCCGTCCGCCGCCGCTCGCGCGAGGCGCAGGACACGCTCGCCAAGGCGTCCGCCTATGCCGGCGAGGCAATCGCCGCATCCCGCACCGTGCAGGCTTTCAACGGCGAGGCACTCGCCAACAACCATTTCGGAGCCGCCGTCGAGGACGCCTATGGCGCTGCGCGCGCCGCGATCAAGGCACGCTCGGTGCTCACCGCCTTCGCCATCACCATGGTCTTCGGCAGCGTCGTCGCAGTGCTGTGGTTCGGCGCGCATGATGTGCTGTCGGGCAATCTTTCCGCCGGCACCCTCAGCCAGTTCCTGCTCTACTCGGTCTTTGCCGCAGGCAGCCTCGGCTCGCTCTCCGAAGTCTGGGGCGAGCTCTCGCAGGCCGCCGGGGCCGCCGAGCGGCTCAACGAACTTCTGACGGAGATCCCAGAGATCCAGGCGCCGACAAACCCCGTCGCCATGCCCGTACCGGCCGCCGGCGCCATCGCCTTCGAGGACGTCTATTTCGCCTATCCGGCGCGGCCCGATTACAAGAGCCTGAACGGCCTCAGCTTTGCGATCAAGCCCGGCGAGACTGTCGCCATCGTCGGCCCTTCCGGCGCCGGCAAGAGCACGGTCTTCTCCCTACTCCTCCGCTTCTACGATCCCGCCAAGGGCGCGGTAACCGTCGACGGGCTCGACGTCCGCACGGTCGATCCGAAGGAGCTGCGCGACCGGCTGGCGATCGTGCCGCAGGATGTCACCATCTTCGCCTCCTCAGTCCATGACAACATCGCCTTCGGCGTGCCTGGCGCGACCCGTGAGGCGGTGCGCGCTGCCGCCGTCGCAGCACAGGCAGACGAGTTCATCAACCGCCTCGACAACGGCTACGACACATCAGTCGGCGAACGCGGCATCACGCTATCCGGCGGCCAGCGCCAGCGCATCGCCATTGCCCGCGCGATCCTCAAGAACGCACCGATCCTGCTTCTCGACGAGGCCACCTCGGCGCTCGACGCCGAAAGCGAGACGCTGGTGCAGAAAGCCCTCGATGGCCTGCTGCGCGAGCGCACGACGATCATTATCGCCCACCGGCTTGCGACCGTGCTGAAGGCGGACCGCATCCTTGTCATGGATCATGGCCGGATCGTCGAGGAAGGAACGCACGTCTCCCTCATCCGCCAGGGTGGCCTCTACGCCAAACTCGCACGGCTGCAGTTCGACCACGGCGCCGAGGCCCTGTTCGTCGCCACGAAAAACTGAGCGGGTCCGGCTTCCCGATTTCACATCTGGCAGTTGCCGGCTGAGAAGCGAGCCCTATTGTTATGGGGCCGGCCTGCCAAGGGCCGTTCTCTGCGGTTCGCAGATATGATCGGGAGGAAATTCGCATGGCATTTTCGCAACTGACCCGGCGCGCAACGCTGACGCTGGGCCTGATGGCGCTATCGGCGCTGCCCTTTAGCACCCCGGCCCTCGCCCAGGGCTTCCCGGACCGACCGATAACCCTGGTCGTTCCCTTCGCCGCCGGCGGCTCGACCGACGTGGTCGCCCGCATCGTCGCGCAGAAAATGTCGGAAGACCTCGGCGAGCAGGTGATCGTCCAGAACGTCGCCGGCGCCGGCGGCAATCTCGGCGCGGCCAATGTCGCGCGCGCCGATGCGGACGGCTACACGATCCTGATGGGAACCGTCGCCACCCACGCGCTCAACCCGCTGATCCTCAAGACCAAGCCCTACGATCCGGAGAAGGACTTCGCTCCGATCTCGCTGCTGGTCATCGTGCCCAACGTGCTCGTCGTCAATCCGGAGCTTCCCGCCAAGAACGTCGAGGAACTGCTGGCGCTCTTGAAAGCCAAGCCGGACGAATACAGCTATGCCTCCTCCGGCAACGGCACGCCGCTGCACCTCTCCGGCGAGCTTTTCAAGAAAATGGCCGGCGTCAGCATGCAGCACATCCCCTACAAGGGCGCCGGTCCGGCGTTGAACGACGTCATCGGCAACCAGGTGCCGATCATGTTCGACAATCTCCCCTCGTCCTCCGGCCACATCAAGGCCGGAACGCTCAGGGCACTTGCCGTCACCACGGCGGAACGCGCGCCCTCCTTCCCCGATGTTCCGACGGTCGCTGAATCCGGCATCCCGGGCTATGAGACCTATACCTGGAACGCGCTCTTCGCCCCGGCGAACACGCCACAACCGGTGGTCGCCCGCCTCAACGAGGCGGCAAACAAGGCCCTGAAGGATCCCGCCGTCATCGAACGCATGAAGGAATTCAGCGCCAAGATCGTCGGCTCGACGCCGGAAGAGCTCGGTGCGCATGTGACGGCGGAACTAGCGAAATGGACGCCGGTCGTGCGCGACGCCAACGTGCAGATGGATTGATCGGCACGGGGCGGTGAGAACCGCCCCTCATCCGGCTGTCCCCACCCTCTCCCCGCCCGCGGGGAGAGGGCTAGAGGGCTAGAGTGAGGGGCAGCCCAAGAGCGAGCGGCGGGAAGCGATCACACCCCAGCAGCGCCCCGCCCCGCCACCCGGCCGGAGAAGATGCAACCGCCGAGAAACGTGCCTTCGAGCGCATTGTAGCCATGCATGCCGCCGCCGCCGAAACCGGCGACTTCGCCGGCGGCATAGAGGCCTAGCACCGGCTCACCCGATTGTTCGAGCACCTGGCCCGAGAGGTTGGTCTGCAGGCCGCCGAGCGTCTTGCGGGTCAGGATATGCAGGCGAACGGCAATCAGCGGCCCGGCCTTGGGATCGAGCAGCCGGTGCGGTTTGGCAGTACGCAGCAGCCGGTCGCCGCGATAGGCGCGGGCGCCGCGGATCGCGGTGACCTGCGCGTCCTTGGAGAACGGGTTGGTGATCTCGCGATCGCGCGCCTCGATCTGCTGGCGAAGATGGTCGAGTGACAGCCGGTTCTCGCCCGTCAGTGCATTCATCGCCGGCACCAGGTCCTCGAGCCGGTCCCGGACGATGAAATCCTCACCCTTGTCCATGAACGCCTGGACCGGCCCTGGCGGGTTCTTGCCGAGCCGCTTCAGGAGCAGAGAGATGCTCTTGCCGGTCAGATCCGGGTTCTGTTCCGAACCGGAAAGCGCGAATTCCTTCTTGATGATCGCCCGCGTCAGGATGAACCAGCTGTAGTCGTGACCGCTGTCGCGGATCGCCTGCAACGTGCCGAGCGTATCGAAGCCCGGCATCGCTGGTGCGGAAAAACGGTTGCCGTCGGCGTCGCACCAGAAGGACGATGGGCCGGGCAGGATGCGGATGCCATGATCCGGCCAGATCGGATCGAAGTTCCTGAGCCCCTCGGTGTAGTGCCACATGCGGTCCGAGTTGATGACCGAGCCGCGCGCCCGGCTGGTGATCTCCAGCATGCGTCCGTCGACGTGATGCGGCACGCCCGAGACCATGGTTGCCGGCGGCTGGCCGAGCCGCTTGCGCGGCCAATTGCGGCGAACGAGATCATGGTTGCCGCCGATACCGCCCGAGGTGACGACGACCGCGCCCCCCGATATCTCGAAATCGCCGGAGACGTCGCGTGAACTGCGCTCGCCCCGCCCGACCGGGTCCTCCTTCAGCAAGGCACCGCGGGCGCCCGTTACCTTTCCATCCGTGATGACGAGTTCATCGACCCGGTGGCGGAATCGGAAGCGCACCAGACCGCGGCTTTCCGCCTCCCGCGTCAGCCGCACGAACGGATCGAGTACCGCTGGCCCGGTGCCCCAGGTGACGTGGAAGCGCGGCACCGAATTGCCGTGACCATGGGCAAGGCCGCCACCGCGCTCGGCCCAGCCGACGACCGGAAACCAGCGCATGCCGAGGGAATGCAGCCAGCGGCGTTTTTCGCCTGCGGCAAAGTCGAGATAGGCTTCCGCCCAAAGCCGCGGCCAGTGGTCTTCCGGACGGTCGAACTGCGAAGATCCCAGCCAGTCCTGCCAGGCAAGCTCGCGCGTGTCACGAATGCCCATGCGCCGCTGCTCGGGGCTATCGACGAAGAACAGACCACCCAGCGACCAGAAAGCCTGACCGCCAAGGTTTTGTTCGCCTTCCTGATCGAGAACGATGACTTTGCGGCCAAGGGCGGCCACTTCCGAAGCGGCAACCAGGCCGGCAAGGCCCGCGCCGATGACCAATACATCGCAATCCATGAAATGCCCTCCCCTGCACCCCATACAGCGCCGTCAAACGAATGGCGGCAGCCACTGTTACGCGTACGTCAAAGTCAATTCAAGGGTCGGGCGTTGGCCGCGGTGCGTTTCGCGACCGCGGCCTATTTTTCGGTCAGCTTGAGCTCGATGCGGCGGTTCTGGCCTCGAGCCTCCGGGGTCTCGCCCGGCGCAATCGGCTGATACTCGCCGAAGCCGGCCGCGACCAGGCGATCGGCAGGAACCCCCCTCGAGATCAGGAACTTGACCACCGAGGTGGCACGCGCCGAGGAAAGTTCCCAGTTGTCGGCATAGTGGCCGGTCCCGGAAAGCTGGACATTGTCGGTATGGCCGTCGACGCGCAGCACCCAGTTGATCTCCGCAGGGATTTCCTTGGCGAGATCAAGCAGCGCCGAGGCGAGCTTCGCCATCTCCGCCTGGCCCTCGGGATTGAGTTCGCTGCCACCGGACGGGAACAGCACTTCCGACTGGAACACGAAGCGGTCGCCGACGATGCGGATGTTTTCGCGGTCGGAGAGGATTTCCCTCAAGCGTCCGAAGAAATCGGAGCGGTAGCGGTTGAGCTCCTGCACGCGCTGGGCAAGCGCGACGTTCAGGCGGCGGCCAAGGTCGGCGATCTTCGTCTGCGACGCCTGGTCCTTCGCCTCCGAGGCCTGAAGCGCCACCTCGATGGCGGCGATCTGGTTGCGCAGCGCGGCGATCTGCTGGTTCAGGAGCTCGATCTGGCTCATCGCCCGGGCGCTGATCTCACGCTCGTTCTCAAGCTCCGAGCCGAGGCGCCCGATCTTCTGGTTGGCGACATCGGTGCTGCCGGCGCCCTGGTCGAGCAGCGCCTGCAGCCGCGAGCGCTCGCCTTCCGACTGGGACAGGGAAGCCTGGAGGTTGGCGAGCGAATCCTCGAGATCCTGCTTGCCGCTCTTTTCGAGCGCCAGGAGCTGCGTGAGCTCGTTGATCTGGCTGTTCAGCCGGGTCAGCACTTCGTCCTTGCCGCTGATTTCGCGGCTCAGCAGAAACTGTCCAAGAACGAAGACGGTGAGCAGGAACATGATCGAAAGCAGGAGCGTCGACAGCGCGTCGACGAAGCCTGGCCAGTAATCGATCGTGCGCTGCGTGCGGCCTTTGCGGGCGAGCGCCATGGATTACTCTCCTCCGGTCTCGTCCAACTGTCCGAGCTTGGCCGGCAATGACGACCTCTCGCCCGTCACGGCGATCCGCTCGTGGCCGATGCGCGACGACAATTTGTCGAGCGTCCTGCGCATCGCCTTGGCCTCTTCCTGCTGTGCTTCGATCCAGTCCCGGAGCATCTGCTGCTCGCCGCGCATGTTTTTCACCAGGCCTTGGATACCCTCTGCAAGGCTTGCCATGGCGGCGGTCGTGCGCTGGCTCGAACCGCCCTCCTGGTTGAGGCGGACCAGCTGATCCGTGAGCTTTTTCAGCTCCTCGACCGGCGCGCCCGAAGGCGCATCGAGCGCCGAAGTCAGCTCGGAGCCGACATCGGTCACAGAAGAAAGCCAGTTTTCAAGCTCGGTATAGAAACGGTTCTGGGCGCGGCCAGCCTGCAGGTCGAGGAAGCCGAGGATCAGCGAACCGGAAAGGCCGAACAGCGATGTCGAGAACGCCGTACCCATGCCGGTCAGCGGCGCCGACAGGCCGCTCTTCAAGGTCGCCAGAATGTCTTCGGTGGTTCCCGAACCGGCATCCAGCGACTGGATGACCGTGTTGATCGAACCGATGGTGCCCAAGAGCCCCCAGAAGGTGCCGAGCAGACCGAGAAACACGAGAAGACCGGTCAGGTAGCGCGAGATGTCGCGGGATTCATCGAGGCGGGTCGCGATCGAATCCAGAATGGAGCGCAGCGCCGTCGTCGAGATCGCCGTCTGACGGGCACCGATCAGCGCCCGCATCGGCGCCAGCAGCACCGGATCGCGGCCCACCTTGTCGGCACTGCCGGCGGCGCGAAAGGAGTTGAACCAGCGCACTTCGGGACGCAAGCCCAGCACGTGGGTGAAGACGAGCAGGATGCCGATCAGCAGCACCCCGAGGATCAAGCCGTTAAGGCCGGGGTTGGCCAGAAAGGCGTTGTGTGCCTGCCGAAAGAGGATTGCGCCCACGAAACCGACGATGATCAGGAAGACCACCATGGTCCAGAAATAGTGCATGGGGCTCGAAAGCTTGTGCGGATTATAGCCTTCTTCCATGCCTTCCCGACCGTTCCATCCGGACAGATGCAGTTTCGTCATGGGTATAAGTATCTCCCGGTTTTCACTTGTCGGAACGGCGCAGCGCCGGCCCGGAGACTACTGCATAATTCCCGAAACCGAAATCGATTCAAGGATGAAATTAAGCCGTTCCCAAAGTGAGGCGACGGCCGCGACGCGCGTAGATAGGCACAGGCATGTGGCACTGTCGTGTTGCCCCATTCCAGATCAAGCGGAAAAACAAAACCTCCGACGGGGTGAGCGCCGGAGGCCGAGCATAGGAATAGGATCGCTGGTTACTTCGTCGGCACCGGGCGGTGCACGACGTCGTTCAGCGCCTTGACGATATACTCGTTGCCGCAGACGACCGAACCGTCGTCGACTGGCTTGGCGCCGCCGTTGATATCGTGCGCCCAGCCGCCGGCTTCCCGGATGAGAAGCACGCCGGCTGCGATGTCCCAGGCGGCGAGGTCGCGTTCCCAGTAGCCGTCGTAACGGCCGGCGGCCACATAGGCGAGATCCAGCGACGCGGCACCCATGCGGCGGATACCGGCCACTTCGCCCATCACGTGGCGCAGTTCGATCAGGTACTTGCCGTGGTTGCCGCGACCGAGATGCGGCGTGCCGGTGGCGATCACGGCATCGGAAAGATGCTTGCGCGAGGCGACGCGCAGGCGGCGGTCGTTGAGGAAGGCGCCACCACCGCGCTCGGCGGTGTAGAGTTCATCGGTCGCCGGGTTGAAGATGACCGCGCCGACGATCTCGCCCTGACGCTCGAGCGCGATCGAAACGGCGAAGTGCGGGATACCGTGCAGGAAGTTGGTGGTGCCGTCGAGCGGGTCAACGATCCAGCGATGCGCGCCGTCGGTACCGACGATCTCTTCGCCTTCCTCGCCAAGGAAGCCGTAGGTCGGACGGGCCTTCAGGAGTTCCTCGCGGATGAGCTTTTCGGCCTTGCGGTCGGCCTGCGAAACATAGTCGCCCGGTCCCTTGAGCGAGACCTGCAGGTTCTGGACTTCGCCGAAATCGCGGGCCAACGACTTGCCAGCCTTGAAGGCGGCCTGAACCATGACATTGAGAAGTGCTGAACGGGCCATCTGGCGATCCCTTGAAAACGAAGGCCGATCGAAAGCAACGATCGGACGTTGAACCTGCTTGACGGAACACGGCCGCATTGCCGGCCCTACTGCGAATTTCCTCGATCGGAACCGATCCAAGGACGCAGGGCAAGCCGCAGATTGAGCTCCGTCGTCAAAAAACCGAGTGAATTCTCACTCCGCTCGCCGTCGCCGCCAACTGTCGCGGCACCGCGAGCAAAACCGCGGCCTCAGAACCACAAATGGCCCGCAAATTCAAGCGAAATAGCATTTCCGCCGAACGACCGCCAAAGATTCGACCGCGACCGGAGCCGTTCAGCTCCGGCGATACTTGTTGGCGGCGCTGAGTGCCTGCTTCTGCTGCTCTTCATTGAGACCGAGATAGAAGTCTTCGAGCGCGTCGTCCTTGAGGCCGGCCCGACGCGAAAGCACATACCATTTCGCCGCCTCGACCGGATTGGGTCTGGTGCCGATGGCGTTGACGTAGAGATGCGAAAGCCGGTTCTGCGCAACCACGTTGCCGCCCTCGGCTGCCCGCCGCATCCAGCCGAAGCCATCTTCCAGATTACGGTCGCCGGCAATGCCCTCGATCATCCAGATCGCGATGTCGAGTTGAGCGGTGTCGTAGCCCGCTCGCGCCGCGCGGATCAGCCACTCGCGCGCCCGCGTCCGCTTGCTTTCCTCGATGCCATCGACATTGACCAGGATCTGCGACAGCGCATATTGCGCATCCGCGATGCCCTGTTCGGCCGACTTTTCATAATAGGGCATCGCCAGTTTCAACCCCTTGGGTCCGGGATTGTCGGCGACGAGCGTCTGGCCGTAGTTGAATTGCGCCGAGCCATTGCCGAGATCGGCCGCCTTCTTCATCAACTCTTCGGATTTCTTCCGGTCGCGCTTGGCGTAACGGCCCTCCATCAGGATCAGCGCGTATTTGAACATCGCGGCGGGATCGCCTTTTTCCGCGGCTTGGCCGTACCAGAAGGCAGCCTGCTTGGGATCGCGCACGACACCCAGTCCCTGCTGCAGGATCTCGGCGATCAGCGTCTGCGCCGCCGGGTCGCCAAGCTGCGCCCGCGGCAGCGCCAGATCCATCGCGGTCAGGTAGTAGCCGCGCTGGAACGCGCCATAGGCGTCGTCAACCTTGCCGGTGAAGGGCTTTTCCGCTGGTAGTGCCGGCAATTCGGCGCCCATGCGATCGAAAACATTGACGCCGGACGATGGGACAGAGCCATCGGCCGGCTTTTTGTTGGGGCCGACAGCGGACTTGTCATCTTTCTGGTCGGTCGGCGTCGCGCCCTCCGGCATCGCCGCCCCGTTGAATGGCGTGATGCGGCCGCGCTTCTCGACGCCGGCGTCCTCGCCACCACCCTTCTGCTCCTGCGCATGCGCCGGCAGTGCCAGGGCAACGGCCATGGCAACAAGGGAAAGACCTCGACTTAATCTGGAAGGCAGACGGCTCAACATCGAAACGTCTTAATCTTCAAACCGTGGCGCTTTTTCGTCAAGAAGTGCGTTGACCGCAGCAACGACGGAAGGCGCCTGGCCGGGTTCGCCGAAGACGGCAAGGCGAAGCGCCACGAACTCAGCACCGGTCTCCGCCACCGCCAGCGCCGATTGCGGGTCCGTACCGCCCATGACGATGCAGGGAATCTCGATCATCGACGCCCACCATTCGGCCAGCGCCAGGTTCTTCGGATGCGCCTCCGGCTTGATATCGCCATCGGTCTTGCCGAAGAACACGTAGTCCGGGCGCACTTCGCCGATTTCCAGCGCGTGGTGACGGTCGGCTGCGTTGCCCCCGCCGACAATCAGCTTCGGCGTGTGCTTCTCGACCGCCTCACCAAGCGCTTCCGCATTGCCGGCAACGTGCAGTCCGTCGGCCTTGGCGCGCCCGGCCACGCGGGAGTCGCCCTCGATGAGCGCGGCGGCACCGGCCTCCTGGATGACCGGCACCAGACGCTCGGCGTGCTTCTGGAACTCGGTATCGTCAAGTGCGTATTGCGGCACGATCACGGAGGCGACGTCGCCGCCCTTCAGTGCATCGGCGAGCACCTTTGCGCGTTCCGCCGCATCGGGCATGTCGGGCGCGATCAGCACCAGGCGGCAACGTTCTGTCGTCATATCAAGACATCCATTTCCGGCTGCATCCGCCAGGGTGGCGAAACCAGCGCTCGATTTCATTTGGGAAAACCGATAGACGGAGACTGCAAAAGGATCAACCGCCACCCATGCTTCCTGATCTCGACTTCTATCTTATCGCCATTCCGGCAGTTCTGCTCGTTGGCCTCAGCAAGGGTGGCATGGGGGAAGCGCTATCGCTGATGGGCGTTCCGATCCTGTCGATGGCGGTGTCACCCGTCCAGGCGGCCGCCCTCCTCCTCCCGATCCTGATCGCGATGGATCTCGTCTCGCTTTGGATGTGGCGCAAGCACGGCGATCGCACCACCCTCTTCATGCTGTTGCCCGGCGCCATCGCCGGCATCTTCATCGGCTGGGCGACCTCGGCCTACGTCTCGCGGGACCTCCTTCGCCTGATCATCGGCCTGATCACCGTGCTCTTCGTACTCCGATACGTCTATAATGTCTGGCGCATGCGCCTTGGCATCACCATTGCGCCGAAGAGGCAGCGGGCCGGTCCGGCAGCACTCTGGGGTTCCTTTGCCGGTTATGGCAGCTTCGTCGCCCATGCCGGGGGGCCGCCTTTCCAGATCTACGCGCTGCCGTTGCAGCTCGATCCGCGCGAATATACCGGCACCATCGTGCGCTTCTTCGCGATCCTGAATGCGGTGAAGCTCATCCCCTATTTCGCGCTGGGGCAACTGGATCTGAGCAACCTGAAAATCTCGGCGACGCTCTTTCCGCTCGCCATCGTCGCAACCATGTGCGGCGCCTGGATCGTTCGCCGCATGAAGCCGCAGATCTTCTACCCCTTCATGTATACCATGGCCTTCATCGCGGGCTCCAAACTGCTTTGGGACGGTATCAACAGCATGGTCGCAGGCGGCTGAGCCGCGGACCCAAGTATTACGGAAATATTGCAAAGCAAAATCAGCATTCCGCATCGCACAAATTTCTTGCTGCTTTGCAAAATTTCGCCTAACGTCCGCCCATGACGATCGCGGACCCTTTCGATGCCATTGCGGACCCGAACCGGCGCCACCTGCTGGAGGAACTGCGGCGCGCGCCGAAAACCGTGAACGAACTGGCGGAGGGGCTACCGATCAGCCGCCCGGCCGTATCGCAGCACCTGAAGGCCTTGCTGGATTGCAATCTGGTCTCGGTATCGGCGAGTGGCACCCGGCGGATCTACGCGATCAACCGGCCGGGATTCGACCGTCTCAATCTGTGGCTCGACCAGTTCTGGTCCTGAGCCCGGCGGCGCGATCGCTGCGCCCGAAAGAAACAGACCGGGCGTCAAGCCCGGTCCAGCATTTCGTATCTTCCGTCGTGGGGGATTGGTTCTAAACCTTGTTGCGCCTACTCAGAGGGGAGATGGCGCCTCCCGATAGTCCTGGGAAATACCGTTGATAATCAGTGAGTCGAGGAACGAAGCCTTTCGATTTCGTCCTTGATGCGCAGCTTCCTCCGCTTGATGTCGGTAATCAGCTCGTCTTCCACCGAAGGCTGATTCAATGCCGCATGGAGCTCCTGCTCCAGGACGCCATGTTTTTTCTCAAGCGTTGCAAGATGAGCCTCAACAGTCATTTGGCAGTCCCTTCCTTTTGCTTGCACCCGGCACGCGAATGCCGGATGTTCCATGGTTTGTAACCTTACTACTGTGCCATGCCATTTTTCATTTGTCGAAGGCGAAATGATGACGACGGATAACTTCCCGTTACCGCCCAAGATGTGATAGAGCGACGCATGGAATTCCGGTTCGAGGAGGACTTCGCAACCGGGCTGATGGGGATCGCTTTGCATGCCGGACCAGGACCAGGCCGAACTCAGACTGACCGCCGCGCGGCTGAGGCAGGAACATGAAGACTACGACGCTGCCATCAACGCTATGATCGAGACGGGCTGCGACGCGCTGAGAATCCAGCGCATGAAAAAGAAGAAGCTGGCGATCAAGGACAAGATCAGCAAGATCGAAGACCAGATCATCCCCGACATCATCGCCTGAACGCGGAACAGGACAGACGTGATCGACACCACGACCCCACCCGTCGCCATCATCATGGGAAGCCAGTCGGACTGGGAGACGATGAAGAACGCCGCCGATACGCTCGACGCGCTCGACATTGCCTATGAGGCTCGCATCGTTTCCGCCCATCGTACGCCCGATCGGCTCGTCAACTTCGCCAAGGGCGCCCGCGACGAGGGCTTCAAGGTAATCATCGCCGGCGCCGGGGGCGCTGCGCATTTGCCGGGCATGTGCGCCTCGATGACGCCGCTGCCGGTCTTCGGCGTACCGGTGCAGTCGAAGGCGCTGTCCGGCCAGGACAGCCTGCTCTCGATCGTCCAGATGCCCGCCGGCATCCCCGTCGGGACGCTCGCGATCGGCCGCGCCGGCGCCGTCAATGCCGCGTTGCTTGCTGCAGCCGTGCTGGCGCTCAGCGACGACGACCTCGCCGACAGGCTCGACGACTGGCGCGAACAGCAGACGATTTCGGTCGCCGAATACCCGGTGGACGAGGCATGACCACCATCGGCATTATCGGCGGCGGCCAGCTCGGCCGCATGCTGGCGATGGCAGCTGCCCGATTGAACTTCCGCACCGTCATCCTCGAACCGCAGGTCGATTGTCCGGCGGCACAGGTCGCCAACGACCAGATCATTGCTGCCTATGACGACGAAGCCGCGCTCAGCCAGCTCGCGACCGTCAGCGACATTATCACCTACGAATTCGAGAATGTGCCGGTCGCGGCCGCCGAACGGCTCGCCGCGAAACGACCTGTCTTCCCGCCTCCGCAAGCGCTGGAAGTCGCACAGGACCGCCTCGTCGAAAAACGCTTCATCAATGACTGCGGCATTGCGACGGCGCGCTTTCACTCCGTCGACAGCCAGGCCGATCTCGAAGCAGCACTCGCCGATTTCGGCGGATCGGGCGTGCTCAAGACCCGTCGCCTTGGCTATGACGGCAAGGGACAGCGCGTGTTCCGCTCTGCAGCCGATAGTCCTGCCGGTGCCTTCGCGGAGCTGGGCGGCGTGCCCCTGATCCTGGAGAGCTTTGTGCCCTTCGAACGGGAGGTCTCGATCATCGCAGCCCGCTCCACCGACGGGGCGGTCGCCTGCTTCGATCCGGCCGAGAACGTACATCGCAACGGCATCCTCCACACCTCGACGGTGCCTGCTGCCGTCAGTGCCGCAACGGCGGAGGCCGCGCGGAAGGCCGCCAAGGCGATCCTCGACGCGCTCGGTTATGTCGGCGTCGTCGGCGTCGAATTCTTCGTACTTGCCGACGGCAGCCTGATTGCCAACGAGATGGCGCCGCGCGTGCACAACTCCGGCCATTGGACGGAGGCGGCCTGCGTAGTCTCGCAGTTCGAGCAGCATATTCGTGCCGTTTCGGGATTGCCGCTCGGCAATCCCCGCCGCCATTCCGACTGCGTCATGCAGAACCTGATCGGCGACGACCTCAACGATGTCCCGGCATGGCTTGCCAAGGACGATGTTCTGGTCCACCTCTATGGCAAGACCGAAGCGCGGGCCGGCCGCAAAATGGGCCACGTCACGCGGCTCGTCCGCGGCTGAAGACCGCAGAAATGCGGGGCAAGACGCCAAAATGGGGCGTCTTGTGGTTGACACCTTAGGGGGGACACGGTATGTGCCATCCCACCTTAAAGGAGCGCGCTGAACGGCGCGCTTTTGATTGTTAGAAGATACCGGGCGAATTTTCGTTCCCCGAAACCTGCGGATCAGGAAAATGAAGATCAAGAATTCGCTCAAGTCGCTGAAGACCCGTCACCGCGAAAACCGTCTGGTTCGTCGCAAGGGCCGCATCTACATCATCAACAAGTCGAACCCGCGCTTCAAGGCTCGTCAGGGCTGATCTAAGCCGGGTGGCAGACATCGCTTCGGCGATGTCCCAAAATTGATTATGAAGTTGATCCATGGCGAGCTAACATGCTCGCCATGCGAGTTTTTGTACCCCTGATTCTGGCGTGTTCCGCCCTGCTCGCCACCTCCATCGGAGCTGGCAGTTTCTCCTTCGCGGCGGAAGCATCGGCCCAGACGGAATCCGCCAGCCTCACCACACCCAAGCAACGACTGGACGGCCTGTTCGCGGACCTCAAGAAGGAACGCGACGCCGACAAGGCGCGTGAGCTCGCCAACCAGATTCGTGTGGAATGGCAGGATTCCGGCAGCGCCACCGTGAATCTCCTGATGCAGTGGGCCGACAAGGCCATCACCGACAACAAGCAGGCGGCGGCGCTCGACATCCTCGACCAGGTGATCACCCTTGCGCCCAACTATGTCGAAGGCTGGAACCGTCGCGCGACATTGCATTACGCGATGGGCAACTACCGGAAATCGATGTCGGACATCAACCGCGTGCTGACGATCGAGCCTCGTCATTTCGGCGCGCTTGCCGGCATGGCAGCGATCCTTGGCGCCTCCGGCAAGGACGAGCTCGCCATGCGGGCCTGGGAGCAGTTCCTGGACATCTACCCCGCCGATCGTAAGGCGCAGGAGCAGCTAGGCGAGCTCGCCGAGAAGCTCGCTGGCAGCAAGACCTGAGCAAACGCGGCACAGTCGATTGCAGAGGCCGTCGATACCCTTCCCCGCCGATGAGACCGCGCTCCTTGAAATAGCGACGGCGGCGCGCCGTTTCATCGAACCCATCTGGCTGGATTGGCATCGAGCCTGGGGCGGCGATCTTCCTGCGATCGCCGCGCAATGGACCTGCGGCCGCTCAAGTCTGTTCCTGATACGTGTCTTGAATGCCCAAGGCCTCGATGCCCATTGGGTCTCTGGAACGCCGCGGAGCGCGCCTTCCGGGCCTGACATCGGTCCATTCGGCTTCTTCCACGATGGCAGCTGGCAAAGCCATGCCTGGGTCGAATGCGGCGATTACATTGTCGACATCACCGCCGATCAATTCGGCGCCCCTCCGATCCTCGTTGTCGGCCGCACGGACACCCGCTACAACAAGGGCGACCGGGATACCGCGCTGCCTGAGTTCGTGCTTGCCCGCCAGCGCGCCGTTGACGCCATCTGGCCACGATGGCAGTCGATGGGCTCCCCTGCCCCTGAAGCCTCTCTAACGCAGACGCCTTGACGGGCCTACGGACGCCGGAAGACAGATCGAGACAATGGTACCAGCCACTTTCCTGTTCATTGGACTAGCGCTCGTCGGCATTGCCTACAGCCTCTGGCACGCGCGAGCCTTCACCCGGCGGTTTCCGAATGCCGGCGAACTGATCGACATCGGCGGTTATCGCATGAACAGCGTGCACCTGCCGGCAGGCGAGCAGGCCGATCTCCTGCCCGTCGTCTTCATCCATGGCGCCAGCGGCAACCTGCTCGATCAGTTGCACGCCTTCGCCCCAGCCCTTGATTGCCGCGCCGAGATGCTGTTCGTCGATCGTCCGGGTCACGGCTACTCCGAGCGAGGCGGTGCGGAAAACGACCTTCCGGACGGCCAGGCGGCGGCGATCGCAAAGCTGATGGAAAAGCGCGGCATCCGTCGCGCCGTCATCGTCGGCCATTCCTTCGGCGGCGCCATCGCCGCGAGCTTCGCCCTGCATCATCCGGAGAAGACGGCCGGCCTCATCCTGCTGGCGCCAGCGACGCATCCCTGGCCCGGCGGCATCGACTGGTATTACCGCCTCACGGCACTGCCCCTCGTCGGCTGGCTCTTCGCCCATACGCTGGCAACGCCCCTCGGACAGCGGCGCATCGAAGGCGGCACGCACTCGATCTTTTCACCCAATCCGCGACCCGCCGACTACATCGACAAGACCGGCCCGCATCTGGTGCTGCGTCCCGCGACCTTCCGCAACAATGCGCGCGACATAGCCAATCTCCATGCCTATCTGACCGCGACCGCGCCGCGCTACCGCGAGATTACCGCACAGACCGTGATCATCACCGGCGACAGCGATGGCATCGTGCTGGCTGACATCCATTCCCGCGGGCTGGCGCGCGATATCCCCGGCGCTGAACTGCTGTGGATCGGCAATCTCGGCCACAAGCCTGACTATGTGGTCACGGATGTCGTCGTGGCTGCGCTCGAAAAGATGGCGGGTCAGCCGACCGATCTGGAGCAAATAAAAAGGCGGGCCGAAGCCCGCCTGATCACGTCGTCCGAAGCCATCGGTCAAGTCTGATCCGCTTCGCACTTTGCCAAGGCTGCATCAGACGCCGCTCATGCCGTCGGAGCCGATGTAGGCGATGCGCAGCATGTTGGTGGCGCCCGGCGTACCCAGGGGCACGCCGGCAGAGATGATGACGCGCTCGCCGGGCTTGCCGAAGCCTTCGGCCGCAACGATGCGGCAGGCGCGGTTGACCATATCGTCGAGGTCCGTCGCATCCTCGGTGACGACGCAATGCAGCCCCCAGACGACCGAGAGGCGGCGTGCGGTCTGGACGATCGGCGAGAGGGCGATGATCGGAACCTGCGGCCGTTCGCGGGCGGCGCGAAGACCGGTGGTGCCGGACGAGGTGTAGCAGACGATCGCGGCAAGACGGAGGGTCTCGGCGATCTGGTGGGCAGCAAGCGAAATCGCGTCGGCACCGGTTGCCTCCGGCGGCGTGCGCTGTGCGTAGATGATGCTGGAATAGTGCGGGTCGCGCTCGACGTTGCTGGCGATCGACGCCATGGTCGACACGGCTTCCACCGGATACTCGCCCGAGGCCGATTCTGCCGAAAGCATGACGGCATCGGCGCCTTCGAAGACGGCCGTCGCGACGTCGGAGACTTCGGCGCGCGTCGGAACGGGTGCGGAGATCATCGATTCTAGCATCTGCGTGGCAACCACCACCGGCTTGCCGGCGCGGCGACATGCGCGCGTCAGCTGCTTCTGCAGGCCCGGCACCGATTCCAGCGGCATTTCGACACCGAGGTCGCCACGCGCGACCATCAGCGCGTCCGAAAGCTCGATGATCTCGTCGATCCGGTCGAGCGCCTGCGGCTTCTCGATCTTCGACATCAGGCCGACGCGGCCGCGGGCGATCTTGCGGACCTCGGCCAGATCCTCCGGTCGCTGCACGAAGGAGAGCGCCACCCAATCGAACTCGCCGGTGGCGAGAACTGCGTCGAGGTCGGCGCGGTCCTTGTCGGTCAGAACGCCGACGGCGAGCAGCGTGTCGGGCAAGCTGACGCCCTTGCGGTCGGAAATCCTGGTGCCGGCGACAACCGTCGTGACGATGCTCTTGCCGTCGGTCTTTTCAGCCTTGAGGTGTAGCTTGCCGTCGTCGATCAGCAGGCGATGGCCGGGTTTGACTGCTTCGAGGATCTCGGGATGCGGCAGGAAGACGCGGGTGCTGTCGCCAGGCTCGTCCCTGTTGTCGAGCGTGAAGGTCTGGCCCACCTTCAGGTCGACCTTGCCTTCGGCAAACTTGCCGACGCGCAGCTTCGGTCCCTGCAGGTCGCCGAGAATGCCGATCGGTCGGCCGCAGCGGGCTTCAACCGCACGTATGCGCTGAACCAGCGTGCGCATCACGTCGTGGCTCGCATGGCTCATGTTGATACGGAACAGATCAGCCCCGGCCTCGTGCAGCTTCTGGATCATCTGCTCATCGGAAGACGCCGGTCCGAGCGTGGCGAGGATTTTGACTTTTCTGTTCCGCTTCATCAATTCTGGCTTTCCTGCGTGCCGGGCGTTTCGGAGAGCTGAACCATCCAGCTCCCTTGCCGCCCCGTGTCGTATTCCTTGAATCCCATGCGCTGGAAGCCGCGGGCGAAGCAGTCCTGAACGCCCGCAATCTTGAACTCGTTCTCGGCGACGCACATGTTGACGTCACCGGTCCAGCGGCCGCCGCGGGCCGCATCTTCCGCGTAGAGATAGTAGTATCGTGACTGAAGCTCGCCCTCGATCAGGGTCGCGCAGGTGGTGGCCGGAACCTGCCACCAGCCCTCCGTTACCCAGCCTTCCTTGGCCCGGTAACCGATCGCCACGCCGACGAGATTTTGCGTGCCGTTGCAGACGCGAAAATCGGCGCGCGCTTCATCGGCAAAGAGAAATGAGCTTGAGGTTGCCAGGAAAAACAGGAGGATACCTCCTAGTGTCGTCAGCCCCGGCTTCGCTTTGGAAAAAGGATTTCTGGACACGGTTTCCGATGGAACTCCGTTTTGATTTGCGTGGCACTTTCTTGCGACGGCCAGCCCCGAAAGTCAACGTAACTCTAATCGATTACAATCGGCAAATTGCTTTCGAATTGCGCTAAACAGTTGCGTGTTTCTTGCGATTGACGCGCGCGCGTGCGATCAGCGAGGACGAGGCTAGACAACAGACTGGACCGGCATGCAACACTATTCTCCCTATGAGATTATCGAAGCCAAGCCTGCAACCGGGCTCGTTCTGCTTGCCGACCACGCGATGAACCGGTTGCCGCCGGAATACGGCAGTCTCGGCCTGCCCGCCTCGGCGTTCGAGCGACATATCGCCTATGACATCGGCGTAGAGGCACTGGTGCGGCAGCTGTCGCGAATGCTCGATGCGCCGGCCGTGCTCGGTTGCTTCTCCCGCCTGCTGATCGATCCCAATCGCGGCGAGGACGACCCGACGCTGGTCATGAAGATCTCCGACGGCGCGATCGTGCCCGGCAACCACCCGATCAGCGCAGAGGAATGGGAGAACCGGCTGAACCGGTTCCACCGCCCCTATCATCGCGCCGTTTCCGAGACGATCGCCCGAAGCGCCGAGGCGCATGGCGCGGCACCGCTGGTCATTTCGATCCACTCCTACACACCGGCCTGGAAGGGTGTGGCCCGCCCCTGGCACGCCGCCGTCCTCTGGGACAACGATCCGCGTGCCGTCCTGCCTCTGATCGAAAAACTCGAGGCATCCGGCGATATCGTCGTCGGCAACAACGAACCCTATGACGGCGCACTGCGCGGGGATACCATGTTCCGGCACTGCATGATGCCGGGTATTCCCCACGCTCTGATCGAGGTGCGCCAGGACCTGATCGCCGACGAGACCGGCGTTGCTGGCTGGGCCGAGCGGCTGGCGCCAATCCTTGCGGGTCTCAACGCCATGCCCGAATTGCATCGCTACGAGCGCCACGCCTCCCGCACCGGCGCCTATTAGAGCTTGGGTCCGGAAGTACGCAGTAACTGAAGAGGATCAACGTCCATGACCGAACTGACCCCGGAGCAGCAGACCGCATTCGAGGCGGCCGCCTTTCGCCGTCTCGTCACCCATCTGCGCGAACGCACCGATGTCCAGAACATCGACCTGATGAACCTCGCCGGCTTCTGCCGCAATTGTCTTTCCAACTGGTACCGCGAAGCCGCCGAAGAGGCGGGCGTTGCTCTCGCCAAGGATGAATCGCGCGAGATCATCTACGGCATGCCCTATGAGGAATGGCGCGAACTCCATCAAAGGGAAGCGACCACCGAGCAGAAGGCAGCCTTCGAGATCAACAGGCCGAAGGAATAAGGGCGTTTCGCCGGCGCTTGCCACGGAATTGACCGCGTTGTTGCGCATTGACCCTTGACCTTGGCGGCTGTTTTCGGCACGTCACGGCACCCACGAAATTCAATTCCCCGTATCAAGGAGAAGACCATGTCGGATGCTCACGGCGTCGCACGCGATCAGCTTCGCGCTTTCATCGAGCGGATCGAACGCCTGGAAGAAGAAAAGAAGACCATCGCGGACGACATCAAGGACGTCTACGGCGAAGCCAAGTCCATGGGCTTCGACACCAAGATCCTGCGCAAGGTCATCTCGATCCGCAAGCAGGACCACGACGAGCGCATGGAACAGGAAGCGATCCTCGACACCTACCTCCAGGCGCTTGGCATGGTGCCGGCAGCCGACCAAG
Source organism: Ensifer sp. CCNWLY38 (assembly GCF_037120565.1). Classification (NCBI taxonomy): domain Bacteria; kingdom Pseudomonadati; phylum Pseudomonadota; class Alphaproteobacteria; order Hyphomicrobiales; family Rhizobiaceae; genus Ensifer; species Ensifer sp. CCNWLY38. The sequence continues at coordinate 159,021 of NZ_JBBBBO010000007.1, forward strand.
AATAAGCAGGCTTGCAGGGCGGCCGACAGGCGGCCTTCGTCCGGACAGCAATGGGGAGCAACCGCCCCCGACCCGACCAGAGACGACGCACCCGAAAGCACGATGCAGAATCAAAAAGCCCGCCGGATCGGCGGGCTTTTTCGTGTCTGTTGTTTGATTGACGCTCAGTTCGTGCTGAACTTCTTCACTTCCATGAAGTTGACAGCATTGCCACTGAAGCGGGCCGTGTCCACCGTGCCAGCGCCGTTCGAGAAGCCGACAGCATAGACCGTGGTCGGTGCGGTGCGGAGCGACTTGCTGACGAAGCGCGGCGCCTTGACCGGCTTGGAGAGCGTCGCCACACGACCCGTTGTCAGCGCCCATTCGGAAATGATCTTCTGGGTCAGCTTCGGCTCGGTGCGGACCGACGAGCGGGTCGCTGCGTCGGCGTCGTTCTTCTTCGGTCGACCGCCTTTTGCCGGCGCTTCGGCCTGCGTGTCGAAGGCGTTGTCGAAGACGGCCGCACGGGTGTTGGTGTTCGACTGCGGCGCATAGGCCGCCATTTCGATCGGCTGTTGCGATACCGGCTCGCGCTGGGCCGGCGTCGGAGCAGCAAGCGCCACACGGGTCGCAGCCTCGGCGGAAACGTCGCGCGGCGGCTCTGCGGACGCAACGGCCGGGCGCTCCGCGAAGGATGGAACCACGACCTGAGCATCGGCAACGGCGGCAAGGGCCGCGTCACCCGCAGGTCGCATGGCCGGAACCGGCACGAAACCAAGCGCCTGCACATCCGCGGAAGGATCGGCCGAAGCGACAAGCGTATTCATGTCGCGACGGTCAAGCATCTGCGGCACCGGCACCTTCATCGAGCCGAGGTCGGCGAATTCGCTCGGCATTTCCGAGGTCTGCGGCAGGGCAGCAGCAAGCGCGTCCTGGGCCGCGTTCTTCTGCGGCGCCACCAGCGCAACGGCTACGCCGCCATCGGCAGGCGCATCCTTGAAGGCAGGACGAACGGCCGGGACCGGCGCGTTGATGTTCTGTTCGGCTGTTGCAGTGGCAGCAGCTGTCGGTTCGGCAGCAACCGAGCCGGCAACACCTGGCAGCGCTTCCTGGGCAGCAGGAGCGGAAGCCGTCTGTACCTTGGCCGGCGCAGCGCCGCCTTCATCGTCAGTGCCCGGACCGGCCGCGATCGCCGAGGGTTCTTCATCCTCGTCGCCGCCACCGCCAAAGAGCATGGCGAACAGGTTGCCACGACGCTTGCCGCTTGCGCTATCGCCAGGACCGGTTGCGCCGCCACCGGCCACCTCGATCGCCGAGGCACCGACGCGACGTTTGTAGTCGGCGACCGCCTGGTCATAGCCCGGAAGCGGCTTGCCGTCGGACGGCAGATGCATGGTCTTGCCATCAGGGAAGAGGCGCGCGAGTTCGGCGCGGCTCATGCGCGGCCAGGCGCGAACGCCGCCAACATCCATGTGAACGAAAGGCGAGCCCGAAGTCGGGTAATAGCCGACACCACCCACCTGGAACTTCACGCCGATTTCGCGCAGCGTCTTCAGCTTCACGTCGGGAAGGTAGAAGTCCATCGCCTTGCCGAGCATGTGCTGGCTCTTCTTGGCGACGCCTTTCGAGCGCGAACGCAGCATGCCGTTGGTTGCCGGCGAACGATAGGCCGAGACGACGTGGATGTAATCGCGCGAACCGCTCTTCTGGTAGACTTCCCAGACGAGGTCGAGCAGGCGCGGGTCCATCTTGGTCGGTTCGTTGCGACGCCAGTCGCGAAGGAATCGGTTGATCTCCTGCAGGCCCTTGGTGTCGTAACGGCCATTGCGCTTGAAGGTGATCTGCGCCTTTTCCTGGGTATGAATGAAATAGAGTTTCAGTGTCCGGGTCTGGCCCGCGGCCTCTACGGGAGGCGCGAAACCTGGAGTCACGAGGGAAGCCGCAATAGCAACGGATGTGAGAACCTGCGGCACCTTACGGGTAAAGGCCGCGCAGACTCTCGCTAAGGAGCCGAGCGGCTTCTTAAAACCGAACAAATTTGGCATTCAATCCCCGTCCGACGGACAACCGTGCTTCGCTGTCTCAGATGACTGTCAAATAAGGTGACAGCATGGCAAATATGCCACAGTCGTCACCGCCCCTTATAATATAGTGAACACTTCACTAACAAGGTCTAAACGGCGGTGACTGAATAGCAGGGCTAATGAATTGTGAATGCGTCGATTTTATGCCGCCTCCCTCAATGGGTTCTCGGGATCGATGCCATAATCCTTCAGCTTGCGGTAGAGAGTAGACCGGCCGATGCCGAGCTTGCGAGCCACCTGGCTCATCTGTCCGCGGTAGAATTTCAGCGCAAAACGAATCAGTTCCTCTTCCACTTCGGCGAGCTTGCGCACGTCCCCGCCCTCGTCGACGCTGGCGATCGCGTTCTCCATGCGCGGGTCGTGCCCGGCATCGCCTTCCATCGACTTCGCCGCACTCGCGAAGTCCGGATAGACATTCGGCACCTGTTCCGCAGGCCCGCTTTCCCGTTCCGGACCGGCTTCGCCCCAGGAGAAACCGGAGCGGTCGGAAACGACGTAGCCCGGGATCTGGGTGGCAATCTGCGGGAAATCCTTCACCGTCAGTTCGTTGCCTTCGGCAAGAACCACGGCCCGGAAGATCGCGTTTTCGAGTTGTCGGATGTTGCCCGGCCAGTCGTAGGCGGTCAGCAGCGCCAAGGCGCCGCTCGAAATGGTGAGCGGTGTGTGCAGGCGCTGCTCGGCGGCAAAACGCTCGACGAAGGAACGCACCAGAACTGGGATGTCTTCCTTGCGCCGACGCAGCGCCGGGATGGTGATCGGGAAGACGTTGAGACGGTAATAGAGGTCCTCGCGGAACCGCCCCTCGCGCACTTCGTTGATCAGGTCCTTGTTGGTCGCCGAGATCAACCGCACATTGACCCTCTGCGGATGGCGCGCGCCGATCGTCTCGATCTCGCCCTGCTGCACGGCACGCAGGAGCTTGACCTGGACTTCGAGGGGCAGGTCGCCGATCTCGTCGAGGAACAGGGTACCGCCGTCGGCATCGACGAACTTGCCGGTGTGTTTTTCCGTCGCGCCGGTAAAGGCGCCCTTTTCGTGGCCGAAGAGAATGCTCTCGACCAGGTTGTGCGGGATCGCGCCACAATTAACGGTGACGAAGGGTTTGCCGACACGGTCGCTCGCCGACTGGATGGCGCGGGCCACCATTTCCTTGCCGACGCCGGACTCGCCTTCGAGCACGATCGGAATGTTGGACTGGGCGGCACGGCGCGCCAGGTCGATCACCCGGATCATCGCCGGGCTTGCCGAAACGATGTCTTCGAAGCCGACGGCGCCGCCGCGCGGACGGCGCGAGGTTTTGACCTTGCCGTCGCGGCTCGCCATCTTCAGCGCATTGCTGATCGCGACCGACAGCCGCTCCGGAGAGACGGGCTTCACCAGGAAGTCGAAGGCGCCCGCCTGCATCGCGTGAACCACGGTTTCGATGCCGCCCTGGCCGGTCTGTACGATGACAGGCATATCGACGCCGCGCTCGGCGAGCGCTTCAAGGAAGCCGTGCCCGTTCATCTCCGGCATCAACAGGTCGAGCAGGATGACATTGATCATGCCGCCCTTGCGCTCCAGCAGTTCCAGACCGCTGCGGCCATTGTCGGCGAGATGCGCCACATGGCCGAGACGCTCGATCATGTTCGTCAGCAAACGGCGCTGCACCGGATCGTCATCGATGACCAGAATATGTGATGTCACGGAAGCCTCCTGCTTTGGACACGCGGTACTATTTGGCCAACCTCATGTGCCAAATGACGTCAGGCATCTGTGCCATAAAGGGCTGAACATCATGTTTTGAGAAATGCTTGCATTTTATCCATTGCCGGCGATAGCAATGGAACCCATATCGCTTGCCTTCTTCCTGTCACGAACGAGAGAAATCCGACGATGACCTTCCGCCCCTTCGCTCCCGAGCAATCCGCTGTCCGCGCAGCCGCCGGGCAGTCCCATGCCGCTACCGCGGATCTCGGCGACCTGCCCTCCTGGCGGCTCGAAGATCTCTATACGTCGGCCACTTCGGATGCCTTTCGCAACGACCTGAAGAAGGCCGAGACCGACGCGACCGCCTTCGAAACCAAGTGGAAGGGCAAGCTGGCCGAGGCCGCGACGAAGCATGGTGACGACGGCATCGGCGCCGCCGTCCGGGAGTTCGAAGCGCTCGAAGATGTCATGGGCCGTATCGCTTCCTTTGCCGGTCTCACCTACTTCTCGGACACGTCCAAGCCCGAGAACGGCAAGCTCTACGGCGACGTGCAGTCGAAGCTCACCGACATGTCGGCGCATCTGCTGTTCTTCTCGCTGGAGCTCAATCGGATCGATGACGCGATCCTCGACAAGGCGCTCGAAAACGATGCGCTTGCCGCGCACTACAAGCCCTGGCTGACCGACCTGCGCATGGACAAGCCCTATCAGCTCGACGACAAGCTGGAGCAGCTTTTCCTGGAAAAATCGATGACGGGTGCTGCCGCCTTCAACCGGCTGTTCGACGAGACGATGGCGAGCCTCACCTTCAGCGTCGATGGCGAAGCGCTGCCGCTGGAAGTCGCCCTGAACCTGTTGCAGGATCCGGCGACAGAGGTCCGCAAGAAGGCGGCGATGGCGCTTGCCGAAACCTTCAAGGCCAATATCCGCACCTTCACGCTGATCACCAACACGCTGGCCAAAGACAAGGAAATCTCCGACCGCTGGCGCGGTTTTCAGGACATCGCCGACAGCCGCCATCTGGCGAACCGCGTCGAGCGCGAAGTCGTCGATGCGCTGGCCGAAGCCGTCAAATCCGCCTATCCGCGCCTGTCGCATCGCTACTACACGATGAAGGCAAGGTGGCTCGGCATGCAGGAGATGGATTTCTGGGATCGCAATGCGCCGTTGCCGGAAACGCCGAACGCGCTGATTTCCTGGAACGAGGCCAAGGACACGGTGCTCTCTGCATACAACGCCTTCGATCCGGAAATGGCCGCGATCGCCCGCCGCTTCTTCGACGAGAGCTGGATCGACGCGCCGGTGCGGCCGGGCAAGGCACCGGGCGCCTTCGCCCATCCGACGGTACCATCTGCGCACCCCTATGTGCTCGTCAATTACATGGGCAAGCCGCGCGACGTGATGACGCTTGCACACGAACTCGGCCACGGCGTGCACCAGGTGCTGGCCGGCGGACAGGGCGCGCTGATGGCGTCTACTCCGTTGACCCTGGCCGAAACCGCTTCCGTGTTCGGCGAGATGCTGACCTTCCGCGCCCTGCTCGACCAGACGAAGGACAAACGCGAGCGCAAGGCCATGCTTTCCCAGAAGGTGGAGGACATGATCAACACGGTCGTGCGCCAGATCGCCTTCTATGAGTTCGAGCGCAAGGTCCACACCGCCCGCAAGGAAGGCGAACTGACGGCTGACGACATCGGCAAGCTGTGGCTGTCGGTGCAGAACGAGAGCTTCGGACCGGCGATCCGCATCTCCGAAGGCTACGAGACCTACTGGGCCTATATTCCCCACTTCATCCATTCGCCTTTCTACGTCTACGCCTATGCCTTCGGCGACTGCCTGGTGAACTCGCTCTACGCCGTCTACCAGAACGCCGAAAAAGGCTTCCAGGAGAAGTACTTCGAACTGTTGAAGGCCGGCGGCACCAAGCACCATTCCGAGTTGCTCGCGCCCTTCGGCCTCGATGCCACCGATCCGTCGTTCTGGGCACAGGGACTGTCGATGATCGAAGGGCTCATCGACGAACTCGAGGCGCTTGATAAGGCCTGATCCGGACACAGGTCCGGATCACGGCGCGATCGACAAGACGACTTTATGAGCGACACCGCACCCTATGTGCTGTTCCGGGACGACAGCGAAAACCGCACCACGGTTTTCGCTGAGCCTTCGCGCATCGTCACCGCCCGTACGAAAGCCGAATTTACCCGTGGTCTTGCCGAGCTCGAGCGCGCCCACAAGGCGGGCAAGTGGCTCGCCGGCTTCATGGCCTACGAGGCCGGTCACCTCTTCGAGCAGAAACTCGCAAGGTTCGCCGAGGAGGGCCGCGAGACGCCGCTGATGTCCTTCGGCATCTTCGATGCGCCCGCGGAAGACCATCCCCTCGCCGAGCCGCAGCGCAGGACCGAGAACGAACCCTTCCTCGCCGAGCCGCGCGCCGGCTGGAACTTCGACACCTACCGCGAGCGCTTCGATCGTCTGCACCAGCATCTGCGAAAGGGCGACTGCTACCAGGCCAATCTGACGATGCCGATCCGCGCCCGCTGGTCCGGTGATCCGCGCGCCGCCTTCTGGTCTCTGATCGACCGCCAGCCGGTGAAATATGGCGCGCTCGTCGCGCTCGACGGGCCGGTCCTCCTGTCGCGTTCGCCGGAACTCTTCTTCCGCGTCGATGCCGACGGCTGGATCGAGACGCACCCGATGAAGGGTACGGCCAAGCGCGGCGTCTCTGCGGCTGAAGACGCCGAGATCATCGCGGCGATGCGCGCTGACGAAAAGACCCAGGCTGAAAACCGCATGATCGTCGATCTCCTGCGCAACGACATCTCGCGTATCACCGAAGTCGGCACGCTCAGCGTCCCCAAGCTCTTCGAGATCGAGACCTACCCGACCGTGCACCAGATGGTGAGCCATGTCCGGGCAAAACTCCTGCCCGAGATCGGGCTTGAGGACATCTTCGCCGCCCTGTTCCCCTGCGGTTCGATCACCGGCGCACCGAAGATGCGGGCCATGGAAATCCTGCACGATCTCGAAGACGGTCCGCGCGACGCCTATTGCGGCGCCATCGGCTTCATCGCCCCGAGCGGGATCATGCGCTTCAGCGTCGCCATCCGCACGATTTCGCTTTTCCCCGACGGCGAGGCTATCTTCAATGTCGGCGGCGGCATCGTCTTCGACAGCAACGCCCAATCCGAATATGACGAATGCCTGCTGAAGGCCCGCTTCGCCATTGGCGACGACAAGATCGCACTCGGCGACGACAGGGTCGCACTGGGCGACGACGAGATCGCGCGATGACGGGCTTTTCGCTGATCGAAACGCTGCGCTACGAGCCCGAAAACGGCTTCGTCCGATCGCGCCTGCATCTGGCGCGGCTGAAGCGATCGGCGCGACGTCTCGGCATTCCAGGAGCGGAAGGCGCGGAAGCGGCCCTACTGGCAGCGGTGGAGAGCGGCGACGACCGGGCCGTACTCCGCGTGCGGCTCGAGCTTTTCCCCGACGGACGCATCGAGGTAAAGACCGCACCGTTCGTACCGTTGTCGGACGATACGATCTGGCGGGTGCGGCTCGCCGCCACGCGGCTCAACTCGCGCGATCCGCTGCTGCGCTACAAGACCAGCCGCCGGGCGGCCTATGAAACGGCCCGCAGCGAATATGCGGCGAGCGAGGCTGACGAGGTTCTTCTGCTCAACGAGAAGGGTGAGGTCTGCGAAGGCACGATCACCTCGGTTTTCCTCGACGACGGCAGCGGTGTCCTGAAGACACCGCCGATCGCCTGCGGCCTGCTCGCCGGTGTGCTTCGTACCGAACTCATCTGCCAACGACGCGCGCGCGTAGCGCGCCTTTCGCCGGCGGATCTCACAAGCGGAACGCTCTATGTCGGCAATTCGCTACGCGGTATGATCCGGGTGAGACTCCTGGTCTGAGCCGGGAAGCGTGTAGCGTCTGACGCGATCCCGCCCATCGCGCTTGGCGAGGTAGAGCGCTTGGTCGGCGCGCGCATAGAGATCACTGACGGAATCGCCATCGCGATATTCCGCGAGCCCGACCGAACAGGTGTAGAAGAACTCCGGAATATTCTCGAGCGGCCGGGAGCTTCTAACCCTTTCGAGCAGACGGTCGAGAATGCGATTGCCTTCGCTGATGGTGGTATCAGGCAGGATGAGCATGAATTCCTCACCGCCGATCCGGCCGAAGCAATCCGAGCGGCGCACGAATTCCTGCATTTGACGCGCGAAGTCGAGCAGAACCTCATCGCCGCGCTGGTGCCCGTGGCGGTCGTTGATCGCCTTGAAATAGTCGATGTCGATGATCGCGACGCAACCCCACATATGCGGATTTTCGGCACAGTTGGCGATGAATTCAGTCAACCGTCCCATCGTGTAGCGACGGTTGGGCACACTGGTCAGCTCGTCGACCTGGGCCGCCCGAAGCGCGAAATCGCGGTCCTGCCGGAGCTCGCGCTCGCCCGCATGGATGGTGGTGACATCGACGGCAATGCAAAGCATATAGCCGTCGGAATCGACCGTCTCCGTCATCCACAGCCAGCGGCCGTCATGCAAGTCGGTTTCCATGGCACGAAAAGGCACTTTGCCGCGCCGGTGAGCCGTCGAGGCGATCCAGGCGTTGACGTCGTCGGTTTTCAGGACGGTCCCCTGACTGGCCGCGTAGTTGCGGCGCATGATCTCCGCCCAGGTCGGGCTCTCGTCTGGGCCGACGTGATAGGCCGCGCGAAATGCCGTGTTGGCAAACCGCAATCGATCGTGCTGATCGTAGAGCGCGATCAGTACGGGTGTTTTGCTCTGTAAGGCCGCAAGAGCCTTGAGATGACTACCGGTCACGGTCTGTCAGGCCTCCGGGTCGGACAATATCAATCATGGCGCGAAGCGGATGCTTCAGACGAAGCTATAGCACGAAGTGCTTGTGACAAGCGTTTACGCGTGTGAAACGATGGGGATATGGTTAAATCACCGTCTTGGACCGGCCGAAGTGCATGAAGCATACGCCCTACGACGGTTCCTCCAAGCCCTTCACCATCGGCCTTGCCCAGCTCGATCCCGATCGCTGGATCGAGCCTGACGAACAGCTACAGCACTATCTCTCAGAAAAGAAGTGCCTTCTAGCGGAAGCGTGAGGCAGTCGCGGCCCTGCTTTCGATCGCCGGTTAAGCACTATCTCAGATAGCGGTTGACCCGCCGGCTCTTTATTGTGACAGCGATCTATGCTCTACAGCGCCCGCGTGCCGCATTCGGCACCGAAGCCGCTGCGGCACACCCGTCAAGCTGGAACAGCGGCACCAGCCGCTTCCTCATGCTTAGTCACCCACCGTCACAGGAAAGTTTCCTCAGGAGTAAGACAAAAATGGCAGATACCACCTACCCGGTTTACGGCGAGATCACCGGTCCGATCGTCATGATCGGTTTCGGTTCGATCGGTCGCGGCACCCTGCCGCTGATCGAGCGCCACTTCAAATACGACAAGAACCGGTTGATCGTGGTCGAACCCCGTGAGGACGCCGCCGACAACGAGATTTTCGAACGGCATGGCGTACGTCACGTTCGCGCTCATGTGACGAAGGACAACTACAAGGAACTGCTGAAGCCGCTGCTCACCGAAGGCGAAGGCCAGGGCTTCTGCGTCAACCTGTCGGTCGATACCGGCTCGCTCGACCTGATCAAGATGTGCCGCAAGCTCGACGTTCTCTACATCGACACGGTCGTTGAGCCGTGGCTCGGTTTCTATTTCGACGCCGAAATGGACAATTCCGAGCGCACCAACTATGCGCTGCGCGAAACCGTTCGCAAGGAAAAGGAAAAGAGCCCGGGCGGCACCACGGCCGTTTCCACCTGCGGCGCCAACCCCGGCATGGTCTCCTGGTTCGTCAAGCAGGGCCTCTTGAACCTCGCCAACGACCTCGGCGTGAAGTTTGAAGAGCCGCATCAGGACGACCGCGAAGGCTGGGCGAAGCTGATGAAGAAGGTCGGCGTCAAGGGCGTGCACATTGCCGAGCGCGACACGCAGCTGACGAAGAAGCCGAAGCCGCTCGACGTGTTCTGGAACACCTGGTCGGTCGAGGGCTTCATCTCCGAAGGTCTGCAGCCCGCCGAACTCGGCTGGGGCACCCATGAAAACTGGATGCCGAAGAACGCCAAGAAGCACAAGAAGGGCTGCAAGGCTGCGATCTACCTGGAGCAGCCGGGCGCCAACACCCGCGTACGCACCTGGTGCCCGACGCCTGGCCCGCAGTACGGCTTCCTCGTCACCCACAACGAGGCGATCTCGATCTCGGACTTCTTCACCGTTCGCGACAAGGACGGCGAAGTGACGTACCGTCCGACCTGCCACTACGCCTACCATCCGGCCAACGACGCGGTCCTGTCGCTGCACGAGATGTTCGGCAACGGCGGCAACGCCCAGCCGGTCCATCACGTTCTCGACGAGAAGGAACTCGTTGAGGGCCTCGACGAACTGGGCGTCCTGCTCTACGGCCACGACAAGAATGCCTATTGGTTCGGCTCGCGCCTGTCTCTGGAAGAGACCCGCCGCATCGCTCCCTACCAGAACGCCACCGGCATGCAGGTAACCTCTGCGGTTCTCGCCGGCATGGTCTGGGCGATCGAAAACCCGAAGGCCGGCATCGTCGAAGCCGACGAGATGGACTACAAGCGCTGCCTGGAAGTACAGCTTCCCTATCTCGGTCCGGTTGAAGGCCACTACACCGACTGGACCCCGCTCGACGGTCGTCCGGGCCTGTTCCCGGAAGACATCGACACCAAGGATCCCTGGCAGTTCAAAAACATCCTCGTTCGCTAAGCTTTTGACGTAAAACGTCATCCGGCCCGGGGCACGACCGTGTCCCGGGCCTTTTCATCTGTGCGGGAAAAGGCGCCGGCAGCCTCCTGCTGCTCTTGCTTTCAACTCATGATCGCGGCATGGTCATGCCGGAATGAAACAGTCCGCTCGGCCCAATGCGGGGGAAATCGCCTATGAAGCCATTCGCAGTTCTGACCCTTATCGCAACCGCCGCGGCCTTGGCATCCTGCCAGTCGTCGCCCCGGATCATCGATGAGGGCGGGCCGTCGCGCCAGGCGACCGGCGTCGAAGGCTCCTGGGTGGACCCGAACGGCATCGTCTCGACTTTTGCAGGCGGCACCTTCTCGACCCGCACGACCGACACCAACCAGCTGCTTGCTTCGGGCAATTACATCAAGACGAGCCCGACGCTCGTCGAGATCAACATGACCTCGCTGGTGCGCAACACCCAGTCCAAGGTCGCTTGCGCTCTCGTCACGCAGAACCAGCTCAATTGCACCACCGATGCCGGCGCGCAGTTCTCGCTGGCGCGGCGCGGCTAAAACAGCGCATACGCACGTATCGAAGCCCCCGATCGGGGGCTTTTTTTGTTGCAGGATCGCAGCTTAACCTCGTTGCAAATTGACAAAGCGAGCTTGGTTTTAGCGCTTGAAGTCACCTTCAAGTGATGAAAACATCCGGCCCGGCAAAGCCACCTCCGACCGTGGGGAACGGTTCCGTCTTGACGGTTCCGGAAACGGTCGGCTGACAACCGGCAAACAGGAGAACATCATGATCAGACACATGCGGACCGGCCTGATGACCGCGTCCATTCTTGCCCTCTCCTCGGGCGCAGCCTTCGCCGATTATGAGCTGAACATCCTGCACATCAACGACCTCCATTCCCGCATCGAGTCGATCAACAAGTTCGACTCGACCTGCTCGGCGGAAGAGGAAGGCAAGAACGAGTGCTTCGGCGGCGTCGCTCGCCTGAAAGCCCTGATCGACACGAAACGCCAGGAACTCTCCGGCAAGAACGTGCTGCTGCTCAATGCCGGCGACAACTTCCAGGGCTCGCTGTTCTTCACCACCTATAAGGGCCTGGCCGAAGCCGAGTTCCTCAACCTGATGAAGTTCGATGCGATGACCGTGGGCAACCACGAATTCGACGAGAGCGAGGACGGCCTGGCCGGCTTCCTCGACAAGATTACCTTCCCTGTCGTCACCGCCAACGTACTGCCGAGCCACAAGTCGAAGATCGGCGACCGCATCAAGCCGTCGATCGTGCTCGACGTCGGAGGCCAGAAGGTCGGCATCGTCGGCGCCGTCGCCAACGACACGCCGGAACTCTCCTCGCCCGGCCCGGACATCCTGATCGGCGACGACGTTGCCACCACCACCGCTGCCGTCGAAGAACTGAAAAAGCAGGGCGTCGACAAGATCATCGCGCTGACCCATGTCGGCTATCCCCGCGATCTCGCGGCAATCGCCAAGATCCCCGATGTCGATATCGTCGTCGGCGGCCACTCGCACAGCCTCTTGTCCAACACCGACGCGAAAGCCGAGGGTCCTTACCCGACGATGGTCGACAACCCTGGCGGCTACAAGGTTCCGGTCGTCCAGGCAGCATCCTACACCAAGTATCTCGGCGATCTCGTCGTCACCTTCGACGACAAGGGCGTCGTGAAAGCCGCCAAGGGCGATCCGATCCTGGTCGACGCGTCCGTCAAGCCGGATGAGGCCGTGCTGGCTCGCGTCGCCGAACTCGGCAAACCGATCGAGGAATTGCGCTCGAAGATCATCGCCAAGACCGAAGCGCCGATCGACGGCTCGCGTGAGAATTGCCGCACCAGGGAATGCGAAATGGGCAGCCTGCTCACCGACGCCATGCTCGACCGCGTCAAGGGCCAGGGCGTCACCATCGCCATCACCAACGGCGGCGGCCTGCGCGCCTCGATCGACGCCGGCGACGTTTCGATGGGCGAAGCGATCACCGTTCTGCCGTTCCAGAACACCGTCGCGACCTTCCAGATCAAGGGCGACGGCATCCGTGAAGCGCTGGAAAACGGCCTCAGCAAGCTTGAGGAAGGCGGCGGTCGCTTCCCGCAGGTGGCCGGCATGAAGTTCTCCTTCGACAAGTCGAAGCCGGTCGGCAGCCGTGTCGTCTCGGTCGAGGTAAAGGAAGGCGAAGGCTACGTCGCCCTCGATCCGGCCAAGACCTATTCGCTGGTCACCAACAACTACATGCGCAATGGCGGCGACGGCTACGACATCTTCAAGGAGAAGGGTGAAAACGCCTACGACTACGGTCCGGGCCTCGAAACCGTGCTCGCCGACTATCTCGCCGCCCACCAGCCGTTCAAGCCCTATACCGATGGCCGCATCACCGAGGTCGCTGCGGCTGCAGGTGCTGCACCGGCGGAACCGGCGACGGAAACGAAGCCGGCGACGGGCACCGACACCACGGCAACCCAGCCGGCCGCGACCTCCGGCGATGCATCAGCGCCCGCAACAAGCGGCCCGCAGAAGCACGTGATCGCCAAGGGCGACACGCTCTGGGACCTCGCCAAGTCGTTCTACGGCGAAGGCTCGCTGTGGAAGAAGATCTCCGAAGCCAACGGCAAGCCGGCGCCGCGCGCGCTGCATGTCGGTACGGAACTGGAAATTCCGGCAAAGTAAGACAATTTGCCTCTACCTTCAGAGCCGGCGCGGGCTTCCCCGCGCCGGCTTTTCTTTTTAGAAGGATTTGAAACCGAAAGCAGTGTCCCGATTGAACGGGACCGACGAGGACCGAGATGACCGAACAGCTTGACGTGACCGCCCCTGCCGACCACCCTTCCGTCAGATCCGGAAAGGTCGGCATTCTGCTGGTCAATCTCGGCACGCCCGACGGCACCGACTATACCTCGATGCGCCGCTACCTGAAGGAGTTCCTGACGGACCGCCGGGTGATCGAATGGTCGCGGCTGTTCTGGTATCCGATCCTGTTCGGCATCGTGCTCAACACCCGTCCCGGCAAGGTGGGCAAGGCCTATGAGACCATCTGGAACAAGGAGCTGAACGAAAGCTACCTCAGGACCTACACCCGCAACCAGGCGCAACTGATGGCCAAAACGTTCGCCGATCGCCCTGATGTGATCGTCGACTGGGGCATGCGCTACGGCCAGCCCTCGATCGCCTCGCGCATAGAAGCGCTGCAGAAGGCCGGTTGCGAACGCATCCTCGTCTTCCCGCTCTATCCGCAATATGCGGCAGCCACGACCGCCACCGTCAACGACAAGGCCTTCGAAGCGCTTTTGAAGATGCGCTGGCAGCCGGCGCTGCGCACGGTTCCGCCCTACCACGACGATCCGGTCTATATCGACGCGCTCGCGACCTCGATCGAGCGCCATCTGGCGACGCTCGACTGGGAACCGGAAGTGGTTCTGACTTCCTTCCACGGGATTCCGAAGAGCTATTTCGACAAGGGCGACCCCTATTATTGCCAATGCCAGAAGACCGCGCGGCTGCTGCGCGAAAAGCTCGGCTGGTCCAAGGAGAAGCTGCAGGTCACCTTCCAGTCGCGCTTCGGGCCCGAGGAATGGCTGCAGCCCTACACTGACAAGACGGTCGAGAAACTCGCACAGGAAGGCGTCAAGCGTATTGCCGTCATCAATCCCGGTTTCGTGTCCGACTGTCTGGAAACGCTGGAGGAGATCGCCGAGCAGGCGGCCGAGAGCTTCCACCACAATGGCGGCGACAAGTTCACCCACATTCCCTGTCTCAACGACAGCGCCGAAGGCATGGCGGTCCTCGAACACGTCGTGCGCCGCGAACTCGCCGGCTGGCTCTAGCTCCCATTCCTTGCCGCGGCGCTTGAAAACGGCGCCCCGATCACAATTTCTGGATGAATGGAGCACGCACACGGTCACCGGCGAGTGCGCATCCCTAACATTTTGAATCTATGCGCAATCCGCGGAAACCGATTCCGGACCGACAACTATTGCGCTAGAGTGCTGTCTCGGGTCGGGACTGCAAATTTAGGGGGCTTCTCTTGGGCGGGTTGGATATCGTCGTCGTCGTATTCGTTGTTTTCATCGTGTTTGTCCTCTTCATGGGGATCAAGACGGTGCCGCAGGGCTATCGCTACACAGTCGAACGCTTCGGTCGTTACACAAAAACGATGGAGCCTGGTCTGAACGTCATCTTTCCCTTCGTCGACCGGATCGGCGCCAAGATGAACGTGATGGAGCAGGTGCTCGATGTTCCGACTCAGGAAGTCATCACCAAGGACAATGCCAGCGTCTCGGCCGACGCGGTTGCCTTCTATCAGGTGCTGAACGCGGCCCAGGCGGCCTATCAGGTCGCCAATCTGGAAAACGCCATCCTCAACCTGACGATGACCAATATCCGCTCGGTCATGGGCTCGATGGATCTCGACGAGCTGCTCTCCAACCGTGACACGATCAACGACCGATTGCTGCATGTCGTCGACGAGGCCGCCAACCCCTGGGGCATCAAGATTACCCGCGTCGAGATCAAGGATATCGCACCGCCGAAAGATCTGGTCGACGCCATGGCGAGACAGATGAAGGCCGAACGCGAAAAGCGCGCCCAGGTGCTGGAAGCGGAAGGGTCGAGAAACGCGCAGATCCTGCGCGCCGAGGGCGCCAAGCAGTCGGCGATCCTCCAGGCCGAGGGCCAGCGCGAAGCGGCCTTCCGTGACGCGGAGGCCCGCGAGCGTCTGGCCGAGGCCGAAGCCAAGGCGACGCAGATGGTCTCTGCCGCGATTGCCGCCGGCGATATCCAGGCGATCAACTACTTCGTCGCGCAGAAGTACACCGAGGCGCTCGCCTCGATCGGCACCGCCAACAACCAGAAGATCGTGCTGATGCCGATGGAAGCGTCGGCCCTGATCGGCTCGCTCGGCGGTATCGGCGCGATTGCCAAGGAAGTCTTTGGAGATGGTGCGGCCGCTCCGGCGACACGTCCGCGCCAATCGACGCCGCGCACCACGCCCGCCTTCCCCGCCGATCCCTCGCAAGGAAAATAGGCGATGATCGAACGCGTCATCCAAGAACTCGGGCCCTGGAGCTGGTGGGTTCTCGGCTTCGTGCTTCTCGCAGCCGAACTGGTGGCACCCGGCGTGTTCCTGATCTGGATCGGCATCGCCGCTCTCATTGTCGGAATTCTCTCCCTTATGCTCTGGGAGACCGGCTTCTGGATGTGGCAGGTGCAGTTCGTCCTCTTCGCCGTCCTCTCGGTGGTCGCTGTCCTGCTCGGCCGCCGCTTCGTTCTGTCCTCGGCCGAGACCACCGACGAACCCTTGCTGAACCAGAGAGCGGAAAGTCTTGTCGGTCGCACCGCGGTGCTGGAGAAACCGATCGCCGAGGGCCGCGGCCGCATCCGGCTCGACGATACGTTCTGGACCATCGAGGGACCGGACCTGCCGGCTGGCACCCGAGTCCGCGTCGTTTCCAGCCATGGCCGAAACCTGACTGTCGAAAGCGCCTGATCGGCAAGCGGCTGATGCCACGACGTTTTTCCCATTTGGAAACGATTGCTTAACCACGTCGCTTTACGATTGCGAAAGGATTGCAATCAGGCTTCGTGGACAAACGGCATATGGTGCCAGGCTCATCTCGCTCGACCAAAGGAGACGCGCGGCGTTCGACCTCGCTGGCGTTGCTATTGGCCGGCGCTGCCCTGTTCGCACCATCGTCATTGCGCGCGCAAACGGCCACGGCCCCGACGACCTATGGCGTCGGCACCACCCCGGCAGCCGTCCCGTCTACCACGCCCGCAATCGCCGACCCGCAAATCACCGGCGCCGTCAGCGGCGACGATCTTCCGCCGGCGCAGAACGAGGATTTCCTCCGCCTCAACCAGCGGGAGCCGACGATCGATGGCCTGAGGCTTCGAACCGATACGGAGGGGTATCGTACCACGCCGGGCGTTCGCATCGGGACCTTCACGCTGCGCCCCAGCGTCAGCGAGACCATCAACCATGAATGGCGCAACGACGGTGACACCAAGACGAACCGCGGCTATCTCGAAACCGGCATCCGCGGCACCCTGACCTCCGACTGGTCGCGTCACCAGTTGACCGTCACCGGCGAAGGCATTCTACAAAACAACATCTCGGGCGAAGGCGAGGAAGAGCCACGCGCCGATGTCGACGCGGAGCTGCGGCTTGATCTCTGGGACGAAACGGTTGCACGACTCCGGGCCGGATACAGTTTCTACCGAGAAGACGCTGACGACCCGAACGCGATCTCGGACGCCAAGACCCAGTCGGCGGTCAACACCTACCGCCTCGGCGCCGCCATCGAGCGCGATTTCGGTCTGATCCGCGGTTCGGTCGGAATCGATTTCGACCGCCAAACCTATGGCGATGTCGAACTCGAAAACGGCACGACACTGTCCGAGAAGGACCGCAACCGCAATACCGGTGTCTTGATCGGCCGTATCGGCTACGAGTTGTCACCGGCGCTGATCCCGTTCATCGAAGCCTCCGTCGGCACGTCGCTTTACGACCTGCGCGAGGACACGTCCGGCTTCGAGCGTTCCTACCAGACCTATGCCGGACGCGGCGGTATCGAGGTCGATCTCGGCGAGAAATTCTATGGTGAGCTCGGCCTCGGCTACGAGACCTATCGCTTCGACGATGACAGGCTCGAAGACGTCAGCGGCCTGTCCGTCGACGGCCGCCTCAACTGGTCGCCGCAGCGCGGCACCGATGTGCTCTTCGCGGTTTTGACGGATCTCAACCCGTCGACGACGGCGGGCGTTTCCGGATCGATCGACTATACCTTGACCAACATAATCACCCACCAGATGCGCTCCGATCTGGTCGCACGATTGTCCAACACTCTGATCATCCGCAAATATCCGTCGGACTCCCGCTCCTCCGACGAGACGACCTGGCGCACGGGCGCAGGCCTCACCTGGGATATGAACCGTTACCTCGCATTGACCGGCGACGTCAGCTACGAGCGCACCACGCCCGACGTCGGCGATCCGACCGACATCACCCGTGTCGGCGTCGGCCTCGTCCTGCGGCGTTGAGCCAAAGGTCAGCCGCCGGCAAAGATACTGCATGTTTCCTTTAATCGTAGCCGGTTAAAGGACAAAAACATGCAGCCATTCAAAGTGCTACAGCGACCTTTGCGCGTCTGATAAGACGCGCGGCGCTGTAGAGCGGTAACAACACTCATTGCCAACAGCCAATGAAAAAGGCCGCATTCCCCCGGGGGAACGCGGCCTTCTCGTTTCGGTGGAACCGAAATTACTTCAGGCTGCTGAGCAGGTTCTTCAGCGGACCCTCGACGCTCGGGCGGATGTCGCCGCGTTCCAGAGCAAAGGCAACGTTTGCCAGGATGAAGCCGTCCTTGGCGCCACAGTCATAGGTGTCGCCACGGAAGTGATAGGCGGCGAACTGCTGGCTGTCGGAAAGCTTGAGCATGCCATCGGTCAGCTGGATTTCGTTGCCGGCGCCGCGTTCCTGCTTTTCGAGGATCGGGAAGATCTCCGGCTGCAGGATGTAGCGGCCGTTGATGAAGAAGTTGGACGGGGCTGTGCCCGGTGCCGGCTTCTCGACCATCTTGGTGATCTTGAAACCATCGCCCACCTTGTCGCCGACGCCGACGATACCGTACTTGTGGGCCTGGTCCGGTGCGCATTCCTCGACGGCGATGACGTTGCCGCCGCTCTGCTCATAGAGCTCGACCATGCCCTTGAGGCAGCCCTTTTCGCCCTTCATGATCATGTCCGGCAAGAGCAGCGCAAACGGCTCGTTGCCGACGAGGTCACGGGCGCACCAGACCGCGTGGCCGAGGCCGAGCGGCGCCTGCTGGCGGGTAAAGCTGGTCGTGCCGGCCTTCGGCAGAATGCTGTCGAGCAGGGCGATCTCGGCCTTCTTGTTGCGCTCGCGCAGCGTCTGATCGAGCTCGACCTGAATGTCGAAATAATCCTCGATCACCGCCTTGCTGCGGCCGGTGACGAAGATCAGATGCTCGATGCCGGCTTCCAGCGCCTCATCGACCACATATTGAATGACCGGCTTGTCCACCACCGTCAGCATTTCCTTCGGCACGGCCTTGGTAGCCGGCAGGAAACGTGTGCCCAGCCCTGCGACTGGGAACACGGCTTTGCGGACTTTACGCTTGTCGGTCATCGATACCTCCTTGATAGGAACTCACTCATAAGTCTTGCCGGATGGTCCCGGACGACAATCCGCCTGAAACCATACAGCGCTCCGTAATGGAGCCGCAATCTCTATGCCGTCAGCTGAACGCAGCATGAACCGACGGAACAAATGCATATGCGAACTCCACGACCATGGCTTGACATTTTCTACAGCGGAAGACGCCACCACAATTTCATGGTAAAGGGTTTGTTGACCACGTTTCTGTAGATTCGTTGCAATCCGGCAATGCAACAATCGCGGCCGGATCCGAAACAGGAGCCGCCGACGACTGCCCCCACCGTCGAGGCTGGCCCCAGACTGCCACCTTGCGGAGTGATTCGGGCCATGACGGCCGAAGCCCCCGCAGAGAAACGGAACCGACAGCTGATGATCAGAAACCGCAGGACGTTTTTCCGTCATATCGCAGCCGCCCTCGTCCTATCCGCCGCAACACTCGGCACCTCGCCCGCGCGCGCCGATGCCGGATTCCAGAACTGGATCAACGAATTCTACACGACGGCCGCCAAGGCCGGCATCACCAAGGCGACCTATCGCCAAGCCTTCGCCGGCGTGAAGTCGCCTGACGAGACGGTGATCGAAAAGGCCAACTACCAGCCGGAGTTCAAGCACAAGATCTGGGAATACATCGATTCCCGCGTGAACCCCTACACCAAGCGCGTCGGCCAGGAGATGGCCGCCAAGCACGCCCGCACGCTCAATGCGCTGGAAAAGCGCTATGGCGTCGACAAGACGATCCTGCTGGCGATCTGGTCGATGGAATCCAACTACGGGGCCGTTCTGGAGAAGGACGACCGGCTGCACTACGTGCCGCGGGCGCTGGCCACCCTTGCCTATGCCGATCCGAAGCGAGCAAATTTCGCCAAGAAGCAGCTGATCGCAGCGCTGAAAATCCTTCAGAGCGGAGACATCACGCCGCGCGAGCTGACCGGCTCCTGGGCGGGCGCCATGGGCCACACCCAGTTCATCCCGACGAGCTACCTGCTGTATGCGGTTGACGCCGACGGCAACGGTCACCGCGACATCTGGAACTCGGTGCCCGATGCGCTCGCGACCGCCGCCAACCTTTTGAAGAAGAACGGCTGGCAGCCGGGCGAAACCTGGGGCTACGAAGTCGCGCCGCCGGCAAATGCCGCGAAATATTCCGGCCAGACGAAGACGCTCGCCGAATGGGCCTCGCTCGGCTTCATGAGGCCGAACGGCAAGGGCTTCCGCAACGGCGGCACACGCGCCGAGCTCAAGCTGCCGAGCGGTGGCGAGGGGCCGGGCTTCCTGATGACCAAGAACTTCTTCGTCATCAAGCGCTACAACGCCTCCGACAGCTACGCTCTCGGCGTCGGCCTTCTTGCCGATCAGATCGCCGGCTATCAGGGCATGCAGCAGCGCTGGCCGCGTCCGGACGGATCGCTCGACATCAGTGAAAAGTTCGAACTGCAGAACCGCCTGAAGGAGCTCGGCTACTACAGCGGCGAAGTCGACGGCAATTTTGGTTCCGGCTCGAAGGCCGCGATCCAGGCGTTCCAGTCGAAGAACGGCCTGCCGCCGGATGGACAACCGACCCAGATGCTGCTGCGGGCCTTGCGCAACTAGCAGGATCAAGGTTTCACGATCGCGGCATCCGTGAGATAAACTAAGGGAAGCGCGCTGCACCCGTGCGGCGCGCTGCAACGTGACAGCGGTCCATGGCCGCCCGAACACGCAATGGACGGGCAAAAAACAGATGACAAGCAAGCGCCGCAAACCACACGGACGAAAGCCGTTCGCAATCGCGACGGTCTGCATGGCCGCTCTGGCGATGCTTGTCGTTGGCCTCTACGCCGGTTTTGCCGAAGCACAGGAGCGCGTCCAGCGGCGCACTCTGTTCCAGGTGCTTTTCGGTGGCTTGGCGCGCGAACGGCCGGTCTACGAGGATCGCTCCTATTTCCCTGAGCAGCCGCGCCCAAAACGCCAACGCCAACAGCAACAGCGCCAGAAGGGCCAGGGGCAACAGAAGCAGAAGCCGAAGATCGCCGATACGCCGGCAGTCGCGCCGGTGGTGGTTGAGAAAGCGCCCGACGCCAAGAAGGTTCTGGTCGTCGGCGACTTCATGGCCGGCAGTCTCGGCGACGGCCTGAAGACCGCCTTCGAGATGACGCCCGGCATCGCCGTCGAGACACGGGCGAACGGCTCGTCCGGCCTGGTGCGCGAAGATTACTTCAACTGGCCGGGTACGCTTCCCGGCTACGTCGGCGAATTAAAGCCATCCGTGATCATCATCAGCCTCGGCGCCAACGATCGGCAGCAGATGCAGATGGGCGACGTCAAGGAGAAGTTCCGCAGCGATCTCTGGACCGAGGAGTATCGCAAGCGCGTCAACGCGCTGGCGGCCCTTGCCCGCAAGGAGAAGCTGCCGGTTCTCTGGGTCGGCATGCCGCCGTTCCAGTCCGCCGCAATGACCGCCGACATGGTGACCTTCAACGGCATTTATCGCGAGGAGATCGAGAAGGTCGGCGGCCAGTTCGTCGACATCTGGGATGGCTTCGTCGACGAGGGCGGCAAATTCGTCCTGACCGGCTCCGACATCAACGGCCAGCAGGTTCGTCTGCGCGGCGCCGATGGCATCAACCTCACCAAGGCCGGCAAGCGTAAGCTGGCTTTCTACGTCGAGAAGGACATTCGCCGGTTGCTCGGCGATGCCGCCGCGACCGACAAGAACGTGCCCGGGGCGGGCGAACTCAAGGACCTGGTGGTGACGGCACCGCTTGGCAACGAGGATATCGTCAAGACCCAGCCGATCGGCTTGACCGATCCGGCCCTGGATGGCGCCGGCTCCCTGCTTGGCAACGCCGCACCGGACAAGGGCAATGGCAAGAGCCCGCGCGACCTTTTGGTTGACAAGGGCGATATCGCCGACGCACCGACCGGCCGCGTCGACGACTTCCGCCTGTCGAAGCCAAGCACTGTCATCAGCAATCCGGTGATCCGCAACTAGAAACATGGCCGCGGTTTGAAGCTGTCGCACTGGCAATAGCCAATAAAAAAGCCCCGCATCGCTGCGGGGCTTTTTTCATGCTTGGGAGTGAACGCTTATCGCGGCAGGGTCGTCGAGCCCATCAGCGCCTCGTCGATCGCACGCGCCGCCTGGCGGCCTTCGCGGATCGCCCAGACGACGAGCGACTGGCCGCGACGCACGTCGCCGGCGGTCCAGAGCTTCTCGACCGAGGTCTTGTAGTCGCGCTCGTTGGCAACCACGTTGGTCGAGCCGCGGCGGTCGGTGTTGAGCGTCAGCTTGTCGCCGAGATCCTTCAGCACGCTGCTGGTAAACGGACCGCGGAAGCCGATGGCGATGAAGGCAAGATCGGCCTTGATGATGAACTCGGTGCCGGCGACCGGCTTGCGGCGATCGTCCACCTGGCAGCACTTCACGCCGGTCAAATTGCCATCCTCGTCGCCGATGAATTCGAGCGTTGCCACCTGGAACTCGCGGATAGCCCCTTCGGCCTGGCTGGACGAGGTGCGCATCTTCGTCGCCCAGAACGGCCAGACGGCGAGCTTGTCTTCCTTTTCCGGCGGCTGCGGTCGGATGTCGAGCTGGGTCACCTTGACCGCGCCCTGGCGGAAGGCAGTGCCGACGCAGTCCGACGCGGTATCGCCACCGCCAACGACGACGATGTGCTTGCCGCCGGCAAGGATCGGCTGCGACGGCCAGCCGACGCTGTCGATGTTCTCGCGGCCGACGCGGCGGTTCTGCTGCACGAGATAGGGCATCGCATCATGCACGCCAGCGAATTCGACACCGGGGATGCCCGCATCACGCGGCGTCTCCGAGCCGCCGCAGTAAAGCACGGCATCGTGGTCGTCGAGCAGGCGCTGCATCGGCACGTCAACGCCGACATTGATGCCGCAGTGGAAGGTGACGCCTTCGCCCTTCATCTGTTCGACGCGGCGGTCGATGAAGTTCTTTTCCATCTTGAAGTCCGGGATGCCGTAGCGCAGCAGGCCACCGGGCTTGGTCTCGCGCTCGTAGACGTGAACCTCGTGGCCGGCGCGGGCAAGCTGCTGGCCTGCCGCCATGCCGGCCGGGCCAGAGCCGATGACCGCGACCTTCTTGCCGGTCTTGGTGACGGCCGGTTGCGGCACGATGTAGCCCATCTCATAGGCCTTGTCGGCGATCGCCTGTTCGATCGTCTTGATCGCCACCGGCGTGTCTTCGAGGTTCAGCGTGCAGGCTTCCTCGCACGGCGCCGGGCAGACACGACCGGTGAATTCCGGGAAGTTGTTGGTCGAATGCAGGTTGCGGATCGCCTCGTCCCAGTTGCCGTTGTAGACGAGGTCGTTCCAGTCCGGGATCTGGTTGTGCACCGGGCAGCCGGTCGGTCCATGGCAATAGGGGATGCCACAGTCCATGCAGCGAGCGGCCTGCTTCTGCACTTCCGGTTCTGACATCGGAATGGTGAATTCACGGAAATGGCGAATGCGGTCGGATGCCGGCTGGTACTTTGCCACTTGCCGGTCGATCTCGAGAAATCCAGTTACCTTGCCCATCGTATTATCCTGAAAGCTTTGCGTCTGAACAGGCGCTTTTCCCAAGCGCGCGTGAGAGGCCCCCGAACCGATCTGTGATGAACCGGGAGCCTTGGTCACCGGGGCCTCCTATTCGGCCGCCTCTGCCATTTTCATGCGTTCCATATCCTCGAGCGCACGGCGGTATTCGACCGGCATGACCTTGCGGAATTTCGGCCGGTATTCCGTCCAGTGCTCGAGAATCTCCTTCGCCCGGGGCGAACCCGTGTGGTGAAGGTGGTTGGATATCAGCTGGTAGAGCCGCTCCTCGTCGTGGCGCGTCATGTCGCCGGAGACGTCAACCATGCCCTTGTGCATGATGTCGCCGCCGTGATGATGCAGCTTCTCGAGCATGTCGTCCTCTTCCGGAACCGGCTGCAACTCGACCATCGCCATGTTGCAACGACGGGCGAAATCGCCTTCCTCGTCCAGCACATAGGCAACGCCGCCCGACATGCCGGCCGCGAAGTTGCGACCCGTGCCGCCGAGCACGACGACGACGCCGCCGGTCATGTATTCGCAGCCATGGTCACCCACGCCCTCGACGACCGCGACCGCACCGGAATTGCGCACGGCGAAGCGTTCGCCGGCGACGCCGTTGAAGTAGCACTCGCCCGAAATCGCGCCGTAGAGCACGGTGTTGCCGACGATGATCGATTCGTGTGGAACGATCGTCGCATTTTCCGGCGGCCGGACGATGATGCGTCCGCCCGAGAGGCCCTTGCCGACATAGTCGTTGCCGTCACCCACGAGGTCGAAGGTGATGCCGCGTGCCAGGAACGCGGCGAAGGACTGGCCGGCCGTGCCCCTGAGGGTCACGTGGATGGTGTCGTCCTTTAGGCCCTTATGGCCCCAGCGCTTGGCAAGTGCACCGGCGAGCATCGCACCGGCCGAGCGGTCGACGTTCTTGATCGCAGCTTCGATCTTGACCGGCGCCTTGGTTTCGAGCGCGACCTTGGCTTCCTCGATCAGCTTGCGGTCGAGAATGTCGTCGATCGGGTGCTTCTGGCGTGTGGTCCAGTAGGTCTCTTCCTTCTTGGCTTCCACCTTGTGGAAGATCTTCGAGAAGTCGAGGCCGTTCGCCTTCCAGTGGGCAAGCGCACCGTCCTTTTCGAGCAGCTCGGAGGCACCGATGATCTCGTCAAGCTTGCGCACACCGAGCGAAGCCAGGATCTCACGCACTTCCTCGGCGACGAAGAAGAAGTAGTTGATGACGTGCTCGGCCGTGCCCTTGAAGCGCTTGCGCAGCACCGGGTCCTGCGTCGCGACGCCGACGGGACAGGTGTTGAGGTGGCACTTGCGCATCATGATGCAGCCAGCGGCGATCAGCGGAGCGGTGGCGAAGCCGAACTCGTCGGCACCGAGCAGTGCACCGATGATGACGTCGCGGCCGGTCTTCAGACCGCCGTCGACCTGCAGCGCCACGCGCGAACGCAGGCCGTTCAGCACCAGCGTCTGCTGGGTTTCGGCAAGGCCGATTTCCCAGGGGCTGCCGGCGTGCTTCAGCGAGGTCAGCGGCGAAGCGCCGGTGCCGCCGTCGAAGCCGGCGACGGTGATGTGGTCGGCACGCGCCTTGGCGACGCCGGCGGCAACCGTGCCGACGCCGACTTCCGAAACGAGCTTGACCGAGACGTCCGCTTCCGGATTGACGTTCTTCAGGTCGTAGATCAGCTGCGCCAGATCTTCGATCGAATAGATGTCGTGGTGCGGCGGCGGCGAGATCAGGCCGACGCCGGGTGTGGAGTGCCGGGTCTTGGCGACCGTCGCATCGACCTTGTGGCCGGGCAGCTGGCCGCCTTCGCCGGGCTTGGCGCCCTGCGCCACCTTGATCTGCAGCATGTCGGCATTGACCAGGTACTCGGTGGTCACGCCAAAGCGGCCGGATGCGATCTGCTTGATCGCCGAACGCTCGGGGTTCATCGAACCATCGGGCAGCGGCAGGTAGCGGTCGCTCTCCTCACCGCCCTCGCCGGTGTTCGACTTGCCGCCGATCCGGTTCATGGCGATTGCGAGCGTCGTATGCGCCTCGCGGCTGATCGAGCCGAAGGACATGGCACCGGTTGAGAAGCGCTTGACGATGTCGGCAGCCGACTCGACTTCATCGACCGAGATCGGCTTGCGGCCGACAGCCTCGGCACTTTTCACCGTGAACAGGCCGCGGATCGTGTTCATGCGCAGCGCCGAATTGTTCACCATCTCGGAGAATTCGCGGTAGCGGTCCTGCGCGTTGCCGCGCACGGCATGCTGCAGCGAGGCAATCGCATCCGGGGTCCAGGCGTGGCTTTCGCCGCGCATGCGGTAGGCATATTCACCGCCGATGTCGAGCGTGTTGGCGAGAACCGGGTCGGCACCGAAGGCCGCCTTGTGACGGGCGACGGTCTCGGCCGCGATCTCTTCGAGGCCGATGCCTTCGATCGTCGTCGCCGTGCCGAAGAAGAACTGGTTGACGAGCTTCGACGACAGGCCAACGGCGTCGAAGATCTGCGCGCCGCAATAGGACTGGTAGGTCGAGATGCCCATCTTGGACATGACCTTGAGGATGCCCTTGCCGACGGCCTTGATGTAGCGATAGACGACCTCGCTCGCATCGACCTCCTTCGGGAACTCGCCGCGCTTGTGCATGTCGATCAGCGTATCGAAGGCGAGATAGGGGTTGATCGCCTCGGCGCCGTAGCCGGCGAGCAGGCAGAAGTGGTGCACTTCGCGCGGTTCGCCGGACTCGAGCACGATGCCGACCGACGTGCGCAGGCCCTTGCGGATCAGGTGGTGGTGCACGGCGGCGGTCGCGAGCAGCGCCGGGATCGCCACGCGGTCCGGGCCGACCTGACGGTCAGAGAGGACGATGATGTTGTAGCCGCCCTTCACCGCCGCTTCCGCGCGCTCGCAGAGACGGTCGAGCATTTCGGGCATGCCTTCGGCACCGCGCGAAATGTCATAGGTGAAGTCGAGCGTCTTGGTGTCGAAGCGGTCCTCGGTGTGACCGATCGAGCGGATCTTTTCGAGATCGCCATTGGTCAGGATCGGCTGGCGCACTTCGAGACGCTTGGCATGCGCCATGCCCTCGTGGTCGAGGATGTTCGGACGCGGTCCGATGAAGGAGACGAGGCTCATCACCAACTCTTCGCGGATCGGGTCGATCGGCGGGTTCGTGACCTGCGCAAAGTTCTGCTTGAAATAGGTGTAAAGCAGCTTGCGCTTGTCCGACATCGCCGAAATCGGCGTGTCGGTGCCCATCGAGCCGATCGCTTCCTGGCCGGTGGTCGCCATCGGCGACATCAGGATCTTGGTGTCTTCGAGCGTGTAGCCGAAGGCCTGCTGGCGGTCGATCAGCGACACGTCACGGCGCAATGCACGCGGCTCGACCGGCTTCAGCTCTTCGAGGATCAGCTGGGTGTCTTCGAGCCACTTGCTATAGGGGTGCTTCTGGGCGAGCGAGGACTTCACCTCCTCGTCAGAGATGATGCGGCCCTGTTCCATGTCGATCAAGAGCATCTTGCCCGGCTGCAGACGCCACTTCTTGACGATCTTGTCCTCGTCGACCGGAAGCACGCCGGCTTCCGAAGCAAGGATGACGCGATCGTCAGACGTGACGATGTAGCGGGCCGGACGCAGGCCGTTGCGGTCGAGCGTAGCACCGATCTGGCGACCGTCGGTAAAGGCAACGGCAGCCGGGCCGTCCCACGGCTCCATCAAGGCTGCATGGTATTCGTAGAACGCCTTGCGTTCGGGCGACATCAGCTGGTTGCCGGCCCAGGCTTCCGGGATCAGCATCATGACCGCATGCGACAGCGAGTAGCCGCCCTGCACCAGGAATTCGAGTGCGTTGTCGAAACAGGCGGTGTCCGACTGGCCCTCATAGGAGATCGGCCAGAGCTTGGAGATATCCTCGCCGAAGAGCGGCGAGGAGACAGACGCCTGACGCGCCGCCATCCAGTTGACATTGCCGCGCAGCGTGTTGATTTCGCCGTTATGCGCGACCATGCGGTAGGGGTGTGCGAGCTTCCAAGACGGGAAGGTGTTGGTCGAGAAGCGCTGGTGCACGAGCGCAACGGCGCTTTCGAACCGCGGATCGGCCAAGTCCTTATAGTAGGCGCCAACCTGGTAGGCGAGGAACATGCCCTTGTAGACAATCGTCGAGGACGACAGCGACACGGGATAGAAGTTGCTCTCCTCGCCCTTGTATTCGTCATAGATCCGGTTGGAGATCACCTTGCGCAGCGTAAAGAGACGGCGCTCGAATTCGGGGTTCGTGGCGGCATCGCGGCCGGCACCGATGAAGATCTGGACATGGCGCGGCTCGGTCGCGGCAATCTCGGGCGCCTTCGACAGCGAGGAATTGTCGACCGGCACGTCGCGGTAGCCGATGAGCACCTGGCCCTCTTCGGCGACGACGTCCTTGATCACCTGCTTGAAGTGTTCAACCAGCGCATCGTCCTGCGGCATGAAGATGTGACCGACGGCATATTCGCCGGCCTTCGGCAAAGTGATGCCCTGCTTGGCCATCTCCTCGCGGAAGAAACGGTCGGGAATCTGTACGAGAATGCCCGCGCCGTCACCCATCAGCGGATCGGCGCCGACGGCACCACGGTGCGTCAGGTTTTCGAGCATGAAGAGGCCGTCGCGCACGATCTGGTGCGACTTCTGACCCTTCATATGCGCGACGAAGCCGACGCCGCAGGCGTCATGTTCGTTGCGCGGATCGTAGAGACCCTGTTTTCGCGGCAGGCCAGTCGGGAATGCGGGCGTTTTTTCAGCCGTCGCAACGCTGTGTGCGAGGTTGAGCCCAGATTGCTGTGATGGCGAATGATCCGTCATCGTTTTCCCTCCTGTTAAACCCGGCACCGCCGGGCATGCCACCGCCCGCGCATGGCTCTTCGTTGCGCGCAAGGCACGCCAAAAAGCCGGGGCACTATCGTCTCATGATCCTGATCAGGTCGCAAATAAGCACGGCATCATCAGGCACTGATGTCTGCGACCATCCTGACGGCAGGCGATAACAACCGGATGAAATCCGGCAAATCCCCCCGCTTCGCACGCCGGGTGCCATTTTTTTAGGCACTCGCGGCGATTGTTCCGGTCCCTAGACCGAAATAGGACAGCAAACCTGTCCTATTTCATGTGCTCTATGCCAGAAACCACCCCCCTCCGCAAGAGGCATATCAGCAAATAATAGAGAAGATTTTGCCGAACATTGCCGGAAGTTTCCGGCTTTTATAATTAAATTACGGATCGCCGGCGTTTTCTTCCTTTTGGTTTCAAACTGGTCTCAGGTTGGCCTTTCGGCTCCTGACCGTGATTGATCCGGCCGAGAACTCGGCTAAGGTCGGCCAAATCCGTCGAAAAGACTGTAATACAGGGTGGAAAGTGATGATTTTTTCGTCTGACAACTGGGCTGGCGCCCATCCCGCGATTGCCGAAAGCCTGATGGCGCATGCAGGCGGCTACGCATCGGCCTATGGCACCAGCGACCTCGACCGGAAGGTGGAGAAGAAGTTCGCGGAAATCTTCGAAAGGGATGTCTCTGTCTTCTTCGTCGGCACCGGAACGGCTGCCAATTCGCTGGCACTTGCGACGGCCAACCGCGCAGGCGGCATCGCCTTCTGTCATCGCGAAGCGCATGTCATCGCCGATGAATGCGGCGCGCCGGAATTCTTCTCGCACGGCGCCCGGCTGAAGCCAGTCGACGGCCCCCGCGGCAAGATGGACGCCGCACACCTCGAAGCCGAGATCCGGCGCTTTCCGCTCGACAACGTCCACGGCGGCCAGCCGACGGCGGTCTCGCTGACCCAGGCAACGGAAAGCGGCACGGTCTATTCGCTCGCGGAGATCGAGGCGATCGCAGCCGTTGCCAAGGCGCACAAGTTGCCGCTGCATATGGACGGTGCCCGCTTCGCCAATGCGCTCGTCGGCCTTGGCGCAACGCCCGCTGAGATGACCTGGAAGCGCGGTGTCGATCTCGTGTCATTCGGTGGCACCAAGAACGGCTGCTGGTGCGCCGAAGCGCTGGTGCTCTTCGATCTCTCGAAAGCGCACGAAATGCATTTCCTGCGCAAGCGCTCGGCGCAGCTCTTCTCCAAGTCGCGCTTCGTCTCCGCACAGTTCGACGCCTACTTCGCCGGCAATCTCTGGCTGAACCTCGCCCGCCATGCCAACGCGATGGCCGCACGCCTCGCCGAGGGCATTGCCGCCTCGAAGACGAGCCGTCTCGCCTGGCAGGCGGACGCCAACGAGGTTTTCCCCATCATCAGGAAAGACGTGGCCGCGAAGCTCAGGCAGGATGGCGCTGTCTTCTACGACTGGCCCGTGCCGCACGATCTCGACGGAAATCTTACGCCGAATGAAGGTCTCTACCGCCTCGTGACCAGCTTCGCGACGAAGGCCGACGATGTCGACCGGTTCGTTGCCGCCTGCTGAACGGCCAACGCTTTTCCGTCCGGACGAACATCTCGCCACCTGAGCGGGGTGATCCCCCGCATCAAGCCTGCCCCTGCAGTGTCCTGACATTGGAGAGGATTTCGGCCGAAAGTGCTGCACTCAGCTTGCGGTCCACGCCCTTGCTCGGCACCAGCACGAATTCCACGTCTTCGAGCGGCGGCAAAGCGCCGGCGGGCATCTCCTTGAGCCCCTGCGGCACCATGCTGCGCGGCTGCACGAGCACGCCCATTCCGGCGCGTGCGGCCGCCGTCAGCCCGCTGAGGCTGCCGCAGGTGCAGACGATGCGCCACGGCAGGCGATGCCGGTCGAGCACTTCGAGCGCGACGCTGCGGGTAATGCTCGGCGGCGGAAAGGCGATCAGCGGCAGTACCTTGTCGCGCTTGATCCTCTCTGGGTCGCGGGCGAGCCAGACGAGCGGCTCGCGATAGACGAGCTCTCCCCGGAGGTCGCCAAGCCTGCGCTTGGCGAGCACGAGGTCGATCTCGCCGTTGTCCTGCATCTGGTAAAGCACGCCGCTGAGCGCCACGGTCAGTTCGAGATCGACCGACGGATGGGCACGCACGAAATCTTCGAGAACCGCCGGCAGCCGGCTCATGACGAAATCCTCGGAAACACCGAGGCGCAGGCGGCCGCGCAGGCTGCTTTCGGCAAAAAGCGCCCGCACCTCGCCGTCGATCGCCAGCATCGAACGGGCATGGGCAAGCAGTGCCAGCCCATCCGCCGTCAGCGAAACGCGGTGGGTATCGCGGGCGACCAGGGTTCGCCCGAGCGAGGCCTCAAGCCTTTGAATATGCTGGCTGACGGTCGATTGCCCAAGCGACAGTTTCTCCGCCGCGAGCGTGAAACTGCCCATCTGTTCGAGCGCGACGAAGCTGCGCAACTGCACGAGATCCAGCATAGCTCATCCCAAATCGCGATAACTGTTATTCCTTGCATCCTGCTTCATAATGAGTGATCCCGGCAAGACGTTTGATAATCAGCAAGTGACCGGATATGCGCCGCTACCTTCCCGATACCTTCACCATCCTGCTTCTGGCGACGGTGCTCTTGGCATCCGTCCTGCCGATCCATGGTGAGGCAACCGCCTGGTTCGGATTAGCGACCAAGGTGGCGGTCGGCATGGTCTTCTTCCTGCACGGCGCGCGCCTGTCGCGCGACGTGGTGATCGCCGGCATCCTGCACTGGCGGCTGCACCTGACGATCCTCGCTTCCACCTTCGTGCTCTTCCCGCTGATTGGTCTTGCGATCGGATTCGTCCCGAACTCGATCCTTCCGCAGTCGCTCTACACCGGCATCCTCTTCCTCTGCGTGCTGCCCTCGACGGTGCAGTCGTCGATCGCCTTCACCTCGATGGCCGGCGGCAATGTGCCGGCCGCGATCTGCTCGGCGTCTGCGTCCAACATTTTCGGCATGTTTCTGACACCGCTGTTGGTCGGGCTGCTGTTTACCGCCGGCGGCCACGGCAGCGTCACGCTCGACGCGGTGAAGCAGATCCTGCTGCAGCTGCTCGCCCCCTTCGTTATCGGCCAGCTGCTGCAGCCCTTGATCGGCAACTGGATCCGGGCGCGCAAGGGCCTCTTGGCGCCCGTCGATCGTGGCTCGATCCTGATGGTCGTCTATCTCGCCTTCAGCCAGGCGGTGACATCGGGCCTTTGGCAGACCTATTCGCTGGCAGATCTCGGCGTTCTCGTCGTCATCGAAATCGTCATGCTGGCGCTCGTGCTTGCCGTCACCATGTTCGGCAGCCGCCTGCTCGGCTTCGACAAGGCGGATGAGATCGCCATCACCTTCTGCGGCTCGAAGAAGAGCCTTGCGAGCGGCGTTCCGATGGCGAGCGCCATCTTCGCCGGCCAGAACATCGGCGCGATCGTTCTGCCGGTAATGCTGTTCCACCAAATCCAGCTGATGGCCTGCGCCGTCATCGCACAGCGCTATGCCGCCAAGAAGCAGACGTCTGCCGTACCGGCACCGGCCAGCTCTTAAAGAATCCAGAAGAAGTCTGACGCGGTTTCCGTTCGGAACTGCGTGATTTCCCAATAAAAAAGCGGCGCCCCTGGGGGACGCCGCCTGTCTTGGGAGATTGTCTTCGCGGTTAGAGGGTCTGGGCCTCGATCTGCTTCGGCTGCGAGGCAACGGACGAAATCTCGATCCGGCGGGGCTTGGCTGCTTCCGGAATCTCGCGGGTGAGGTCGATGTGCAGCAAGCCGTTCTTCAGCGAAGCGGACTTGATCTCCACGTGATCGGCGAGCTGGAAGCGGCGCTCGAAGGCACGCTTGGCAATGCCGCGATGGAGAAACTGGCTTTCGTCGCCCTTTTCCTCGGCTTTTTCGCCCTTGACCGTCAGCGTGTGCTCACGGGCCTCGATCGACAGCTCGCTCTCGTCAAAGCCGGCAACGGCCATGGTGATGCGGTAGGCGTTTTCGCCGGTGCGTTCGATGTTGTAGGGCGGATAGGTCTGGGCTTCACCCGGCTGGCCGAGGCTGTCGAGCATCGTGAACAGGCGATCAAAGCCAACGGTGGAACGGTAAAGGGGAGAGAAATCAAAGTGACGCATTGTGTCCTCCTTGGAGCAACGGTTTGCGATGTCTGGTCGGCCACCCCATTCTGGCAGCGGCAAGACCGGTGAACGGACCCGTCTTCGGCGCCCGTGACCCTGATTTGGGGAGGCAAATTCGCGACTTCAAGACGCGAGCGCTCACGATTTTCCCGTGAACCCGACATGAACGGCCGCTTCGGCTTCCGTTCAGCCCCGGTGGGCTAGAAGAAAACTCTGGGCGGCAACTCCCAGGCTGAAGTGATACGTCCCTTCCTCTTCAGCAGCCGGAAACGGTGATCGTCCGGATTTCACCCACCGTTTCCGGCTTTTTTCTTTGACGACGGAGACCCTGCCGCCTATCCCTTGATGATACCGATCAACACGCTCTTCTTGGCCGTCACCACGTCATGACCTCGATCCTCCACTCGACACCGGACAATCCGATCCCGGAAAACTATGTCGCTGGGTTCTTCGATGGCGTCGGCGGTCGCAAGATTCGCTACGCGATCTTCAGGACGAAGCAGCCTGTTGCGCGCGGCACGGTCGTCCTGCTGCAGGGCCGCAACGAATCGATCGAGAAATACTTCGAGACGATCGCTGATCTCACGGCAGCAGGTCTTTGGGTCGCGACCTTCGACTGGCGCGGCCAGGCGGGCTCCGAGCGGCTGCTGCCACACCCGGGACGCGGCTACGTCGACCACTTCTCCGACTATGAACGCGACCTCAGCACCTTCCTCGAACAGATCGTGTTGCCCGATACGCGCCTGCCCTTCTCGATCGTCGCCCATTCCATGGGTGCGCTCGTTGCCCTGTCGCTGGCACCGATGCTAGCAAGCCGGATCGACCGACTGGTGGTGCTGGCACCCTTCGTCGGCCTTGGCGGACAGGCGCTCGGCGAGCCCAGCATTGCGGCGATTGCGACCCTCATGCGCTGCATCGGCCTCGGCACCCTGCCGGCCCATCCCGACAAGGGCAACCGCCCGTTCGAAAGCAACGTGCTGACGGCGGACCGGCGCCGCTACCTGCGCAACATCGCACTGACCGACACGCATCCGGAACTGAGGCTTGGCCCGCCCACCGCGCGCTGGCTGAGCGAGGCCTTCCGCGCCATGCGCCGCGTCATCCGCCGCGAGCATCTGACGCGCATCACCCTGCCGACGATCATCCTGGCGCCAACCGCTGACCGTCTGGTGCCGCATCTCGCCGTCGAGTGGTTGGCGCGCAACTTCCGCGCCGCTCAGATGATCCCGATCGATGGCGCCCGCCACGAACTGCTTCACGAAGCAGACCGCTATCGCGCCCAGGCGATGGCCGCGATCCTTGCCTTCGTCATCCCCGAAGAGGGTGACGAACGCGAAAACAGCGCCGCCTGATACAGGCGGGCACACTCGGCAATAATTTGATTTTGCATCTCGCTTCGATATCAGCGCCGGAGCGTGGCGCCCTCAGCCTTTGAGGATTTCCAGCGCCTGAGCATGCAGTTCGGCGCTGCCCGCAGCGATGACCTCGCCACCCATTTCCGCCGGTCCGCCCTGCCAATTGGTGACGATACCGCCGGCCTGCTCGATCAGGGGGATCAGACCGCCGACGTCGTAGGGTTTCAGTCCGCATTCGATCACCAGGTCGATATGACCGGCGGCGAGCAGCGCGAAGGCGTAGCAATCGCAGCCGTAGCGGAAGAGCCGCACCTTGTTCTGCACCGCCTCGTACTTGGTCTTGAAGTCACCCGTGTAGAGGTGCGGCGATGTGGTGAACAGCACCGCATCCGAAAGCGAATTGCAGGCACGGGTCGAAAGCACCTTTTCGCCACCGGGACCCCGGTAGGTCGTCTTCTCACCATCGGCGAAATAGCGCTCACCGGTGAACGGCTGATCCATCAGGCCCATGACCGCTTCGCCATTGCGATAGAGGCCGATCAGCGTGCCCCAGACCGGCAGGCCGGAAATGAAGGCGCGTGTGCCGTCGATTGGGTCGATGACCCAGACATATTCGCGGTCGAGCCCGACATTGCCATGCTCTTCGCCAAGGATGCCGTGCTCCGGAAAATGCTTCTCGATCAGCGCACGGATCGCCGCTTCCGCCGACTGGTCCGCCTCCGTTACCGGATCGAAGCCGCCTTCGATCTTGTTGACCACGCTGGTGCCGATCCGGAATCGCGGCAGGGTCTCTGCCTTGGCAGCTTCGGCAAGGCGATCGAAGAAGGCGCGGTCGGGCAGCATGGCTCTCTCTCAGGGAAGCATGGACGAAGGAAGGTTCGTCTTGCATAGACGAAATTTACCGAAAGGCAAACGCGCTGATGCGATGGCAGCAGCGACCAAATCGCCTGTGTTTTCATATTTCTAGCGTTTCAATCGGTTCAGATACCGCTTTCGACTGAAAAACTTTTGATGCACTGCAAAAGTCTTCACTGCCTCAACTTGACATTTGTGCAGTGCAATATTAAGGTTTGGGTACAGTCACCTGTGACTGTAAATACCCTCCTTGGGTGTTTCCTCCCTAGACTTGACCGCGCCGTTGGCGCGGTTTTTTTTGAAGCTCCCCGACAGAAAATCCGAAGGTCACTCCGCTGCGAGCGGGAGGTAGGCGCCGTAGTCTTCGACATGGCGGGCAAGCGACGCGACGAAGGTCGTGAGATCTGCGACTAGCGCGCCGAAGCCGGGCTTGCGCACCAGCGTCGTCTCGTCGACATAGAGCGCCCGGTTGATCTCGATCTGCAGCGCGTGCAGCCCGCGTGTCGGGCGGCCGTAATGCTCGGTGATGAACCCGCCGGCATAGGGCTTGTTGCGCACGACGCTATAGCCGAGTTGCTGCAACAGATCGACCGCGGCGCGCGACAATTCACCCGCGGCACTGGTGCCGTAGCGGTCGCCGATGATGAAGTCGGGACGCTGGGCGCTGCCGGGCAGATGCACGTTCCCGGGCATCGAATGGCAATCGATCAGCACCGACAGACCGAACTGCACGTGGGTGCGCGCGATCAGCTTGCGCAGGGTGGCATGGTAGGGCTTGTAGATCGTCTCGATCCGCGTGAGCGCGTCTTCCACCGGGAAACGTCCGCGATAGATCTCCATGTTCTCGGCGACCAGCCGCGGTATCGTGCCGAGGCCGCCGGCGACGCGCATCGAGCTGATGTTGGCGTGCGGCGGAAGCGAGCCGTCGAACATGCGCGGGTCAAGCTCATAGGGCTCACGGTTGACGTCGAGGAAGGCGCGCGGGAAATGCGCCAGCAGCATCGGCGCTCCGAGAAAAGTCGCGTTCTGGAACAGCTCATCGACATAGTGGTCTTCCGACCGGCGAATCGAAACGGCGTCGAGCCGCGACTGATCGAGAAAGCGCTGGGGATAGGACCGGCCGCTATGCGGTGAATTGAACACAAAGGGAATGCGCTGGATCGGAGGTTCCAGGACCTCGAACAGTTCCCTCTCCGCAATTTCCCCCATCTGAACCCTTTTTTACCATATGCGGTTCTTACAATTGTCATCATGTTGCCAGTTGGTCCGCTCTGTGTCCATAGTGACCAATCACAGCTCCCGGGGAATTGACGTCCCGCGTTCACGAGATATTTACCGCGTTGGGGTTTGGATAGAACGCCGCAATCTACGCGCAATAAACTGAATAAAATAAAGAGAAGCACGGCCGAATTCATGACTGCGAAAATCCTTCTTGCCGAAGACGACAACGATATGCGCCGGTTCCTGGTGAAGGCGCTCGAAAAGGCCGGCTACAAGGTCATGTCCTACGACAACGGCGCCAGCGCCTATGACCGGCTTCGCGAGGAGCCCTTCTCGCTTCTCCTCACCGACATCGTCATGCCGGAGATGGACGGCATCGAGCTGGCGCGCCGCGCGACCGAACTCGATCCGGACCTCAAGGTCATGTTCATCACCGGCTTTGCCGCCGTTGCGCTCAATCCCGACTCCAAGGCGCCGAAGGATGCCAAGGTGCTTTCGAAGCCCTTCCACCTCCGCGACCTCGTCGACGAGGTCAACAAGATGCTGGCCGCCGCCTGAGCGACGACGGTTTTCCACAGTCGCTGCCGCTTGCGGCACACTGTGGCGACAAGCCAAGACGATTTCCGATCGACCGCCGCGATCCACAAGGGATCTCCGGCGGTCTTTTCGTTTCAAGGCCTTAGCAGGAATCCCGCAAATCCGGGCCCTCGCCACGCCACCGCGACCGACCCCCGGATGGGAAAAAACATGCCATCCAAATTTCTGTCAAAAAACCTTCGAAAACCCTATTGACGCGACAACGGGTTTTGTGGTCTATGCGCCGACATCGGATGGGCGTGTAGCTCAGCGGGAGAGCACTACGTTGACATCGTAGGGGTCACAAGTTCGATCCTTGTCACGCCCACCATTCGAATTCAAAAGGCCTTTCGAGAAATCGAGAGGCCTTTTTCGTTTCCCCCATTTCTTCCTAGCTGCAGCAGACGAACGGCACGCTCGCAGCGGCCTTTATCGAAACGCTGCGCGCCAAGTTGCCCACAGCTGGCGCTGGGACTTTGGTCCGACAGGGGCCGGCAAAGGTCCGGGGCGCATTGTCGAATCGGCTTCACGATGACTTGATGCCGAAGCGCCCGGAAGCACAGCCCGCCTCCTGGGCGCAACCGGTCCCAGAGCGATGCCCCGTAGCCCCAATACCGCCGCTCTGGGACCCCGTCTTCTCCTCATCTTGTCGCCATCGCCTGCTATCGCGACCACCCGGCCTCCGGGGAAGCGCAGGGTTGGTCTTCCGTCACGAAAATTTATGGTTTGCGTCATGGAAGGCACGCCTTCTCGCCCTAATTTCCGTCTTCGATCTCAACGCTTTGCCAAGCGCCAAGCGCAAGGCAAAGCAAGCCACCAAACAGACGAAGGGCGACATTCCTCGCACACCTCACCAGGGGCGAATGTGATGCCGAACCGAGCACCTCTCCATTCAAGCGAAAGGAACGGACCATGCCGGCAGTCAAGAACATCGTTCTCGTACACGGCGCCTGGGGCGACGCCTCCCATTGGCGTCACGTCATTCCGCCACTCCACGCCAAGGGCTACAGGGTCGCCGCAGTGCAGAACCCACTGACCTCGCTTGCCGACGACGTCGAGCGCACGCGCAAACTGGCGGAATCGCTTGATGGCCCGACCCTGCTTGTCGGCCACTCCTATGGCGGCGCGGTGATCAGCGGCGCCGGCCATGCAGCCAATGTCGTCGGCCTCGTCTATGTCGCGGCCTTCGCGCCGGACGAGGGCGACAGCCTCGGCAGCATCTTTGCGCGGCGCGACCCACCCTCCGGTGCTGCCAGTATCCGGCCCGACAAGGATGGCTTCCTCTGGTTGGCGCAAGACACCTTCCGACAGAGCTTTGGCCAGGATTTGAACGAGACCGACGCGCTGGTCATGGCGGTGACGCAGAAGCCCATCGCCGGGCGTTGCTTCGAGGACAAGGCCGGACCGCCGGCCTGGAAGGAAAAGCCGAGCTGGTATCAGGTATCGCGCCACGACAACATGATCCCGCCGGAAACCGAGCAGTGGATGGCTGAACGGATCAAGGCGAAGACGATCGTCACCCTCGATGCCAGCCACGCTTCGCTTGCATCGCATCCAAAGGAGATCGTCGCACTGATCGACGAGGCGATCGCGTCGCTCGGCTAGTCCGATTTGCAATCATTTGCCATCTTTAACGTCGCAACGAAAAACCCCGTCGGTCGCCGGACCGACGGGGCCTTGTTCCAGGACTGCCGCCGACATCAACCGCCGTCGATGGCCGACCATAAAAGGTCGAAGCCTTAATGCACCATGGCGGAGGCGACGGACATCAATTCGTCGCGACGCGGGGCTCCGAACATGTTCTGGCCGCCGTCCGGTACTTCCGTGAAACTCCAGCGCACAACGCCATCACGATCGAGCAGGAACTCGCCGACGAGTTGCCCGGCCCCGGTCGCCATCATCCGTTCGTCAGCCTCGGTGATCTGGTAGTCTTCCGCCTTGTCGAGATAGGCCATAGCTGCGATCGGATCCATCGGTTCCGGCAATTCGCCCGGCATATTCACCTTCATCGCCATGATCGTCTTTTGGGCGATCTTGTACGGCCAGGCGTCCTCGTCCTCGGTGAATTCGAGGTTGGGCAGCCCGAACGCCCGATGCGAGACCCGTTCCGGATCGGCGGCGGCCAGCAAATTCGGCACAGGATGATACCGGAAATAGAGGCGCGCTCGATCGATCGGCGTATTGACCACCGTCAGGCTCTCGATGCCCCTCTCCCGCAAGGCGCCGTCGAGTTGCGCCATGGCGGCGATCTGCCGTCTGCAGAACGGACAATGCAGGCCGCGGAACAGGCCGACCAGGACCGGTTTGCGGCCGCGAAAATCATCAATGGCGATCTGACCTTCCTGCGTGATTGCGTCGAGCACCACGTTCGGCGCCCGGTCACCCGGCTGCAACGGCCGTCCACTCAGCGGCTCAACCATGTTTCGTCTCCTCATTCGGCCGGCACGCTCCTGGTACGCCTTGTGGCAAGGCAGGCGCTTTTTCTCCGGCAAGCTGTGCGCAGCAATCAAACGGCGGACACCGCGCCCTAGGCGACGATCGGAAATGTCAGTCGAGAAATGGCAAAATCATCAACGCCTCGGGATCGAGACCATGTTGCGCACATATGTCTCGCGCCAAGGCGAAGTACCTTTCCGCTGCATCGAGATCGCCGGCGTCCAGGCAGAGCGTCGCCAAGCCATCATAACACGGAAACAGGAGCTGCGCCTCTTGCGTTTCGCCGCAAAGATCGAGCGCCTCCTGATAGAGGGCGCGGGCGACATCCGGCCGAGCATGACACTGATGGATCTGGCCGAGCACCAGCAGCGATACCGGCAGATGGTCGCGCTGGTCGAGTTCCCGGTCGATCGCAACCGCGCGCTCGGCTGCCGGCACGCCGTCAGGCGCACAGCGATCGGTGAAGGTGCAATAGGCGACGGCAAGGTTGGCGAGCAGGCGCGCCTGAAAACCGAGGTCGCCGATGCGCCTTGCCATGTCGAAACCGCAGCGGCAAACCTCAATCGCACGTTTCGGATCGGTGACCGCGTAGAACACCGCCAGATTGGTATAGCCGCGGCAGGCGGCATTCAACAGGTTCGCGCCTTCCGCCACCGCGACGCTTCGCTCGACGATACCGATCGCTTCGGCGCTGCGGCCAAGGCGGGCAAGCGTCACGCCCTTGGTGTTCAGCGCTTCGGCCGTGACCCGCATCGCCTCCCGCTCAGTCTCTGGGGTCTCCGGCGTATATGCCGCAATGCGATCCAGGGCGTCGTCCGCCGCCTTGAGGGCGCCTGCATAGTCTCCCATGCGGAAGGCGAGGTGGCCGCATTCCTGTGAAAGATGCGCACCTTCAATCGGCGCGCTTACGCCTTCGAGCAACTCGGCGGCTGCCGCGAAGGAAGCCAACGCCTCGTCACGCCGTCCGGTTTCCCAGAGATGATGACCGAGTTTGCGCCGGATCCGTGCCGATGCAATCCGGTCGTCCGTAGCGCAGTAAATCTCCAATAGTGCGCCGTAGTGCTGAACCGCCGCCTCCCGCTGGCCGGTCGGACCCAGGAGATCGGCGACGCGTTCGCGTACGGCAAGCCATTCGGGCCCCTGATCGCCGGTGGCCGCCAGTGCCGCCATGGCCTGTTCATAAAGCCGGATGGCATCATCATTGGCATAGAGTGCCCGCGCCCGGTCTCCGGCCGCGACCAGGTAATGTGCGCCCTTGGCCTTCTGTTCGGAGAGGCCGAAATGGTGGCCGAGCAGCGCCATTTCCTCGAGCCGGTCGGTATCCTCGCCGAACCGGCGCTCCAGCACCTTACCGATCAATGCGTGCCCGTCCGTGCGCCGGCTGAGCAGCAGATTGTTGTAGACCACCTCCTGCAATAGCGTCTGGGTAAACCGATAGGTCTGCGTGCCCAGTAACCCGCCGTCCCTGGTTTCTTCGATGATCTCCGCGTCGCAGAGCAGATCAAGAACCGTATCCACCGGCGTCCGCCCCGAAACCGCTTGCAGCAGATCCGCATCGAAGCGCGGCCCGATCATCGCAGCGTGGTGCAGCGTTCGTCGGGCGTCCGGCGGCAGCCGGTCGACGCGGCCGAGCAGTATCGCCTCGATGGTCACTGGAATGTCGGCGGCCGCTTCGCGCTCCACCACCCGCCAGATCGAGCCGACCTGCTGCACGGCGGATACGTCGATCAGGCCGCGAACGATTTCCTCGATGAACAGGGGATTTCCCCCTGCCCGTGCCAAGATGCGCTCGGCGAGCGCCTGAGGCAGCCCATCCCTACCGAAGAATGCCGCAAGCAGCCGACGCCTGTCGGCTTCCGAAAGCGGTGCGAGGCGCAACGCTGTCAAGTTTGTATGGCCGGGCTTCAGCCGATCGGCATCGGCGTCGGGCCGCTGGGTGGTCAGCAGCATCAACGGGCCGCCTTCCGTCCGCTCGAGGACGAAGGATATGGCCTCGAGCGAGGCAGCGTCGGCCCAGTGCAAGTCCTCGATCACGAGCAGTAAGGGCGTTCGCGATAGCCGTCGTTCAAAAATCGCCCTCACCGCCGCGAAAAGCTGCCGGCGCATCTGTTCCGGCTCCACATGGCGCAACAGCTCATCCTGGGAATCCATGCCCAGGATCCGCAGGAACAGCGGCACGAGTTGTTCGAGCTTGTCTTGCGCAAAGCCGATCTCGGCCAGTCCTGCGGCGAGTAGCTCTGTCGTCCGCTGCAGGCTGTCGCTCACCGAAATCCCGTAGGCACCGCGCAGTACCGCCGCGAGAACGCCATAGGACGGTTCTCCGAGCGACGAACTGCCGGCGCGGCGAACGACGACGTTCGAAAAGCGCGGATCCGCGGCCACCCGTTCGAGGAACTCTTTGATCAGCCGCGATTTTCCGAGCCCTGCCTCTCCCGTCAGACGCACCAGTTGCGCCGTCCCGCCGCAGGCAAGCTCGAGGCAATCAATGAGGCGCTTCATCTCCGCCTCACGTCCGATCAGCGGCGCACCGAGCCCCAGCGCTTCGAGACCACGTGCCGTGCGCGGTGCCTCCAGAGACTGCGTCAGCCTGTAGACCTCGACGCTTTCCGCTTTCCCGCGCAGCGTCATCGCGCCAAGCGCCTCGTAGGCAAACGCGTGGCAGGTCAACCGATAGGTCACCGGCCCGACGAGGATCTCCCCAGGCCCTGCCAGCGATTGCAGCCGCTGCGCCGTGTTGACCGCGTCGCCGGTCACCGAATAGGCCTTGCCGTCGCCAGCGCCCAAACGCCCCGCCACGACAGTTCCGGTGTTGAGCCCGATATGGAGGTTCAGCGGCTCGCCGATCCGCCGCTGCCAGCGTTCGCCGACCCGCCGAGCCCGACCGGCCATGTCGAGCGCGGCACGAAGCGCTCTCTCGGAGTCGTCCTCGTGTGCCACCGGCGCGCCGAAAAGGGCAAGCAACGCGTCGCCGATGAATTTGTCGACGAAGCCACCGTAAGCCTCGACCGCCTCGGTCAGTTCTTCGAAGAGTTCGTTCTGGA
Source organism: Ensifer sp. CCNWLY38 (assembly GCF_037120565.1). NCBI lineage: Bacteria > Pseudomonadati > Pseudomonadota > Alphaproteobacteria > Hyphomicrobiales > Rhizobiaceae > Ensifer > Ensifer sp. CCNWLY38. Next base: position 200,762 of record NZ_JBBBBO010000007.1, read on the forward strand.
AAGCCCTGAGGACCTCCGGATCCACCTGCTCGCTGAGACCAGTAAAGCCGCAGAGATCGGCGAAGAGAATGGTGGCTGTGCGGCGGTCGGCGCCCGCCTCCTCTCTGCCAGAAGGTTGCGCCCGAGGCGTCTGTGCCGTCGCAGGTGGCGAAACCGTCGGCTTTATTGCTGCCGGGCTTCCAAGCCGGGTGCCGCAGGTGGGACAAAACGAAAAGTGTGGCGGGCAGAGTGCGCCGCAACCGGGACACGGGCTATGCTGCTTGGCACCGCAATTCGGGCAAAACGCAAACCCGCCTTGGATCTCGCAACCGCACTCGTGGCAGTTCATCGACGACGAACCTTCGAACGAACCCAGGTTGGCACGGCGAACGCGGAGCCAGCCGGGACATGATGGCTTCGAAAGAATGGACCCGCGTCACCTGCTTTGCAAGCAACAGCAAAAATTGCGATGGGAGACCGCGAATGCGGCCTCCTCCAGGGCCTCCCGATCAATCAGTCCGGCAATGGTTCGTCGGCAATGCCGGCCTCAAGCGCTGTTAGGAGTGGGCGCGGCGCGTCGTTGGTGGACGGGAAAACGTATCGAGATCGATGGCGGCACCTTCCGGCGCGCGGCACACCTCCTCCGGATGCCGGTCGCTGGCCTCGACGGCGAAGTGGATCGCCGCCGTCTCGTTGGTGAAGAGGCCGCCAACGACGCCCTTGCGGTCGGAAACGACCCACCAGCCGTGCCTATCGCGGCCAACGACGAACGTGCATGCGCGCGAAAACCACGGCGAATCTGCTGCGTACTGCCCATGATGGAATGACCTCGTTGATCGGAAAGAAGGTTTAACCGGCAATCCACGGAATGGCGGCCTGAATGCCATAGGCAAGGCCGAGAACGATACCGAGGCGGACGCCGATGCCGAGAAAGGCGTCGCGAACCGCGCTGTCGTAATCGTGGCGGTTCTCGATGTTTTCGTTGCCCTGGGCGCGTCGGCGCTGCTCGGCTTGAGCGGCAAGATGCGGTAAGCGTGACATGATCTGTCTCCTTTTTGACATTACGTCCCGCGCGCCGAGCTCAACGAATGAGGGGATGCTGGCAGGACGGGAATTGTTGAGGGAACTCAGCTCGCGAGCGCGATGCGGGCGCCACGGCCGATATGGGTGGAGGACGGAAGTTCGGTGAGCGGCTCGAGTGCCGCACGAATCTCGGCCGCCGTTTCCGGCGCAACCGGCGTCAATGGCAAGCGCAGTTCGGGGCTGAGGGCGCGCGCCAGGTGCAGCGCGTATTTGATCGGTCCCGGATTGGTCTCGCGCTCCAGCGCCACCAGCAACGGCCTTATCCGTTCATGGATGGCAAGCGCCGCCCCTGCGTTGCCGGTCGTGATTGCCTGATGCATCGCCACCACCAGCCGCGGAACGACATTGGACGCCACCGATATGGTGCCGTGTCCGCCGCAAAGATTGAACGGCAGCGCCGTCTGGTCATGGCCGGAAAACGGACGAAGGCGGTTCTTCAGCGCAACCGACATCGAAAGAAGCCGGCCGATGTCGCCGGTCGCATCCTTGATGCCGACGATGCCGGGAAGCTCCGCCAGCCGCTCGAGCGTTCGCGGTGCCAGATCGACGCCGGTGCGGCCAGGCACGTTGTAGAGGATGACCGGCAAATCGACAGCCCTGGTGACCGCCTCGAAGTGCCGATAGAGCCCCTCCTGCGACGGCTTGCTGTAATAGGGCGCAACAATGAGCGCCGCATCGGCGCCGACCGCCTTGGCTTCCGCCGTCAGCTCGATCGTCGTCTCGGTACTGTTGGTGCCGGTTCCGGCGATAATGGGGATCTTCCGCTCGGCGACCTCGACGCAGCGCTCGATCACCATTGTCCGCTCAGCACGCGACAGCGTCGGCGCCTCGCCGGTGGTACCGCAAGCGACGATGCCGGAGATGCCGTGGCGAATCTGCCATTCGGCCAGCGACATCAGACCGACGACATCGACCTTGCCGTCGCGAAACGGTGTGACGAGCGCCGTGATCGCCCCGTCGAGGCGCAGCGAGTGCATGTTCATGGAAATATCCTTCAGGTGGGAAACTGGCCGCGGTCGGTAGCCGCGATGGCAAGCTGATAGCCGCGGCAGGAGCGCAGGAAGGCGCCGAGGATCGCGGCGGCCAGATCGGCATGCCGCGCCTTGAACGTGAGCCGGCCCGCGCCTGGCGGCTGATAGCGCAGCGCACAGGTCCAAAGCCCGAGTTCGTGGCTGAGCGTCCTGAGGCAGAGCTTTGCCTCAGTCGTGGACGTCAGGTGGATGACCGCATCGACCAGGGCATCGGCCGCCATCAAATCGCGGAACCGAGGCGACGGCCACTCGTCCGCGGCGAGACCAGGCAGTTCCCGGATCACGCGGACAGCCTCCCAGACATGATGCTCACGCAGGCGGCGAACTGCGCTCAGCCGTAGCAGCAGCACATCCAGGGGATCTGCATTCGCCTCGACAGTAGCTGGCCGCTGGCGCAAACCTGTATCGGGCAGGAGCCTCCGGACATGATGACGCAGGCTGAAATCGTGAAGAGACATGGAACTCATCCGTATTCGATGAGGAGAACCTAGCTCCGTCAGGCGTCCGGATTCGATTCCGACTTCGCGCGCCCGGCATAAGATTTCCGTAAAGCCTCCCGATTGATGCTGTCCAAGGCATTCATGCGCGGCTAGATTGACAATCGAAGGGACTGAAACCCCGTGAAACGCAGGCGCGTGGCGTCGAAATAATCTGACGCAAAAGATGACGTGCACGCAATTTTGCGCTAGGTAGCCCCTTCTGTGGCGATAAGGATCGCCATATTTCGCGCAATGCCCTGTCCGTGAAGGAACATGCCCATGCCTGCCTATCGCTCACGTACCACCACCCACGGCCGTAACATGGCCGGCGCCCGCGGCCTCTGGCGCGCGACGGGCATGAAGGACAGCGATTTTGGCAAGCCGATTATTGCAGTGGTGAACTCGTTCACCCAGTTCGTGCCGGGCCACGTGCATCTCAAGGATCTCGGCCAGCTCGTCGCCCGCGAGATCGAGGCGGCCGGCGGCGTCGCCAAGGAATTCAACACCATCGCCGTCGACGACGGTATCGCCATGGGTCACGACGGCATGCTCTATTCGCTGCCGTCGCGCGAAATCATCGCCGACTCGGTCGAGTACATGGTCAATGCCCACTGCGCCGACGCCATGGTCTGCATCTCGAACTGCGACAAGATCACGCCCGGCATGCTGATGGCGGCGCTGCGCCTCAACATCCCCGCCGTCTTCGTCTCCGGCGGCCCGATGGAAGCCGGCAAGGTCGTGCTGCACGGCAAGACCCATGCGCTCGATCTGGTCGACGCCATGGTCGCCGCCGCCGACGACAATGTTTCCGACGAGGACGTCAAGGTCATCGAGCGCTCCGCCTGCCCGACCTGCGGTTCCTGCTCCGGCATGTTCACCGCCAATTCGATGAACTGTCTGACCGAGGCCCTCGGCCTGTCGCTGCCCGGCAACGGCTCGACGCTCGCGACCCACGCCGATCGCAAGCGCCTGTTCGTCGAAGCCGGCCACCTGATCGTCGACATCGCCCGCCGCTATTACGAGCAGGAGGACGAGAGCGTCCTGCCGCGCAACGTCGCCTCCAAGCAGGCATTCGAAAACGCCATGGCGCTCGACATCGCCATGGGCGGCTCGACCAACACCGTGTTGCATATTCTCGCCGCGGCTTACGAAGGCGAGATCGATTTCACCATGGACGACATCGACCGGTTGTCACGCAAGGTGCCCTGCCTGTCGAAGGTGGCGCCGGCCAAGAGCGACGTCCACATGGAAGACGTGCACCGCGCCGGCGGTATCATGTCGATCCTCGGCGAACTCGACAAAGGCGGCCTCATCAACCGCAATTGCCCGACGGTCCACAGTGCCACGATTAGTGACGCCATCGACCGCTGGGACATCACCCGCACGTCGAGCGAAACGGTGCGCAACTTCTTCCGCGCGGCGCCGGGCGGCATCCCGACGCAAGTTGCCTTCAGCCAGGAGGCGCGCTGGGACGAGCTCGACACCGACCGCGAAAAGGGCGTCATCCGCTCGGTCGAGCATCCCTTCTCCAAGGATGGTGGCCTCGCTGTGCTTAAGGGCAACATCGCCATCGACGGCTGCATCGTGAAGACCGCCGGCGTCGACGAGAGCATCCTGAAGTTCTCCGGTCCGGCCCGCGTGTTCGAAAGCCAGGATGCATCGGTCAAGGCGATCCTCGGCAACGAGATCAAGGCCGGCGACGTCGTCGTCATCCGCTACGAAGGCCCGAAGGGTGGCCCGGGCATGCAGGAAATGCTCTATCCGACGAGCTACCTGAAGTCGAAGGGCCTCGGCAAAGCTTGCGCGCTGATCACCGACGGCCGCTTCTCCGGCGGCACCTCCGGCCTCTCGATCGGCCACGTTTCTCCGGAAGCGGCCAATGGCGGCACGATCGGTCTCGTGCGCGAAGGCGACATGATCGATATCGACATCCCGAACCGCACGATCAGCCTGCGTGTCGACGAGGCGGAGCTTGCGAGCCGGCGCGCCGAACAGGACGCCAAGGGCTGGAAACCGGCCGAACAGCGCAAGCGCAAGGTGACGACGGCGCTCAAGGCCTATGCCGCCTTCGCCACCTCGGCCGACCGCGGAGCAGTGCGCGACCTCGGCGACCGCTGAGACGAAAAAACAGAAGCAGTCCGAAGGCTCCCGAAGTTCGGGGGCCTTTTTTCTTTGGCCGGATGTCAGGCTCTGGCCCGTTCCGCACCGCTGCCTTCTTTGCCCGGCCGCGTGCATCTGTTATTTTAGGCTACCCTAAGATTAAAACAGGTGGGTCATGGCGAACGCATCCGAACTGGTCGGCACCTGGAAGATGCTCTCCTGGAAACGCAAGGTTGTCGCCACCGGCGAAACCAGCGATGCCATGGGCGCCGATCCTATCGGCTACCTCTCCTACTATCCCGACGGGCGCGTCAGCGCCGTCGTGGTGAGGCGCGATCGCCCCGCATTGAAGGGCGCCGTACCGACGAACGACGAAAAGGCGGCGCTCTTCGATTCGATGCTCGCCTATGCCGGATCCTATAGGCTTGAGGATGGCCGGGTCATCCACCAGCTGGATGCGAGCTGGAACCCGGCCTGGGGCATGTCCGATCTGATCCGCCCGTTCTACGTGGAAGGCGACAGGCTGGTGATCTACGGCGCACCGGCCATCGACCCCCGGACTGGCGAAGAGGTCACATACAATCTCGAGTTTCGTCGGATGTGACCAGCCGCCATTTCCAGACGTCAGAGATGGCGCGTTTCGGCCGGCGCATGGAACCAGTTGTTGTTGCGTCCGTCCATATATTGCACCGGCGCCTCGGCGAGCACCGCCGGATCGAGATCGTCGAGGCAGGCGACGTTGACCGAATAATAGGCGCCGCCGATCTCCTCGATGTAGCCGTGGCCGAAGGCCGCGACGCCGCAGGTCTTGCAGAAACGGTGATGCACGCTGTTGCTGCCGAATTGGTAGTCGGCAATGTTGGCTTCGTCACACTGCAGGCGAAAACCGTCGGGCTTTACGATTGCCCCCCAGTAGCGCCGCTTCCAGCAGATCGAGCAATTGCATTTGCCTGTGCCGGCATCGAGGTCGACATCGGCCTCATAGCGGATATTTCCGCAATGGCAGCTTCCCTTATAGGTCAGTTTCATAGCCGTCACTCCTGCTTTCCGGGCCCAGGCGGACCCCGCTTTGCCGCCCATCCATTTGACAATACGCTGTCAGATGAAGCCGATGCAGTTCATTTGCCACATTGACAACATGCTGTCAACTGAGAGCGAGATCGAAAGCCGCCTCGTATCGCACCTTGCCGCAACTGGAGCTGCCCTTGTAAGTCCTCTTCGCCATGCTTTCTTCTCCCTGCTGAAAGGGCTTGCTGAAACCAATCCATTATGACAACATGATGTCATGCAAAAACTTCCGCACAACGGGTGGCACTGTCAACATGAAAGACCCTGAACGCACGCACGCCGGCGACGCCTTTGCGGAATTTGCGATAACCGCGTTGCGGCTTGCCGGTCCGCTGACGCAGGCCGGCGACGCACTCGCTAAACCTTCCGGACAGACGAGCGCCCGCTGGCAGGTCCTGGCAGCAGCAAACCACGCCCCCATGTCGGTCGCCGATGCGGCACGCGCCCTCGGCCTCGCGCGCCAGGGCGTGCAGCGCATCGCCGACCTGTTGGAAGCGGAAGGCCTGATCGCTTACAGAGACAACCCGACCCACCAAAGGGCAAAACTCATGGTCCTGACGGCGGCCGGCGAAACGGCGCTGCACGAAATCAAAGAGCGTCAGGCGGCCTGGGCCGACAGGCTCGGTGCCGAATTGGGTGAAAGACGCCTGCGGCAGGCCTCGGCCTTGATGGCGGAGATCATCGAAGTCCTCAAGGAACGATCCTCACCGGAAGATCCCGCGCCTTAATCAACCGCCGTTCAAGCCAGTGTCAGGAGATCCGCGCGCAGGCGGTCCGGTCCACCTTCGCCAAGCACCGGATCGAGCGCCTCATGCAATGCCTTCCAGATGGGTATGGCACGCGCCAGCAGCGCTGCGCCCTCCTGCGTCAGCCGCAGCCGCCGCGACCTTCGGTCCTCCGGGTCGGGAAAGCTCTCGATCAGGCCGCGCCGTTCCAAGGGCTTCAGCGCCGCAGTCAGCGTCGTCCGGTCCATGGCGAGCAGCGACGCAACCGATCCCATGTTCGGAGGCGCCGGACGATTGAGCGACATCAGCAGGGAGAACTGCCCGTTGGTGATATCGAGGGACCGCAGCGCCTCATCGAACCGGCGGGCTATGGCACGCGCGGCACGCTGCACATGCAGGCAGAGGCAGGTATCCTTCACATGCAAGGTGGTTTCGAACGGAATTAAAGGCATCTTTGACATGGCTGATTAATGTTGATATCAACGTAATTAGTCAAGTGCAACGTTGGAAGGAGGAACGGGCATGAGACAGGACCACGCAGTCGTATCGCCTCAGGAGTGGTTGGAAGCGCGCAAAACTCTGCTCGCGCTGGAAAAGGAACACACCCACGCACGCGACAAGGTCAATGCCGCCCGGCTGGCTCTGCCCTGGGTGAAGATGGAAAAGACCTACGTTTTCGACACGTTGACCGGGCGCAAGTCGCTGTCCGAACTGTTCGACGGTCGCAGTCAGCTCATTGTCTACCATTTCATGTTCGGCCCCACCTGGGAGGCCGGCTGCCCCGGCTGCTCCTTCCTGGTCGACCACTTCGCCGGCATGCTGCCACACCTCAACCACCACGACGTGACGCTGATCGCCGCATCGAATGCGCCGCTGGCGAAGATCGAAGCCTACAGGAAGCGCATGGATTGGCACTTCCCATGGGTCTCTGCGGAGGGCAACGGGTTCAACCATGATTACCACGTCGCCTTTTCTCCTAACGAACTGGCAAGCGGCAAGGTCGCCTACAATTTCACCGAGATCGAAAGCGCCGACGCGCATGAGGAACTGCCGGGACTGAGCGCCTTCCAGAAAGGCGAGGACGGCGCGATCTATCACACCTACTCGTCCTATGCCCGCGGTCTTGAGGAACTGGTCGGCACGTTGATGCTGCTCGACCGGGCGCCGAAGGGCCGCAACGAAGACCACACCATGAGCTTCGTCCGCCGCCACGACGAGTACGAAAAGGAGCGCGGGCGCAAGGCAGGCTGACCCTCCTCGTCCTTCGCGGGCGGAACCTTTCGCCTGCGAAATCGTTTCCAGAACGCTCGCGTGCCGGGTCGATGATCTGCGCCCGGACCAAGAAGGAAATCCCGTGAAAGCAGAACCGGAAGAACCGCACCGCTGGCTCGAACAAATGCTGGGCGACTGGCACGTTCGCACGACCGGATCCGACGGCGAGGCCGACGGGAGCGGCCCCTGGACCGAACACGTTCGCTCGCTTCAAGGCCTTTGGATCGTCTGCGAAGGTCAGGGAACGATGCCGGGCGGCAGCTTCGGCGAAACGCTCATGACGCTCGGCTACAATCCCGAGACGAAACGCTACATCGGCACCTGGGTTGGCTCCATGCTGACCCATATGTGGGTCTATGACGGCGAACTGGATGCGGAAGGCAGATCCCTGTCTCTCTACTGCGATGGACCGGATTTCGAAAACCCCGGCAGAATCGCGCGGTACCGGGACGTCATAACGCTCATCGATCACTCCCGGCGTTTGCTGACGGCGCAGGTGCAGGCGCAGGACGGAAGCTGGAAAGACATGATGACGGCGGAATACCTGCGCCGGGATTGACCGCGGGATCGGCGGCGATGCTCGGTTTCCGGCCGCGTCCCGCTTCAACCCGCTCCGACGACGGTCCATTCGAACATGCAACCATGCGGCACGAAATGCGCCGCGCCAAGCAAACTGGAGGAAGGCAATGGCAGATCACGGCAAATTTGTTTGGTATGAACTGATGACGACGGACATGGCCGCGGCGGAGACCTTCTATAAGGACGTCGTCGGCTGGGATGCCCGCGATGCCGGCATGCCCGGTATGAGCTACACGCTGTTCAATATCGGCGAGCTGCCGGTTGCCGGACTGATGACGATGCCGGAAGGCGCGCTCGAAATGAAGGTACCCCCGGCCTGGCTCGGTTATGTCGGTGTCGACGATGTCGATGCGACCGCCGCCAAGATCGCTGCCAAGGGTGGCAAGGTTCATCGGGCGCCGGACGATATTCCGGGCATCGGGCGCTTTGCCGTCGTCACCGATCCGCACGGCGCCGTGTTCGCGATCTTCAAGGGAACGGGCGATCCGCCGCCGGTCACCGATCCGATGGCGCCCGGTCTCGTCGGCTGGCACGAACTCGCGTCCGGCGACCTCGACACCGCCTTCCCCTTCTACGCCGAGCTCTTCGGCTGGACGAAGGACCAGGGCATGGATATGGGCGAGATGGGCACCTACCAGATCTTTGCCCATGGCGCCGCCCCGATCGGCGGCATGATGACCAAGCCGAAGGAAGTGCCCGCACCCTACTGGCTCTACTACATCAACGTGCCCGCGCTCGACGCGTCGATCGAGCGTATCAAGGCCGATGGCGGCAAGGTGGTGCTCGAGCCGATGGAGGTGCCCGGCGGAGCCTGGATCGTCCAGGCGCTCGACCCGCAAGGTGCCCTGTTCGCACTGGTCGCGCCGAAGCGCTGAACGGTCGCGTCAACCGACAAGCACGCACATCAGGGCCCGCCTCCCATCAGGAGGCGGGCCTCTTTCGATCCGATAGTGCGGTGACGGAATGCAAGCCGCTGCCCTGCACCACGCGCATCCCTCGGTTGCGGCGCGGCCCCTAGTATTTCAGGGTATTTCAAGGTTATTTAACACCTTATACGATAACAGGGGCAACGAGCACACTGATTTCGGATGGGTTTCTTGTCACACGACAAGAATTGTCGCGACAGCCCAAGCGATGAGCGGCGACATGAGTGGAGCAACTTCGCGTAAATGAAGAACAAAGGCGGCAGCTATACGCCCCCGGAAACGGGCGTTGCAGAAGCGCGCACGGCGAAGGCGCTGCGTCGCAAGCTCCAATGGCTGCTCGCCATCGTCGTTGCCTGCACCGGTGTGCTCGCCACCGAGATCATCGCCGCCTCCTACAGCGATTTCGTCATCGCCCGCCGCAACCTGACCGAGGTCATGGCCTTTTGCCGAGTGCTCGACGCTGCAAACTACCTCTCGGCCGAACGTGGTCCCTCCAATGGCGTGCTCGGCATCGGCGTGGCACCCGGCTCGCCGGTCCAGGCCCGGCTTGCCGAGTTTCGTGCCCGCAGCGACGAGGCGCTCTCCAAGCTCACCGAAGACATCGACAGTGCCAGCCGCACCGAACCTGCCGGCGCCCTCTCCCCCATTCTCGTCGAGGTCCGCCGCCGCCTGATGCTGGCCCGCGCCGAGATCGATCGCATTGCCGCGCTTCCGCCCGAACAACGGGACCTGACGGAGATCCAGGCGACGATCGAGGCAATGTTCGGCGTCATCGACGCGCTTCGCCCGGCGGTCGACTGGAACATCCAACGCTTGACCAACACTGACCCGAACCTTGCCGGTATCGCACTTGCGGCACAGATGCTCGCCAATCTGCGCGAGGACGGCGGTCGCCTCGGCTCGCAGGTCATGGCCCCGGTTGCTGTCGGCCGGCCGCTCGAAACAAAGAACATCGCCGATAGCGAGCGCACACGCGGCAGGCTGCAGGAAATCTGGTCGATCGTCGGCAAGCCCGGCGCCCTTCCCGGCCTGAAACCGGCCAATATCGCAGATCTCGCCAGGATCGACCGCGAATTCTTCGGCGAAGGATTTGCGATCATCGACAGCATCGTCGCCATCGGCCGACAATCGGGCGCCTATCCGATGACCGCCGAGCAACTGACCGACCGCTTCGTCCCGAAGATGAAGCCGCTCGAGGATCTTCGCCGCGCCTTTATGGATGCGACCGTCGAGCGGCTTTCGGCAAACAAGACGAGGGCCTCATTCAAGCTGGCGGTCGCCAGCCTCGCGACCTTCGCCCTGTTCCTGGTCTTGCTGGTCTTGATGCGCCGCGCCCGCTCGCTGGTCTTCGAACCGCTGCTCATCGCACGCCACAGCATCATCGAGCTCGCCAACGACCGGCCGATCGCCCGTCTTCAGGGCAAGGGCGGTGAAGGCGAGATGGGACGTCTGTTCGACGCGATCGATGTGCTGCGCAAACGCCTCGACGAACGCGCGTTGCTGATGCAGCACCTTGAACATCAGGCCGAAACCGACGAGCTGACCGGCCTGCTCAACCGCCGGGCATTGGAGCTCATCGGCGGCGCGGAAGACACGGCCGATAACAGCCAGGACGCCTGTCTGATCCTGATGGACATCGACCATTTCAAGCAGATCAACGATACCCACGGCCATCTGGTCGGCGACATCGTGATCAAGGAAACCGCCCGCATCATCCGCAACTCCGTGCGCAACTCCGATCTCGTCGCGCGTTTCGGCGGTGAGGAGTTCGCGGTCATCACGCCCGGCGACAACATCGAGTCGGCCCTTGCGCTGGCGGAGCGGATCCGGGCCAATCTTGCGCGCGAGCCGATCGTCGTTGCGGATGGACAGCAACTGAACGTCACCGCCAGCTTCGGCGTGGCGGAGGGCCGGACCGCAAACGGCGGCTGGAAGCACCTGATCGAGTGCGCCGACACGGAGCTCTATCGCGCCAAATCCGAAGGCCGCAACCGCGTCTGCGGCCACCCGGCAGAGGCGACCCTTTCCCACTTCACGAAGACGAAATCCGCGCGCGCGTAGCCAGAAAGTCGAGCACGACCCGCACGCGCGACGGCAAGGCTCCGCCTTGGCCGAGAAACACGGCATGGAAAGTCTCGATATCACCGGGATTGAGATGCTCGACGAGCGGCAGCAGCCGGCCGGCCTGGATATCTTCCCTGACCGTGAAGGTCGGAAGCCGGGCAAGGCCCACACCCGCAAGCGCAAGCTGGCGCAAGCCCTCGCCATCGCTGACCCTTACCCTTTCTGTCGGCGGCAGAACGATCTGCTCTTCATTCGACAGCAAAGGCCAACCATCGGACGCCCGGGCGTAGCTATGGCTCAGCCGGTTGTGCACCTCGATATCCTCGATGGTCTGAGGCACGCCAAAACGATCGAGATAGGATGGAGCACCGACGATCGTCATCGATGTGGTGCCGAGCTTGCGTGCGATCAGGCTCGATGTCGTCAGCGGACCGGCGCGCACGGCGACATCGACCCGCTCCGCCATCAGGTCGACCACGGCATCGGTCTGCAGGATATCGAGGGAGACCGACGGAAACGCCGACAGGAATTCCGGCAGCACCGGCATCAACGCATGCGTCGCATAGGACGCGCTGACATTGAGGCGCACCCGGCCCTCCGGCGTTTCGCCGGCGCCCGCCGAGCGCTCCGCCTCGTCGATGTCGGCGAGGATGCGCACGACCCGTTCATAGAAGACGCAGCCTTCCGCCGTCAGTTGCAGCCGCCGCGTCGACCGGTTGACGAGCCGGACGCCAAGCCTTTCCTCCAGTCGCTGGACGAGCTTGCTGACGGCCGAGGGCGTCATGCAGCAAACTTTTGCCGCAGCCGAGAAGCCGCCAAGCTCCACCACCTTGGCAAAAACCGCCATCTCCCCAGAACGATTGATCGTCAAGCGCGACATGTGACTTCAACTCACAAATGATGTTCCTTCATGAGGTCTACATCGCAAATGACCCCAACACCACCTTCTCCTTGAAGCGAGCATCGACCGCCGGTTTCTCGCGCGAACAAAGCCAACGAGGAGATTGAAGACATGGAATACAGACGGCTTGGATCATCGGGACTGAAGGTGCCGGCCTTGAGCTTCGGCGCTGGAACCTTCGGCGGCAAGGGGCCGCTTTTCAGCGCCTGGGGCAACAGCGACCCAGCCGAAGCGCGACGACTGATCGACATTTCGCTCGAAGCCGGCGTCAACCTCTTCGACACGGCCGACGTCTACTCGGACGGCGCCTCCGAGAGCGTGCTCGGCGCCGCGATCAAGGGACGGCGCGATGCCGTGCTGATTTCGACCAAGATCGCGCTGCCGATGGGCGACGGGCCGAATGATGCCGGCACGTCGCGAGCGCGCCTGATCAAAGGCGTCGACGACGCCCTCAAGCGGCTCGGCACCGACTACATCGACCTTCTGCAACTGCACGCCTTCGACGCCGGCACGCCGGTCGAAGAGGTGCTATCGACTCTCGACAACCTCGTTACCGCCGGCAAGCTGCGTTACGTCGGCGCCTCCAACTTTGCCGGCTGGCAGCTTATGAAGTCGTTGGCGGCCTCTGAGAAGCACGGCCTCGTGCGCCACGTCGCCCACCAGGTCTATTATTCGCTGGTCGGCCGCGACTACGAGTGGGAATTGATGCCGCTTGCGGCTGACCAGGGCGTCGGCGCGCTCGTCTGGAGCCCGCTCGGCTGGGGCCGCCTCACCGGCAAGATCCGCCGCGGCCAGCCCTGGCCGGAAGGCAGCCGCCTGCACGACACCGCTGCCTTCGGCCCACCGGTTGACGACGAAAAACTCTACGACGTCGTCGACGTGCTCGACCAGTTGACCGAGGAGACCGGCAAGACGGTTCCGCAGATCGCCATCAACTGGCTCTTGCGGCGCCCGACCGTGTCGAGCGTCATCATCGGTGCCCGCAACGAAGAGCAGCTCCGCCAGAACCTTGGTGCCGTCGGCTGGTCGCTGTCGCCGGAACAGATCGCCCGGCTCGATGAAGCGAGCAGGACGACGCCGGCCTATCCGTACTTCCCCTATTACCGCCAGGAAGGGTTTGCGCGGATCAACCCGCCGATCGTCTAACGGCAATGGAGCCAGTCTTTCGCGCGCCTGAACGGGCGTGCGAAAGCGCTGCAGCGCCTTGATTTTCCTCAGCCACTTTCGCGCTTGCTTTCTTACTTTGCATTGCACAAACTTCCCGGAGATGGGGGCGTCAGACCCGCCACGAAGGGGATCAAATCCGGTATGTCGATCAAGGCCAGCATCTACCATCTGACCCACTACACCTATGACCGTCCCATAAGGCTGTCGCCGCAGATCATCCGCCTGAAGCCTGCGGCCCATTCCAAGACGAAGGTCATCAGCCACTCGCTGAAGGTTTCGCCCGCCAATCATTTCGTCAACCTGCAGCAGGATCCCTACGGCAACTACCTTGCCCGCTTCGTCTTTCCCGATCCGGTCAGCGAGTTGAAGATCGAGGTCGATCTCGTCGCCGACATGACCGTCTACAACCCCTTCGACTTTTTCGTCGAAGAAGAGGCCGAGCACTGGCCCTTCCCCTATCCTGAAGACCTCGGTGAAGACCTCAAGATTTACATGACACCGGAACCGGTCGGCCCGGCGCTTGGTGCTTTCCTCGCGACAGTCGACCGTTCGCGGCAACGCACCATCGACATGGTCGTCGGGCTCAATGCGCGTCTGCAAAGCGAAATCGGCTACGTCATCCGCATGGAGCCGGGTGTGCAGACGCCGGAGGACACATTGACGTCGGCGCGCGGTTCCTGTCGCGATTCGAGCTGGCTGCTGGTCCAGATCCTGCGCAATCTCGGCTTCGCCGCCCGTTTCGTCTCCGGCTATCTCATCCAGCTCACGCCCGATCTCAAGGCGCTCGACGGCCCCTCGGGCACCGACCACGACTTTACCGACCTGCATGCCTGGGCCGAGGTCTATCTGCCTGGCGCCGGCTGGGTCGGGCTCGACCCCACCTCGGGCCTCTTGACCGGCGAAAGCCACATTCCGCTTGCCGCAACGCCCCATTATCGCAACGCCGCGCCGATCTCCGGCGGCTTCTTCGGAGATCCCGACACCCGAACCGATTTCGCCTTCGACATGAAGGTGACACGTGTCGCCGAACATCCGCGCATCACCAAGCCCTTCTCCGACGAAAGCTGGGAAGCTCTGAATGCGCTCGGAGAGCAGGTCGATCGCGTGCTCCAGGAAAACGACATACGGCTGACGATGGGCGGCGAGCCGACCTTCGTCTCCATCGACGACTTCGAGTCCGAGGAGTGGAACACTGACGCGGTCGGCCCGACCAAGCGCGAGAAGGCGGATGCGCTGATCCGCCGGCTGCGCGAGCGCTTCGCCCCCGGCGGTTTCCTGCATTACGGCCAGGGCAAGTGGTATCCCGGCGAAAGCCTGCCGCGCTGGACCTTCTCGCTCTACTGGCGCAAGGACGGCGTGCCGATCTGGCGCCGCCCCGACCTCATCGCCGAGGAGGCAGGCCGCCACGACGTCACCGCGAAAGACGCCGAACGTCTGTTGCATCTGATGGCAGGCGAATTGAGCGTGCCGACCGAGATGGTCGTACCGGCCTTCGAAGACCCCGCCGACTGGCTGCTGAAGGAGGCAAACCTCCCCGAGAACGTCGATCCCTCCAATTCCAAGCTGAAGGACCCCGAAGAGCGCAGCCGCATGGCCCGCGTCTTCGAACGCGGCCTGACGGCACCGACCGGCTACGTGCTGCCTGTGCAGGCCTGGAATGCGCGTGCCACTGGCGTGCGGTGGATGAGCGAGAAATGGCAGACGCGCCGCGGCCGCATCTTCCTCGTTCCCGGCGACAGCCCCGTCGGTTATCGCCTGCCGCTCGGCGCCTTGCCCTATGTCGCGCCCTCCGCCTATCCCTATATCCATCCGGTCGATCCGACCGTTCCCCGGAACGATCTGCCTGACTTCGCCGAGAGCACCGCCCGCCCGCAGCATTCCCGCTTTCAAGCCGCGGAAGTACCGGAAACCCCGCAGGCACAGCCACGCGACGAAATCGCCGGGCTGGTGCGCACCGCCATCAGCGTCGAGCCGCGCGACGGCAGGCTCTGCGTCTTCATGCCGCCGATGGCCAGCATCGAGGAATATCTCGAGCTGATCGCCTCCGCAGAACGCGCTGCAGCCGCGATCGGGCTGCCCGTACACATCGAGGGCTATGCGCCGCCGCAGGACGAGCGCATCAATGTCATCCGCGTTGCGCCGGACCCGGGCGTGATCGAGGTCAATATCCATCCGGCAGCCAACTGGCAGGATTGCGTCGACATCACCACGGCGGTCTACGAAGAGGCGCGGCAGAGCCGGCTTGGCGCCGACAAGTTCATGATCGACGGACGTCACACCGGTACCGGCGGCGGCAACCACGTGGTCGTCGGCGGTGCCAATCCCAACGACAGTCCGTTCCTGCGACGCCCGGACCTCCTGAAGAGCGTCGTCCTGCACTGGCAGCGCCACCCGTCGCTTTCCTATCTGTTCTCCGGCCTCTTCATCGGCCCGACATCACAGGCGCCGCGCATCGACGAGGCCCGGCACGATCAGCTCTATGAGCTTGAAATCGCGCTCGCTCAGGTGCCGATGCCGGGTTCGGCGACCCCGCCACCCCTGCCTTGGCTGATCGACCGGCTGTTCCGCAATCTGCTCGTCGATGTCACCGGCAACACCCACCGTGCCGAGATCTGCATCGACAAGCTGTTCTCGCCGGATGGTCCGACCGGGCGTCTCGGCCTCGTCGAGTTCCGCGGCTTCGAGATGCCGCCGAACGCCCGCATGTCGCTTGCCCAGCAACTGCTGGTGCGCGCCCTCATCGCTCGCTTCTGGAAGCACCCGGTCGATGGCCGCTTCGTGCGCTGGGGGACGACGCTGCATGATCGCTTCATGCTGCCGCACCATGTCTGGCAGGATTTTCTCGAAGTGCTCGCCGATCTTCGCGCCCACGGCTTCGACTTGAAGCCCGAATGGTTCGAGGCCCAGCTGGAGTTCCGTTTCCCCTTCTGCGGCGAGGTCGAATACCAGGACGCCAGGCTCGAAATCCGTCAGGCGCTCGAACCCTGGCACGTGATGGGTGAACAGGGCGCGATCGGCGGAACCGTGCGCTATGTCGACAGCTCGGTCGAGCGCCTGCAGGTGAAGCTCGATACTGCCAATCCCGAGCGCTACACGCTCGCCTGCAACGGTCGGCCCGTGCCGTTGACGCGCACCGGCACCAACGGCTCAGCCGTTGCCGGCGTCCGCTACAAGGCCTGGCAGCCGGCCTCGGGCCTGCACCCGGTCCTGCCGGTCAACACTCCCCTTACATTCGATATCTATGATACATGGTCGAATCGGGCGATTGGCGGATGCATCTACCACGTCGCCCACCCGGGTGGGCGCAGCTACGACACGTTTCCGGTCAACGGCAACGAGGCGGAGGCGCGGCGCCTGTCGCGGTTCGAGCCCTGGGGTCATACGCCAGGTGGATATCCGCTACGCCCGGAAAGCCCGTCGATGGAATTCCCGATGACGCTTGATCTCAGGCGTCCGCCAGGAGCGTAAATGGCGAAAAAGCAAACAGCCGCCGAGAGCCATCGGGGCACAGAGGACGATCCGGTCTTCGGTTACCGCGCCCTTCCTGATATCGCCGACGAGATGCTCGACCGGGAGGGCAATGTCCGCCCCGTCTGGCAGCGGCTACTCGCGACCCTGGGGCGGCTCGACGAAACGGAACTTGCCAACCGCTTCGCCCGCGCCGACCGCTACCTGCGCGACGCTGGCGTCTTCTACCGTGTCTACGGTGCCAAGGAGGCTTCCGACCGGAACTGGCCGCTGTCGCATATCCCCGTCCTGATAGACGAGAAGGAATGGGCAACGGTTTCACAAGGGCTCGTGCAGCGTGCCGAACTGCTGGAGAAGGTGGTCGCCGATGTCTACGGCGAGAACCGGCTGGTGCGCGAGGGCCTCCTGCCGCCGGCACTGGTCGCCTCAAACCCGGAGTTCCTACGGCCGCTCGTCGGCGTGAAGCCGGCCGATGGTCATTTCCTGCATTTCGTATCCTTCGAGATCGGCCGCGGCCCCGACGGCAATTGGTGGGTGCTTTCGGACCGCACCGAAGCGCCCTCCGGCGCCGGCTTCGCATTGGAGAACCGGGTCGCGACCACGCGCGCCTTTTCCAATCTCTACGCGGAATCCCATGTCCACCGACTGGCGGGCTTCTTCGGTGAATTCCGAGACGCGCTTCAGAGCCGCAAGCTGCATCCGGATGACCGCATCGCCGTGCTTTCGCCCGGCATCGCCAACGAGACCTATTTCGAACACGCCTATATCGCCCGCTACCTGGGCTTCATGCTGCTTGAAGGTGAAGACCTGACGGTCCTGGGCGGCCGGGTGATGGTGCGAACCGTCGCCGGCCTCAAGCCGGTGGGCGTGCTCTGGCGGCGCCTTGATGCCGCCTTTGCAGATCCCCTCGAGCTCAACCAGTCCTCGCATATCGGCACACCCGGCATCGTCGAGGCGCTTCGCGCCGGCTCCGTCTCGATCGTCAACGCGCTCGGCACCGGCATCGTCGAGACACGCGCCTTCCTCGCCTTTCTGCCGGCGATCTGCCACCATTTGCTCGGCGAGGAGCAGAAGCTCCCCTCGATCGCCACCTGGTGGTGTGGACAGCCGGCCGAGCGCGAACAGGTCGCTGCCAACCTCGATCGCATGGTCATCGGCCCGGCCTATGCGACGCGCCCCTTTTTCGATGACAACGGCCAGTCGGTGCTCGGCGCCACGCTCGACGAGCAAGCCCGCGCCTCGATCGCCGATTGGCTCGGCGCCGAGGGCGGCAATCTCGTCGGCCAGGAGGTCGTCACGCTCTCGACCACTCCCGCCTGGGTTCGCGGCCGGCTGACGCCACGGCCCATGAGCCTGCGCGTTTTTGCAGCACGCACCCGTGACGGCTGGCAGATCATGCCCGGCGGTTTCGCCCGCATCGGCTCCGGCGACGATGTCGCGGCAATCGCCATGCAGGCAGGCGGCACTGCCGCCGACGTCTGGATCGTCAGCGACCGGCCGGTGGAACGCACGACGCTGCTTCCGGCCGAAGAAAGCTTCACCCGCAACATGCCGGGGAGCCTGCCGAGCCGGGCCGCCGACAATCTCTTCTGGCTCGGCCGCTACATCGAGCGTTCGGAAGGGGCGCTGCGCATCCTGCGCGCGTGGCATGGCCGCTTCGCCGAAACCGCCGATCCGGACCTGCCGCTCCTGAGGGACGTCAGCGATTATCTAGGCGCGCTGGACATCGACACGCGCCAGCCAGTGCCCGACAGTCTGCTCGCCAATATCGCGAGCGCCCTTTTCAGCGCCGGCAACATCCGCGACCGATTCTCCCCGGACGGATGGTTGGCGCTCAACGACCTGTCGCAGACCGCGCGCAAGTTCCACGCGACGGTGCAGGCCGGCGACGATGCGACGCGCGCGATGACGGTGCTGCTCCGCAAGCTCGCCGGCTTTGCCGGTCTCGTGCATGAAAACATGTACCGTTTCACCGGGTGGCGCTTTCTGTCGATCGGCCGATACCTGGAGCGCGGCCTTCACATGACGCGGCTGCTCGGCCATATGTCGGGCCCGGATGCGCCCGACGGTGCCTACGACATGCTGCTCGAGATCGGCGACAGCGTCATGACCCATCGCCGGCGCTACAATGTCAGCACCGCCGCCTTGACCGTGACCGACCTTTTGGCACTCGACCCGCTCAACCCGCGCTCCGTGCAATACCAGTTGAACGAGATCAAGACCGAGGTGGAACTGCTGCCGAACGCCTTCGTCAATGGGCAGATGTCACCCTTCTACCGCGAGGCGATGCGTCTGCATTCGGGCCTCGCGGTGATGACGCCGGAAGCGATGAACCTCGGTGTCTACAATCGCCTGGAGCGGGATCTCGAAAGCCTCTCCGATCTGCTTGCGCGAACCTATCTCGGCTAGCGGGCGAAGGGACGGACATGCTCTACGATATCAGCCTGAAGATCACCTACGACTATGAAGTACCGGTTTCCGGCGGCCGCCATCTCGTGCGCGTGATGCCGGCGACGCTCCCCGGTCGCCAACGGCTCATCGTCGGTTCGCTGAGCTGCCAGCCAATGCCGGCCGAGCGCGCCGAAAGCATCGACTTCTTCGCCAACCCTTTCACCTCGATCCTGTTTCGGTCCTCTCACGACGACCTGACGATCCGCATGCAAGCGCGGGTACAAGTCGAGCCGCAGCCCTTGACCGCGGACTTTTCGCCTGACCTCGCCGGTCTGCCGGCCGAGCTCTCCGCCTGCTGGTCCGTTGACGCCGACGCACCGCATCACTTCACGGGACCAAGCCCGCTCCTGCCGGAAGTGCCTGAAATTGCCGCCTACGCGCAGGGAACCATCACGGACACCATGACGGTCCGACAGATTGCCGCAGCATTGTGCGATCGCATCCACCACGATTTCACCTATGACGGCGAGGCCACGACGGTGAACACGACACCGGGCGAGGCGTTCAAGCTGAAGCGCGGCGTCTGCCAGGATTTCGCCCATGTGATGATCGTGGCGCTGCGAAGCCTCGGGATCCCCGCCGGCTATGTCAGCGGCTTCCTGCGGACAATCCCTCCGCCCGGCAAGGAACGCCTCGAGGGTGCCGACGCCATGCACGCCTGGGTGCGGATCTGGTGCGGCACCACGGGCGGCTGGCTCGAACTCGACCCGACCAACAATATTCCGGCAGGAACCGACCATATCGTCGTCGGTCACGGGCGCGACTATGGCGACGTTGCGCCCGTCATCGGGGTCCTGAAAAGCTATGGCAGCCAGACGACAAAACAGGCCGTCGACGTCATTCCCGTGCCCTGACCCGAATTGACACACCCCAATTCTCGTTTTCATACACGGCATATGCCGCGGAACCCGCTGTAAGCACTGGTTTTCCTGCATTCCGTTAAAATTGCAGCGATCGCCGGAACGAAATCGTAAGCCATCGACGCTATTGATGCCCGCAAGCTTGCAACGTGTTCCTTTGGGGTGTGCAAAGATGGGAAGACGATACACTGTAGGCCGGTCCTTCGTAGCGATGCTCAAGGACCGGGGTGGCAATTTCGGCATTATGGCCGCACTCGCAGCGCCATTGATGTTGGCAGCCGGCGGCGTCGCCATAGATATGGCCGGCATGATGACGGCCAAGAACCAAATGCAGGATGCAGCGGATGCAGCAGCGCTTGCGGCGGCCTCTTCTCTGGTTTCGAAGGATCCACCAACGATTGCGAAGGCAAAGGAAATAGCCGCGGCCTTCCTCAACAACCAGTCGGGTGGCACCAGCGTCGACGTTCCCGGCGGGAATGATCCAGGCGGCACGGGATCGCTGGCCAAAACCGCTTCGGCGGAGGCGTCAGCGGCCAGCCAGCCGGTCATCGAGATCATTGAAAGCAGCAATGGCCCTACCGGCAAGGCCTACAACGTCAAGGTCCTGAACAAGCAGACGTTCCAGTTTAACGCGATGACACGCTTGCTCGGGAAGACGTCAATCGACATCGAAACCCGTGCCACCGCCGAAAGCGCGACAGAGAGCAAGAATGCGCTCTCGATGTATCTGGTGCTCGACCGCTCCGGCTCCATGGCCTGGAAGACCAATACGAAGGACACGACCAAGACGTCGTGCCCGAACTACACGGAATCGAACTGGAGCAGGTATCCGAACCTGAAGGCAAGCAGCCCCTGCTACGTGACGAAGATCGACGCGCTGAAAACCGCAGTCGGCGATTTGCTCAAGCAGTTGAACACCGCCGACCCGAACACTCTTTATGTCCGCACGGCGGCCGTCTCCTACAATTCCGCCCAGGACACGGCAGGGAACCTCGCATGGGGTACAACCGGCACCTCGACTTATGTGAACGCCCTTGTCGCAACAGGTGGCACTGCATCGGGCAACGCGTTCAAGACAGCCTACAACCGCGTTGCCGCGACGACCGAGGATGACGCCCACAAGGCTAAGAACGGCCAGGTTCCCACAAAGTACATCGTCTTCATGACCGACGGCGACAACAACAACACGAGCGACGACACGACAACCCTGACGTGGTGCGACACCGCACGAAAGAACAAAGTTCAGGTCTATACCGTCGCCTTCATGGCGCCCGATCGCGGCAAGGCGTTGCTCAAGGCCTGCGCGACGACCGAAGCGAATTACTTCCAGGCGGAAGAAGCCGCCGATCTGATCGCAGCCTTCAAGGCGATCGGCGAAAAAGCCTCGGCCATGGCTACGCGCCTGACGAAATAAAACACCAAACCTGTGCCCTCCTTGCCGCCCGGTCCCGCCGGGCGGCATTTGCTTTCGGTATCGCCGACCTGCTCCACCAACGGCTTCCCACCGTTTGAGACAGTTCTAATCCATTTAAAAACATCTGTTGCAAGCGCTTCGGATCGATGCATAAATTGCCTTCATCCCCGGTCGGGTCCGACCTGCGACCTCCCAACGCAAAAGGGTAAAGACAGTTTCATGATGAACAGGCTCTCCACCAACGACGTGCCGCAGCCCGCCCTGAGGTCGTCCGAACCCGGCCAGCTCGCCGTCGAAATCCTCGAACGCCTGAAGTATCGCATCGGCAAGGATCCGAAGGTTGCCAAGCCGCACGACTGGCTGACGGCGGCGATTCTGGTCGCGCGCGACCGCATCACCGACAAGTGGATGGATTCCACCCGCAAGACCTACGCGACCGGTGCAAAGCGCGTCTACTACCTCTCGCTCGAGTTCCTCATCGGCCGCCTGATGCGCGACGCCATGACCAATATCGGCCTGATGGACGAGATGCGCGATGCGCTCGCCTCGCTCGGCGTCGATATCGACGTCGTCGCCCAGCTCGAGCCGGATGCGGCCCTCGGCAACGGCGGTCTCGGCCGTCTCGCCGCCTGTTTCATGGAGTCGATGGCGACCGTCGACGTGCCAGCCTATGGCTACGGCATCCGCTACATGCACGGCCTTTTCCGCCAGCAGATGGCCGACGGCTGGCAGGTGGAGCTGCCGGAAACCTGGCTCGCCCACGGCAATCCCTGGGAGTTCGAACGGCGCGAAAGCTCCTACGAAATCGGCTTCGGCGGGGTCGTCGAGACAGCCAATGTCGACGAGGAAATCCAGCGTTTCGTCTGGAAGCCGGCCGAGCGCGTTATCGCCACCGCCTTCGACACGCCCGCCGTCGGCTGGCGGGCAAAACGCGTCAACACGCTCCGCCTCTGGACGGCACAGCCGATCGACCCGATCCTGCTTGCCGCCTTCAACGCCGGCGACCACATCGGCGCGCTGCGCGAGAGCAACAAGGCGGAAAGCCTGACCCGCGTTCTCTATCCCGCCGACGCGACGCCGGCCGGCCAGGAACTGCGGCTGCGCCAGGAATATTTCTTCTCCTCCGCCTCGCTGCAGGACATCCTGCGCCGGCATCTTCAGCAATATCCGGACTTCACCTCGCTGCCGGACGCCGTCGCCATTCAGTTGAACGACACCCACCCGGCCATCTCCGTTGCCGAACTGGTGCGCCTCCTGACGGATCTGCACGGCCTCGATTTCGAGCAGGCCTGGGACATCACCCGCCGCACGATCTCCTACACCAACCACACGCTTCTGCCGGAGGCGCTGGAAAGCTGGCCGGTGCCGCTCATCGAGCGGCTGCTGCCGCGCCATATGCAGATCGTCTATGCGATCAATGCCAAGATCCTGATCGAGGCGCGCCGGCAGAAGGGCGCAACGGACGACGATATCCGCAACATCTCGCTGATCGACGAGAGTGGCGAACGTCGCGTGCGCATGGGCAACCTTGCCTTCGTCGGTTCGCATTCGATCAATGGCGTTTCGGCACTGCATACGGAGCTGATGAAGGAAACGGTCTTTGCCGACCTGCACAAACTCTATCCCGATCGCATCAACAACAAGACCAACGGCATCACCCCGCGCCGCTGGCTGATGCAGTGCAATCCTGGTCTTTTCGGCCTGATCCGCGACGCGATCGGCGACGAGTTCATGGACAATACCGAGGCGCTGCAGGCACTCGACGCCTTCTCGGGCAAGGCGGATTTCCAGGAGCATTTCGCCGCCGTCAAGCGCGCCAACAAGGTCCGCCTCGCCCAGCTCGTGCAGAGCCGGCTCGGCATCAGGCTCGATCCGTCGGCGATGTTCGACATTCAGATCAAGCGCATCCACGAAT
This sequence comes from Ensifer sp. CCNWLY38, assembly GCF_037120565.1. Lineage (NCBI taxonomy): Bacteria > Pseudomonadati > Pseudomonadota > Alphaproteobacteria > Hyphomicrobiales > Rhizobiaceae > Ensifer > Ensifer sp. CCNWLY38. Next base: position 224,244 of record NZ_JBBBBO010000007.1, read on the forward strand.
ACAAGCGCCAGCTTCTCAACATCATCGAGGCGGTTGCGCTCTACGACCAGATCCGCTCGCATCCGGAGCTCGACTGGGTGCCGCGCGTCAAGCTCTTTGCCGGCAAGGCGGCGCCGAGCTATCACAATGCCAAGCTGATCATCAAACTTGCCAACGACGTCGCCCGGGTCGTCAACAACGACCCGGCCGTGCGTGGCCTGCTCAAGATCGTCTTCGTTCCGAATTACAACGTCTCGCTCGCCGAGATCATGGTTCCGGCCGCCGACCTCTCCGAGCAGATTTCGACCGCCGGCATGGAAGCCTCTGGCACCGGCAACATGAAGTTCGCACTGAACGGCGCTCTGACGATCGGCACGCTTGACGGCGCCAATGTCGAGATGCGCGACTGGATCGGCGAGGAAAACATCAAGATCTTCGGCATGACCGCCGAAGAGGTGACCAGGGCAAGAGCCGAGGGCCACAATCCGCGCGCCATCATCGAAGGCTCGCGCGAACTGTCGCAGGCGCTCCAGGCGATCGCCTCCGGCGTGTTCTCGCCGGATGACCGCAACCGCTTCTCCGGTCTTATCGACGGTCTTTACAATCACGACTGGTTCATGGTCGCCGCCGATTTCGAGGCCTATGCCAAGGCCCAACGCGAGATCGACCAGCTCTGGACGACACCGTCCGACTGGTATGCGCAGGCCATCCGCAACACCGCACGGATGGGCTGGTTCTCATCCGATCGCACCATCCGGCAATATGCCGGGGAAATCTGGAGAGCTGGATGACGCCTTCGGCCGGCAAGGACCCGGAACCCGCAGCTTCAGGTCTGCTGTCACCGCCGGATATCGCGGCCATTCTTTCGGGCACGCACGAAGACCCCTTCGCGGTCCTCGGCGTGCACCCCGCCGGCAAGGCCGTCCTTGCCCGCTGTTTCATTCCCGATGCCGAAACCGTCGTGGTGGAAACACTTGCCGGAAAGGAACTCGGCACGCTCGAGCGGCGTGACGACGCCGGCTTCTTCGAAGGGTCCGTGTCGCTGAAGAAACCCCAGCCGGTGCGCTACCGCGCCCGCAATGAGGGCGGCGAATGGATCGTCGTCGATCCCTATAGCTTCGGTCCGGTGCTCGGCCCGATGGACGACTACTACATCCGCGAAGGTTCGCACCTCCGGCTGTTTGACAAGATGGGCGCGCACCCGATCCACCACGACGGTGCCGAGGGTTATCACTTTGCCGTCTGGGCGCCCAATGCCAAGCGTGTTTCCGTCGTCGGCCAGTTCAACGACTGGGACGGCCGGCGCCACGTCATGCGGCTGCGCACCGACACCGGCATCTGGGAAATCTTCATTCCCGGCGTCGAGGGCGGCCTTGCCTATAAATACGAGATCCTCGATCGCAACGGCACGCTGCTGCCGCTGAAGGCCGATCCCTTTGCCCGGCGCTCCGAACTGCGGCCGAATACCGCCTCAATGACGACGCCGGAGATCGCGCAGACCTGGGACGACGAGGCGCATCGAAAGCATTGGGCGTCGATCGATGCCCGGCGCCAGCCGATCTCGATCTACGAGGTCCATGCCGGCTCCTGGCAGCGCCGCGACAATGGCGAAATGCTCTCCTGGGACGAGCTTGCCGACCGGCTGATCCCCTATTGCGTCGACATGGGCTTCACCCATATCGAGTTCCTGCCGATCTCGGAGTTTCCCTTCGATCCGTCCTGGGGCTACCAGACGACAGGGCTCTATGCGCCCACCGCCCGCTTTGGCGAGCCGGAAGGCTTTGCGCGTTTCGTCAACGGCTGCCACAAGGTCGGCATCGGCGTCATCCTCGACTGGGTGCCGGCGCATTTCCCGACCGACGAGCACGGTTTGCGCTGGTTCGACGGCACGGCACTTTACGAACACGAAGATCCGCGCCAGGGCTTTCACCCGGACTGGAACACGGCAATCTACAATTTCGGTCGGCAGGAAGTGCTGTCATTCCTCGTCAACAACGCGCTCTATTGGGCCGAGAAGTTCCATGTCGACGGCTTGCGCGTCGATGCGGTCGCCTCGATGCTCTACCTCGACTACTCGCGCAAGCACGGCGAGTGGGTGCCGAACGAGTATGGCGGCAACGAGAACCTCGAGGCGGTTCGCTTCCTGCAGACGCTGAACACGGAAATCTACGGATCCCATAAGGGCATCCTGACGATCGCCGAGGAATCGACCTCCTGGCCGAATGTGTCGCATCCGGTCCATGCCGGGGGTCTCGGCTTCGGCTTCAAGTGGAACATGGGCTTCATGCACGACACGCTGCAATATCTGTCGCGCGAGCCGGTGCACCGCAAGTTCCACCACAACGACCTGACCTTCGGCCTGCTCTACGCCTTCAGCGAAAACTTTGTCTTGCCGCTGTCCCATGACGAAGTCGTGCACGGCAAGGGATCGCTGATCGCCAAGATGGCCGGCGACGACTGGCAGAAGTTTGCCAATCTCAGGGCCTATTACGCCTTCATGTGGGGCTATCCCGGCAAGAAGCTCCTGTTCATGGGACAGGAATTCGCGCAATGGCGCGAATGGTCCGAGGAGCGCGCGCTCGACTGGAACCTGCTCGAATATCACCTGCACGAGGGCATGCGGCGCCTCGTGCGTGACCTCAACGGCACCTACCGCGCCAAGCCCGCCCTTCATGCCCGCGATTGCGAAGGCGACGGCTTCGAGTGGCTGCTTGCCGACGACCGCGACAATTCGGTCTTTGCCTGGCTGCGCAAGGCGCCGGGTGAAAAGCTCGTCGCCGTCATCACCAATTTCACCCCCGTGTACCGGGAGAGCTACGCCATCCCGCTGCCGGTTGAAGGTCGTTGGAAGGAGATCCTCAACTCTGACGCGGAAATCTACGGAGGGAGCGGCAAGGGCAACGGCGGCGCCGTCTATGCCGGGAAGAGCACCACGGGAGCAATCATGGCCAACATCACGCTGCCGCCTCTGGCGACACTGATGCTGGAGCAGGAGTAAACTTCATCCGGTCCGCCAGCCGAAATCGGCAGGCGGAACGAGATTGTAAAATTCGAGGGCCGCAAGGCGTCGCCAAGAGCCGCCGTGACGACCCCGGAAGTCAATGATTGGGGAGGACAAATGGTGGAAAAGCGTACGCAACCTCTGGCACGTGATGCCATGGCCTATGTTCTCGCTGGCGGTCGCGGCAGTCGCCTGAAGGAACTGACCGACCGGCGGGCGAAGCCGGCAGTTTATTTCGGCGGCAAGGCTCGTATCATCGACTTCGCGCTATCGAATGCGCTGAACTCCGGTATCCGCCGCATCGGCGTCGCCACCCAATACAAGGCGCATTCCCTGATCCGACACCTGCAGCGCGGCTGGAACTTCTTCCGCCCCGAGCGAAACGAAAGCTTCGACATCCTGCCGGCCAGCCAGCGCGTTTCCGAGACGCAGTGGTATGAGGGCACCGCCGACGCCGTCTATCAGAACATCGACATCATCGAGGACCACGGCGTCGAGTACATGGTGATCCTTGCCGGCGACCATATTTACAAGATGGACTACGAATTGATGCTGCAGCAGCACGTCGATTCCGGCGCCGACGTCACCATCGGCTGCCTCGAAGTGCCGCGCATGGAGGCGACCGGCTTCGGCGTCATGCATGTCGACGACAAGGATCGCATCATCGCCTTCGTCGAGAAACCGGCCGACCCACCGGGTATTCCCGGCAATCCGGACATGGCGCTTGCCTCGATGGGCATCTATGTTTTCCACACGAAGTTCCTGATGGATCTTCTGCGCCGCGACGCCGCCGATCCGAAATCGAGCCGCGACTTCGGCAAGGACATCATTCCCTACATCGTCGACAACGGCAAAGCCGTCGCCCACCGGTTTGCGCAGTCCTGCGTGCGCTCCGATTTCGAGCGCGAGGCCTATTGGCGCGACGTCGGCACGATCGATGCCTATTGGCAAGCCAACATCGACCTGACCCATGTGACGCCCGAGCTCGACATCTACGACAGCACCTGGCCGATCTGGACCTTTGCCGAGATCAAGCCGCCGGCAAAATTCGTGCACGACGACGAAAACCGCCGCGGCTCGGCAACGTCGTCGCTCATATCCGGCGACTGCATCATCTCCGGTGCTGCGCTCAACCGCAGCCTGTTATTCACAGGCGTCAGAGTAAATTCATATTCCCGTCTGGAGAATGCCGTAGTTCTTCCCGATGTGAAGATCGGTCGCCATGCGCTCTTGAGCAACGTGGTCATCGACAGCCGTGTCGTGATCCCGGAGGGGCTCGTTGTCGGTGACGATCCGGAGCTCGATGCCAAGCGTTTCCGACGTTCGGAGAACGGCGTCTGCCTGATCACGCAAACGATGATCGACAAGCTGGGAATGTAGGCACTCCATGAACGTCCTGTCCGTTGCGTCCGAAGTCTATCCGCTGATCAAGACCGGGGGGCTCGCCGACGTCGTCGGCGCGCTCCCGGCAGCGCTTGTGCCGCACGGCGTCAAGACCCGCACCCTGGTGCCCGGCTATCCTGCCGTGCTGCAGAAGCTGAAGAAGAAAAAGAAGGTCGGCAGTTTCGCCAACCTGTTCGGCAATCCGGCGACAATTCTGGCCGCCGAGGTCGACGGGCTCGACCTTTTGGTCCTCGACCAGGCCGCACTCTACGCGCGCGACGGCGGCCCTTACGTCGATGCGACCGGCCGCGACTATGTCGACAACTTCCGCCGCTTCGCAGCACTCTCGCTTGCGGCGGCCGAGATCGCCGGCGGCGATGTCGTTTCCGGCTGGAAGCCCGACATCGTCCACGCTCATGACTGGCAGACGGCGTTGACGCCGGTCTACATGCATTTCGGCTCTGCTGCCGCGACCCCGACGGTCATGACGATCCACAACATCGCCTTTCAGGGCCAGTTCGGCGCCTCGGTCTTCCCCGAGCTTGCGCTTCCCCCGGAAGCCTTCTCGATGCAGTTCGTCGAATACTACGGCGATGTCGGCTTCCTGAAGGGCGGCCTGCAGACCGCAGACGCCGTCACCACGGTCAGCCCGTCCTATGCACAGGAGATCCTGACGCCGGAATTCGGCATGGGCCTCGAAGGCCTGTTGAAGAGCCGCGTCGCCGATCTCTCGGGCATCGTCAACGGCATCGACGCCGATATCTGGGATCCGCAGACCGACCCGCACATCGCCCAGCATTTCAGCGCCACGACCTTGAAGCAGCGCGCCGGCAACCGGCGGGCGCTCGAAGAACGCTTCGGCCTCGAAAAGGGCAACGGTCCGATCTTCTGCGTCGTCAGCCGGCTGACCTGGCAGAAAGGCATGGACCTCGTGGCGGAAGTCGCGGACGAAATCGTCGCTATGGGTGGCAAGCTCGTCGTGCTCGGCTCCGGCGATGCGGCGCTCGAAGGCGCGCTGCTGGCGGCCGCCTCCCGCCACCGTGGCCATATCGGCATGGTCACCGGCTACAACGAGCCGCTGTCGCACCTGATGCAGGCGGGGTCCGACGCGATCCTCATCCCGTCGCGGTTTGAGCCCTGCGGGCTGACGCAGCTCTATGGCCTGCGCTACGGCTGCGTGCCGGTCGTCGCCCGGACCGGCGGGCTTGCCGATACCATCATCGACGCGAACGAGGCCGGGCTTGCGGCCAAGGTCGCCACCGGCTTCCAGTTCACGCCCGTGAACGCCGACGGGCTGCGTCTTGCGATCCGGCGCGTGCTGCGTGCATACAGCGAACCCAAGGTCTGGACGAAAATTCAGACCCAGGGCATGAAATCGGACGTTTCCTGGGCCACAAGTGCCGATCGTTACGTCTCTCTATATTCCGGTCTTCTCGGGAAAGGTTAAGTCAGCATGATAAGAACGGTTACCACAACCCCCTATGGCGACCAGAAACCTGGCACGTCGGGGCTGCGCAAGAAGGTCCCGGTCTTCCAGCAGAAGAACTACGCCGAGAACTTCATCCAGTCGATCTTCGATTCGCTCGAAGGCTTTCAGGGCGAAACCCTGGTGATCGGCGGCGACGGCCGCTACTACAACCGCGAAGTCATCCAGATCGCCATCAAGATGGCGGCGGCGAACGGTTTCGGCCGCGTGCTCGTCGGCCGTGGCGGCATTCTGTCGACGCCGGCTGCCTCCAACGTCATCCGCAAGTACAAGGCATTTGGCGGTATTGTGCTCTCGGCCAGCCACAACCCCGGCGGCCCGACCGAAGATTTCGGCATCAAGTACAATATCGGCAATGGCGGTCCGGCACCGGAAAAGGTCACCGACGCGATCTATGCCCGCAGCAAGGTGATCGACAGCTACAAGATTTCGGATGTCGCAGACATCAACCTCGATGCCGAAGGCACCCAGGAGATCGACGGCATGACGGTGACCGTCATCGATCCGGTGGCCGACTACGCCGAGCTGATGGAAAGCCTCTTCGACTTCGCAGCCATCCGCAAGCTGATCGGCGGCGGCTTCCGCGTCGTCTTCGACGCCATGAGCGCGGTGACCGGTCCCTATGCCAAGGAGATCATCGAGAAGCGTTTGGGGGCGCCGAAGGGCTCGGTGATGAACTTCATTCCGCTGCCGGACTTCGGCGGCCACCACCCGGACCCGAACCTGGTGCACGCCCGCGCGCTCTACGAGACGATGATGGCGCCCGACGCACCGGATTTCGGCGCCGCCTCCGACGGCGACGGCGACCGCAACCTCGTTATTGGTCGCGGCATCTTCATCACTCCATCCGATAGTCTTGCGATGCTTGCCGCCAACGCGCATCTGGCACCCGGCTACGCCAAGGGCCTCGCCGGCATTGCCCGTTCGATGCCGACGAGTGGTGCGGCCGACCGCGTCGCCGAGAAGCTCGGCATCGGCATCTACGAGACGCCGACCGGCTGGAAGTTCTTCGGCAACCTGCTCGACGAGGGCATGGCGACGATCTGCGGCGAGGAAAGCGCCGGCACCGGCTCCAACCATGTGCGCGAAAAGGACGGCCTCTGGGCCGTCCTGCTCTGGCTCAACATTCTCGCCGCGCGCAAGGAAAGCGCGCTCGATATCGTGCAGAACCACTGGGCGACCTACGGCCGCAACTACTATTCGCGCCATGACTACGAAGAAGTGGATAGCGATGCCGCCAACGGCCTGATCGCCAACCTGCGCGACCAGCTTGCCAGCCTGCCCGGCAAGTCCTTCGGCGCACTCAAGGTCGCGACATCAGACGACTTCGCCTACAACGACCCGGTCGATCATTCCGTCAGCAAGAACCAGGGCATCCGCATCCTGTTCGAGGGCGGCTCCCGCGTCGTCTTCCGCCTGTCGGGCACCGGCACCTCGGGCGCGACTTTGCGCGTCTACATCGAGCGCTTCGAGCCGGATGCGGCGCGCCACGACATCGAAACGCAGACAGCGCTTGCCGATCTCATCGCCGTTGCCGACGAGATCGCCGGCATCAAGACCCGCACCGGCCGCACCGAGCCGAGCGTCATCACCTGAGATACTGCACAAGGGCCGCTTCATGCGGCCCTTTTTCTGTCAACCGCCCCCCCTCTGCCCGGAAAGGCAGAGGGGGTGTTCGGGCACATCTGGAACAAGAGGGCCGACTTCATGCCGACGATCGGAAATCCACCCCTCGGTGCCACCGTCACGCCCGAGGGCACCGTGTTTTCGGTCTGGTCGCGCAACGCCGCCCGTATCGACCTCTGCCTTTTCGACAAGACCGGCTCCAGGCAATTGCGGCAGCTGCCGATGCTGCGGCACGGCGACCTGCATAGTCTCACGATCACGGATGCCCCGAAGGGAACGCGCTACGGCTTTCGCGCCGATGGCGTCTATTCCCCCGACCACGGGCTCTGGTTCGACCCCTCCAAGCTCTTGGTCGATCCCTACGCCGTCGAACTCGACCGGCCGTTCCGGCATGATCCGCGCCTGATGATTTTTGGCGAGGACACAGCTGATCTGGTGCCAAAAGCCATTGTCACCGAGGCGAAGACCGTCAAGCCGAAGGCACCGCTCTTCCGCGCTGGCGGCCTGATCTACGAGGTCGCCGTCAAGCCTTTCACCATCCTCCATCCGGATATCCCGCAGGCCAAGCGCGGCACCGTCGCAGCACTGGCCGAGCCCATCATCATCGAGCATCTCAACCGCTTGGGCGTCTCGGCCGTCGAACTGATGCCGATCGTCGCCTGGATCGACGAACGCCACCTGCCGCCCCTCGGCCTCAGGAACGGTTGGGGCTACAATCCGATCGCGCCGATGGCGCTCGATCCGCGGCTGGTGCCGGGTGGTATCAAGGAACTGCGCAAGACGGTCGAGGCGCTGCGCAAGGCCGGCATCGGCGTCATTCTCGATCTCGTCTTCAACCACTCCGGCGAAAGCGACCGCTTCGGCACCACGCTGTCGATGCGCGGCCTCGACAACCTGACCTATTATCGTCATGTCACCGATCGCCCGGGCGAGCTCATCAACGACACCGGCTGCGGCAACACGATTGCCTGCGACAATCCGGTGGTCGAGGCGCTGATCCTCGACAGCCTGCGCCATTTCGTGCATGCCGCCGGCGTTGACGGCTTCCGCTTCGACCTCGCTTCGATCCTCGGCCGCGACATGGGCGGCTTTCATCGCGATGCGCGGCTCTTCCAGGCGATCTCGGCCGATCCGCTGCTTGCCGACCGCGTGCTGATCGCCGAACCCTGGGACATCGGCCCGGGCGGCTACCAGCTCGGCAACTTCCCCTCCCCCTTTCTCGAATGGAACGACCGCGCCCGCGACGACATGCGCATCTACTGGCGGGGCGACCGCCATGCGATCGGCGCGCTGGCGACGGCGCTCGCCGGCTCGTCGGGCAGCTTTGCCCGCTGGGGCGAGAGCGGGACGCGCACGGTCAACTTCATCGCCGCCCATGACGGCTTCACGCTTGCCGACCTCGTTTCCTACGCCGGCAAGCACAACGAGGCGAACGGCGAAGAGAACCGCGACGGCCACAACGAGAACCATTCCTGGAACAATGGTGCGGAAGGACCGACAACCGATCCGGAAATCCTGACGGCCCGCCGCCATGACGTGATGGCGCTCATCGGCATGCTGTTTTCCTCCCGCGGGACGATCATGCTGACCGCGGGTGACGAAGGCGGCCGGAGCCAGAATGGGAACAACAACGCCTATTGCCAGGACAACGCCATCACCTGGCTCGACTGGACAGCGATGGACGACGAGATCGTCGCCCACACAGCGGCGTTGTCGGCGATACGCCGACGCTTCGACGTGTTTGACCAAACGGCATTCCTGACCGGGAATGGCGATGTCGAATGGCGGCGCCTCGACGGGCAACCGATGACGACAGGCGACTGGGAGCATCCGGCGACGGACAATCTGATGATGGTGCTCGCCACCCATGACCGCGCGCAGAAGCGGGCGACGCGCCTTGCCGTCGTCATCAACCGCAGCCACGCGCCCCACCCCGTCAGGCTTCCTGACAGCATCGACGGAAAGTGGCAGACCGTGCTGACAGGACCTGCCGTTTCAGACCATGTCGCGCCGCGCTCGGTTACCTTCCTTGTCGAAGTTTTCTAAAGCTTTTCCACCGCTTGCAGGTTGCACCGGGCCGGCCTATAGATCGTTCGGGGGGCTTGTTTCGGGGCGTTCACATGCTTGAGGACATTTCACTTTCTGAGATCAAGGTACTGGTCGGCAAAGAGGTCGGCGTTTCCGACTGGATCACGGTCACTCAGGAAACGATCAACAAGTTCGCCGAAGCGACCAGCGACTACCAGTATATCCACGTCGATCCGGTGCGCGCCGCCGCAGAAACGCCCTTTGGCGGCACGATTGCGCACGGGTTCCTGTCGCTCTCGCTGCTCTCGGCAATGAACTACAATTGCCTGCCGAAGATCCGCGAGCAGACCATGGGCATCAATTACGGCTTCGAAAAAGTGCGCTTCATCGCTCCGGTGAAGAGCGGCGCCAAGGTGCGCGGCCACTTCGTGATGGCCGATGCCCGCTTCCGCGGCGCCAGCATGCTGATGATCACCTATGACGTCAGCGTCGAAATCGAAGGCGAACGCAAGCCGGCGCTGACGGCGACGTGGCAGACGATCATCCAGTTCGATCCCAAGGATCGCCCCGCCGACGCTTGAGGCGGCATGGCCCGGGCGTCCTGCCAGCACAATCAGAGCGGACAATTTTCAGACGGTCTGAGAAAGCCGGGAAGCTCTTGCGGGCACGTCCCGGCTTTTTCATTCAATGGCCGGCGTCGGCAGCACCTTCGGACAGCAGCCCGAAAACGAAGGGCGAGAACGACCGCCAGCACTCGACCCGGAACTGGTCCTCGCCCGTGCGGAAGAGGATGATCTCCGCCTTGCCGAAGATCGTGCGCGAGCAGGCGCCGACCGGGAAGATCGGCAGCGACAGGTCCTGCGGGCAGCCGCTGTTGATCGCCACGCCAGCACCCGCGCCGCTGACGATGACGGCGACATTGCGGTGCGAAATGTCGACCGCCGAGTGCAGCGTGCCGCTCGAGGCAGCCGCCGCCATCAGGTCGGCCTCGCCTTCATCGAACACCAGCCACTCGTCCGGACCGATCCAAAGCGCATGGCGCTGACCTGACGAGGCCGAGGTCTTCGGCCGCGTCGGCAGGGTGACGCCGAGCGCTGCGGAGAGCGCCGGCAGTGCGTCGGTGTCGGCGCGCAACGAGATGCGCGTCGCTGCCGGTGCCGGCGTCAGGATCGCCTCGGCCGAGCCGCCGCGCGAGGTGAGCGCCGCTTTGCGGCTTGCAATTGCCTGATCAACCATGGAGGCGACCCCCTTCCTTGTCAAAGAACACCATGTCGCTCACTTCGACGGCAATGGTGCGATCGGCCATCGGCACGTAGAGTGTCTGGCCGAGGCGCTCGCGGCCGCCGGCAACCATGGCCAGCGCAATCGAGCGGCCGCAGTTTTCCGACCAGTAGGACGACGTCACGTGGCCAAGCATGGTCATCGGCTTTGGCTGGTTCGGATCGGCGACGATCTGCGCGCCCTCCTCCAGCACCACCTTCGGATCCTTGGTGAGCAGGCCGACGAGCTGTTTGCGGCCGTCCTTGACGAGGTCCGGGCGCTTCAGGCCGCGGATGCCGACGAAGTCGGGCTTCTTCTTCGACACCGCCCAGGAGAGGCCGGCATCGTCGGGCGTCAGCGTACCGTCGGTATCCTGGCCGACGATAATGTAGCCTTTTTCGGCGCGCAGCACGTGCATGGTTTCGGTGCCGTAGGCGCAGGCGCCCATCGGCTCGGCCCGCGCCCAGATCGCTTCCCAGACCGCCTGGCCGTAATCGGCCGGTACGTTGACTTCGAAGCCGAGCTCGCCCGTGAACGACATGCGGAAGAGCCGAGTCGGGACGCCGCAGATCTTGCCTTCGGCAACGCTCATATGCGGGAAGGCCTCGTTAGAAAGATCGATGCCTTCGACCAGCGGTGCGATGATCTCACGCGCCTTCGGCCCCTGGACAGCGATGACGGCCCACTGTTCCGTCGTCGAGGTCAGCCACACCTTCAGATGCGGGAACTCGGTCTGCAGATAGTCTTCCATGTGGTTCATGACGCGCGGCGCACCGCCGGTCGTCGTGGTCACGTGGAAGCGGTCCTCGGCAAGCCTGCCGACCACACCGTCGTCATAGACGAAACCGTCGTCGCGCAGCATGATGCCGTAGCGGCAGCGGCCCGGCTTCAGGTTGTCCCAGGCATTGGTGTACATGAGATTGAGGAACTGGGCCGCATCCGGGCCGACGACCTCGATCTTGCCGAGCGTCGAGGCATCGAAGACACCAGCGACGTCACGGACCGTCTTGCACTCGCGCGCAACGGCCTCGTGCATGTCTTCGCCGGCGCGCGGATAGAACCAGGCGCGCTTCCAGTTGCCGACGTCCTCGAATTCGGCGCCATGCGCCTCCTCCCAGGCATGGATGGGCGTCTTGCGCGCCGGATCGAACAGGGGCCCACGCGAATGGTTGACGATCGCGCCAAAGGTCACCGGCGTATAGGGCTGGCGGAAGGTGGTGAGGCCCACCTGAGGGATATCCTTGCCGAGCGCCTCTGCGGCGATGGCCAGACCATGCATGTTGGACAGCTTGCCCTGGTCGGACGCCATGCCGTTGGTGGTGAAGCGCTTGATGTGCTCGATCGAGTGCATGCCTTCGCGCACCGCCAGGCGGATGTCCTTGGCGCAGACGTCGTGCTGGAAGTCGATGAAGGCCTTGACCGTCGTGTCCGGCCCGGCGCCTTCGGCAGCGCCGATCATGCCGCCGGTCCAGCCGAAGCGGTTTTCACCCGACAGAGCCACCTGTGCTCCGCCTTCGGCACCGGCGGCCCGCGCGGTCAGTTCGCCTGCGGCGAGCGCTTCGTCGATCGTCGCCTGCAGGTCGTCGGTGCCGTTGCAGGCGCCGATCGACAGGCAATCCTGCAGATAGGTGCCGGGCAGGAAGCGCTGCGTTGCCGCATCGAACTTCACCTTGCCGCGCGACTGCGAGAACAGATGCACCGACGGCGTCCAGCCGGCCGAGACCAGCAGGGCGTCGACGGCGATCTTGCGCGCCGAACCGCCGCCATTGCGGGCGACGCTGATCGAGTTCACACGCAGCTTGCCGCCGGCCTTGATCACCGAATGTCCGGTCAACACTTCGATACCGAGCTTGCGCGCTTCGGCAAGCACCGCCTCGCCCGGGTTTTCGCGGCAATCGACGATGGCCGCCACGGTAACGCCGGCGCGCTTCAGGTCGAAGGCGGCCTCATAGGCCGAGTCATGCGCAGTGTAGACGCCAACCTTCGAGCCGACGGCGACGCCGAAGTGGTTGAGATAGGTGCGGCCGGCCGAAGCGAGCATGATGCCCGGACGGTCGTTGTTGGCAAACACCATGTGGCGCTCGATCTGGCCGTTGGCGAGAATCACCTTCTTGGCGCGCACCTGCCACAGCCGCTCGCGCGGCAGCGACTTGTCGAGCGCCGCGAGGTGATCGGTCACCCGTTCGACGAGGCCGACGAAGTTGTGATTGTAGTAGCCGAAACCGGTGGTGCGGGTGAGCAGCGTGATATTGTCCATGGCGGCAAGCGCCTTGGCTGTCTCCTGCGCCCAGTCCCAGCCGTCCTTGCCATCGATCGTCGTGCCGTTTTCATAACGAAGCGCACCACCGACTTCCGGCTGTTCATCGCAGATGATCACCTTGGCGCCGGCCTTGGCGGCGGCAAGTGCAGCCGAGAGGCCGGCAACACCCGCACCGATGACGAGCACGTCGCAATGGGCGTAGCGGCTGGCATAGTGGTCCGGATCAGCTTCCGTCGGTGCAACGCCGAGGCCGGCAGCACGGCGGATGAAGGGTTCATAGATCGCGTGCCAGGCGGCCTTTGGCCACATGAAGGTCTTGTAGTAGAAGCCGGCGGCGAAGAACGGCGACAGGAGGTCGTTGAAACCGCCGACGTCGAAGGCGAGCGACGGCCAGCGGTTCTGCGATTCCACCTTCATGCCGTCGAAGACTTCCTGCACCGTGGCGCGCACGTTCGGCTGGCGGCGGGCGGCATCACGCGACACGTCGATGAGCGCGTTCGGCTCCTCGGCGCCAGCCGAGAGAATGCCGCGCGGGCGGTGGTACTTGAACGAACGGCCGACGAGATGGATACCGTTGGCAAGCAGTGCCGAGGCGACGGTGTCGCCCTCGAGCGCCGTCAGCGTGCGGCCGTCGAAGGTGAAGCGCGCGGTGCGGGCCGGTGTCAGGCGGCCGACGCCTGGAATGCGATTGGCACCCATCATTTCGCGGCTCCCTTGTCCTGCTCGCTCTGAAGAATGGCTGATATGTCAGGCTTCGGCTCGCCAGCCTTGTAGGTGGTGTAGAAGCGGTCGCTGACCGTGTCGCGGGCGGCGTTGAAGAAACGGCCGCAGCCATGAATATGGCGCCAACGCTCGAAGATCAGACCCTTCGGGTTCTGACGCAGGAAGAAATACTCCTCGAATTCCTCGTCGGTGATGTCCGCGATGTTGGTCGGGCGGGCGATATGGGCGTCGCCGGCACCGCGGAATTCGAGCTCGGAGCGCTCTTCCTCGCAATAGGGGCAGTAGATCAGAAGCATCTCGAAATCCTCAGTGCGCAACGGCGGCGGCAGCCGCCTCGTCGATGAGCCGCCCGGTGCGGAACCGCTCCAGCGTCAGCCCGGCGGCGAGACGGTGCGGCTCGCCCTTGGCGATCAGATGGGCGAAGAGATTGGCCGAGCCCGGCGTCGCCTTGAAGCCGCCCGTCCCCCAGCCGGCATTCAGGAACAGGCCCGGAACTGGGGTCACGCCCTGGATCGGGGAGCGGTCCTGGGTGACGTCGACGATGCCGCCCCACTGCCGCATCATCTTGACGCGGCGGAACATCGGGAAGAGTTCGCAGATCGCATCCAGCGTGTGTGTGATGATCTGCAGACCGCCGGTCTGCGAGTAGGAATTGTACTGGTCGGTGCCGGCGCCGATGACGAACTCGCCCTTGTCGGACTGCGAGATATAGGCATGCACCGAGTTCGACATGACGACGCAGGGGAAGATCGGCTTCAGCGGCTCGGAGACCAGCGCCTGCAGCGGCTGGCTCTGCAGCGGCACACGCACGTCGGCCATCTGCATCAGCACCGAGGAATGGCCGGCGGCGGAAACGCCGATCTTCTTGGCGCCGATGAAGCCGCGATTGGTGTCGACGCCGGTCACCCGGCCGCTCTCGTCACGACGGATGCCGGTGACTTCGCAGTTCTGGATGATGTGCACGCCACGGTCGGAGGCGCCACGGGCATAGCCCCAGGCAACCGCGTCGTGCCGGGCGGTGCCGCCACGGCGCTGAAGGGCTGCGCCATTGATCGGATAGCGCGCGGTCTTGGCGATATCGAGCGGCGGACAATAGGCCTTGGCCTGTTCCGGCGTCAGCCATTCATTGTCGATGCCGTAGAGGCGATTGGCATTGATATGGCGCTTGAACGACTGCTGGTCGTGGATGTTGTGCGACAGCATCATGACGCCGCGCGGCGAATACATGACGTTGTAGTTCAGATCCTGCGACAGGTTTTCCCAGAGCTTCAGCGAATGCTCGTAGATGTCCATGCTCTCTTCATAGAGATAGTTGGACCGGATGATCGTGGTGTTGCGGCCGGTATTGCCGCCGCCGATCCAACCCTTTTCCAGCACCGCGACATTGGTGATGCCGTGTTCCTTGGCGAGGTAATAGGCCGCACCGAGGCCATGGCCACCGCCGCCGATGATGATGACGTCATACTCCTTGCGCGGCTCCGGCGACGCCCATTGCGGGGCCCACCCCTTGTGGCCGCGCAACGCCTCGCGCGCCACGGCGAAAACTGAATATTTGCGCATCGGCCTCACTCCATGAACCCCGTTCTCATTGGCGTTAGAAATCGCAAATCCGACGCCTGCGCAACGTTTCTTTTGCGACGCAATTGCGTGGACTTGCGCGCAGTTGCGACATGGTCGCCGATCGGTTACTTCCGGGGCGGGAAAAGGTGCCGCCCCCGCATCCCAGGATTTTTCAGCGCTTCCTCATGTCGTCGCTGGACTTTCGCCTGATGATCTGGTATCCGCTCCTCTAATCGTAAAGCTTCCAGCTTAGCGAATGACATTCTTTTGCCTCCGGCACCTGACGGAGCTGCAAACAACTCGAACCAAGGAACGGGATTCACGTGCAGGTACTTGTCCGCGACAACAATGTTGATCAGGCGCTCCGCGCTCTCAAGAAGAAGATGCAGCGCGAAGGCATTTTCCGCGAAATGAAGATGCGTGATTTCTACGAAAAGCCGTCCCAGAAGCGCGCCCGCGAAAAGGCTGAAGCCGTTCGCCGCGTCCGCAAGCTGGCACGCAAGCGTGCACAGCGCGAAGGCCTCCTGGCCCGCTGATTTGTCGTTTTTTCGACGCTTTCCGATGTAAGTCGTGGCGGGGGCGAAATATCGCCACCGCCTTTTTTTGGTATGGACATCTTTTCCGCCGACAGGCTAGCGTGAACGACGCTGCCGGTGACGGATGGCCGGCCGGATCGTATGACCGGACGGCTTGCCGAGGCACGATGAAGCCCGGCTGCGGAGCCCGCGGGGAGTTTCAGCGGCTCTACTGCATAGTTCCTTAAATCGGGTTCGATTTAAGGGCAGAATTATGCAGAAACTCAACGTGTTACAGCGATCTTGGCGCGTCATGAAGACACGCGGCGCTGTAGGAACGGAAGCCGATAGCTTTCGAGACCTTGTCGATTTGAGGGATCAACCTTTGACACTTGCTGCCATGACTGCGGACGTCTCCGGTTTTACTGTCCATGAGGCGTCTCGCCGCCACCAGCGCAAGCCGACGCTTGCCGCCATGCTGCTCCTTGGTTCGGCCCTTCTTCTCGCAGGCTGCACGACCGACGGCCCGGACTCGATGACCAACAAGGTCGAGCGCGAACAGGGCTCGCAGGAAAACATCGCCTCGCTCTCGAGCGTCATCGCCTCGAACCCGAGCGACCCGGAAGGCTACAATGTCCGCGGCTCGGCCTATGGCCGCGCCGGTGAGTACCGCCGGGCCATTGCCGATTTCGACCAGGCGATCCAGCTGAACCCGCGCTTCTATCAGGCCTATGCCAACCGGGCGCTGGTTCACCGCAACATGGGCAACACCCAGGCCGCACTTGCCGACTACAACATGGCGCTGCAGCTCAACGCCAACTACGACGTCGCCTATATCGGCCGCGGCAACCTCTATCGGCAGGCCGGCCAGCTCGATTCCGCCTTCAACGATTTCAACAAGGCGATCCAGCTCGACACGACCGATCCCCGCGCCTATCACAATCGCGGCCTGATCTACCAGGCGCGCAACCAGCACGGTCAGGCGATCGAAGACTTCTCGACCGCGATCTCGCTGTCGCCGAGCTCGCCCGAGCCCTATAACGGCCGCGGCATTTCCTATGTCGCCCAGGGCGACGATGACAACGCCTTCTCCGACTTCAACACTGCGATCAACCTCAATGGCAAGGTCGCCGAATCCTGGGCCAACCAGGCGCTGATCTACGAGCGCAAGGGCGACAAGGCCAAGGCCTCGAAGTCCTATTCGCACGCCTTGCAGCTCGACCCGAAATACGAGCCGGCGCGCGCCGGCCTTGCCCGCGTCAAGGCTTCGTAAGTCCTTCCCCTATCATGTTCCTCGAAACGCCCGCGACACTTCGCGGGCGTTTTCGTTTGTGCCGGTTGCCATCCTGCCCTTTCCGCCAAAGCGGAACCTTCCCGGCCATCATCCGTTTGCCAGAGGCGTCACTGCCTGTGTCCTCGGATCGGCTCCGATCCAAGGGCAAGACATGCAGTTATTCGAAGTACTACCGCGACCCATGCGCCCCAAGGGACGCGCGGCGCAGTAAGAACGGAGACCAAGCCATGATCAAACGAACCCTCGTCACCGCGCTGGCACTGGCCGCGCTTGCCACCGGTCCGGCCGCTGCGCAGAACTATGTCGCACTCGGCCGCCTCGTCTGCGGTTCGGAAGGCGGCATCGGCATGATCGTGACCTCGACGAAGAACCTGATGTGCACGTTCACGCCCACCAATGGCGGACCGAAAGCCGTCTATGCCGGCACGATCCGCAAGATCGGAATCGACATCGGCAAGACAGGCAAAAGCACGATGGTCTGGGACGTCTTTGCCAAGACCGGAACGCCGGTCAGCAAATTCGCGCTTGCCGGCGAATATTACGGCGTCGGCGCCGATGCGAGCCTCGCGGTCGGCGGCGGCGCCAAGGTGATCGGCGGCGGTACCAACAAGGCCTTCATGCTGCAGCCGGTCAACGTTCAGGTCCAGGAAGGACTGAACGTCGCGGTCGGCATCGACGAACTGACGCTGGCACCAGCCGGCTAGATCGGCCTCGAAGACGCACGATGCCTTGTTGCGGAAAGCGTCGCATGCCCCAATGCCTTCCAACGCAAAACGCCCGCCGAAAGGCGGGCGTCTCTTCGTCGATCGATGCGAGCAGCGTTAAGCGTGCAGCGCCTTGACGATATCTTCCGTCACCTTCTTGGCGTCGCCGAGCAGCATCATCGTGCCGTCCTTGTAGAACAGCGTGTTGTCGATGCCAGCATAGCCGGAGCCGAGCGAGCGCTTGACGAACAGGCAGGTCTTGGCCTTGTCGACATCGAGGATCGGCATGCCGTAGATCGGCGACGACGGGTCGTCGCGCGCGGCCGGGTTGGTGACGTCGTTGGCGCCGATGACATAGGCGACATCCGCCTGGGCGAACTCCGAGTTGATGTCTTCAAGCTCGAACACCTCGTCGTAGGGCACGTTCGCTTCCGCGAGCAGCACGTTCATATGACCAGGCATACGGCCGGCAACGGGGTGGATCGCGTATTTCACGTCGACGCCTGCAGCCTTCAGCTGGTCGCCGAGTTCGCGCAGCGCATGCTGTGCCTGGGCAACGGCCATGCCGTAGCCCGGCACGATGATCACCTTGGAGGCATTCGACATCAGGAACGCCGCATCGTCGGCCGCGCCCTGCTTGACGGTGCGCTGGACGCCGTCGTCGGCGACTGCTGCCGCCGCCTCGCCGCCAAAGCCGCCGAGGATGACCGAGATGAACGACCGGTTCATGCCCTTGCACATGATGTAGGACAGGATCGCACCGGATGAACCGACCAGCGCACCGGTGATGATCAGCGCCAGGTTGCCGAGCGTGAAGCCGATGCCGGCCGCGGCCCAACCCGAATAGGAGTTGAGCATCGACACGACCACCGGCATGTCGGCGCCGCCGATCGGAATGATGATCAAGACGCCGAGCGCCAGCGACAGTGCGACGATCAGCCAGAACACGGTGGTGCTCTGCGTAAAGACCAGCATGATCACCAGGACGACGAGCGCTATCGCCAGGCCGGCATTGACGAAGTGACGGCCGGTCAAAAGGATCGGCTTGCCCGACATGCGACCGTCGAGCTTGAGGAAGGCGATGACCGAACCGGTAAAGGTGATCGCGCCGATGGCAACACCGAGCGACATTTCGACCAGCGCCTGGGCGTGGATGTCGCCGAGCGTGCCGATGCCGAAGCTTTCCGGCGCGTACATGGCGGCAGCCGCCACCATGACGGCGGCAAGACCGACCAGCGAGTGGAAGGCCGCGACGAGCTGCGGCATCGAGGTCATGGCGATCCGGCGCGCAATCACCGCGCCGACGCCGCCGCCGATGGCAAGGCCAAGCACGATCAGCATCAGGCCGCCGAAGCTCGGCTTGGCGAGCAGCAGCGTCGTGACGATGGCGATGCCCATGCCGACCATGCCGTAGGTATTGCCCTTGCGGCTAGTGGCCGGATGCGACAGGCCTCGGAGCGCCGTGATGAAGAGCACGCCCGAGACGAGATAGAGGAAGGCTGCGAAGTTAGCGTTCATCGGGCCGGCCTCACTTGTCTTTTTTCTTGTACATGGCGAGCATGCGCTGGGTGACGAGGAAGCCGCCGAAGATGTTCACGGAGGCAAGCACCAGCGCCACGAAGCCGAAGCCCGTAGCAAGCCCCGAGGCCGAGATGCCGACGGCGAGCAGCGCACCGACGACGATGACCGAGGAGATCGCGTTGGTGACCGCCATCAGCGGCGTGTGCAGTGCCGGCGTCACCGACCAGACCACGTAGTAGCCGACGAAGATCGCCAGCACGAAGATCGCCAGGCGAAAGACGAAGGGATCGATCGCACCGCCGGTGGCGCCATGGGCGACAGCGCCGGCCGCGTCCGGCACATATTCAGCCGCCGTGCGGACCGCTTCCATCGCCCGGTCGAGATCGGCGAGCGCCTTGTCGAGAAGTTCATTCGCCATCACTTGTCCCCCTTGCTGGCGCCGAAGTTCGGATGCACGACCTCACCGCCATGGGTGAGCGCCGTCGCCTTGACGAGCTCGTCCTCCATGTTGAGCGCGAGCGCCTTGGTTTCCTTGGGCACCATCGTTTCCAGGAAGGTGACGAGGTTCTTGGCGTAGAGACCGGACGCGGAAGCCGCGATGCGGCCCGGCACGTTGAGATGGCCAATGACCTTGACGCCCTCGACTTGCGTGACCTTGCCGGCCTCAGCACCCTCGACATTGCCGCCGCGTTCGACCGCAAGATCAACCGCGATCGAACCGGGTTTCATGCTTTTCAGCATGTCCCGGGTAACGAGCCGCGGCGCCGGACGGCCGGGGATGAGTGCAGTGGTGATGACGATGTCCTGCTTGGCGATATGCTCGGCAACGAGTGCGGCCTGCTTGGCCTGATACTCCTTGGACATTTCCTTGGCGTAGCCGCCAGCCGTTTCAGCCGCCTTGAATTCCTCGTCCTCGACAGCAATGAACTTGGCGCCGAGCGAGGCGACCTGTTCCTTGGCTGCCGGACGCACGTCCGTCGCCGAGACCACTGCACCGAGACGGCGGGCCGTCGCGATTGCCTGCAGGCCGGCAACGCCCGCGCCCATGACGAAGACCTTGGCGGCAGGAACCGTGCCGGCCGCCGTCATCATCATCGGCAGCGCCCGGTCATATTCGCAGGCTGCGTCGATCACGGCCTGATAACCGGCGAGGTTCGCCTGGCTCGACAGCACGTCCATCGACTGCGCACGGGTGATGCGCGGCATCAGCTCCATCGCAAAGGCGGTAAGCCCGGCCTTGGCCATCTCGGCGATTGCCGCCTCGTTGCCATAGGGATCCATGATGGCAATGACGATAGCGCCCGACTTGTAGCCGCCGATTTCGGCAGTCGTCGGCCGGCGCACTTTCAGCACGACATCCGCCGTCTTGGCGTCGGCGATCGTCCCGATCCGGGCCCCGACCTTCTCGAATTCAGTGTCCGGTACGCGCGACAAAAACCCGGCGCCCGCCTCGATGACGACGTCGAAGCCGAGGCTTTTCAGTTTCTTCACTGTGTCCGGTGATGCGGCAACGCGACCCTCGTTCGGGTCCGTTTCCTTGGCGACAAAGACAATCTCGCTCACAAATCCCCCTCCTTGGCCGCAATCGAGCCAAGGCCGGAATGCGGGCATTCTCTCCGACTGCAAAGCGTGCGGCCAATTGAGCCTGCACGCCCCCATATGCCAAGCACTGGGGTGCCAGGCACATATATTCTGGAAACAGACACCCCAGGTGTTCGAACCGCGCGCGGTCCGGCGCCGATCGACGCCGAGTCGTGCTCGGCATCGCGGGTCTGCATTCCACTCCCCCTCACGCAGTGAGGAAACACGTCCCGTTGCAGTGAATGCCCCGGGGCGTGGAGATCTTTACGTTCTAGCACGCAGCGTCGACGCCTCCAGTCGACGGCATGCACCTTCGTCCGGGCTCGCGCCCGGTTGCCGAGGAAACGTCAAGCCCCTCGACAATCGGTCCGATGACGCTGATTAGCGCAGGAAGAAGAAACCTGCGACGTTGAGCAGAACGAAGAGCACGAGCGAGGAGAAGAAGCCCATCGTCGTGAAGAATGCGGCTGCCATAGCAATCAGCAGCGCCACGCAAAACAGCGTGCCGTACTTCGATGCGCTCAGGAACATGAGATAGGTCTTCTCGTGCTCCGGATAATCCATCGAAGCGCCCACATCGACCGGTCCAGAATGATGCTCAGCCATCGTTCATATTCTCCCTGAATGCCACGACGCGACCTTTGATCGCCGCCGCTCCTAATCGAAGCATGGCTCCCGCGAAAAGTCGCGAAAACCCTTATAGCTGCCCTTACACAATGCTTAGGCCGGGTGCAACGAAAACCCGTCCTTTAGCAGTACCTGATGGGGCGATATGTCGCGGCCGGCAGCAAGGGTGGCGCGCACGGGCGCGCCTCACCATCTGAAGTCGACATCGAAGGCTGCTAGCGGAAGACGGAGGTTCGATAGGAGCGTCCATAACCGGTTTGCGCCATGCGCGCGGTCGGCAGGATCGTCAGCGGCGCGAACGGCACCTCGCTGCGATCAACAAACATCATGCGGCGTTCGAAAGGCTCCGAATCGAAAATTGGGTAGCGGTCGAGGATCGAGGGCCGCTGCCCCTTCACCTGCGCCACGAGCAGGGCGCCGTCGGCATTGTAGACCCCCAGGTTCTCGCGCTTGGCGACCACGGTCTCGGAGGCGAAAATACGCTTGTAGAAGGCGGTATGGCGCGGCCGGCAGGCCGTCAGGCAACGGTCGGCGGAAAAGTACTCGCAGGCCATGGCGACCGGGCGGAGCGTCAGGTAGGGAAGCGCCCGCATCTCGTCGCCGATGACGTCAGGGTCGACCGCCAATCGGCCCGGATCGACGAGCACCATGCCGGCATCGAGGAATGCGTCGATCTCGGAGCCGAAAATCAGGCCCGATGTACTGGCGCGGTGCTCCGGCGTGACGTGATGTACGCGCACGGTGCTGACGAGGCTCTCATCAAGATAGATGCCGAAGACATAGGCGTGGCTGTCGAAGTCGAGATCGTCGATGAGCGTGGAACCCGTCAATTCCATCAGATTGACGGACTTGTAGGACTTGTAACGCAGCCGCGCGATGTCCTCCATGTCCTCGCCGGTTTCGACCCGCCGATATTCGACACGATCGAGCAATTGCATCAGCTTTTCAGAAAAACGCCCAGGCTCCGCCTGGTGAACCGTCTCACCCATATTCCAGACCTCATGGTTAACAAATCGTTAACCTATTGACGGAAAATGGGGCGGCAACCGCAAAACGGAACAGTTCACCGTTAACTTTTTGTTAACCCTAAAAATTCGTAAATTTATTCGGTTGATTTAGAGCGATGCGCACCAAATCGGGATGCATTTGCCGCAACTAATCAAGGGCTTGCTGCCGAATGCGCAGCGTCAATACGGAACGGAATTTGGGATCGCAGCGTCAGGCGATGCGCTTGCTGCTGGGTTTTGTGCCTCGTTTTGGCACACCATTCTTGCAAAGCGTTGCAATAGCAGAAGCGGGCATGGGGGCGGCGAAGACGAACCCCTGTATCAAATCGGCACAATTATGCTCGGTGATGAGCTGCAGCTGATCCGTCGTCTCGACGCCTTCGACGACGATGCGCAGGCCGAGGGCGCGGGCAAGATTTGCCGTCCCGCGCAGGAGCTTGAAGCGGCGCGAATCCTCACGGATGTTGCGCACGAAGGACCGATCGATCTTGATGATGTCGACCGGCAGGGCATCGAGATAGCTGAGGCTGGAGTAACCGGTGCCGAAATCGTCGATGGCAATGGTGATGCCGAGGCCCCGCAGCTCGCGCAGGATCGCCTGCACCTTGAGCGGTTCGTCCATCAGGCAGCTTTCGGTCACTTCCAGATGCAGCCGCGAAGCATCGAGGCCGGTTGCCTGAAGCGCATCCGTGACCATCGTGACGATTTCGCTACTGCGTAGATCGAGCACCGAGAGGTTGACGGAGACGGACACATCGCTCGGCCAGTCCATGCAATCCCGGCATGCCTGGTCGAGCACGAAACGTGTGATCTCCGTGACCAGCCCCAGTTCCTCGGCGAGCTGAATGAACACGTTCGGCGGCACCGGCCCGCGCTCCGGATGCGTCCAGCGAGCCAACGCTTCGCAGCATTCGACCCGGCCGCCGCTCGGCGCGAACATCGGCTGGTAGGAGAGCGTCAGACTGCGCGCATTGATCGCCTCGCGCAAATCCGCCTTGAGCTTCTGGCGGTCGACATAGCGGGCGTCCATCTCGACTTCGAACGCAGTGCAGCCGCCGCGGTTGCGCAGCTTGGTTTCCGAAAGCGCGAGATCCGCCTTGATCTGCAGGTCTTCGAGTTTCAGATCCACGTTCGACGCGATGACGAAGCCCGCGCTCATGGTCATGTTGAAGGTGAAGCCGCTGGCAACATAGGTGCCGCGCAGTTCCGTGTGCAGCCCACGCATCCGCTCTTCCAGATCGGCCACCTCTGCCCTGTTCGGAAAGAACACGACAAACTCGTCGCCCATCAGCCGCGCCGCGATCGCATCATCGCCGGCGAGCGCCTTCAACCGGCCGGCGATCGCCTGCAGCAGCTTGTCGCCGACGATGTGACCGCGCATGTCGTTGACATGCTTGAACTCGGTGACGTCGAGGACCATTAGGCCGACGAGCCGGTCCTCGTTCTCGTCACCGCTTGCGGCGGCCACAACCAGCTCTCCGAAGTAGTCGCGGCTCGGCAGTTCCGTCAGCTTGTCGAAGCGCACCATGTGCAGAATCTGCTTGTCGGCTTGCACGCGCGCGGTCACGTCCTCGAAGATCAGCACGATATCGCCATTGTCGCGGCGGCTGGCGGAAAACTCGAGGTGCAGTTCCTCGCTGACCGGGATCAAAACCTGCGGGCGCTTGCCCTTGAGCAGAAGATCGAGTTGACGCGAGATCGCCTTGGTCTTTTCGGCATCGAGCCGCATGCGCCGCGCGCCGCGCCGGATCACGTCATCGAGCAGCCAATCCTTCAGTTCGGTCCTGTCGCCAAGCGCCAGCAACTCGCTGGCACGCTCATTGGCCACCACCACGCGGCCGTCGCCATCCAGCATGAACAAGCCATGCGTCATATTGTTGAGCGCCGCGTCGAACTGGCCGGCAATCGTCGCGATCTCGCGCGCCGCCAAAACATTCTCATAGAGAAAGGCGCGCACATTGTTGGCCATCATCCAGGTGGAAAGGATGAACGGCAGGATGAGGAAGGCAAGCGCCAGCATGAACACGTCCTGCAGCGTGATCAGGCCGATCACGATCGGCAGGCATGCGGACGAGGACAGGAGAAGCACGGCCCGCTCCGAGCCGTAGTTGCGCCCAACGAGCGAGATCATTGAGGCCAGCGTCACCGATATGGTGGCAAGCTCGGAAAAGGAATCCTGACTGACGGCAATGGCATAACCGCAGGCGATGCCGCAGGTGAGCGTGACGCTGACACCGCCGACGATGTAGCGGTTCTCCCATTTGCGGACCATCGCCCGGTCGGCATTGGAGAAATCCTGCCGGTCGAACCGCGCCATATCGACGTTGCGCAGCGCCCAGAGCAGGAAGATCACGCCCGAACAGGCGAGATAGAGCGGATCATTCGTCTTGAAATAGACAAGCAGGAACGTCACGACATGCGACAG
Source organism: Ensifer sp. CCNWLY38 (assembly GCF_037120565.1). Taxonomy (NCBI): domain Bacteria; kingdom Pseudomonadati; phylum Pseudomonadota; class Alphaproteobacteria; order Hyphomicrobiales; family Rhizobiaceae; genus Ensifer; species Ensifer sp. CCNWLY38. The sequence goes on from NZ_JBBBBO010000007.1 coordinate 249,224, forward strand.
CATGCCGATCACCAGTGTTTTGCGATGTTCGTAGAGCGAACTTACGGATGACAGATACACGTCAGTCGGAAGAGCGCTCTGTCCAAGTCGCATCATGAACCAAGCTCCGGTTTACCGGATTGTTAGGGGTGATGACTTAACGAATGATTTCGTCTAACGCCCCGAAAAAAGTACCGAATCCCAGAATAACCACAGGGCCGTGCCGGCAAGACCCAAGAGTTCAACTCAATAGTGCGAACCGCACTGAACTGTACTCGGTTTCTGCAACCAAACATAGGTATCCGCGACACAAAAGGGCCGGGCTGCAACTTCGACAATTCTGCGATGTTGGCGGACGATCCCAAATTTGCGTGCAGGATGGTTACTCGAACTTAAAGAATTACCTGCGATTTCTTGCCGTTCTTAGATCGTGTTCACTGCCGATCCGCCTTGGATCAGCGCGGCGATCACGCTCACTACGTTCTCAGTTGACTTTCATCCGCATCTGAAGGCAAGGCTTTTCGTAAGCGTAGTACGGAGCCTGATGATGTCGAAACCTGTCGTTGCCATCCCCTGCGATTTCCGCGAATTCGACGGCAATGTCTGGCATGTCGTTGCCCATCAATATGTGCGCGCCGCCGTCGAAGGCGCCGGCGTTATGCCCTTCCTCATCCCAGCGCTCGAAACCGGCAACGACATCGACGAAATCCTCGACCGCGTCGACGGCGTGCTTGCAAGCGGAGCCCGTTCGAACGTTCATCCATCGCTCTATGGCCGGGAAGCCAAGGACACGGATGGTCCCTTCGATCCAGGCCGCGACGCGACCAGCCTGCCGCTCATCCGCCGGGCGCTGGAGCGCGGCGTGCCGCTGCTCGCCATCTGTCGCGGCATTCAGGAACTGAACGTCGCACTCGGTGGCACGCTGGCGAGCGAAATCCAGGACGAGCCGGGGATTTGGGATCACCGCAAGCCCGACGTGAAGGAACTCGACGTTGCCTATGGCATCCGCCAGGACGTCATCGTCAAGGAAGGGAGCTGCCTCGCGCCCGTGCTTGGCGCCGGCCGCATTCGCGTCAACTCGTTACACCGACAGGCGATCGGCGCCGCTGCTCCGCGTCTGGCTGTCGAAGCGGTCGCCGACGACGGCACGATCGAAGCGGTTTCGGTGATCGGCGCGAAGGCCTTTGCCGTCGGCGTACAATGGCATCCGGAATACTGGGTGCGCACCGACACCCCCTCGGCCAGTCTGTTCAGGGCTTTCGGCGATGCTGTCAGGACCTATGCCGCCGGCCGCATGGCCGCCTGACTTCACGGCTTCCGCATCGCCGCCCGAGGCAACGACGCTGGATGTCAAATCGCGCGTCGGCTGAACGGCGTTTCCGGCACCGGCGTCAAGGCCCTTCCGGTCGCAAACCAGGCTGCGATATTGTCGACGACGAGATCGGCCATGGCGTTGCGTGTGACCACCGAGGCCGAGGCCACATGCGGCAGGAGCGATACGTTCGGCAAGGCAAGCAACGCATCCGGCACCTGCGGCTCGTTCTCGAAAACATCGAGCCCGGCGCCGGCGATCACGCCCTTCTGAAGCGCCGCGATCAGCGCCGGCTCGTCGACAGTCGAGCCGCGGCCGACATTGATCAGCACGCCGTTGCTGCCAAGCGCCACGAGAACCTCCGCATTCACCGTATGCCGCGTCGCCTCGGTGCCGGGGACGATGACAATGAGCGTATCGACCGCCGCCGCGAGGCCGACGAGCGTCGGATGATAGGCATAGGGCAGGCCCTCGCGCGGACTGCGGGTGTGATAGGCGATCGACACCCCGAAGGCTTCCAGCCGCCTGGCGATCGCAAGACCGATGCGGCCGAGGCCGTAAAGACCGACGCTTCGGCCGCGCAGCGATAAGGGCGACAGCGGGAACGCGCCGTCACGGCTCCAGCGTCCCTGGCGCAGCCATTGTTCTGCCTGAGGCAATTGCCGGAGTGTATTCAACAGAAGACCGACCGCCGTGTCGGCCACCTCTTCGGTCAGGACGTCCGGTGTATTGCTGACGGCAATGCCCTTGGCGGCGGCATGTGCGACCTCGACGCCGTCGTAGCCGACGCCGAAATTGGCGATGATCTCGAGCTGCGGCAGGGCCTGCATCAGGGCACCGGGCAACCGGCCGGCGACGGCAACCGCTTTCACATCCTGCATATCAGGCGTCACCAATGCCGGATCGGCACTCTCGATCCTGACAACTTCGAACTGCTCTGCCAACCGATCGATGACCCGTTGGTTGATCTTTCCGGGCACGAGAACGCGCGTGCGGTTCACAGACATGGGCAGCTCCTGTCGGGAGGGAGGTCTCAGGCGATGACGCGCAAGGGACCGGTCGATTGCCGGATGCGCATTTCCGGCTTGATCAGATGGATGCCGTCGGGCTCATGGCTGCCGGAAAGCTTGTCGAGCAGCGCGCGGGCCGCACTGCGGCCGACATCGGCCTGGCCATTCCAGACGGTGGTCAGCGCCGGCGTCGCGATCGACGCCTCTTCGAGGTCGTCGTAGCCGGTGACAGAGATATCGACGCCGGGCACCAGGCCGGCCCGGGCGATGCCGTTCATCATGCCGATCGCCACCAGGTCGTTCCAGCAGACGACTGCCGTCGGCTTCTGCGGCAGGGAGAGCAGATGCACCGCCGCCTCGAAGCCGCCCTGCTTCGTGCGGGGACCGGGGATGCGCAGCTCCGGATCGACCTCGATATTGGCCTTGCGCAACGCGTTGACATAGCCCTGATAGCGGTCGCGCCCGGTCGACGTCTGGTCGGTGCCGCCGACCATGGCGATGCAGCGATGGCCAAGGCCGATCAGATGGTTGGTGGCAAGCGAGATGCCGTAGGCGTCGTCACCGCGGAAGATCGGCACGTCCACGCCCTCGATCGAACGGGCGATCAGGATCGCCGGCATACCGTTGTCCTCGGCGAGCTGGATGTCCTCCAGCGGCGTACCGATCGCCGGCGACATGATCACGCCATCACCGCCGAGCTGCAGCAGCGTCTCGATGAAATCGCGCTGCTTTTCGACCGAATCGTAGTGGTTGGAGAGAATGAAGGTCTGCTTGTCGCGGTCGAGCTCCGCTTCGATCGCCTTCAGGATTTCCCCGTAGAACGGGTTCATGATGTCGTGCACGACGACGCCGATGATGCCGGAGCGGGATGTTCTGAGACTGGCGGCGCGGCGGTTGTAGATATAGCCGAGAGCGCGCGCCTGCTCCTTGATCTTGTCGCGGGTGACGGTCGCCACCAAAGGACTGTCGCGCAGAGCCAGGGATACCGTTGCCGTCGAAAGACCGAGTGTTTCCGCGATCGTCGAAAGCTTGACCTTTTGCGCCACGATGCCCCCTGTAGCCCTGTTCCGCCCCCGGCCGCGCCAGCCCCACAATCCAATCCGAGTGAGGTTTTTGCAGCATGCCTCACGGCACTTTTCGTACATCCCAACGGACGTACCTGTGCCATAAATTTAAATCCCTTTTAAACTGTTTAAATCGCCACGGCAATATGCGGCGAACAAGGCTCATTCGGCGGCCCGGGCGGCCTGGAGATTGCTGTCGACGGCACGCAGCAGTTTCATCAGCGTGCGCACCTGCTTGTCGGTCAGGCCGCGTGTCGCGAGCTTTTCCGAATGCTGCCCCGCCTCGGCGATGATCTGCAGCCGGTTGCGGCCTGGCTCGGTGAGATAAACCTTGGTGAGCCGCGCGTCGTCCTCGTCCGGACGGCGCTCGAGGAAGCCCTGCGCTTCCATCCGCCCGATCGTGCGGGTCATGGTCGGAGCCTTGACCCCAAGCCTGGCGGCAAGCCCGCCCGCGGTCATGCCGTCGGCTTCGGCCAGCGCCAGCATTACGCCGTCCTGTCCGGCGTAAAGACCACTTTCAAGCAGATTGCGGGAGAGTACGGTGCGCATGGAACGCGCTGCCTGGACAAGGATAGCGGCAAGATCGTGCGGCTCAGTCAGGAACTCGTCCTTCTTCTTGCCGTTCTTGCCTTTCTTTTCGGCCTTGTTCTTCTTGCCCATTGGACCTCCTGCCGAATCCCCGAGTCGAACACTTATAACAATACAGCTTGCGATTACGAACTGTATGACTCAAATAACAATTTTACGACAATTGACGTGGAGGATCGAAGAGAAATGTCGATGCCCGAGCCGCGATGGCAGGACAATCGGACCGACTTTCCGGCCGAGACCCGCCGTGATTGGATCGCCGTTCTGCCGCTCGGCGCCCATGAACAGCACGGCCCCCATCTGCCCTTCGAAACCGACACGCTGATTGCCGAGGGTATCGTCTCCCGCACGATCGCGGCCCTGCCCGCCGACCTGCCGGTGACCTTTCTGCCGGTCGAGCCGGTCGGCTATTCCGTCGAGCACATGGATGTCGCCGGCAGCCAAACCCTTGCCTATGGCGAGGCGGTCGAGCGCTGGCTCGGCATTGCCGGTGATCTTCACAACCAAGGCATCCGCAAGTTCGTGATGCTGAACGCCCATGGCGGCAACTCGCCGTTGATGACGATCGTCGCGACCGAAGCGCGCGTACGCTTCAACATACTGGCCGTCGCGACGAGTTGGACCCGCTTCGGCCAACCGGACGGCTGGATCAAGCCGGAGGATAAAGCGTTGGACATCCACGGCGGCGACATCGAGACATCGGTGATGCTGGCGCTCCATCCGGACAGGGTCGACATGGCCAAGGCCGATAATTTCACCTCCCGCCAAGGCGAATTTTCTGAACGCTTCAAGCATCTGCGCGCTTACGGTCCCCACGCCTTCGGCTGGAAGATGCACGACCTGAATGGCGAAGGTGTCGCCGGCGATGCCTCGGTTGCCACGGCGGCACGGGGTGAGATTTTGATCGCCCATGCCGTCCGAGGGTTTGTCGAACTCCTTGAAGATGTCAGGGATTTCGACCCCGACGAACTGGCTTGAGGCCGCGCCGGCAAACACTTTCTTTGTGCTTTTGCGCTATCAGATGCCCAAATGCGCGGCGTAGGGCAGAGAAACCATGGCGAAGATCATTGCGCTCGGCGCCTATTTCTACCAGGCCGTCATCGCCTTCGGCCTGCTGATCGTCGTCGCCCACTGGCTGGCGCCGGCCGACTATGCCAGCTACTCGCTGTTCATTTCCATCTGCCAGTTTGCAGCGATCGCCGCCTTCGAATGGGTGCGTTTCGCCTGCATGCGTTTCTACCCGGGGGCGGATGCGGAGAGTGAAGCGGCGGAGTCACGGGCGATCCTGACCGAAGCCCTCGCTTGCGCCATGCTGTGCCTGATCGCGGCGGGTGTGTCCCTGCTCTTTAGCGTGCCGCCGGTCGTGGCGCTTGTCGGCGGCCTGGTCTCGATCGCGCAAGGTGGCAGCGATCTGCACCTGACCATGCTGCGTTTTCGCCAGGATTTTCGCGCCTTCTCAGTGCTGCAAGGCTCCCGCGCCACCATTCTCGCCGTGGGCACGCTCCTCGGCGCGCTCATCTCGCCAAGCTTCTTGTCGACCGTCACGGGCCTGCTCGCCGGTTACATTGCCTATGGCCTGCTTGCATTCGTTCTTTCCCGCCGCGCCGACACGCGCCCAGCCGCCGCGCTCGACAGTGCCCGTATCCGCAAACATCTCCTCTATGGCAGCGTGTCGGCCGGGGCCGCCACTGCCGCCATGTTCGCGCCCCTGGCACTGAAGGCGATCTTCACTTCGTCGCTCGGCGCGACGGGCGCCGCCGGCGCCCTGCTTGCGCTCGATCTGCTGCAACGCCCGTTCGTGCTCATCGTTTCGGCCCTTCAGGCGATCCAATATCCGGAGATCGTTGCCGCACATGACCGGACCGGCGATCGCGCCGCTCTTCCCCGCCAACTCGGCCAATACTACGCGCTGCTGACGAGCTTCGCGTTGATGATGGCAGCGGGCATCTTCGCAGTCCTTCTGCCGGCGGCCTGGCTCGTCATCAGCCCGGACCTGCAGCAAGGTTTCCTCGCAACCGCGCCCGCCATCATCATCCTCTCGCTCGTGCGCACGCTGACGCAGATCATGTTGCCGACGCCGTTGCATCTCAAGCAGCGTCTTTCGCTGATCCTGCTGCTCGCTGTTGCCGACTGCGTGCTTCTGAGCCTTGGAGCGTTGGCCGCTCTGGCAGCGGTCGGAGCAGACGATGCGGCCCTTGCCTGGGGCAGCGCCATCGGCGCGATCCTCGCCTCCCTGGTCGGCCTGCGCCTGATGTCCTCGCTCGCCTTCGAATTTTCCTGGCCGCCGGTGCTGTTGGCCGCCGCGGGCCTTTGCGCCGCCGCCCTCGCCTTCGCCTTGTCCGGTGAAACCAGCTACGTCACGATCGGCGCCGGCATCCTCGTCGGCGGTTTTCTCTGCCTGCTTGCGCTCAACCAGCTGCGATTGATGATGCAGGCCGCGAAAGCGAGCACTGCGTAAGCGCTAAGAAAAACTGCACCAATTTCCGGTTAGATCGCGCCGAAACAGCGGAGAGCGCGTCATGAACATCGTCGTCGGCATTGCGACCGCGGGCCGCCGCGCGGTGCTCTCTGAAACCCTGCTGCATCTGACGCAGCAGGCGCGAAAGCCCGATGCGATCTTGATCTGCCCGAGTACGGCCGAGGATATCGACGAAGCAAAGGCCGGCGAGCTTCCCCTGGACATCCGCATCGTTGAGGGCAACAAGGGCTCCAGCGCGCAGCGCAACGCGATCCTCGACCACGCGGCAACAGCCGACCTCATCGTCTTCTTCGATGACGACTTCCTGCCGCGCCACGATTTCCTTGCCGAGACCGAACGGCTGTTCACACGCTCGGCAGACATCGTCGTCGCGACCGGCCTGGTTCTGGCTGACGGCATTCACGGTCCGGGCATCTCGATCGCCGATGCTCAAGCGATCCTCGCCGCCGATGCCGGTGCTCGCCCCGATGAGGTCGCTGAACCCGCCTTCAATGCCTATGGCTGCAACATGGTCTTTCGCGTTTCCGCCATTGCCGCCGAATGCACCCGGTTCGACGAGCGGCTGCCGCTCTATGGCTGGCAGGAAGATGTCGATTTCTGCCGGCGTCTGGCGCCACGGGGCCGGATCATGAAATCACCGGCGCTGCGCGGTGTTCATCTCGGCAACAAGCGCGGACGCACCTCGGGCCTGCGATTTGGCTATTCGCAGATCGCCAACCCGCTCTACCTGCGCAACAAGGGCACGGTCGGCCTGAAATGGGCGCTGCGCCTGATGGGCGGCAACATCGCTGCCAACATTCTCGGCAGCCTCAAGCCGCAAGGGCTCGTCGACCGCCGCGGTCGGCTGAAAGGCAATCTGATCGCCTTTGGCGATTTCGTCCGGGGTCGCCTGGACCCCAGGCGCGTCCTCGACCTCTGACGAGAAGTAAGGCCGGTTTCAGGCCTGTTGCGCCGCGAGCATGTTGAGCATTACGACAGCACTTCCGTCCCAGGAAAAACGCCTGGCGTTGTCGAAGCCGGAACGCGCCAGCTCCCGGCGCAGGGTCTCGTCGGCGGCGATGGTCCGCATCGCATCGACCAGGGCCTCCGTCTTCAAGGGATCGAAGTAGCGGACCGCATCACTACAGGCCTCGCGCACCGGCGGAATATCGGCGGCGAGCACCGGGCACCCCTGCGTCATCGCTTCCAGTGGCGGAATGCCGAAGCCTTCGTAGAGGCTCGGGAAGACAAAGGCGACTGCGCGGCGCTGCAGCCCGGCGATCTCCGCGTCGCTCAGCCGGCCCGGAAAGATCAGGTTGCCCTTCGATGTGGGCGCGATATCGCGGAACACGGTCGGGTCGGTACCACCCACGACGACGAGCTTGTGGTCGCCGGCACCGAGTGCCTCGAAGGCGCGCACTGCAAACTCGACATTCTTGTTGGGCTTCAGCGTGCCGACCAGCAGGAAGAAGGGCGTATCGGCAAGCCCGAGCCGCTGGATGACGCCCTCGTCCGGCTGAAGTCGCGCGAAGTGATCCGTCGCGTTGTAGATCACGTCGATGCCGACCGCCGGCACGCGGAAGACATCGGCAAGCTCCTGGCGCGAGAAGTTCGAGACGGTGCCGATCTTTGCCCGCCTTGCGAGGATGAAACCGAGCGCCCCATGAAACAGCCGGTAGCCGCGCCCGAACGAGGCCGGATGGCGAAACAGGGTGACGTCGTGGATCACCACCACCTGGTCGCCGTGCAGCACCGGGCCGCTGCCGCCGAAGCCGATCAGCGTGTCGCGGCGTGCGCGCCAATAGAGCGCACCCTGCTCCCAGACATGGCCCGGCCCCGAGCCGAAGCGCTCGACCGAAATCGCCTTGAGGCCTAGATCGTCGACAGCCTTGCCCGGCGCCAGCAACCGCCAACGCGCGTCCTTCAGCGCATGCGGCACCTGCCCGGAGGCGATGCGCGCATCCAGCGCCCGGGTCATCTCACGGGCAAAGCGCTGCACGCCGGTAAGCGGCTGGGTCAGAAACCGGCCGTTGATGGAAATCGTCTTCACCTGCACACCCCTTCGATGTGCCGCGCACTCTCTCCGATTTTGATGAAAGGAGGGTTATCGGATGCGGCGGCGATCATCGCCGCAGTCGGGCAAAATCGCCCGCGCCATTTGCGCATCGCCGCCGCATCTCCTATATGAAACCCAACTTGGATGCCTGCCCGCCGCATCCGGAAATCCCAGAGGTTCCCATGACCGAAACATCCCCGCAGAAGCCGATCCCCGTCACCGTGCTCACCGGCTATCTCGGCGCCGGCAAGACGACGCTGTTGAACCGCATCCTCAGCGAGAACCATGGCCGCAAATACGCGGTCATCGTCAACGAGTTCGGCGAGATCGGCATCGACAACGACCTGATCGTGGAATCCGACGAGGAAATCTACGAGATGAACAACGGCTGCGTCTGCTGCACCGTGCGCGGCGACCTGATCCGCGTCGTCGAGGGCCTCATGCGCCGTCCCGGCCGTTTCGACGCGATCATCGTCGAGACCACCGGCCTTGCCGATCCGGTGCCGGTCGCCCAGACCTTCTTCATGGACGATGACGTGCGCGCCAAGACCGAGCTCGATGCCGTCGTCGCGCTCGTCGACGCCAAGCATCTGCCGCTGCGGCTGAAGGACAGCCGCGAGGCCGAAGACCAGATCGCCTTTGCCGATGTCGTGCTGCTCAACAAGACCGACCTCGTCACCCCTGAGGAACTGGAGCGCATCGAAGCGACCGTGCGCGTCATCAATCCGTCGGCCCGCATCTACCGCACCCAGCGCTCCGACATCGATCTCGCCAAGGTCCTCGACCAGGGCGCCTTCAACCTGGAAAGGGCGCTGGAAAACGATCCGCACTTCCTCGACCAGGACGATCATGACCACGATCACGTCTGCGGCCCGGACTGCGATCACGACCATCACCATCATGATCATGATCATGATCACCACGATCATGACCACGATCACGACCACCATCATCACCACGATCACGCGCCCTCGCCGATCCATGACGTGACGGTGCAGTCGATCTCGCTGCGCGGCGGCGAAATGAACCCGGACCGCTTCTTCCCCTGGATCCAGAAGATCACCCAGACGGATGGTCCGAACATCCTGCGCCTCAAAGGCATCATCGCCTTTGCCGGCGATGCCGAGCGTTACGTCGTCCAGGGCGTACACATGATCATCGAAGGCGATCACCAGCGCGCCTGGAAGGATGGCGAGAAGCGCGAGAGCCGCCTCGTCTTCATCGGCCGTGATCTCGATCGTGAAAAGCTCGAGCGCACCTTCAAGGCCTGCGAGGCGCAGCCGAACTGATGCCGACTGTCGCTCCCCTCGATCTCGAAGGTCACGTCGTCGGCGTGGCCTTTCTTAAAGGCATCCCCTTCTTCGCCGAAGCCACTGGTGCGATCCATCGCCTCGACCTCGGCCACAAGACGACGGAGGTCCACGAGGGCCTGCTGTCGCTCGTCGTGGACGAAGCGAACAACACGCTTTTGACCGGCGGCGAAGACGGCAAGATCATGCGCACGGCCGCTGATGGCACAACATCGCTGGTCGCCGAAGCGCCGCGTAAGTGGATCGCTCAGGTCGCCGCCGGACCTCAAGGGTCGGTTGGTTATGCCTATGGCAAGACCACCCATGTGCGCCTCGCCGACGGTACGACGAAGGAATTTACCGAGGAACGCACCGTCGAGGGCCTCGCCTTTGCGCCGAAAGGCCTTCGTGTTGCCGCGGCCCGCTACAACGGCGTGTCGCTGCATTGGGTGGGCACGTCCGGCCAGCCGATCGATCTCGAATGGAAGGGTGCCCACACCGGCGTCACCTTCTCGCCTGACGGCCGCTTCCTCGTCACGACAATGCAGGAAAACGCGCTGCACGGCTGGAAACTCGACGCCAAGCCCGGCGCTGAAGCCCGCCACATGCGCATGACCGGCTATCCCGCCAAGGTGAAGTCGGTCTCCTGGTCGGCCAAGGGCAAGTGGCTCGCCTCATCGGGCGCGCCGGCCGCCATCGTCTGGCCTTTCCAGGGCAAGGACGGGCCAATGGGCAAGGCGCCACTCGAACTCGGCACGCGCGCCGACATCATGGTGACCTCCGTCTGCTGCCATCCGGCCGAAGACATCGTCGCCATCGGCTATCAGGACGGCATGATCCTCGCTGCACGTTTTGCCGACAGCAAGGAAGTGCTGCTGCGCCGCCCCGGCAAGGGCGCCGTCACCGCCATGGCCTGGAACAAGGACGGCAAACAGCTGGCCTTCGGCTCGGCCGAGGGTGATTGCGGCGTCGTCGACATCGCGGGATAACGGGCGAACAATGACCGCAGGCGCAGAAGCTCCACTCTATGCTGGCTCGGCCGTTGTGCCTCTGGCGGACGGCGAAGTCTGGAACCGCATCCGTGCGGAAGCCCGGGCGCTCGCCATGCGCGAACCAGTGATGGAGCAGACCCTGCGCCTGATCACCGAGGCGCGGTCGGATGCGGCGGTGCTCGCAGGTGTTCTCGCTTCCCATCTTTCCGTCGCCCGCGTCGACGAACGATCGCTGGCGCAGCTGCTTTCGGACGTCTTCGACGCCGATGCAGAAGCTCTGCGCGCCACCGAGGCGGACCTCCAGGCGGTGATGGAACGTGACCCCGCCTGCCCGGGACTGCTGCATGTCCTCCTCAATCTCAAGGGCTTCCAGGCTCTGCAGACCTATCGTGCCGCCCATCGGCTGTGGATCGATGGCCGCGAGGACATCGCCAACTGGCTCTCGAACCTCGCCTCGCTTGTCTTCGGTCCCGATATCCACCCGGCCGCCTGCATCGGCAAGGCGGTGATGCTCGACCATGGATCCGGCATCGTCATCGGCGAGACCTCCGTGATCGAAGACCAGGTTTCGATCCTTCAGAACGTCACGCTCGGTGGCACCGGCAAGGAAACCGGCGATCGGCATCCAAAAATTCGCCAAGGCGTCATGATCGGCGCCGGCGCCAAGATCCTCGGCAATATCGAGGTCGGAGCCTACAGCAAGGTCGCGGCCGGCAGCGTCGTCCTGAAACCCGTGCCGCCGCGCACGACGGTCGCGGGCGTGCCGGCGACCGTCGTGCGCATTCACCGCGTCGACGAGGTGCCGGCGGCAGAGATGGACCAGACGATCGTCTGATCCATCTGCGCCCGCGTCAGACCCGCTCCCGCTTCAGATCTTCACCAGCGCGGCGGTCAGATACATGAAGGCGGCGCCGGTCGCGAGACCGGCCAGAACAGGCGGCGTCAGGAACACGTCGCACCCGCGCTCGCTTTGCCGCATCAGGTAGGCGCCGACTTCGATGATCACCTGCAGGATCGCCCCGGCCCCAACCGCCAGCGCCAGCGCCGACCACTGTGCCGAGGTCGCAAGGCTTCCGAGCCACATGCCGATGACAGCCGGTCCGCCGGCAAGCAGCGTCAGCCCGACGAACACCCAGGCGGATGGCCTCTTTTTCAGGATCGGAGCGGCAATGCCGATGCCTTCGGTGACGTTGTGGAGCGCAAAGCCCAGCACCAGGAAGGTACCGAGCCCAGCCGACCCCGCAGCAAAGGCGGCACCAATCGCCAGCCCCTCGCCAAGATTGTGCAGGCCGATGCCGAGCGCGATGTAAGTGGAAAGCGCAAGCCCGGCCGGCGCACCGCTTCGCCGCCCGATCGCCATCAACAGGAGGAAACTGCTCAAGGCCGCCAACACCACCATGACGGGTCCCTGGAAGATCGCGGCCGCCTCGCCGGCAAGTTCGAGCGCTTCTGCACTCGCATCGACAAGCAGGAAGCCGAGCAGGCCGATCGTCAACGACAGCAGGAAGGCCATGCCGTCGCGGCCGACGCCACGCAGCACCGGGTAGAACATCAGGCCGACGGCCACCGGCACGATACCGACGATAAGGCCGACCAGCGCCTGCAGTCGCAGTTGGCCTGTCGTTGCCTGCGGTGTCGGCACGGCGACGGCAATGTCATGCGCAAACGTGGCCCCCGTGTTGGTCACCACCTTCACGGCATGCGCCTCGCCCAACATCCATGGGAATGGCAGGTTCAGCCACGCTGCCCTGCCCCGCGCGATCGGCCCCGGCGGATCCTGGGTGAATTGCCAATAGGCGTCGTCCACCTGAACCTGAGCCACTGTCATCGGTTCCGATCCACCGGCGCGAACAAGGAGACGAAGGCCGTTATCGTCGAGCACGGTCCTTTCGAAGGTCACGTTTTCGACAGGCGGCGCACCGTTGCGGAATCCTGACAACGGATCGGTCGATAGAATCCAGGCAATAGCAATGGCAAAGGCGATGAGAGGCAGCGCCAGCCACACCAGGTTGGTCTTTGCCGCGCGGATAGCAGCTCTCGGCAGGGTCTCGTTCATGCCAGCGCCTCCACCACATCGAACATGCCGACCCAGCCGAGTTCGGTAAACTCGGTCTGATGCGGGTGGAACATGTAAAGCCCAGGCTCATGCTCGGCGAAGGTGAATTCGAGAATGCCGCGCTGTGCCTGGCACTGGGTGATGAGATCGACGGTTTTCAATGTTGGCGTCAACGTCGTGCCCTGATCGTAATAGTCGAAGAAATTGGCGTGCAGGTGAAACGAGTTGATCGGGTCGAACTCGATGACGTTGACCAAGTAGATGCGCACCGGTTTGCCCTTCACGATCCGGATCGGCCGCTTCATGTAGGCGTGAGCGACGGTGTTGACCGCGTAGAACTCGTTTTCCGCATCGAAATTGGTGTCGAAGGCGTTCATCACCATCACCAGTTCCTGCCAGCCGGCATTCTCCGGCGTGCCGAGCAGTCTGGAGCGGGCGACGTCCACGTGTTCCGGCCGGCGCTCGGGATCGGGGTCGATGACGAAGGCACCATACATGCCCTTGTGAATATGCCGGCGCAGCGGCATCGCATGGCAATGATAGAGGTGGCAGCCAAACGGCTTGGCGTCGAACTCGTAAATGAACTCGTCGCCCGGATCGACCATGCCGGCACCCGGCACGCCATCCATGCGCGCGGCATGGATGCCGTGGAAATGGATCGAGTGCGGATGCGAGGCATAGTTGCGAAAGACGATTCTCAGCCGCTCACCCTCCTTCGCCCTCAATGCCGGCCCCGGAACACGGCCGTTATAGGTCCAGGCGGGAAACTTGATGCCGGGCGCGATCTCGATCTCGCGATCCTCCGCCCTCACCTCGAAGGTGCGCAGCGTCCGCCCGTCCGGCAGCGTCGACACCGTTCCCGTATCCCAGTCGGTCAGCATGTCGGTCGGATCGAAGCCGTTGGCGGCGCTGTCGACATCGCCGACTGTCATCATCGCGCCATGCCCCATGGCGGGCATCGGGTCCTGTGCGCCCGCCCCCGCCGGCGCAGCATGACCGGCATGGCTCGCCTGCTGCTGCCCCGAGGCGGCGCTCGTGCAGATCGCGGTCCCGCCCGCCGCCGCCAGCCCGCCCATCAGAAGGCTCCGCCTTCGGAGCAGGTCTGGTCTCGTCGGCTTGTCCATTTTCGGCCCCTCTCTCGATTGGATAACCCGCCCGCCACGCTGCGATCGGCATAGGTCAGCAACGCGCAGATGCTTTTGCAAATCATTTGCAGCTACATCAATAATGCAAATGCAACTCATTCGCAATTAACTTGCAAATCGAGCGATCTTCCGCAGGGGCCTACGGGACCGATCGCTTAACGCCGCACCTGCCATTGGCCCTGGAACGAAACGTCCCCGGAAAGCACGCGCGTCGGGGACGTTGATCGGAAGCCGTTGCACGGACCGGAAGCGGGCTCATCCGCATGGCAAAGCGCGACGGGCGCAGTCTCACCAATCGAGTTCGAGTTGCGGAAGCCCGTTCGAGGTTTTTTCGATCGTCCGACCCGTCTCATCCACCGTCGCAGTGACCCGTTGACGGAAGGCCGAGAAGCTCTCGAAGGTCACGACGTCGACCGGTTCGTCGAATTTCATCGTCAGGCGATAGCGCCCCGGCTGCGCCGTCAGCGCCTGCACCGACAGGATCTCGCCTTCGAAAGCCTGGCCGAGATAGCGCCCCTTCACCCGCGAGCCCAGCATCCAGGGATTGAAGGGCGGCCGGTTGCCGGCGGCGGCGTGCAGCGTGTTCCAGTCGCGATAGCAGTATTGCGCGGCGATCAATTCGAGCGAACGGGAATGGCCGATGGTTTCGCCTTCGGCAGCAAGGCGGGTACGCAAGCGCCTGGCCTGATCTTTTAGGGCATCGAGTGAGGGAAGCGTGGTTGTTCCGCGCGTCATGAGAGGGTCTCCTGCAGCGGCATGCATTCCTTGGAGATGGGAGCCCGCATTACCACCGGTTCGCATGCCGTTTCGGCTGACCGTGTCTCGAAGAAGGACTTCACCAAAGCATGACGCTCGCGGACGGCAGGGACCTTCACCCTGCCGTTTCCATAGGGGATGCCGTCTCGACTGTCAAACCTCGCCTGGAAATGCGGCCTTCACGCCCGCACGAAAGATGATTGCACAGGCGCAAGAGCTGTGGGACGACTACAGCGCCGCGCGTCTTATCAGACGCGCAAAGGTCGCTGTAGCACTTTGAGTTGCTGCATGTCTTTGTCCTTAAATCGAGGGCGATTTAAGGAGACATGCAGTATGGGAGACGACGAGGGAGGATATCATGACCGACATGACGATACTCGCATTCGCGCTGGTTGCCTTCATCGGCATCGCGACACCAGGCCCGACAGTTCTGCTCGCGCTCACCAACGGCTCGCGTTACGGCGTGAAGCGCGCAATCGCCGGCATGCTCGGCGCCGTACTCTCCGATTTCGTGCTGATCGGCGCCGTCGCACTCGGTCTCGGCGCCCTGCTCGCCGCCTCCGAATTCTGGTTTACCGTCGTCAAATGGCTGGGCGCCGCCTACCTCGCCTTTCTCGGCATCATGCTGTTGCGGTCGAAAGGGACGATCCAGGTCGCAACCGAGGCAAGCGGCTCCGGTCATCCCGTTTCCGCTGTCGCCATCTTCCTCAAGAGCTTCCTCGTCGCCGTCACCAACCCCAAGGGCTACCTGTTCTTCACCGCCTTCCTGCCGCAGTTCATCGACGCCGCCGCGCCGCAAGCACCACAATATGCCATCCTGGCGCTCGTCTTCGCCTCGGTCGATCTTGCCGTGATGTTCGGTTACGCGCTGCTCGGTGCACAGGCCGCGGCCTTCCTCAAGCACTCGGGCGCCGTCTGGCTCGATCGGCTCTGTGGCGGCGCGCTCCTGGCGCTCGCCGGCTCGCTCGCCCTCTATCGCCGCGCCACCGCCTGAAATGCTGTTTCGTCAGCACGTGCTCGCAGCCATCGCCGGCGGCGAGGTGACCTTGGCCTTCCGACGCTGGACGAAGCCGACCGTCAGGGCCGGTGGTACGCTGCGCACCGCAGTCGGTGTTCTCGCCATCGATGCCGTCGACGAGATCGAGGAATTCGCAATCACCGACGGCGACGCGCGCAAGGCTGGCTTTGCCGACCTCGGCGCTCTCTTGAAAGAGCTTGCCGCTCGCCGCGACGGCCGCTGCTACCGCATCGCCTTCCACCGAGCCGGCGACGATCCGCGCATCACGCTGCGGGAAATGTCCGACTTCGGCAGCGAAGAACGGGCAGAGATCGGCCGCAAGCTCGATGACTTCGACCGCAGCGCGGGCATGGCCTGGACGATACCGGCGCTCACGCTGATCGCTGCGCGCGACGGAACCACCGCCACGGAATTGAGCGCCGCCATCGGCATGGAAAAACTGAAACTCAAAACGCGCATCCGCAAACTGAAGGAACTCGGCCTCACCGAAAGCCTAACCGTCGGCTATCGCCTGTCCGAACGCGGCCGCGCCTTTCTCAAGAGGCAATAGCGCGCGCAAAAAAAGCGGGCGGCGCCGAGGACACCATCCGCTTCTCGTCTTGAGGCACATGCGATCCACGGCAACACAGCGCGAACACTATCGTTACGCGTATCGGCGGCTCTTTCTAATCCCGATTGCCACTGTTGCGTGCCTGCAGCCGGTGTGAGACGACTTGCCGCCGAGACGGGCAAGGCGAGGAGACAGACATGATCGGCTACACCATGGTCGGGACGACGGACCTGAAACGCGCAGAGCGTTTCTATGATCCGCTGATGACGCTGATCGGCCAGGAACGCTGCTATTGCGACGAGCAGGTTTCCTCATGGGGCCGAAAGGACGACGACAAGGCGCCGCGCTTCTTCGCCTGCTACCCCTTCGACACGCGTCCCGCCTCGGTCGGCAACGGCGCCATGACGGCCTTCCTGGTGGAAAGCGCCAACCTCATCGACCGCCTGTTCGAAACCGCAATGGAGCGCGGCGGCAGCGAAGAGGGAAAGCCAGGCTTTCGCCCGCAATACGGAGAAGGCTTCTACGCAGCCTATGTGCGCGACCCGGACGGCAACAAACTTGCCTTCGTCTGCTACGACGCTCGCACGAAGAAAGACGCCGCCTAGTCGGTCCTTTTGCCGGGCGCCTAGCGTCGCGTCGACCAGCCGAACCAGATCGCCACGGCCGCAAGCATCAGTGCGAGCACGCGTCGCACCAGGCGTTCGCGTGACGGTGAGTTGAGGACCGGCTCCAAAGCGCCTGCCAGAAGCACGATCGCGGCATGCACCGCAGTCGCGACGCCTACATAGGTCGCAGCAAGCGTCAGGTTCTGCGGCAACAGCGGCCGCGCGTCGTCAACGAAGGTCGGCAGGACGGTGACGAAGAACAGGGCCGCTTTCGGATTGAGCAGATTGGTGATCAGGCCGCGTCGAAAATAGAAGGATGCGGGCTTGCCGCTCGGACCGGCCTCCTCGCCGTCGCCGTTCCAGGCGTCGAAGGCAAGATAGAGCAGGAAGCCGACCCCAGCCCAGCGAAGTGCGCCGTAGAGCATTTCCGACTGACCGACGAACTCGGCAACCCCGAAGGAGGCGGCGAAGCCCACGAGTGCCAGGCCGAGCGCCACGCCGGCAACGGTCGCCATGCCGGGCCGACGCCCCTCCGAGGCCGCAACCATGGCGAGGTAGGCCATGTTCGGCCCGGGCGTCAATTCGATGATGAAGGATGTCAGCAGAAAGGGCAGCAGGGTCGCTGCCCCGAGAATGAACGGATCCATGCGGGAGATTTCCATGCACTTGCAACGAGGCCTTGTCCGCAAGGACAGGTCAGCGACGCCGCGTTGTCAAGGGAGATCAGGAAATCATCGGGAGAGCGCGCCCGGCCCATGGGGCACCTGCCCCCTCACCGGTCGCATCGGACCAGCGAGGGAGCAGCGAAAAATCCGCCTCCGCAGGGTTGGAGGCGGAAAGGGGTATCAAGCCGCGCGGCGGACCGGCGGCATCGTCAGCTTACGGCCGCTGGCGACGATCAGGCCGGCAGCACCTTCAAGCCAGTTGTCCCGAAGCTCGAGCGCCAGGAACCGGTTGCGCTCAAACGGGCCGGGCATGACGAGGTGCTGGGTGCGGCTCGCGAAGAAGCCGAAGCGCTCGTAATAGGCGGCGTCGCCCACGAGCAGGATCGCGCCATGGCCGCGGTTCTTGGCCTCTTCGATCGCCGCCCGCATCAGCATGGCGCCGATGCCCTTGCCCTCATGATCAGGATCGACCGCGAGCGGACCGAGCAGCAATGCCGGCAGGGCATGGCCTTCGCGGTTGACACCGGCTTCGACGTTCCAGAGACGTACGGTGCCGATCACATGACCGTCGATATCACGCGCGACGAAGGCAAGGCCCTCGGCCGGCAGCCGGCCACTGCGCAGCTTTTCCGACGACTTGCGGCGCCGCTCCGGCCCCATGGCACGGTCGAGCAGGTTCTCGCGCGCGACGACGTCGCCCGGATTTTCGGCATCGATTACAAATGTAGTGGGCGCAAAGAATGCGCGCAGGGCGTCAACAACAGCGGCCATCGGGGCCTCCCGTCATCAAAACCGCTTCAGGCGGACCGAACGAAAATTGTGAAATGGCGCTCCCGCCCGAAGACGGGAGCAGGCCGGATCAGATCACGTAGGCCTTCAGCGGCTCGAAGCCGTTGAAAGCGACGGCCGAGTAGGTCGTCGTGTAGGCACCGGTGCCTTCGATCAGAACTTCGTCACCGATCGAAAGCGTGATCGGCAGCGGGTACATGTTCTTCTCATAGAGCACGTCGGCCGAATCGCAGGTCGGGCCGGCGAGAACGCAAGGCTCCATTTCGTCGGCATCGCGCGCCGTGCGGATCGGGTAGCGGATCGCCTCGTCCATGGTTTCGGCGAGACCGCCGAACTTGCCGATGTCGAGGAACACCCAGCGATGGGCGTCGTTGTCCGACTTCTTCGACACCAGAACGACTTCCGCCTTGATCACGCCGGCATTGCCGACCATGCCGCGACCGGGCTCGATGATGGTCTCCGGGATGTTGTTGCCGAAGTGCTTCTTCAGGGCACCGAAGATCGCCTGGCCGTAGGCTTCCGCCGTCGGGACGTCCTTCAGGTACTTCGTCGGGAAGCCACCACCCATGTTGACCATCTTCAGCTCGATGCCGCGCTTGGCAAGCTGCACGAAGACGCGCTTGGCATCCGAGAGAGCCGCATCCCAGGCATCGAGCTTCGTCATCTGCGAACCGACATGGAACGAGACGCCGTAGGAGACGAGGCCGTGCTGATGGGCATAGACAAGCACGTCGACGGCCATCTGCGGGACGCAACCGAACTTGCGCGACAGCGGCCATTCGGCGCCTTCGCCATTGGTCAGCACGCGGCAGAACACGCGGGCGCCGGGCGCCGCACGGGCGATCTTCTCGACTTCCTCGTGGCTGTCGACCGCGAACAGATTGACCCCAAGCGCGTGGGCGCGGGCAATGTCGCGCTCCTTCTTGATGGTGTTGCCATAGGAAATGCGGCTCGGGGTCGCACCGGCATCGAGCGCCATTTCGATTTCAGCGACGGACGCGCAATCGAACGAGGAACCGAGACCGGCGAGAAGGCGCAGGATTTCCGGCGCCGGGTTGGCCTTGACGGCGTAATAGATCGAGCTGTCGGGCAGCGCGTGACGGAAGGCCTTGAAATTGTCGCGCACGACGTCGAGGTCGACAACGAGGCAAGGACCTTCGGGTCGTCGGGTGTTGATGAAGTCGATGATGCGTGCCGTGGTCATGGCCATATTCCCCTGATCCAAAATGCTCCGCTTGCGCGGAGGACAAAGGGCATACGCGCACATGCGCTGGAACCAGCCGGTGGAGACCCCGGAACCATGCATGCGCTCGATGCGCGAACGGTGAATCAAAGCCCGCCTAGGCTTCAATTCGGCTTTGTCTGCCATGGATTGGAGGGGATAACCCAACCGCACTTCCGGCAATGAAGGTGTGCCTCTTCAGTAACCCCGGCTGTTGGAAAGCCGGCAGACACCAGAAAGGCCCGCACCGTCGTTGCTTCAAGATGTCCTCGCATTTCCCGGTTGGCCGGAATAGCGACTGGAGGGGTTAGTTCCAGGTACCTTACCGATACCCTCACCTAATCGAGGGTCGGCGGACACCCACAGGCACGTGCGACTTTGGGCAAGGGCGTAGGTAAGAAAAAAGCCTGTCGCAATCAAGAGTTTTTTCGCACTGGCAGTTGAATTTTTTTCCAGGCGGGCAAAACTGGCGGTGTTCACAAACATTGAACGATCTGCGCCGGATCGGTCACTGGTGTAAGTTATTGAAAAGGCGTGATTATTTTCAGAATGCGCCGGCATCCGCCGAAACCGGCGCGACAGGCGCAAGCGACGGACAACCTGCCGTCGGCATCATCGGCGCGAAAAGAGGCGTTCGCATCGAATCGGCGCAACGCGATTGAGAGCACGAAAGAAAGATCGCCATGGACACACTCACCCGCATCCGCGCCTTCATCGACGTCGTGGACGCCGAGGGGTTCTCGGCCGCCGCCAGGCGCGTCGGCAAGTCGAAGGCGCTACTTTCGAAATATGTGCGCGAACTCGAGGACGAGCTCGGTGCGCTGCTGCTCAACCGCACCACCCGGCAATTCTCGCTGACCGAAGCCGGCCATACCTATTACCGCACCGCCTCGGAAATCCTGAAGGAGATCGACAACCTCGCCGATCTCGTGCGCGCCAGCAACTCCGACCTGAAGGGACGGCTGCGCATCACGGCGCCGCGCACTTTCGTCGATGCCGAGATCGGCCAGTCGCTCATCGACTTCGGCAAGCAGCATCCTGAGCTCTCGCTGGAGATCGTCTCGGACGACCGCTTCGTCGATCTCGTCGAGGAAGGCTTCGACGCTGCCATCCGCATAACGCGACTGGAAGATTCGACGCTCATTGCCCGCAAGCTCGACGATTTCCAGGTGCTGATCTGCGCCGCGCCGGAGTTCCTTGTGAAATCCGGCCCGATCGGACACCCGGCCGATCTTTCCAAGCTCCCCTGCATTCTCGACACCAATGGCCGCTCCTATTCCAACTGGCGCTTCGTCGAGCCCGACGGTTCGGCCTTCACCGTTCCGGTCAGCGGCCCGATCGAGGTCAACAGCCCGCTTGCCGCTCTGAGGGCCGCCGTCTCCGGCATGGGCGTCGCGGTCATTCCCGATTTCATCGCCCGGCCGAAGATCGCGACCGGCGAACTCGTGACGCTGTTTGACGATTTCCTGCCGCGCGACCGCGGCATCTATGCGATCTATCCGCATCGCCGCTATCTGCCGGCCAAGGTCAGGACGCTGGTCGATTTCCTGCATGCCTGGTTCCGCAAGCCACGCTGACCGCCTGTGCACCACCGAAGCTGCCGCCGGCGCATGTGATCGGCCAAGTCCCAATTCCGTCCCATTTCCGGTACATTCCCGGAAACGAATCGCGGGAGATCGCCCCGCCGAAAGGATTGCCGTTTCATGAGAACCAAATGCCTCATCATGGCCGGCCTTGCCACCCTGCTTGCGCCGTCGCTGGCCCTTGCCCATCCGCACATCTTCGCGGAAGCGCGCCTCGAGGTGGTCTCCGACGACAAGGCCGAAGTCAGCGAACTGCGAAACGTCTGGCGTTTCGACGAGCTGTTTTCGTCGAGCGTGGTGCTCGATTTCGACAAGAACTCGAATGCGATGCTCGATCCGGACGAACTGGCGGAAGTCGGCCAGACCGTGCTGGAGTCGCTGTCTGAGTACAATTACTACACGACGATCCTCGACAACGGCAAAACCATCAAGGTCAACAAGCCGGACAGCATCACCGTCGACTACAAGGACGGGCAGTTGCTGATGATGTTTGCCGTCAAGCCGGCCGAGCCGATGCCGCTCAAGGGCAAGCTTTCCTTCGGCGTCTACGATCCGACCATGTATACGGCGATGGATTTCGCGACCGACAACGACCTGACCGTCGTCGGCGACAAGATCAACGCCTGCGAGCACAAGGTCGTCCGCCCTGATCCCGACGAGGTTCTCGCCGAGAACAAGGACACGTTGACCGATGCCTTCTGGAGTGATCCGACCGGCACGGACATGTCGAAGCTCTTTGCAACCAGGATAGAGATCACATGCTGAACACCCGCAGGATCGGACGTCTGGTCACGGCAGCGCTCATCGTCACGGCGCTCTCCGCAACGCTTGCAGCGGCCCAGTCGCCGCTCGGCATCGGCACGGCCGAGCCTGCATTCAAGACGACCGGTTTCCTCGGCGGTTTCTTCGCCTGGGTGAACGTGGAGCAGCAAGGCTTCTACCGGCTGATGACCAACGCGCTGAAGGGCATGCGGGAAAACCCCTGGCAGCTCTGGTCGCTGGTCGGGCTCTCCTTCACCTATGGTGTCCTTCATGCCGCCGGCCCCGGCCACGGCAAGGCGGTGATCTCCTCCTACATGATCGCCAACGAGACCGAGCTGAAGCGCGGCGTGTTGCTCTCCTTTCTCTCCTCGATCCTGCAAGGCGTCGTCGCGATCCTTTTGATCGGCGCCGTCTATCTGCTGCTGCGCGGTTCGTCGATCAACATGACCACGGCAACGCGGTGGCTGGAAATCGCCAGCTACGCGCTGATTGCCGCTTTCGGCGGATGGCTGCTTCTGCGCAAACTGCGGTCGATGCTGCGTCCGGTCGCCGTGGCCTCAGTCGCCGGCGGCGGGCATATCCATCTCGCGCACGATCATGATCATCACGATCACCATCATCACGAACACGGCGGGCACCATGGGCACAGCCATGGCCCTGGCGAAGTCTGCGCGAGCTGCGGGCATGCGCACGCCCCCGATCCGTCGATGCTGAAGGGCGATCGTTTCGCGCTGCGGGAAGCCTGGTCGGCCGTTATCGCCGTCGGCCTGCGTCCCTGCTCCGGCGCGCTCATCGTGCTGTCCTTCGCGCTCCTGAACGGGCTCTATCTCGGCGGCGTGCTCTCGGTCTTCGCCATGTCGATCGGCACCGCGATCACCGTCTCGATCCTCGCGACCATGGCCGTCACGGCCAAGGGCGTTGCGCTGCGCTACGCGTCGAGCACCACGTCAGCAGCCCGCATCTCCAACGGCATCGAGATCGCCGGGGCGGCACTGGTTCTGATCCTGGGGCTCGTTTTGTTGGGCGCTGCGCTGCAGGGGTGAATCACCTACCCGACGGGCACCACAGAGGCATTTCGATACGCTTGAGTTCGAGGAAATAGCCGCGAAGCTCAGAAAGGACGGTTGGGCCATTAAGTACATATGGTCCGGGGAATCCGCCGCCTTCCAGTTCTGGCTTTCCGAGAAACATGGAATTGGAGCAAGCGACGTTAACGGTGGCTACTCGTTCTGGGTCGTCGATGACGACTGGACGCGGCCCTCCGGAGCGCGGAATGACTATGACGCATGGTATTCGTTCGGCTACTTGCTCGAAGATTGCCCGGAGTCAACGCCCGAACAAGCCGGTTTCACACGTGTGCCAACCAAAAAAAGCGCGTTTGAGCGAACCGGGCGCGAGCAAATCTGAGGCAACTCCCGCTCTCGCGACTTCTTGAGGCTAACTCACAGCCCGCGCTTGCGCTGGTAGCGGGCTCGGAGCCAGAACACCAGGAAGAAGGCCAGCACGAAGATCACGCCGAAGGCGGTGGCAAGCCAGGGCGAGATGTCGCCAAGCTTCAGCATGATCGACGGCAGCACGAAGAAGCCGAGGCCGGCAACGACGAGAATGATCGCAGCGGCGATCGCCGGTGACTTTTCCTTGTTCTGCATGACTTCCCTGCTGTTGTCTGGTGCGACCGAGCGTCAGGCGCTTACTTGGACGCCTTCCGCTCCAAGTCCGCACGTATATCTTCAAGCCGCCGCTTCTGGCGACCATCCTCGTCGAAGTTATCAGCTGCGAGCCAGGTTTCGAATGCGGCATTGAGCAGCGGCCATTCGCTGTCGATCATCGAGAACCATGCCGTGTCGCGGTTTTCGCCCTTGGAGATCATGTGCTGGCGGAAGATGCCCTCGAACGTAAAGCCGAGGCGCGCCGCCGTGTTGCGGCTTGCCATGTTTTCGCTGTGGCATTTCCATTCGTAGCGGCGATAGCCGAGATCCTCGAAGACGTGTTTCGCCATCAGATAATGGACTTCGGTCGAGAGCGGTGAGCGCGCCATGGCGGCACCATGGGCGACAGAGCCGACTTCGACGACGCCGTTGGCGGGATCGGCGCGCATGTAATTGGCCATGCCGACGACGATACCCGTCGCCTTGTCACGGAAGACCTCGGTGACCCAGCCGGATTTCTCCTGCGCCGCCGTCAGCCAGGCGTCGAAACCCTCGATGTCCCTGAAATCCGGCTGCGTGAAATACTTGAGCAGCGGATTGATCGCCATGCCGCCGAGACCGTCCCAGAGGTCCTGCAGATGCCGGTCGCGCTCATAGGGCTCGAGCTTGACAAAGCGCCCTTCGAGCGCGACGCCCTTCGGTGCCGGGCATCCTTTCCAGTTCTTCAGATCACGCATCGGCCGCTCCTCCGTTACCCCTTGCCCTTCGCAATAGGACAGAGTGGCGACCGATACAAATTCAAACTGGTGATGAACCCTGTTCAAACCGGTTATGAACCCTGTTCAAACTGGTGATGCACCCATGCGGGTCAGCCCAGAATGCTAGGCCCTCGCCGGCACCTTGGCGGCCGAAACGGTCGCTTCGATGTGATCGACCAGCGCATCCGGAAGACCGAGGCGGCCGGCCAGCAGGTCGAGATAGCCACGCTCCGCACGCGTCTCCGGCTCGATCGTCAGGCGCGATGCGGTATAGACCTCGACGCGCTCTTCTTCCGTCCTTGCTGCGCCGACGATCGCGTCGATATCGACAGGGTTGGCAAGCTCGCTTTCGAGGAAGGCGGCGGCATCGGCTGAAAGGCCGGAGACCGACAGTTTGTCCATGATGTGCTGACGCTCGGCCTCGTCGATGTGCCCGTCAGCGCGCGAGGCTGCGATCATCGCCCGCACCAGCGTCAGCGCGAAGTCGTGACTGACGGCCTCCGCAGACGCGAAGCCGGAATCGGCCGGCGGCGGCAGGAGTTCCGGTTCCCCCTTGGCAACGGTTGCGCCTCCCGGCGTGTTGCCGGCCTGATAGTTCTTGTAGGCCTGGTAACCGAGACCCGCGATGGCCGCGAGGCCGCCGAGCACGGCGGCATTGCCGGCCAGCTGGCGACCAGACTTGGTGCCGAGCAGGACCGCGGCGATGGCGCCCGTCGCCAGCGGATTGTCCTTGGCAAGCTGCGTTGCCTGGGTCGCGCGATCACGCACCGTGCCGCCGGCACCGGGCACCTGCGATCCCAGAAACTGATCCAGCAATTTCTTCGCGTCGAACATCGGGTTTCGCTCCTTGTCGGTTGGATTGTCGGTTCCGGGCGGTTGAGATCAAACGAAACGGCGCGCCGCCCGCGCTCGCGCCGTCGAATGGATTGAGACATAGGAACGTTGCAGGGGAAATACAAATTCGCGCCAGAGGCGTGTGGCCAACAAGGAGCGGGGTGACCGACGAAAAAAGCCGGGCTTACGCCCGGCCTTCAAATGTAGAAACAGTGCTTCCCGCTCAGCCCTTGAGGGCGAAGGCTTCGGCCGCAAGCTTGGTGATGCCGGCCCAATCGCCCTTGGCGACCAGATCCTTCGGTGCGACCCAGGAGCCGCCGACGCAGACGACGTTCGGCAGCGTCAGATAGTCGCGCGCGTTGGAAAGCGAGATCCCGCCGGTCGGGCAGAACATCGTGCCGGCCAGCGGCGAAGACAGCGACTTGAGATAGGCGGCACCACCGGCCTGTTCCGCCGGGAAGAACTTCATGACGTCGTAGCCTTCCTCGCGCAGGCCCATGACTTCGCTCGCCGTCGCGGCACCCGGCAGCAGCGGCACTTCGTGGTCGTTCGCGACATCGATCAGTTCCTGCGTCGTGCCGGGGCTGACGATGAACTTCGAGCCGGCTTCGACAGCCGCTTCGAATTGCGCGGCATTGAGGATCGTGCCGGCGCCGGCAACCGCGCCTTCCACTTCGTTTGCAACCGCGCTGATCGCTTCGAGCGCTGCCGGCGTGCGCAGCGTGATCTCGATCGCCCTCAACCCGCCGGCAACCAGAGCGCGCGCCAGCGGCACGGCGGTCGCGACGTCGTCGATCACCAGGACCGGAACGACCGGCTGCAATTTGAGGATGGAAAGAAGCCTGTCGGTTTTCGCGCTCATGCCGATCGTCCTTTTTAAAACGATTGAATATGCCCTCCGCATACTCCGCCGGCCACCGGTTGTCGAGACCCAAGGGCGCAAGTGTGCGGCATTCTCATGTAAGCTGAAGATAAAATATTACCTACAACAAAGAGATGACTTGAGCCTTCGCACGAAAGCGATAGTTTGATGACGGCGAGCCTATCGAAATGGCGGATTATCCATGGCGAAGGAAATAGAACGCAAGTTTCTGGTCGCGTCCGACGCGTGGCGAGAGCATGCGGACAAGGGCATCGACCTCAGGCAAGCCTATGTCGTCACCATGGACGACCGCTCGCTGCGCGTGCGCATCCACGGCAGCAAGTGGGCGCGCCTCACCATAAAAATCGGTAAGTCGGCGCTCGTCAGAAACGAGTATGAATACGATCTGCCACTCGACGACGCCCGCGAGATGCTGACGCAGGCGGTCGGCATCGTCATCGAGAAACGACGATATCGCGTGCCGCACAAGGGCTTCGTCTGGGAAGTGGATGTCTACGAAGGCGCGCTCAGGGGCCTGGTCGTCGCCGAAGTGGAGATGAAGCGCGAGACCGATGTGCCGGCACTGCCCAATTGGATCGGCCGCGAAGTCACCGGCGACCGCCGCTACTCCAACCAGGCACTTGCCACAGAGGGGCTGATGGAACCCCAATCATGACCTACGCCTTCCGGCCCGGACGGCCGTTCACCAACGATTTCCGCGCCATTGCCGCCGAACAACTCACGCAGGCGGTCATGACCCTCGAAGACCGCCCTGATGGCCTCCACGAGGCCATCCATGAGGCCCGCAAGAACTTCAAGCGCCTGCGTTCGCTCTATCGGCTCGTCGCCGCCGACGCGCCGCAATTCCAGAAGCACGAAAACGCGCGCATTCGCGACATGGCCCGCAATCTCTCAACCGTCCGCGATGCGGCAGCGCTGGTGGAAAACGCTCAATACCTGAGGGCATCGGCTGCCAGCGTCGAACAGGAGAAGGCTCTCACCCACATTTGCAAGCGGCTGGAGAAACGTCGCGACCGCATCGCTGCCTGCGAGACCGACATCGAGGACCGCGTTGCCGCAACCATCGTCACTTGTGAACACGCCCGGCAGGCACTGGCCCATGTCTCTTTTGACGATCGTCGCCGCAGAACCGCCGCCCGGCTGACGAAAGGCTGGCAGCAGACGCTCAAGCGCGCCGCCCACGCCAAGGAAGCCTGCGGCTCGAGCACCGAAGCCGACGCCTTCCACGAGTTGCGCAAGCGGGCGCAGGACTATCGCATGCATCTGGGACTTATGCGCGACACCTGGCCGTCTGCCATCCAGGCCAAGCGCAACGAGGCCAAGATGCTGGTCGACACGCTCGGCCACCTCAACGATCTCTCCGTCATGGTCCAGTTGATCAACGAAGATCCGGCGCTGGCCGGCAACAGCCAGGACCAGGCCCATCTCATCGCCGCCGTCATTGCCCGGCAGGAAACCTTGCGAGACGACGCGTTGACACTGGCAGCTACGGTCTTCCAGGAGCAGCCCGCCGAAGAGAGCCGGACGATCCGTCTGCTCTGGCTCGACGCCGCGCGCTAGCTGGCTCCCCGCTGTATTCAGGCGTCGAGCACCACCGCCAGGAAGACAAAACCCGCGGCGACGATCAGAGACACCACGTACAGCAACATGCGCCTTAGGGGTCTGCCGGCGAGATGGGCACGCCCTGGGGTCTGAGGGTCATAGCGTACGTCGACGCTTGTCCCGACGGGCTCGCCTGAATGAGGAAGCTCGGAGTCGAATTCGTGTGTGCGTCCCGCCCCGTCTGTGAACCGAATGATGGCGGTGTCGTAGTCCTCCCCGCTCGACACTTGGACGATCCGTCCCTTGGTCGATGTTCCACGACGCCGAAGCAGCGCGTCACGCCGCAGCTTCCATGCGATATCCAACGCAAGTCCCACTCCGACGACCGAGAAAAGCAGACGGACCAAGCGAAAGTCTTCGGCTAACCACGCATAGAGCGTGCTAAGGACGGCGCTCAGGTCCATGCCAGCTGCATTCGGATAGGATCGGGGGATTTGCCTGCGTGCACCCTCGCGCAGGAGTCTTCATTGTTACGCACCTTAGGTTTGCATGGCTCATAGGGCCCCAAGTGATCTGCGTCTCCTCCCAGCTGGCGGTCCCGATCTCTCACGCATTGATCTCGCAAACAGCTGCGGCGCTCGCGCAATTCCGAAATCGCGCCTCCACCCTTTTTAGGTGAATATTAGCATCCAATTGTTTCTTGAACATGATGCGGAACCAAGACGCGATGCGATCGCGTCTGCGGTTTCCCGCCGGTTCATTCAACTCATTTCATCGTGACCTGCAGCGACAGAGTGCCCCTCTCGCCTGCCGCGATTGCGCTTGCGGCGCGAAAGCTGTATTTGCACCGGCCATGACCGACATTTCCACCACCCCGCGCCCTGAGACCCATGGTGAGACCCACGGCCAGTTTCTGGTAGCCGCGCTCTATCATTTCGCAAGCTTCCCGCGCTTCGCCGAATTCCGCGAACCGCTGCAGGCCGTCTGCGACGAGAACGGCGTCAAGGGCACGCTGCTCATCGCCCATGAGGGCATCAACGGCACGATCGCCGGCACCGATGCCGGCATCGCCGCCGTGCTTTCCTTCCTGCGCGCGCAGCCGGAGCTTGGAGCGTTGGAGCACAAGGAAAGCCGGGCGTCCTCGATGCCATTTCTGCGCATGAAGGTGCGGCTGAAAAAGGAAATCGTCACGATGGGTGTCGAGAACATCGACCCCAACAAGATCGTTGGTACCTACGTCGATCCGAAAGACTGGAACGCGCTGATCTCCGATCCCGAGACGATCGTCATCGACACGCGAAACGACTACGAGACGGCAATCGGCATCTTCAAGGGCGCGGTCGATCCGCAGACCAAGACCTTCCGCGAATTTCCGGATTGGGTGCGCAACCACACCGGCCTGCACAACAAACCGAAGATCGCCATGTACTGCACCGGCGGCATCCGCTGCGAGAAGGCGACCGCCTTCATGAAGGAGCAGGGTTTCGACGAGGTCTACCACCTCAAGGGCGGCATCCTGAAATACCTTGAAGAAGTGCCGCAGGAAGAAAGCTTGTGGGAGGGCGCCTGCTTCGTCTTCGACGATCGCGTCTCCGTCACCCATGGCCTTGAAGAAGGCGAGCACACGCTCTGCCACGCCTGCCGCCAGCCGCTGACCAAGGCCGATCTCCTCTCGCCGCACCACGAGGACGGCGTTTCCTGCATTCATTGCCACGAGGTCCGCACCGACGAGGACCGGGAACGCTACCGCCAGCGCCAGAAGCAGATTGAGCTTGCGAAGAAGCGCGGCGAGCGCCACCTCGGTAGCTGAGACTTCGGGTTCGCACCCCCTCGGCGCAGTGAAGGAGGCCCCTCATTCGCGCGGTGGGGCCCCCTCATCCGCCTGCCGGCACCTTCTCCCCGCAAGCGGGGCGAAGGAGACAAGTGGCACCCGCTCGGCTCAATAATAAGCACCCCAGATATTCGGTCGACTGCAGCCCCGTTCGGCAACGCCGGCTGCTTTGGGCACGTCCCCTCGCCCCGCCTGCGGGGAGAGGGTTAGTCCTCGGGTTTAACCCCAGGAGAGGGGCAAATCCGCTGTCGCAGCAGCTACCCCGGCAACGCCTCGCATTCATCCAGCGCCAACGCGCTGCGGTCCCATTCATGGCGGCTGCGGGTGAAGATCGCATCGGTCGGCTGGAACACTGAGGGATCGTCGAGCGTGCCGGCGTAGATCGACCAGCGCCAATCGTCCGGCGGTCCGGAGCCGAAGACCTGGCTGCCGCAGGTTTCGCAGAAATTACGGATCGAGGCATTGCCGTTTTCGGCGCGTGTCTCGTAGCCGCGGCAAGTGCCTGACATCACCACGTTCGCGCGATCGAAGATCATGTAGCAGCAATGGCCGGTTCCGGTGGTGCGCTGGCAGTCGCGGCAATGGCAGAAGCCGGAATAGAGGGGTTGCCCCTTCGCCTCGTAGCGGATTGCGCCGCAGAGGCAGCCGCCTTTCATCACACTCATGTCGCGCCCTCCTCAAAGCGTCAGGAGGATAACCGGGCGAAACTTGCGGTCAAAGAAAAACCGCGCGCCGGGATTGCAGCGCGCGGTTGCTGTTTCGATCAGACAGAGAAGCTTACCAGCTCGGGATCAGCGCGCCCTTGAAGGTGTCGTTGATGAAGGTCTTCACCTTTTCATCATGGTAGGATTCGACCAGCGTCTTCACCCACGGCGCATCCTTGTCGGCCTTGCGCACGGCAATGACGTTGGCATAGGGCGACTTCTCGCCTTCGATCGCGATCGCGTCCTTCTTCGGATGCAGGCCGGCTTCCATCGCGTAGTTGGTGTTGATGACGGCCGCATCGACATCCTGCAGCGAGCGCGGCAGCTGGGCGGCATCAAGCTCGGCGAAGGTGATGTTCTTCGGGTTCTCGGTGATGTCAGCCGGGGTCACCTTGAGACCGGCCTCTTCCTTGACCTTGATCAGGCCCTTGGAGGCGAGAACAAGCAGCGCGCGGCCGCCATTGGTCGGATCGTTCGGGATGGCGATCGTGGCGCCGTCCTGAAGTTCGTCGAGGCTCTTCACCTTCTGCGAATAGACACCCATCGGGGTGGTGATGGTGGTGCCGACGCTGACGATCTCGAAGCCGCGATCGGCGATCTGGTTGTCGAGATAGGGCTGGTGCTGGAACGAGTTGGCATTGAGGTCGCCATCGGCGAGCGCCTGGTTCGGAACGACGTAGTCGGAGAATTCGAGGATCTCGATGTCGAGGCCCTTGGGTGCCGCGACTTCCTTCACCTTCTCCATGATCTGGGCATGTTCGCCCGGCGTGACGCCGACCTTGATGGTCTCGGCAAGCGCCGTGCCAGCGGTGAGAGCGGCAATCGCTGCCGCGATGATAAGCTTCTTCATGGATGTCTCCTTGTTTACGTTCAAGTCTTGGGAGGAAATCAGGTCTTGCGGTTTTTCTTGTCGAAGCGCCGCGCCAGTCCGTCGCCGGCGCTCTGCACAAGTTGCACCAGCACGATCAGCACGATGACGACGACGAGCATGACGTCGGGCATGAAGCGCTGATAGCCATAGCGGATGCCGAGGTCGCCGAGCCCACCGCCGCCGACGGCTCCGACCATCGCCGAATAGCCGATGAGACTGACGGCGGTCATGGTGAGAGCCAGGGTCAGCGCCGGCCGCGCTTCGGCCAGCAGCACCTTGAAGACGATCTGCATCGGGGTCGCGCCCATGGCGCGCGCCGCCTCGATCAGCCCCTTGTCGATCTCGCGGATCGCCGCTTCCACCAGACGCGCGACGAAGGGGATCGTCGCAATCGTCAAAGGCACGATCGCCGCCTTGGTGCCGATCGAGGTGCCGGTCAAAAGCCGGGTGAAGGGAATGATGGCGACGACCAGGATGATGAAGGGTGTCGAGCGCGTGGCGTTGACGATCAGCCCGACGATGCGGTTCAGCGTCGGCGCCGGGAAGAGCTCGCCCTTGCCGCTGGTCGCGAGAAAGATGCCGATCGGCAAGCCGATCAACGAGCCGATGAGGCCGGCGACGGCAACCATGTAGATCGTGTCGACGGTGGCGCCGCCGATGCGCAAGAGAATATCAGGCGACATAACCGAGCACCTCCGTGACCAGACCGTTTTCGGTGAAGAAGCGTTCGGCGCGACCGGATGTCTCGGCATCGGCGCCGTAGGCAACGACCAGCGAGCCATAGGGCGCGCCGCCGATCTCGTCGATCGTGCCGGCGATGATGTTGACCTCGGCACCGACCGATTTGATCAGCTGCGAAATCAGCGGCTTCTCCGCCGCGGCACCAAAGAAGGTGAGCCGCACGACAGCGCGATCGCCTTGGGACGGCTGCGGTTTCAACGCGCGAGCCACCGCATCCGGAAGCTTCGATCCCGGCAGGCCCGAAAGCAGCGCCCGCGTCGTCTCATGCTTCGGGTGGGTGAAGACGCCGAAGGTATGGCCGCGCTCGACAATGCGGCCGTGATCGATGACGGCGACATCCGAGGTCACCGCCTTTACCACTTCCATCTCGTGGGTGATGAGCAGCACCGTCAGGCCGAGTTCGGCATTGATGCGCTTCAACAATTCGAGGATCGACTGCGTCGTCTCCGGGTCGAGCGCGGATGTCGCCTCGTCGGAAAGCAAGAGTTTCGGCTCGGTCGCGAGCGCGCGGGCGATGCCGATGCGCTGCTTCTGGCCACCGGAGAGTTCGGCCGGGTAGCGCCCGTGCTTGTCAGCAAGGCCGACGAGATCGAGCAGCGGCCGCACGCGCTGTTCGATCGCGCGTTTGTCCATGCCTGATATCTCCAGCGGCAGCGCGACATTGCCGAACACGGTGCGCGAGGAGAGCAGGTTGAAGTGCTGGAAGATCATGCCGACAGAGCGGCGAAGCGTGCGGAGCGCCACCTCGTCAAGCCCGCCGACGTCGACGCCGTCGACCAGCACCTTGCCGCTGCTCGGCTTCTCCAGGCCGTTGACCAGACGGATCAGCGTCGATTTGCCGGCGCCGGACCGGCCGATGATGCCGGTGATCGAACCACGGTCGACCGTCAGCGAGACGTTGTCGAGCGCGGTAAAGGCGCTGCTGTTGCCGGAGGCGGGAAAATGCTTGGAAACGCCGTCGAAGACGACGGCCGCGTCAGCCGGTGACGTGGCTTTCAAGGGGGAAACGCTCATCGTTCGGAGATCCCCGAAAGAGGCGGAGTCGGAATGTGCGGGTACATAAGTGCTCTCGGATGTTCAAAACTCGTGATCCCGGCAAAGTCGGGATGGAAGGCGCGTCCGGTCAGGCCGACATTCGACAACGCATTCGGAACAGGGAGCACTTCTCTAGCATCAAGAAACCAGTCAGTTCAACTTTGGCGGCACATGGCCCGCATGCGACATAATCTACGGCTCTTATGGAGAATCGTCCGGGCGTTTCACAGGCATTACATTCCTGAATTTGCGGCGGAACAGCAAAACCATGCTCTTTTGCTGCGGGCTCGCCCGAGAAGCGCCACATCGCGGCGCCACCACCTTGGAAATCCTCGTCCGGACGGACTGCGCCCGCAGGCATTTCATGGTAACGGGCGGGACCACGGGTTACGAGGTAGGAAATGCGCATTGTCTTGACCGGGAGCTCCGGCCGCATCGGCCGGGCGATCTATAACGCACTTGCAGCCGACCATCACGTCATCGGCATCGACCGCACGCCTTTCGGCACGACCGCGATAGTCGGCGATCTCGTCGACGGCGAATTGCTGGAGCGGGCCATGGAGGGGGCGGATGCCGTGATCCATACGGCTGCGCTGCATGCCCCGCATGTCGATACGGTCGCCGACCAGGAGTTCGAGCGCGTCAATGTGATGGGCACGCATCTGGTGATCGCCGCAGCACAAGCTGCCGGCGTCGGCCGCATCGTCTTCACCAGCACGACGGCTCTTTACGGCCACGCGGTCACGGAAGGCGGCTGCGCCTGGATCACCGAGGAGACGCCGCCCAAGCCGCACACCATCTACCACCACACCAAGCTTGCGGCGGAAGCTCTGCTGGAAAACGCTGCCGATCGCGCCCTGCACGTGCGGGTGCTGCGCATGTCGCGCTGTTTCCCAGAGGCGGCCGACCGCGTCGCGGGCTACCGGCTGCATCGCGGCATCGATGCGCGCGACGTGGCTGCGGCGCATGTAGCCGCACTCGACAATGGCGGCCGTGCCTTCCAGCGCTACATCATCTCGGGCGAAACACCGCTGCTACCGACCGACTGCCGCCGCCTGGCGGAGGACGCTGCCGGGCTCTTGCGCGAGCGCGCGCCAAAGATGTCGCAGGCCTTTGCCGAGCGCGGCTGGGCGCTGCCGGCGACGATCGATCGGGTCTACGATCCGAGCGCTGCGATCGAAAAGCTCGACTGGAAGCCGCGTTATGGCTTCAAGGAAGTGTTGGCCCAACTCGACCGGCAGAGTCTGGAAGTCCTGCCCGTCCGTCGATGATGGAGGAGTAAAGCTGCTTCAGGAGAGCCGCATCGGCCCTCCTGTCGCCACGCTTGTCGCGGGCGGATCGAGCCGCCAGCGCAATCGTCAGCCGTGGTTGCCCTTGGGGAATTCTTCGGCAAGCGCCTTGTACCACTCGCCGCTCTTCTTGATGGTGCGCACCTGCGTGTCGTAGTCGACATGCACGATACCGAAGCGCATCTTGTAGCCTTCGGCCCATTCGAAATTGTCCATCAGGCTCCAGGCGAAGTAGCCGCGCATCGGATACCCTTCGGCAATCAGGTCGGCCGTGACAGACAGATGGTCGGCGATGTAGTGGAGTCGCGGCTGGTCGTCGACGATGCCGTTCTCGACGCCCATGTTGTAGCAGGCGCCGTTCTCGGTGATGTAGCAGTCGGGCAGCTGGTAGGTCGCGTTGAGCGTCCTGACCAGGCTACCGAGCGCGGGCGCATAGACCTCCCAGCCGATATCCGTCTTGGTCTCGCTCACCGCCTTGGCGTTGATCGTCGCCGGATACTCCGCGCTCTTCGCCGGGTCGGCGCTAACCCGCATCGGCGTGTAGTAGTTGAGCCCCCACCAGTCGAGCGGCCGGGAGATCGTCGCCATGTCGCCGTCTTCGATCGCGGGCATGCGGTGGCCAAGCGCGCTCATGAAGCTCTCGGGGTATTCGCCTCTAAAGATGGGGCCGAAGAAGACACCATTGTGGAAGTCGAAGGCCCGTTCGGCTGCTGCCGTGTCGGCCTTGCTGTCGCTGCCCGGGTACACGGAGTGCGCGTTGATGACGATGCCGGCAGGCAGGTTCGGCTGCTCCGAACGGATGGCATCGACGCCGAGCCCGTGCGCCAGGTTGGTGAAGTGCAGCGCGTGAAGGGCTGCATCCATGCTGCGCTCGCCCGGCGCATGGATGCCGTAGAGATGGCTCAGCCACACCGAACACCAGGGTTCGTTGAAGGTCGCAACCGCGTCGAGGCGATCGCCGAGGCGGGCGATCACCGTCTTGGCGTAGCGCTGGAAGGCGTAGGCAGTCGTGCGCGCCGTCCAGCCTCCCTCGCCCATTAGCGCCAGCGGGAGATCCCAATGGTAGAGCGTGGCGAATGCCTTAATGTTGCGGGCCTTCAGCCCGTCGACGAGACGGTCGTAAAAGTCGAGGCCTTTTTCATTGATCGGGCCAGTGCCTTCGGGAATGATGCGCGGCCAGGCGATCGAGAAGCGGTAAGCCTCGACGCCGAGGCTCTTGATCAGGTCCAGATCCTCGTCGAGCCTATTGTAGTGGTCGCAGGCGACATCGCCATTGTGCCGCCCGAAGACGCGGCCCGGCATGTTGGAGAAGGCGTCCCAGATCGACGGCTTGCGGCCATCGGCCTTGGTGGCACCTTCGATCTGGAAGGAGGCGGTCGCCACCCCGAATACGAAGTCACCCGGGAAACGCTGGGCCAGGATCTTGGGATCGGTCATCTCTCTGCCTCGTCTTGTTCCGGCCCCGCCGGAAACGGGACCATGTTGTTTTCTTTGTTTCGCGGGCCGACCTAAAGCCGTGCTGGAAAATGTCAACTCGCGAAAAAGGGCGGGAATGCCCCGCCCCTTCGCCGGTTCTTGTGCTCCGCTACACCTTTACCCACGCACCATTTCGTTTGGATGACTGGACGCAGGCGTCAACGAAGACCATGCCCTTCATGCCATCGCCGATGGTCGGATAGGTGACGGCGGCATCGACCTTCTCGCCCTTGCGCTTGGCGAAGATCGCGCGCGCCGCTTCCGTGTAGATATTGGCGAAGCCTTCGAGGTAACCTTCCGGATGACCGGACGGGATCCGGCTGACGCGGTTTGCCGCAGCACCCGCCCCGGCACCCGCCCGGGTGAGCAGCCGCTTCGGCTCGCCGAACGGCGTGTGCCAGAGATAGTTCGGGTCCTTCTGCGTCCATTCGAGGCCACCCTTGGTGCCGTAGACGCGCACCATCAGGCCGTTCTCGTGGCCGGGCGCGACCTGGCTGCACCAGAGCAGCCCCTTGGCGCGCTCGCCGTCCTTCGCCTTGAAGCGCATCATCACATGCGCATTGTCATCGAGCTGACGACCGGACACGAAGCTGTCGAGATCGGCCGAAAGCTCCTCCAGTTCGAGACCGGAGACGAAGGCGCCGAGATTGTAGGCGTGCGTGCCGATATCGCCGGTCGAGCCACCGGCGCCCGAGCGCGCCGGATCGGTGCGCCAGGCCGCCTGCTTCTGACCGGACTGCTCGATGTTTTCGGTCAGCCAGTCCTGCGGATATTCCATCTGCACCAGCCGCACCGCGCCGATCTCGCCATTGGCCACCATCTCGCGCGCCTGCCGCACCATCGGATAGCCGGTGTAGTTGTGCGTCAGCACGAACAAGGCATCGCTGTCCTCGGCCGCCTTCTTCAGTTTCTTCGCGTCTGATAGCGTCGAGGTCAGCGGCTTGTCGCAGATCACGTGGATGCCGCGCTTCAGAAACTCCTTGGCCGCGGCATAGTGCACGTGGTTCGGCGTGACGATCGCCACTGCCTCGATGCCGTCCTTCAACTTCGCCTCGCGGATCGCCATTTGCTTGAAGTCGGAATAGACCCGCGACGGATCGAGCCCGAGTTCACGCCCCGAGTTTTCCGCCTTCTCCGGTGTCGACGACAGGGCGCCCGCCACGAGCTCAAAGTGATCGTCGAGCCGTGCCGCGATACGATGCACCGCGCCGATAAAGGCGCCGGAGCCGCCCCCCACCATGCCGAGCCGGATGCGGCGCTCACGCTTCTCGCTCGTTCCTTCGATTGCCATTGCCTTCTCCCCTGTTTCCGTTCGTGTGTTCCATTTGTGTTGTGCGGTCTGCCCCTCATCCGCCTGCCGGCACATTCTCCCCGCGCGCGGGGAGAATGTGCCGCTCGCCAGGCCCCAAGCAACTCTCTCTAAGAGCGCTGCAGGTGCACTCGCAGCCACAGTCCGCGTCCCCTCTCCCCGCAAGCGGGGAGAGGGTTAGGGTGAGGGGCAAACGCTACCTCAGATTCCCAGTATGCGTCGGTTGGCGGCCTCGTCCGTGCCGCCGCCGGCGAAGTCGTCGAAGGCCTTTTCGGTGACGCGGATGATGTGGTGCTTGACGAAGTCGGCACCCTCGCGCGCGCCATCCTCCGGATGCTTCAGCGCGCATTCCCATTCGACCACCGCCCAGCCGGCAAAATCGTTGGCCGCCATCTTCGAAAACACCGCGCCGAAATCCACCTGGCCATCGCCGAGCGAGCGGAAGCGCCCGGCCCGGTTGACCCAGCCCTGATAGCCGCCATAGACGCCCTGGCGTCCGGTCGGATTGAACTCCGCATCCTTGACGTGGAACATGCGGATGCGATCCTTGTAGATGTCGATATTGTCGAGATAGTCGAGGCACTGCAGCACGTAGTGCGAGGGGTCGTAGAGCATGCAGGCGCGGGCGTGGTTGCCGGTGCGCTCCAGAAACATCTCGTAGGTGATGCCGTCGTGCAGGTCCTCGCCCGGATGGATCTCGTAGCAGACATCCACACCACAATCCTCGGCATGGTCGAGGATCGGTTTCCAGCGCTTCGCCAGTTCGTCAAAGGCGGTCTCGACGAGGCCGGCCGGCCGCTGCGGCCAGGGATAGACGAAGGGCCAGGCAAGCGCGCCGGAGAAACTCGCCATCGCGTTCAGCCCGAGGTTCTTCGAGGCAGTCAGCGCCAGCTTCACCTGCTCAACCGCCCAGGCTTGGCGCGCTTTCGGGTTGCCGCGCACTTCCGGTGCGGCAAAACCATCGAAGGCTTCGTCATAGGCCGGGTGCACGGCGACGAGCTGACCCTGCAGATGGGTCGAAAGCTCGGTCACCTCGACGCCGTTGGCGCGCGCCTTGCCGGTAAACTCATCGCAATAGGTCTTCGAGGTCGCTGCCTTCTGAAGATCGATCAGCCGCGCGTCCCAGCTCGGGACCTGCACGCCTTTGTAGCCGCAATCGGCCGCCCATTTGGTGATCGCGTCCCAGGAATTGAACGGCGCCGCATCGCCGGCAAACTGCGCAAGAAAGAGCCCTGGCCCCTTGATGGTCTTCATCCCGATTTTCCTCCCGATGAAACGGCCATTGATGATGTCGGCCTGTCCGGTCAGTCGGCGACAAGGAGGTACAATGCACCTTGTTTTCGCCACAACTGGCGGACCTGAAACGTTGCAGGCGCCAAAGCTAGCAGATTTTCAACAGGGGGCAACTGGTGAAGGCACAGATTCCCGAGAGATTTGTAATCGATTTCATATTGCAGCCCACCTGCGTCGCCGGCAACCCGCAGTCGTCGCAACCGGCGGCCCAGAGAGACCGGGCCGCCGCGCGCGCAAACTCTCGAGAGTGCTTAGACGTAGCGGTTGACGATGTTTTCCAGCAGTTCCTGCTTGCCGGACTTCGGCTGCGGGTTGAGGTCGGACTTCAGCACCCACGCCTCGATTTCTTCCAGCGAGAAGCCGCCGTCGAGCATCTTCTTGGCTTCCGGCACCTGCCAGCCGGCGTAGCGGCTTTCGAGCGGAGCGGAGAGCGCCTTGTCCTCGATCATCTTCGCCGCCGCCTTCAGGCCGCGGGCGCAGCAGTCCATGCCGCCGATATGGCCGATCAGCAGGTCTTCCGGGTCGATCGACTGGCGGCGCAGCTTGGCATCGAAGTTGGTGCCGCCGGTCTTGAAGCCGCCGCCTGCGAGAACCTGATAATAGGCAAGCGCCATCTCCGGAACGTTGTTCGGGAACTGGTCGGTGTCCCAACCGGACTGGTAGTCGTTGCGGTTCATGTCGATCGAGCCGAAGATGCCAAGCGCATTGGCAAGCGCCAGCTCGTGCTCGAAGGAGTGGCCGGCAAGGATCGCGTGGCCCTGCTCGATGTTGACCTTGACCTCGTTTTCCAGACCGTAGTTCTTCAGGAAGCCGTAAACCGTCGCGACGTCGTAATCATATTGGTGCTTGGTCGGCTCCTGCGGCTTCGGCTCGATCAGGATCGCGCCCTTGAAGCCGATCTTGTGCTTGTACTCGACGACGAGATTGACGAAGCGGCCGAGCTGGTCGAGCTCGCGCTTTAGGTCGGTGTTGAGCAGGGTCTCGTAGCCTTCGCGCCCGCCCCAGAGCACGTAGTTCTGGCCGCCGAGGCGCTTGGTTGCGTCGAGGCAGGTCTTCACGGTCGCGGCGGCAAACGCGAAGACGTCCGGGTCCGGATTGGTCGCGGCACCCGACATATAGCGCCGGTTGGAAAAGAGGTTTGCCGTACCCCAGAGCAGGTTGACGCCGGTCTCGGCCTGCTTTTTCTCGAAGTGGTCGACGATCTCGTTGAGATTCTTCGTGTTCTCCGCGAAGCTCTTGCCTTCCGGGCGCACATCCGCGTCATGGAAGCAGTAGAAGGGCACGCCGAGCAGGTCGAAGAACTCGAAGGCGACGTCGGCTTTCAGCTTCGCCGCGTCCATCGTGTCCTTGAACCAGGGACGCTCGAAGGTCTGGCCGCCGAAGGGGTCGCCGCCCGGCCAGACGAAGGTGTGCCAGTAGGCGACGGCAAAGCGCAAGTGGTCTTCCATACGCTTGCCGAGAACAACCTCGTCCTTGTTGTAATGACGGAAGGCGAGCGGGTTGGCGCTGTCGGGGCCCTCATATTTGATCTTGGCGATATCGCCGAAAAATCCTGTGCTCACGGGTTTGGCTCCTCTCAAGAGTGGTGTCGGCCGGCATCGCCCATCCGATAGGCGCGGCCATTACGTGGAAGGTAATTGGTTTCATTCCCTCGACCGGCGATAGCTGGGGCATCGAAACGCCAAACGAAAGGAACACTTCGATGCACGACTTCAACGCGATTGCCGAAGCCTACATTGCCGCCTGGAACGCCACCGATGTCGCAAGCCGCTCGGCCCTGATCGAGAAGACCTTCAGCGCCAACGTCAGCTATCGCGACCCGATCATGCAGGGCGACGGCCATGCCGGCATCGATGCGCTGATCGCCGGCGTCCAGGGGCAGTTTCCGGGCTTCCGCTTCACGCTGAAGGGCGACGCCGACGGTTTTGCCGATACGATCCGCTTTTCCTGGGCGCTCGGCCCGGAAGGTGTCGCCTCGGTTATCGAAGGCACCGATGTCTGCCAGATCGAGAACGGTCGCCTGAAGACGATCACCGGTTTCCTCGACAAGGTGCCGGCGCGCTGAGCGACCGGCACTCAAGCCGGACTTGCGGCGCAGCGTCGTCATGACGCGGCACCCTTGATCGCCGGATAGAGCCGACGGTAGCGCTGGTAGGTCTCCTCGTAGACCGAAACCAGCGACACCTCGGGCGCGATGGTTTCGGCGGTGCGCGGGGCGTAGCAAGTCGCCACCGGATCCGCACCGGTCGCGGCGATGAGGCCAAGGCGGGCAGCACCGAAGGCGGCACCGAAGTCGCCATCGGCGGGCAGATCGACAGGCAGGTTGAGTGCCGTTGCGATCGATTTCAGCCAGTAGCGCGAGCGCGATCCGCCGCCGATCGCCGTCAGCCGCGAGAGCGTCGTGCCCGCGGCGCGGAGCGCTTCCAGGCTGTCGCGGATGGCGAAGGACACGCCCTCCATCACCGCCTGTGTCAGCACCACGCGGCTGCTTTCGTGGCCAAGGCCCACGAAGGCGCCGCGGATCGCCGCATCGTTGTGCGGGGTGCGCTCGCCCGAGAGATAGGGAAGAAAGGTCACGCCGGAGGGCGCCTTGATGTCGTCGCCGAGTTCCGAGCTGAGCTCCGCCGCACTGCGACCGGCGATGCCCGAGTACCAGTTGAGCGCATCGGTCGCCGACAGGATGACGCCCATCTGGTGCCACGTGTTCGGCAGCGCGTGGCAGAAGGCGTGTACCGCGCTCTCCGGATTGGGCAGGTAACTGGCGTTGGCGGCAAAGAGCACGCCTGAGGTGCCGAGCGAGACGAAGGCATGCCCCTCGCCGACCGTGCCCATGCCGCACGCAGACGCCGCATTGTCGCCGGCGCCGCCGGCAACCACGACGTCACCGGAAATCCCCCAGCGGGCGCTAAGTTCCGGCCGAAGCTTGCCGGCCGCATCGGTCCCTTCGACCAGGCTCGGCATCTGCTTTTCATCCATGCCTGTGGCGGAAAGCAGGCTCTCGGACCATCGGCGCTTGCCGGTGTCGAGCCAGGCGGTGCCGGCCGAGTCGGACATTTCCGACATGTGTTCGCCGGTCAGCCACAGGCGCAGATAGTCCTTGGGCAGCAGCACCCAGCGCACCCTGGCAAAGATCTCCGGCTCGTTGGCCCGCACCCAGGCGAGCTTCGGCGCCGTAAAGCCAGGGAAGACGATATTGCCGGTGATTGCGCGGAACTGCGGATCGGCGTCGAGCGCTGCCGCCTCGCGGAAGCTGCGGGTGTCGTTCCACAGGATGCAGGGCCGAAGCACCCGGTCGTCTTCATCGATGAGCGTCGCACCGTGCATCTGACCGGAAAGGCCGATGCCGCGCACGGCCGCAAGTTCGTTGGGATGCGCTGCCTTCAGCCCGGCAATCGCCTCCTCGGTCGCCCGCACCCAGTCCGCCGGATCCTGTTCCGACCAGCCGGGATGCGGCCGGGAAACGTCGAGCGCGCCGGAGGCAGAACCGATGATGCGCTGGTCGCCATCGATGAGCATTGCCTTGACGCCCGAGGTGCCGAGATCCAGTCCGAGATACATGCTTGCCTCCATTGAGCAATTCCAGATCGGTTTGCCGTCCGGAACCGCGCAGTTCCAAATCGTTACGCCGGCTCGACCGGCAGGTTATCCCTAAGGAAAATCTCGATGCGGATGCGCTCCTGCGCTCCGATCACCGCGAGTCCATCCGCACGGGCCTTCAGCACGCGGATGGCGCTGCGCACCTCATGGCCGGCATCCTGATTGAGGAGCGCGTCCAAGGTGCCGGAGGCGAGTGCCGCGCGGCTATGCGGTGTCAGCTCGTGCGCGATGGCGCAAATATCAGCCTGACGCCCGGCCTTTTCGAGTGCCGCGATCAGGCCGCGATTGCCGGCGCCGAGACTGTAGATGCCGGCGAGGTCCGCATGATCGGCGACAAGCCCCGAGAGGAGCTTCTCGACTTCGGCAGGATCGTCATGACCCTCGACGACGGGCAGAAGCCGGCGGCCCGGGGCGCTTTCGGCCATCGCCGCGCTGAAACCTTCGAGGCGATCACGATGGTCGCGCACCAGCATCGCGCCGGCGACGATCGCGACCGATCCTTCGCGACCGCTGAGGAAACGCCCCATCAAGGTGCCTGCGGTCCGGCCGGCGGCGATGTTGTCGACGCCGGCAAAGTGATCACGCGACGATCCCGGCAGATCGGAGACCAGAGTCACCACAGCAATGCCGTCTTCGCGCAGCCGATCGACAGCTGCAACGACCTCGGGTGCATCGATCGCAACCACGGCGACGCCGGCAGGGGCGAGTGTCCGCGCCTTTTCCAGTGCCGCGGCCAGGGCCGCCCTATCGAAGGCCGGGACGGAGAGCATGGTGATTGCGGTGCGCTCGATCGCAGAGCGCACTTTCGCCGCTTCCACCTCGGCCGCAAGGCCGCGCATGAAGGTGTTGTCGCCCTCGGGCAGAATGAAGACCAGCGGGTAAATGCGGCTCTTGGCAAGATTGGCGGCGGCGACGTCGCGCACATAACCGAGCGTCGTTATGGCGCGCTCGACCTTGTCGCGGGTGACACCACGCACGCCGGGACGATTGTTCAAGACCCGGTCGACGGTGGCGAGACTGACCCCGGCTTTAGCAGCGATATCGTGAACTGTCGGACGCATGTTTTCCTCCGGGTTCTGCCTTTAGAGGAATTTCTGATGTACGTAAATCAGAAATCTTCAAAGCGGTGAAAACAGGCGTCCGTGCGCCGGCGGAAAGACGGCACGCTGTCACTTTAAACGATTGATTCTGATCGATTTAACGAATGTTGTGACACTTGCCAGATATTAGGCGAGCCGCTTGCTGAAAGCGGTAGTAAACGCGACCTCTCCGTGCGCGGAACCGGCCTCGGCCAACACTACGTCCATGAAGCCGTCGGTGACGCGCACAACCGCAAAGCCGCCCATATAGGCAGCCTTCGGCTTAATGAGGTCGAGCCCGCCCTGCCGGTAGATCATTGCGGTTTCGTGCTGGTGTCCGTGGAACAGGCCGATGACGTTGTAGCCTTTGAGCGAGTCGATCAGCGCCTGTCGCTGATCGACACTCCACCAATGCGGCGCGCCATCGCCTTCATCATCGAAGGTCTTCGCCTTCGTATCCCAGACCTCGGTCGAAAACGTATCCCAGCCATAGTGCTGGAACAGGATCACCGGCCGGCCGTCGCCGGCATATGCCGCGAGATCCTGTTTCAGCCAGGGCAGCGCGTTCACGGCACCCTTGGTCTCGTCACCGCCGAAGCGCTGCAGTTGCACGAGGTGCAGTCCGCCCCAGTCCCAGGAATAGCAATCCGACAGCGGGTCGTAGTTGGTCACCGGCACCGGCGGCTTGTAGAAGACCGTCTGGCGATGATTGAGTTCGACATAGTCGCGCAGCTCGCGGCGATACCAGTCGACATGCGGCGGCGGGCCGTCCTGGTCGAGGTCATGATTGCCGAGCCCGACAAAGACGGGCATGTGGACCCGATCGCTTCCTGCCCCTTCCTGATAGCGACTGGAGAACTGTTGCAGCTGCCGCCCTTCCCGCGGCCGGCGCACCTGGCCGCCGCCGTCGTCGGTGATGTCGCCGCCAAGCACCAGGCCGAGTGGCTTGCCGATCTGCCGTCCGGCGCTTGCCAGGCCACTCGGCTTGTCCGCCACCGTTTCCGGCCAGCGCATGGCATGCACCGCGTTGAGCGCCGCCACATGGCGCAGCAGGTTCGCGTCGGTCTTGCCTTCCGCCGCGCAGTTCGGCGCAAGCCCTTCGATCGAGACGAGGCAGGCATGGATGTCGTTGGAGAACAGGAACGTCGCATCGATGGCAGGAGCGGCAGCGCGACTGCGCGAGGCGGCAAGCCCCAGCCCGACGCCGGCAAGACCCGTCATGAAAGACCGCCGTGAGATAGCTGCCGAAACCCGTTCCTTCATCTCGCCGCCCCTCGCCATCGGTGGACGGGAGTGTGCAGCAAGGCTCGGCTCGCGTAAACCGTGCGGACTGGCCTCAGGATGGAAACGAGGAAAGACGGGCGCTCGCCCGGCTACCTGCCTCTCATGGTAAAGGATGATGGGCCGCCTCGACCCATCGTCCTCTTTGTTCTAGTGACCGCCGCCGCTGGGGCCGGCGCCCTGCGGCTTCTTGATCATCATCACACCGAAGATCAGCGACAGGAACAGCACCGTCAAAAGCACGAAGATATCGCCGAAGGACAGGATGATCGCCTGCTTCTGCGCCATGGCGGCAAGCTGCTTGACGGCGATCGTCGTGCCGTCGAGACCATGGGCGTTGAAGTTGGCGGCCATGTTGTTGAACCGCTC
Organism: Ensifer sp. CCNWLY38; assembly: GCF_037120565.1. Lineage (NCBI taxonomy): Bacteria > Pseudomonadati > Pseudomonadota > Alphaproteobacteria > Hyphomicrobiales > Rhizobiaceae > Ensifer > Ensifer sp. CCNWLY38. The sequence goes on from NZ_JBBBBO010000007.1 coordinate 293,664, forward strand.
CATCGCCTCCGGGTTGCCCCACTGCACGTGCTCGGCAAGACGCGCGTAGTGGAAGTCCTGGCGCTGGGTCAGGATCGTATTGATGACCGCGAGCCCCACCGCACCGCCGAGGTTTCGGGTGAGGTTGAAAAGACCAGAAGCGCCACGCATGCGCGCCGGCGGCATGGTGCCGAGCGCGATGTTATTGATCGGCACCATGCAGAGCATCAGCCCGACGCCGCGCAGAATCTGCGGGATGAACAACTCGTAAAAGTCCCAGTCGGCGGTCAGATGCCCCATCATCCAGGTGCCGGCGGCAAAGCTGGTAAAACCGATCGTCATCAGCACGCGCGGATCGAGCTTGCCCGAGAGGATGCCGGCGACCGGCGCCGTGAAAAACATCGCAAGGCCCGAGACGAACATCGTCTCGCCGATCATCAGCGAATCGTAGCCGCGGATGCGACCGAGATAGAGCGGATAGAGATAGGTGAGGCCATAGAGGCCGATGCCCATGACGAAGGAGAACATCGAGCCGAAGGCGAAGTTGCGGTTGGCAAAGGCCCGGAGGTCGACGACCGGGAACTCCACCTTGAAGGCCCGATAGAAGAATATGACGGCGGCGATTGCCGAAGCGACCGCGCCGATGACGATGTGGTCGTCATTGAACCAGTCGTTGGTGTTGCCCTCTTCCAGCACATATTCGAGCGCGCCGAGGAAGATCGCCATCGAGGCCAGGCCCCACCAGTCGAACTTCTTGAACAGGCTGAGTTCCGGCTTGTCGAAGTCGATGAAAGTCCAGGTGAGCGTCGCGACGATGATGCCGGGGATGACGTTGACGAGGAACAGCCAGTGCCAGGAGAACGCGTGGCTGAGATAGCCGCCGACCGTCGGGCCGATCGTCGGCGCCAGCGTCGCGATCAGGCCGATGATCGGCGAGACGATGTTGCGCTTCGACGGTGGGAAGATGGTGAAGGCGGCCGCAAACACCGACGGGATCATGCCGCCGCCGATGAAGCCCTGGATGGCGCGATAGACGATCATCTGGTCGATGTTCGTGGCAGTCGCCGCAAGCGCGCTCGCCGCAGTGAAGCCTGCCGCCGAAACCGAGAACAAGACGCGCGTCGAGACGATACGCGCCAGCGTTCCCGAAAGCGGGATCATGATGACTTCGGCAATGAGATAGGAGGTCTGCACCCAGCCGATCTCGTCCGAGCCGGCCGACAGGCCCGCCTGGATTTCGGCGAGCGAGGCCGAGACGATCTGGATGTCGAGGATGGCCATGAACATGCCGACGACCATGGCGAAGAAGGCGATCAGCCTCTTCGGATCCATATGTTCCTCGACCTTCGGTGCGGCGGCCGCCACCGAACCTGCTGTTGCCGTTGCGGCCATCTCAGCCACTCCTTGCAAAGGCGCGCCCTCAAGGCGCGCCGGCGTTTGGGCCTGATTACTTGGTGGCGGCGACCTTGGTCTGATCCGGCGCCGTGCGCGTGTCGACGTCGACGACGACACTCAGGCCCGCACGCAGGTGTCCTTCGGCCAGCACGTCTGCCGGCAGCGTGATGCGCACCGGCACCCGCTGGATCACCTTGGTGAAGTTGCCGGTGGCGTTTTCCGCCGGCAGCAGCGAGAAGACCGAACCGGAGGCTGGCGAAATCGAGGCGACGGTGCCTTCGATCGCGTGATCCTCATAGGCGTCGACATGGACCTTGACTTTGGAGCCCGGCACCAGATGCGCGATCTGGGTCTCCTTGAAGTTGGCGTCGATGTAGAGCTGGTCGACCGGAACGAGGGCAGCGAGCCGCTGGCCGGCAGAAACGAGATCGCCGACCTGAACCGCGACGTTGCCGACGATGCCGTCATAGGGCGCCTTCAGGACGGTGAAGCCGAGGTCGCGATTGGCCTTGTCGCGCGCAAGCTCGAGCGAGCGGATCTCGCTTTCAGCTTCGGTGCGCTGCGCTCCGAGAACCGTGATGCTCGCATTGGCGGCGGCGATATTGGCGTCGGCGCCGGCAAGGTTCGCCCGTGCCTGGTCAAGCGCCACATCGGCGTTGTCAAGCGAAGCGACGGTGCCAACGGCCTTGGACTGGAGGTCGCTTGCGCGCTTCTGCGCAAGCTCGGCGCCGCGCACCGTCGCTTCGAGAGCCTTCTTCTGCGCTTCGGACTGGGCCAGGCTCGCCTTGGCACCGGCAATCTGCGCATCGAAACGGCTGAGCGCCAGCTTCTGGGTGGCAATCTTTGCCTCGGCCTGCTCGGCAGCGATGCGATAATCGCCGTCGTCGAGGGTAACGAGCGGGTCGCCGGCCTTCACCTTCTGGTTGGCGACGGCATCGACCTTGGCGACGTATCCGGAAACCTTGGGCGAGATCGTCGCGATGTCGCCTTCGATATAAGCGTCATCGGTCGAGACCATGAAGCGACCATTGGTCCACCAGTCATAGCCGAACCAGGCGCTGGCGGCGAGAAGCGCCAAACCGAGCACCGGAACGATGGGCTTGCGCGCCTTCTTCGGCGGCTGCGCCGCTTCTGCGGGAGCCTGGACAGCGGCCTGCTCCGCAGCAGGCGATTTTGCCTCAAGCGCGGTTTCCTGCTGCACTTCAAAATTCTCGTCGACTGGACGGACGCGAGCAGCGCTGGATGTGTTGGATGCGGACATTGGGCACCGGCCTGGTTAAAGATTGCTGAACGAACTGAACCGTTCGGTTCGATCGAGCTTGACATAAGCCCTTTCTGGTCGCATATCAAGAGGAAATCGAACCACGCGGTTCGATGACTGAAATTTAATGCAAGCAGGACGGAAACAAGCAACCACCATGAGCACGGTGAAGACCGGAACCCAGGACGTGATCCAGCCGAATGTCGGCCAGGACGAAGATCTCTTTTCGATGGGCGGCCGCCACGCCGCCGGCGAGGACCCCGCGAAGCGCGAGCAGATCCTTGAAGGTGCCCGGCGCGCCTTTCTGAGCCAGGGTTTCGACGCTGCCAGCATGAACGACATCACCCGTGAGGCCGGCGTCTCCAAGGGCACGCTCTACGTCTATTTCGAGAACAAGGAAGACCTGTTCAAGGCGCTGATCATCAAGGGCAAGACCCGGGTGGTCCAGACCGCCAAGCACGCGCTCAACGATCACGACGACGTCGAAGAATCGCTTTACGATTTCGGCGTGACGCTGACGACCAGCATGACGGCCGAAGAAACGATCCGCTCCATGCGCATGGTGATCGGCGTGATCGATCGCATGCCGCATCTGGCCGAGCGCTTCTTCAGCGAGGCGCCGGAAAACGGCTATACCGTGCTCAAGGCCTATCTCGACCGCCAGGTTCCTGCCGGTACCCTGGATATCGACAACACCGAGATGGCCGCCCGCCAGTTCATCGAAATGGCGCAGGCCGGGCTCTTCAAGCATCGCCTGTTCGGCGGCATGTGCTCCGCACCGCCCAAGGAACAGATCGAGGCGACGGTGACCGCGGCCGTCCGCGTCTTCATGTCCGCCTACGGACCGAAGAAATAGCTCGGCTGGCGCCGAACTCTTCCCAGTCGTCGGGCGTTACAATCCAGCAATTGCGATCAAGCGCGCCTTCCGGCAAGACCCTATCACCAGGGCGCTGCCAAAGGAGTGATGATGAGTGCCATCGGACGGGCGGTCTGGTTCATCGAGAGCCATTTCGCAAAGGACATATCGCTGGATGAGATCGCCGGGGCCGCGGGCCTCTCGCGCTTCCATCTCTCGCGCGTTTTCGGGCTGGTCACGGGCCGCTCGATCAGCGCCTATATTCGCGGCCGGCGCCTCAGCGATGCCGCTTCAGCGCTAGCCGATGGTTCCCTCAGCATTCTTTCGGTAGCCCTCGAAGCGGGCTACGGCTCGCACGAGGCTTTCACTCGCGCCTTTCGCGACCAGTTCGGCGTGACGCCCGAGACGGTGCGCAAGCAAAGGCACGTTCGAAACATCGAACTGATGGAGCCTATCAGGATGGACGATACCCGCCTTCTCAAGATCGACCCGCCGCGCTTCGAAGACAGTCCGCCCCTGCTGTTGGCAGGATTGGCGGAAACCTATGCCTACAGTCGCACCGAGGGCATCCCCTCGCTCTGGCAGCGGTTCAACCGCCATTTCGGCAACATACCTGGCCAGAAGGGCGACATCGCCTATGGTGTCTGCACCCAAAGCAATGGCGAGGCCGGAACCTTCCGCTACATGGCAGCCGCGGAAGTCAGCGAAACCGACGAACTGCCCGAGGGCTTTTCGACGCTGAAGCTGCCGAAGCAGCGTTATGCCGTCTTCCTGCACCGCGGCCACATCTCCGCGATCGCCAAGACCGCGGACCATGTCTTCGGCACCTGGTTGCCCGAGTCCGGACTTCAGCACGGCGAAACGCCTGATCTCATCGAACGCTACGACGAGCGCTTCGACCCACATTCGGGCATGGGCGTCGTGGAATTGTGGATTCCGATCAAATCGTAAACGGTAAAGCGCCGCCGCAAATAGCGGCGGCGCTTGTCACCTCCGCGATGTTTCTTAAATACTTTCGGCGATTCTTGCGCGACGACGCGCCACCCACAAAGGAAGATCGCCGATGCAGGATATCCTGTTGCTTGCCCAAGACCCCGCCGCCTGGGTCGCCCTCGTCACGCTTGTCGTCATGGAGGTGGTTCTCGGCATCGACAACCTGATCTTCATCTCGATCCTCACCAACAAGCTGCCGCTCGAGCATCGCGAAAAGGCCCGCCGCATCGGGATCGGTCTCGCGCTCGTCATGCGCCTTGCCCTGCTCGGTACTGTCGCCTGGATCGTCAAGCTGACGACGCCGGTGTTCGAGGCCTTCGGCCACGGCTTCTCCTGGAAGGACATGATCCTGATTGCCGGTGGCCTGTTCCTCGTCTGGAAGGCGACCAAGGAAATCCACCACAATGTCGATCCGGCCGATCATGGCGAGGACTTCATCGCGTCTTCGGCGATCAACAGCTTCGGCGCTGCGATCGCTCAGATCCTGTTGCTCGACCTTGTCTTCTCCGTTGACAGCATCATCACCGCCGTCGGCATGACGCCGCATCTGCCGATCATGGTCATCGCCGTGATTGCCGCCGTGACCGTGATGCTCGTCGCCGCCAATCCGCTCGCCAACTTCATCGAAAAGAACCCGACGATCGTCATGCTGGCGCTCGCCTTCCTCCTGATGATCGGCACGACGCTGATCGCCGAAGGCATGGGCCTGCATGTGCCGAAGGGCTACATCTATGCCGCCATGGCCTTCTCGGCGCTCGTTGAGATCCTCAACATGGTCGCCCGCAACGCCCGCCTCAGAAAAGCCGGCAAGCTCAACTGACAAGCTGGGCGCAGAGGCCCTCTCATCACCAAAAGGCCCGCATCGCCGATGCGGGCCTTCTTGTTTGCGGGAGTTCACGAAGACGCGGGGCCGAACCGACCGGCCGTCAACCGCGAGCCATCAGCGAAAAACAGGATCGTTCCTCATCTTTCGCTGAGTCATGCCAGTGGCTGGCTCCGCGCCTTCTGATTGGACAACGCATCTCCCGAAGAAACGTTCCGCTGACCTCCGGTCCGGTTCAGACGTCCGCGCGATGACCGACTTCGACCAGGATGTTGCCGGGAATGACCACATAGAAGACATAGGCGCCGTGCCGGTCCTCCGGTGCGATCACCTGGACGCCGGATCCGCGCACCCGCCGGTAGGCGTCGTCGACCTCAGCCCGCGCCGGCAGCAGGAAGCCGATGTGGTAGGTCTGGGCGCCGAGGTTCAACTGGTCGCCGCCGCCAAGTGCCGTGATCGGCGGGCTGACGACGAGCACCAGGCCGCAACCATCCGTCAAGCGATAGAAGGCGTCCTTGCCGCGCTTTTCGACCAGCGTCAGATCGAAGTGATCGATGAGGAAGGAAGCCGTTTCGGCAACGACGGGGCTATAGAGGTCGATATGATTCAGTCGCATGTTCACAGTCTCCGTGTTCGAGAAACGCGGCGGACTGCGTCGATATGCATACCCCGCCGCGGACCGATGCGATTGCATCGGAACCACGTCGTGGGTTCGAACGGGACGTTCGAGCAGAGCTTCGTTAGAAAACCGAAGGGACCGGGCTTACCATATCCGGTCCTGCCTTTTTCGACGCATTCTGCTTACCGCAGAACGGCCGGACACGGAAGATGGAATGGCGATCAGTTCTTCCCGGCGTCCGGATCGATGTGCTGGAGTTCCTGCAGGTAGGCGTCGAGACGATCGAACTTCTGCTCCCAGAAGCGTCGGTAGCTGTCGAGCCAGCTATTGACGTCCTTCAGCGGCGCCGCCTCGAGCCGGCACGGGCGCCATTGCGCTTCGCGGCCGCGGCTGATCAGCCCGGCGCGTTCGAGAACCTTGAGATGCTTGGACACTGCCGGCAGGCTCATTGCGAAGGGTTCCGCCAGTTCGCCGACCGAGGCCTCTCCGAGGGCGAGACGGGCGAGGATCGCCCTTCGCGTTGGGTCGGCCAGAGCTGAGAGCGTCGTCGACAAGCGATCTTCCGGCATTTCTAAAAAACCTTTCAGTTAAATAACCTTTTGGTTCATTATCGCCGGTGGCCGGCAGTGTCAACAAAAACCGGCGTGATCCACTTTCCGTTGACATGACCGGTGTTCTATGGTCTCACGCGAGCCGACTGGAATAGCCTGCCGATACCGCTGTTGCGGCACCCTTGCGGGCCTTTCCTTCCCATAAAATGCGCGCCCCGGCGGTCGGATTTCATTTCCGGCAAGGGGCGAAAAGCACGTCAGACGGGCAAAGACCATGGCAAATTCAGCAGTCCGGGTACGCATCGCACCCTCCCCCACCGGCGAGCCGCATGTCGGCACGGCCTATATCGCTCTGTTCAACTACCTCTTCGCGAAGAAGCACGGCGGCGAGTTCATCCTGCGCATCGAAGATACCGATGCGACCCGCTCGACGCCGGAGTTCGAACAGAAGGTGCTGGACGCGCTGAAATGGTGCGGGCTCGAATGGTCTGAAGGTCCTGATGTCGGTGGTCCCTACGGCCCCTACCGCCAGAGCGACCGCAAGGACATGTATCGCCCCTATGTCGAGAAGATCGTCGAGAACGGTCACGGCTTCCGCTGCTTCTGCACGCCCGAGCGGCTCGAGCAGATGCGCGAGAGCCAGCGCGCCGCCGGCAAGCCGTCGAAGTATGACGGCCTTTGCCTCAACCTTACGGCCGAAGAAGTGACGTCGCGCGTTGCCGCCGGCGAGCCGCATGTCGTGCGTATGAAGATCCCGACCGAGGGTTCGTGCAAGTTTAACGACGGCGTCTATGGCGACGTGGAAATCCCGTGGGATGCCGTCGACATGCAGGTGCTGCTCAAGGCCGACGGCATGCCGACCTACCACATGGCAAATGTCGTCGACGACCATCTGATGAAGATCACCCACGTCGCCCGCGGCGAGGAGTGGCTGGCTTCCGTTCCGAAGCACATCCTGATCTATCAGTATCTCGGCCTCGAGCCGCCCAAGTTCATGCATCTGTCGCTGATGCGCAATGCCGACAAGTCGAAGCTGTCGAAGCGCAAGAACCCGACGTCGATCTCCTATTACACCGCGCTCGGCTATCTGCCGGAAGCGCTGATGAACTTCCTCGGCCTGTTCTTCATCCAGATCGCCGAAGGCGAGGAGTTGCTGACGATCGACGAGCTCGCGGCAAAGTTCGATCCGGAGAACCTGTCCAAGGCCGGCGCGATCTTCGACATCCAGAAGCTCGACTGGCTGAACGCGCGCTGGATCCGCGAAAAGCTCTCGGAAGACGAGTTCGCCGCCCGCGTCCTTGCCTGGGCGATGGAAAACGACCGTCTGAAGCAGGGCCTGAAGCTCAGCCAGTCGCGCATCTCGAAGCTCGGCGAACTGCCGGATCTCGCAAGCTTCCTGTTCAAGTCCGACCTCGGCTTGCAGCCGGCGGCCTTTGCCGGCGTCAAGTCGACGCCCGAGGAACTGCTCGAAGTCTTGAACACCGTTCAGCCGGATCTCGAAAAGATCCTCGAATGGAACAAGGAGTCGATCGAAGCGGAACTGCGCGCGGTCGCCGAGCGCATGGGCAAGAAGCTGAAGGTCATCGTGGCACCGCTCTTTGTGGCGGTTTCCGGCTCGCAGCGCTCGTTGCCGCTGTTCGACAGCATGGAAATCCTGGGCCGCGCCGTGGTACGCCAGCGCCTGAAGGTTGCCGCCCAGGTGGTCGCCTCCATGGTCGGCAGCGGAAAGTAAGGAGAGCACGATGAACGACAAGACCGAGACGACTGGCCTCTCCTCCGACGCAACGGAAGTCCGCGCACAGAAGCTGAAGCTGCTGCGCGAACAGATCGGCGACGTCTATCCGGCGCATTTCCACCGGACGATGAGCAATGCCGAACTCACCGCCAAGTACGAAGGCCTGGAACCGGACACCGAGACGCAGGATGTCGTGACCGTTGCCGGCCGCGTCTATTCCTCGCGCAACTCCGGCATGTTCATGGACATCCATGACGCCTCCGGCAAGATTCAGATCTTCAGCCACAAGGACGTGACGAGCGAAGAGGCCCGCGGCCTGCTGCCGATGATCGACATCGGCGACATCATCGGCGTTACCGGGGTCGTGCGCCGTACCAAGCGCGGCGAGCTGACGATCAACGCCCAGGCGATCACCATGCTGACGAAGTCGCTGCTGCCGATGCCCGAGAAGTGGCACGGCCTCTCCGACATCGAAATTCGCTACCGCAAGCGCCACCTCGACATCATGACCAATGAGGAATCGAAGCTGCGCTTCCAGCAGCGCAGCCGCATCGTTTCCGGTATCCGCCGCTTCATGGAAAACGACGGCTTCATGGAAGTCGAAACGCCGATGCTGCACTCGGTCTATGGCGGCGCTACCGCCGAGCCGTTCAAGACGCATCACAACACGCTGAAGCTCGACATGTTCCTGCGCATCGCGCCGGAACTGTACCTGAAGCGCACGCTGGTTTCTGGTCTCACCGACAAGGTCTTCGAGATCAACCGCAACTTCCGCAACGAAGGCGTCTCCACCCGGCACAATCCGGAATTCACCATGATGGAGTGCTACTGGGCCTATGCCGACTACGAGGACATCATGGACCTCGTCGAGCGGCTGTTCGCCGAGCTGGCCCTGGCGATCCACGGCTCGACCGAATTCGCCTACGGCGACAAGGAAATCTCCTTCAAGGGTCCGTTCCGTCGCGTGCCGATGCCCGACGCCGTCAAGGAAGCGACAGGCATCGACTTCCTGGCGATGAAGACCGACGAAGAAGCCCGCGCCGCCGCCAAGGCTGCCGGCTTCGAAGTCGAGAAAGACTGGACCTGGGGCGAGTGCCTCGCCTTCATCTTCGAAGAAAAGGTCGAAGGAACGCTGATCCAGCCGGCCCACGTCACGCATTTCCCGAAGGACATCTCGCCCTTCGCCAAGGAAGTGCCGGGCGAGCCGCGCTTGGTCGAGCGTTTCGAGACCTATTGCAACGCCTGGGAACTCGGCAACGCCTTTTCCGAACTCAACGACCCGGAAGAGCAGCGCGCCCGCATGGTCGAGCAGCTCGAACAGGCGCATGCGCGCGGCGAAAAGGCCAAGCAGCTCGACGACGAGTTCCTCGATGCGATCGACCAGGGCATGCCGCCGGCCGGTGGCCTCGGCATCGGCGTCGACCGCCTGATCATGCTCTTGACCAACGCGCCGTCGATCCGCGACGTCATCCTCTTCCCGGCGCGCCGCCAGAAGGCTGACTGATCAAGGTCGCATTGCCACGAACACGAGGGCCCGCCGCACCCGCGTCGGGCCTTTTCATTTTGGGAAGAACTGTCCGACTGCCCAGAGGCGGTGCCTCTCAGTGCCCGGCAGGCGCCTCTGCCGTTTCAGCCGGTTCGGCCGCATGTTCGGCACCGCCCACGTCGGCGGTCTTGGCTTCGGCCGGATCCGCAGACGGATCGATGCACGACGAGTGATCGTCCATCGCCGCCATCATCGTGCGGATTTCATCCATCGAGAGATCGACGGTCTTGCCATGAAATGCGCCGGCGGGATTCGCCGTGCCGGCATTATAGGAAGCGCGGAACGTTTCGCTTATTCCAGGCACGCTCTGCGGACCAGGAGCGAAAAGCACTTCCGCGCCGATTGCGGCTCCGCGAACCTGCGCCCGATCCTCCGGGCCGGCCGCGTCGAGCACGACGACCTGATAGAGTTCGGCCCTCTCGGCCTTCGCCAGCGCGCCAACCACGCGCAGGGCCGTGCGCATGCGTGCCTCGCCGTCGGCGCGATCGGTCTTGACGTGCATGCGGATCCAGCGCTGGCCGTTATGGCTGAGCTTGAGGGTCCGCAGCATCGTGCATTCGAGACCTGAGGTGTTCGGCTTGGAAAGCCCCGCCATCAGTGCGTCCCCGCTGACATAGACAGCGGCCCCGCCGGATGCGGCCGAAACGCCGAAAGCGGCCGCGAGGATGACGAGCAGTCTCTTCGATGGCCGAAACTTGCCGAGGATAGCCTTCACGAGGGTGACTCCGCCGTCATATCCAGGAATTGCAGAAAAGCCCGAAAGGGCGCGCCTCAACATTAGGCGCGCCACCTTTCGGAAAGTTTAAGCTGCTGCGGAGATGGCAGCGGCAAACGCGGTCGCCGCGGCGATGACGATCATGGAAACGAGTACCAGCCTATGCATGACAGGACCTCCCGGCTGACACTGGATGGGCCGTTCCCATCCATGTGAGGGAGCCTGCCATGTCTGCCCGTGCAGCGACGCTCCCGCAGAAACCGGCCAGGAACGCGCTCGGTCCCGGCCCAGGCGCCCGGGAGGGAGATTGACTTTCACAGCCATCTTGCCTCCATTGCGGGCCGTCAAACACAAGAACAAGAAAAGAAGAACGCAATGCACAAAGTCATCTTTGATACGGACCCGGGCATCGACGATGCGATGGCGCTGCTTTTCCTGCATCGTCATCCGGCCATCGACCTGATCGGCATCACCACCGTCTTCGGCAATGCCTCGGTCGAAACCACTACCCGCAATGCGCTGTTCCTGAAGCGTGAGTGGGGCATCGATGCACCGGTTGCCAAGGGCCTCGACAAGACCTTCAACCCCGACCGTCCGCATGTCGGCTGGCCGACCTTCATCCACGGCGACGACGGCCTCGGCAACATCGATGTCCCCGAGACCGTCGATCTGCCGATCGACCCGCGCCCGGCGCACCGCTTCATCATCGATACGGTCCGCGCCCATCCGGGCGAAGTGACGCTGATCGCCGTCGGCCGCATGACCAACCTGGCGCTGGCGCTGCGCGAGGATCCGGATTTTGCCGCACTCGTGCGCGAAGTCGTCATCATGGGCGGCGCCTTCGACGTCAACGGCAACATCACACCCGCTGCCGAAGCCAATATCCACGGCGACCCGGAAGCCGCTGACGTGGTGATGACGGCCGCGTGGCCGGTCACCGTCGTCGGCCTCGACGTCACCACCCAGACCGTGATGACCAAGGCGATGATCGCCGACATTGCCGAGCGCGGCGGCGAAGCCGGCAAGCTGCTTGCTGACATCTCGAAGTTCTACGTCACCTTCTACGAGCAGCATGTGCCCGATGGCATGGTCGTGCATGACAGTTGCGCCTGCGCCTATGTCGTGGCGCCCGATCTCTTCACTGTCAGAAGCGGATCGATCCGCGTCGTCTGCGGCGGCATTGCCGACGGCCAGACGATTCAGAGTCCCGACAACAGGCTCTTCCCACCGAGCCCGTGGGACAATCTGCCGAGCCAGAAGGCCTGCATCGACATCGATGCCGCCCGCACGCTGAAACTCATCAGCGACACGCTTGTCCTGAACGGCTGAATCTGCTCGAGGCGCGACCGATGTCGTGCCTTGAAAAACTTGAACAAGATGGCTGGCGGACGCGCGTTCGCCGGCTATCTTTATGTCCATGAAACCGGACGCCCTGCTCTATCCCGCCCCCAAGGGTCTCTACTGCCAGGTTGGCGATTTCTACATCGACCCGGTGCAGCCGGTCGAAAGGGCGCTCATTACCCATGGCCATTCCGACCATGCCCGCGCCGGCCACGGCCAGGTGCTCGCCACCCGCGAAACCCTCGACATCATGCGCATTCGTTACGGAGATGGCTTCTGCGGCACGAGCCAGGCGGTCGAACTCGGGGAAAGGCTGACGCTGAACGGTGTCGAGGTGGGCTTCCATCCCGCCGGCCACGTGCTTGGCTCGGCACAGATCTCGGTGCGTGCCAACGGCATCCGCATCGTCGTCTCCGGCGACTACAAGCGACGACGGGACCCGACCTGCGCCGGTTTCGAACCGGTCGCCTGCGACGTGTTCATCACCGAGGCCACTTTCGGCCTGCCGGTCTTCCATCACCCGGACGACCGGGCCGAGACGCGCAAGCTGCTCACCTCGCTCACCCAGTTTCCCGAACGGACCCACGTGGTCGGCGCCTATGCGCTCGGCAAGGCTCAGCGCGTCATCGCGCTCCTGCGCGAAGAGGGCTACCACCAGCCGATTTTCATTCACGGCGCTTTGCAGCGGCTGTGCGACTACTACCAGAGCCAGGGCATCGATCTCGGCGAACTCCATCCGGCAACACTTGCCGCCGACGAAAAGCAGGACTTCAGAGGGACCATCGTGATCGGTCCGCCCGCCGCCTTCGCCGACCGCTGGTCGCGGCGCTTCGCCGATCCGATCGCCGTTTTCGCCTCCGGCTGGATGCTGATCCGCCAAAGAGCGAAACAGCGCGGCGTCGAGCTGCCCTTGGTCATTTCCGACCATTGCGACTGGGTGGATCTGACTGAGACGATCACCGAGATTGCTCCCGGCGAAGTCTGGGTCACGCACGGCCGCGAAGAAGCACTGGTGCGCTGGTGCGAGCTGCAAGGCATCGCCGCCCGCCCGCTGCATCTCGTCGGCTACGACGACGAGGGACAGTGACGGATGCACGCCTTCGCCGAACTGCTCGACCGTCTCGTCCTGAGCCCCCAGCGCAACGCCAAGATCCGCCTGCTTGCCGATTACTTCCGGACGGCGCCGGATCCGAGCCGCGGCTACGCGCTCGCGGCGATCGCCGGTACGCTGTCGCTGAACACGGTCAAGCCGGCGATGATCCGGGACCTGCTGCTCGAACGCATGGACGCGGTGCTCTTCCAATATTCCTACGATTATATCGGCGACCTCGCCGAGACGGTCTCGCTGGTCTGGGAACCCCCGGTTGGTACGGTTCAATCGGACATCCCGCTGGGTGCCGCCATCGAGCGCCTGCAGATGACCGGGCGCGCCGACGTGCGCAGCGTCGTGCGCGACATGCTTGACCACCTGGACACCTCGGCGCGCTTCGCCTTCCTCAAGCTGGTGACCGGAGGCCTGCGCATCGGTGTATCGGCGAAGCTCGCCAAACAGGCGCTCGCCGACATGGGCTGCAAGGATGTCGCCGAGATCGAGACGCTCTGGCACGGCCTGTCGCCGCCCTATCTGCCGCTCTTCCGCTGGCTCTTAGGCGAGGCGGATAAGCCCGAGCTTTCGACGCCGGCGGTCTTCCACTCGGTCATGCTCGCCAATCCCGTCGGTGAGGGCGATCTCGACGCGCTCGACCCCAGGGATTTCGCGGCCGAATGGAAGTGGGACGGGATCCGCGTACAGCTTGCCAATATCGGCGGCGTCCGCCGCCTCTATTCCCGCAGCGGCGACGAAATTTCCGGCGCCTTTCCCGACGTGCTCGAGGCCGCCGACTTCACCGGCGTCATCGACGGCGAACTGCTCGTCGGCGGCACGGCGCGCACCAATCGCGCAACCCGAAGCTTCGCCGACCTGCAACAGCGCCTGAACCGCAAGACTGTCAGCCACAAGCTCATCGAGGCCTACCCGGCCTTCATCCGCGCCTATGACATTCTCTTTTCAGGCGAGGAGGACGTTCGCCCACAAGGCTTCGTCACACGAAGGGCAATGCTTGCCGATCTTGTGGAAAGTGCTGCGCCACAACACTTCGACCTCTCGCCGCTGGTGCCGTTCTCCTCCTGGGAAGAGCTTGACCGGCTGCGCGCCGACCCGCCCGATCCAGTCATCGAAGGCATCATGTTGAAACGGCTCGATTCGCCCTATACGCCCGGCCGTGTCAAAGGTCCGTGGTTCAAGTGGAAGCGTGCGCCCTTCAATATCGACGCGGTGCTGATGTACGCACAGCGCGGCCACGGCAAGCGCTCGAGCTACTATTCCGATTACACCTTCGGCGTCTGGACTGTCATCGACGGGAAGGAAACGCTCGTACCGGTCGGCAAGGCTTATTTCGGCTTCACCGACGCCGAGCTGGAGCTTCTCGACCGGTTCGTCAGGGACAACACGACCGACCGTTTCGGGCCCGTCCGTGCCGTCAGGGCCGAGCCCGATTTCGGTTTCGTCGTCGAGGTCGCCTTCGAAGGCATCAACCGCTCGACCCGGCACAAATCCGGCGTCGCGATGCGTTTCCCCCGCATTGCCCGCCTGCGACAGGACAAGCTGCCGCGCGACGCCGATCGGCTGGAGACACTGCAGGCCATGATCGAAGCCCGGGAAGGCGCGTAGCATCGCCCTATTCATCCGGAAATCTCGGAACCCCGGCGACAGCTGAGCGTTGGGAGGGGGCTATCAACCGAAAGGTGGTGTTCCATGCCAGCCAAATCGAAGGCTCAGCAGAAGGCAGCCGGTGCGGCCCTGGCCGCAAAACGCGGAGAGACCAAGAAGTCCAGTCTCAAGGGCGCGTCCCGCGAGATGGAAAAATCCATGACGGAAGGCGAACTCAAGGAACTCGCCGAGACCAAGCGGAAGAAGCTACCCGAGCGCAAGGGCGGTTGAGTGCGAAACCTCGAATAAAAGAGCTGACTAAAACAAGAATTATTAAGACCCTTTTGGGATTATCCGGGTCGATACACAGCCATTCGCGTGCCGCCGGGGTGATTTGTGCCTGCCAGACATGCTTTCAACCTCGGAATGAAGAGGCTCTCCAGGGTTTTAACGCCAAGCTACCTTCCGGCGGTCATCGCGGCTTTCGTGGTCCTGGTGGCCGGCATCCTGGCGGACAATCAGAACCAGGTGGTGGCCGAGGCGCGCTTGCGCGCACGGGTCGCCGAAGAGCTCAATCCCATCCGCTCCAAGCTCGAAGCCAACGTCAACGGCAATATCCAGCTCGTGCGCGGCTTGATCGGCACGCTCGTCACCGAGCCGGGCATGGATCAGAAGCGCTTCGCCGCCCTTTCGCGCAGCATCTTTACCGAACGCTCGCAACTGCGCAGCATCGCTGCCGCGCCGAACCTCGTCGTCTCGCTCGTCTACCCGCTCAAAGGAAATGAGAAGGCGCTGGGGCTCGATTACCGCAAGAACGAGTTGCAGCGCGCTGCCGTCATGCGCGTCAAGAACACCAGGCAGATGGTGCTTGCCGGCCCGGTGGACCTCGTCCAGGGCGGACGTGGGCTCATCGGCCGCTTCCCGGTAATGATCGACGCCGGCGGCGGCAGCAATCGCTTCTGGGGCATCGTCTCCGCCATCATCGACATCGACCGCCTCTATCGTGACAGCGGCCTCCTTTCCGAACAGCCCGGCATAGATATCGCCATAGCCGGGCGCGACGGCACCGGCGCGGAAGGGCAGGTCTTCTTTGGCGACCCCGCGATCTTCAAGCATTCGCCGGTCGGGATGACCGTGCTGTTGCCCGGCGGCTCCTGGCGCATCGCAGCCGTTCCCAGGGGCGGCTGGCCGACGACGGCCGGCAATGCCTGGTTCATCCGCGGATTGATCGTTCTCGGCGGCCTGATGATCATCCTGCCGATGGTGCTGACCGGTCGCCTGATGAGCGAGCGGCAGATGAACATCCGCGCGCTGAGGCACAGCAAGGCGCAGCTGCAGGAGCTCTCCCATCGCCTGAAGATCGCGCTGGACTCCTCGCAGATCGGCATTTGGGAGCTGGATATTGCGAGCGGCAAGCTGATTTGGGACGACCGGATGCGCGAACTCTACGGTCGCGCCGACTCCACCCGCGAGACCTATGAGGACTGGAGAAGCGCCCTTTATTCCGACGATCTCCAGCGCGCCGAGGCCGAGTTCGCAGAAGCGCTCGAGACGGGCGACGGCTACAACTCGGACTTCCGCATCTGCCTCCCAGACGGCAGTTTGCGCCACATTCGCGCGATCGGCTCGGCCTATATCGGCGCCGATGGCATGCGGAAGGTCGTCGGGGTCAACTGGGACGTCACCGCCGATTTCGAGACCCGCGAAACCCTGTTTGAAGCCAAGCGCATGGCCGAGGCACACAGCGTCGAACTCGAGGCTGCGCGCCACCGCATGGAATTCAATGCCCTGCACGATCCGCTGACCGGCCTGCCGAACCGCCGGTTCCTCGATCAGGTCCTGGCCGAGCGCAACCGGCATTTCGCGCCGGAGGCTCGCCTCAGCATCTTCCACATGGATCTCGACCGGTTCAAGCAGATCAACGATACGCTCGGCCACGCCGCCGGCGACGAGATCCTGCGCCATGCCGCCGAGCTGCTCCGTGGCAATGCGGATGCCAGGGACTTCGTTGCTCGCATCGGCGGCGATGAGTTCGTCATCGTTCGCCAGGATGGCGGGATGGAACCGGACGCCACACTCGCATCCCGCATCATCGAGGCGATGAGCGTGCCCGTCCGCTACAAGGACCAGGAGTGCCGCATCGGCGTCAGCATCGGCATTGCTGCCCAGGCCAAGGCAACGGATGATCTGTCGCACGTGCTGGTCAATGCCGATATTGCGCTCTACGAAGCCAAGCGCCGCGGCCGCAACCGGCACGAGACCTTCACCGGTGAGTTGAAGACGGCCGTTTTCAAGACTAAGCAGACGGCCGACGAGATCCTTCGCGGGCTGGAGCACAACGAGTTCATCGCCCATTTCCAACCGCAGTTCTGCCCGCGATCCCTCGACATAACAGGTGTCGAAGCGCTGGCGCGCTGGGATCACCCGTCCAAGGGACTACTCGGCCCGCATACCTTCCTGAAGACGGCAGAAGACATCAACGTGGTCGCGTCGATCGACCAGGCAATCCTGGAACAGGCGCTGTTCCAGATCTATCGCTGGGAGGCGGGCGGCATCCATATTCCCAAGGTCTCGGTCAATCTATCCTATGCGCGGCTTCACGATGAAAACCTGATCGATCGTCTCGAACAATTGCAGATTCCTAAGGGCCGCCTGTCCTTCGAACTCCTGGAATCGATCTCCTTTGACGAGAGCGACGTGACCGTGCTTTCCAACATCCGCCGGATCAAGGAGCTCGGCATCGACATCGAGATCGACGATTTCGGCACCGGCTATGCCTCGATCCTGAGCCTTCTGAAGCTGACCCCGCGGCGGCTGAAGATCGATCGCCAGCTCGTCCTGCCGATCCTCGACTCGCCGGCCGAAAAGCGCCTCGTCGAATCGATCATCGATATCGGCACGTCGCTCGGCATCGAGGTGATCGCCGAAGGCGTCGAGACGCTGGAGCATGCCCATATCCTGAAGGAACTCGGCTGCCACGGGCTGCAGGGTTATGCCTTCGCGCGGCCGATGAACGCCAACGACCTCGCGACCTTCGCCTTCGAGCGCCGCTGGCTTGCGGCCTGACAAGCACGCCGGCCTGCTGCAAAAAACACGATGCGTGCATTTTTCGCACCGGTAAGGCTTGGCAGCTTTGCCGCGAATCGCCATAAAAACAATTGCCTGCCGCCACGTCTTGGGATCGGCGGCATCACCTGCGGCAGTCGCTGATGCGACCGCCCTTTCGGGCCTCTAGGGCGTCCCGCTTCAAGGGCAACCCACTGAAGCGGAAAAGATGCTCTAGATTCAACATCCTGGTGCGTCCCTTGTGCATTCTTTTGAAAGCACGGCGCTCTGGTGCCCGCTCTCCATGAAACCCGGACGAAGGAAACGGTACGATCGAATACGCGGGAAAATTGCTTTCTGTCTTCATTCTCGCCCCATTTGCGGGAAGCCTCCTTGCAATCTTCTTTCCGCCCGATCAACGCGGTGCGACGGCCTGGTTCGCAGGAACGATCGCGCTCCTGTGTCTCCTCGTCGCCGCCAGCCTCTATCCCTTCGTCACTTCGGGCGGCGTGCTGCGCTACGACATCGCCTGGCTCCCTGAACTCGGCCTCAATTTCACGCTCCGGATGGACGGCTTCGCCTGGCTCTTCACGGTGCTGGTGACGGCAATCGGCGTGCTCGTCGTGATTTACGCCCGCTATTACATGGCCGCGGAAGACCCGGTGCCGCGCTTCCTGGCGCTGTTTCTTGCCTTCATGGGCTCGATGCTCGGCGTCGTGCTTTCAGGCAATCTCATCCTGCTTGCCGTCTTCTGGGAACTGACGAGCATCGTTTCGTTCCTCCTGATCGGCTACTGGCACCACAACGCGCACGCCCGCGACGGCGCACGCATGGCGCTGACGGTTACCGGCACCGGCGGCCTCTGCATGCTTGTCGGCCTCCTGCTGATGGGCCGCATCGTCGGCAGTTACGATCTCGACGTTGTGCTCGCGTCGGGCGATCTGATCCGCAACTCGCCGCTCTATATGCCGGTGCTGATCCTGGTGCTGCTCGGCGCGTTGACGAAGAGCGCGCAGTTTCCGTTCCATTTCTGGCTGCCGCACGCGATGTCGGCACCGACGCCGGTCTCGGCCTACCTGCACTCGGCAACCATGGTGAAGGCAGGCGTCTTCCTGCTCGTGCGCCTATGGCCTGTGATGGCCGGTACCGAAGCCTGGTTCTGGATCGTCGGCCTTGCCGGGCTTTCCACTCTGCTGCTCGGGGCCTATTTCGCCATCTTCCAGCAGGACCTCAAAGGCCTGCTGGCCTATTCCACTATCAGCCATCTTGGCCTGATCACGGTGCTCTTGAGCCTCGGAAGCCCGCTTGCCGCCGTCGCCGCGGTCTTCCACATCGTCAACCACGCCACCTTCAAGGCGTCGCTGTTCATGGCGGCCGGCATCATCGACCACGAGACCGGAACGCGCGACATGCGCAATCTCGGCGGGCTGGTCCGCTACATGCCGGGAACGGCGGTGCTCGCCATGGTCGCGAGCGCTGCCATGGCTGGTGTTCCGCTTCTGAACGGCTTCCTCTCGAAGGAAATGTTCTTCGCCGAGGCGATCGAAACGCACCAGGCCAACTTCCTCGACACGATGACGCCCTATGTCGCGACGCTCGCCGGCATGTTCGCGGTCACCTATTCGCTGCGCTTCATCCACAGCGTCTTCTTCGGCAAGACGCCAGAGGATCTGCCGAAGGTGCCGCACGAGCCGCCGCGCTGGATGCGCGTGCCGATCGAGTTCCTGGTGCTCGCCTGCCTGGTCGTCGGCATCATTCCGGCGATCACCATCGGTCCGTTCCTGCACACGGCGGTCGTATCGATCCTGGGTGCCAGCACGCCATACTACAGCCTCTCCGTCTGGCATGGCTGGAACCTGCCGCTGATCATGAGCTTCGTGGCGCTGGCGGGCGGCGTCGGCCTCTATTTCCTGATGCGCAATTACCTTGCGACCAGCATCGAGGGGCCGCCGATCTTCCGCCTGCTGCACGGCCAGCGCATCTTCGAGCGCGTGCTCGTGACGCTCTCCTGGAAATGGGCGCGTTCGCTCGAACAACGACTCGGCACCCGGCGGCTGCAGCCGCAGATGCGCTTCCTCGTCTTCATCGCCGTCGCCGCCGGTGCGCTACCGCTGCTTCTGAGCCAATACGAGCTGCCGCCGCTTCTCGTTCGCAGCATCGATCCGGCCTTCGCCCTGCTCTGGGCGGTCGGCACCGCCTGCGCGATCGGTGCGGCGCTGCTGGCAAAATTCCATCGGCTCGCCGCGCTCGTCCTGCTTGGCGGCGCCGGTCTCACCACCTGCCTGACCTTCGTCTGGCTTTCGGCCCCGGACCTTGCCGTGACTCAACTCCTCGTCGAGATCGTCACGACGGTCCTCATCCTGCTTGGTCTTCGCTGGCTGCCGAAGCGTATCGAGGATACGCAGGAATCGGAGCTGCTTTCGCTCAAGGTCCGCTTCCGCCGCCTGCGCGACTTCCTGCTGGCGATCGCAGCCGGCGGTGGCGTGGCGCTCATCGCCTATACGATGATGACGCGGCCCATGCCCGAGACGATCGCCAGCTACTTCCTCGAGCGCGCCTACAAGGAAGGCGGCGGCACCAATGTCGTCAACGTCATCCTCGTCGACTTCCGCGGCTTCGACACGCTCGGCGAAATCGCCGTTTTGGCGATCGTCGCGCTCACGGTCTTCGCCCTGCTCCTGCGCTTCCGCCCGCAGGCCGACAGCCTGGAGGCACCGGAACAGCAGCGCGTCCAGAACGCCTTCGACGACGACCACCCGGATCGCAGCAAGGGCGACAGCGTCGCCGAGTATCTGTTCGTGCCTTCGGTGATCATGCGCTGGATGTTCCCGGTCATCGGCATGCTCGCCGCCTATCTGTTCCTGCGCGGCCATGACCTGCCGGGCGGCGGCTTTGCCGCCGGCATTGCCATGTCCATCGGCTTCATCCTGCAATACATGTCCGGCGGCACCCGCTGGGTCGAGGAGCGGCTGCGCATCCATCCGCTGCGCTGGATGAGCATTGGTCTGCTGGTCGCCGCGACCACCGGCATCGGCTCCTGGATCTTCGGCTATCCGTTCCTCACCTCGCACTCGCAATACGTGACGCTGCCGATCGTCGGGAAGTTCCCGCTCGCCAGCGCCCTGTTCTTCGATCTCGGCGTCTTCTCGCTGGTGCTCGGCGCAACGGTGCTGATCCTCATCGCGCTCGCCCATCAGTCGATCCGTGCGCCGCGTGCCCATGCCCGCGCCACGCGGAGCGGAAAGGAGGCCCGCTAATGGAGATCATCCTCTCTGCCGCGATCGGCGTGCTGACCGCATCGGGCGTCTACCTGCTGCTGCGTCCGCGCACCTACCAGGTGATCATCGGCCTCTCGCTGCTCTCCTATGCGGTCAACCTCTTCATCTTCGGCATGGGGCGCCTTCGCGTGAACGCGCCGCCGGTGCTGGAACCCGGCGGCGTCGGCGACCTCAGCCGCTTCACCGATCCGGTGCCGCAGGCGCTCGTTCTCACTGCGATCGTCATCGGCTTTGCCATGACCGCGCTCTTCCTCGTCGTGCTGCTCGCCTCGCGCGGCTTCACGGGCACCGACCACGTCGACGGCCGGGAGCAGCGCCATGACTAACTGGGTGCACCACCTGCTGATCCTGCCGATCCTGCTGCCGCTGATGGTCGGCGCCGCGATGATCCCGATCGACGAGCGCAACCGCATGGTGAAGGGCGTGATGGGCTTCGTCTCGACGCTCGCGCTTTTCATCCTCTCGATGGTGCTGATGCGCATCGCCTCGATGGACGGCGCGCCCGCCGGCAGCGGCGTCTATCAGCTCGGCAATTGGCCGGCGCCGTTCGGCATCGTGCTGGTGCTCGACCGCCTCTCGGCACTGATGCTGTGCCTGACGAGCGGACTGGCGCTTGCCGCCCAGGCCTATTCGATCGCCCGCTGGCACACGGCGGGCCATCACTTCCATTCGCTGTTCCAGTTGCTGATCGCCGGTCTCAACGGCTCGTTTCTGACCGGCGACCTCTTCAACCTCTTCGTCTTCTTCGAGATGATGCTGGCGGCATCCTACGGCCTGCTCCTGCACGGCTCCGGGCCGCTCCGCGTCAAGGCGGGCCTGCACTACGTGGCGATTAACCTCGCCGCCTCGTCGCTCTTCCTGATCGGCGTCAGCCTGATCTACGGCGCGACCGGCACGCTCAACATGGCCGATCTCTCGATGAAACTGGCGACGCTCTCGCCGGATGACCGCCAGATGGTCGAGGCCGGAGCGGGCGTGCTCGGCGTCGCCTTCCTGGTGAAGGCCGGCATGTGGCCCTTGAGCTTCTGGCTGCCGACAGCCTATTCGGCGGCGACACCGCCGGTCGCCGCCGTTTTCGCGGTCCTGACCAAGGTCGGCATTTACGTCATCCTCAGGCTCTCGCTGCTGGTGTTCGGCGCAAGTGCCGGCGCGTCGGCGGGTTTCGGGCAGCCGATCCTGCTTCTGGGTGGCCTGCTGACAATCGCCTTCGGCGCGATCGGCGTACTGGCCTCCCAGGCAATGGGCCGGCTCGCCGCCTATTCGGTGCTGGTCTCCTCCGGCACCCTGCTTGCCGCAATCGGCCTCGGCCACCCGAGCATGATTGCCGGTGCTCTGTTCTATCTCGTCAGCTCGACACTGACGATCGCCGCCTTCTTCCTCTTGATCGAACTGGTCGAGCGCGGCCGTGACGCCGGCGCCGACGTTCTGGCGGTGACGATGGAGGCCTACGGCGATGCCGACGAGGACGAGGAGGAAGAAGTGGTCGGCGCCGCGATCCCCGGCACCATGGCGATCCTCGGCCTCTGCTTCTGCCTTTGCGCCCTGCTGCTTGCCGGCCTGCCGCCGCTCTCCGGCTTCGTCGCCAAATTCGCGATCCTTGGCGGTCTTTTCGGCCTGTCGGGAACCGAAACCGCTCCGGCGATTTCCGCAGCCGACTGGACCTATGTCACCCTCTTGATCGTCTCCGGTCTCGCCGCGATGATCGCCATGAACCGCGTCGGCATCCGCACCTTCTGGGCGTCGATTGAAAACACCGTGCCGCGGGTGGTCGTCATCGAGATCACACCCGTCGTCGTGTTGCTCGCCACCTGCATATACCTCAGCGTGCAGGCCGGCCCGACGATGCACTACATGCAGGCGACGGCGGACTCGCTTCTGAACCCGGCAGGCTATGCAGAACGCGTACTCACCGCACCTCGGGCGGGAGGGCAATAGCCGATGCGCACCTGGTTTCCCTATCCGCTTCTTTCGGCCGGTTTGCTCGCCATCTGGCTGCTGCTCAATCAGTCGGTCGCCCCCGGCACGATCCTCATGGGTTCCGTGCTTGCCACCGGTCTCGGCTGGGTGACGCTCAAGCTCGGTCTCGCCCGTTCGCACCCGCGGCGGGTCCTGCTGATGCTGCGTTTCGGCTTTACCATTGCGCTCGACATCATCCGATCCAACCTGGCCGTCGCTGCCGTCATTCTAAGGGGCCGACGCAGACCGCCGAATTCCGGCTTCCTGACCGTCGATATCGATCTCGATGACGAAAATGCCCTGGCGCTGCTCGCCTGCGTCATGACGGCGACGCCGGGAACGGCCTGGCTCGAATACGACCGCCTGCGCAAATCCCTGCTCTTCCATGTGCTCGACATGGAGAACGAGCGCGTTTGGATCGATACGGTCAAGCGCTACGAGGCCGCCTTGAAGGAGATATTCGGATGATGGAACTCACGATCATCTGGTCGATCCTGATTGCCCAGATCATGCTCGGCCTGGCGATGGCCTTCGCCTTCTACCGCATGGTGAGAGGACCGCGCGCCCAGGACCGCATCCTCGGCCTCGACACGCTCTACATCAACGCCATGCTGATGCTGCTCACCTTCGGCATCCGCACGGCAAACTCGATCTATTTCGAATCGGCGTTGATCGTCGCGCTGATCGGTTTCGTTTCGTCGATCGCCTTCGGCAAGTTCCTGATGCGCGGGGAGATCATCGAATGAGCCATGTCACCGACCTTCCCGTCTGGGCGGCCATTCTGGTCTGCGGGCTCACGGTTCTGGGCGCTGCCATAGCGCTGATCGGCTCGGTCGGCCTGCTGCGGTTTACCAGCTTTTACGAACGGCTGCATGCGCCGACGCTGGCAACCAGCGGCGGCGTGCTGCTGATCTGCACAGCCTCGATCATCTGCTTCGCCGTGCTGCAGAGCCGCTGGGTGTTCCACGAAATCCTGATCATCGTCTTCGTTCTCGTCACCACACCGATGACGCTGATGCTGCTCGGGCAGGCAGCACTTTACCGCGACCGCGTCGAAGAAAAGCGCGGCGTGCCGCTCAAGCAGCGTCCGCCGCGCGAAGAACCGGCAGAGTAGGTTTCAGCCTGCGCAACGACGGGGAAAGCCGGCGACAGGGTCCTGAAGCGACCCGGCCTATTCGCCGCGGCCCCTGAACCGTCGCTGATAGGCGGGATCGTAGAGCGAACTCTCGCGGAAATCGGAGGCTTCGAGCCCCGGACCGACGAAGATCAGCGCCGTGCGCTCGATCGGCTCTTCCGCCACCTTGGCGGCGATGTCCCCGAGCGTGCCACGCACCACGCGCTCGTCCGGCCAGGAGGCTTTGACGACGATAGCAACAGGGCAATCGGCGCCATAAAGCGGCGTCAGTTCCTCGACCACCTGGTGGAGCGCGTGGATGGCGAGATGGATCGCCAGCGTCGCGCCGGTGGCGCCGAAGGCGGAAAGCGTTTCGCTGTTCGGCATCGGCGAGGCACGGCCCGAAACGCGGGTCAGCACCAGGCTCTGGGCAACCGCCGGGATCGTGAGCTCGCGGCCAAGGGCTGAGGCAGCGGCGGCAAAGGACGGCACGCCCGGCGTCATCGTGTAGGCGATGCCGTGCTTCTCCAGCCTTCGGATCTGCTCGGCCACCGCACTCCAAACCGAGAGGTCGCCAGAATGGAGCCGCGCCACGTCGAGGCCTTCGGCAGCTGCCTTCACATATTCCGCCTCGATTTCGTCCAGCGACATCGGCGCGGTATCGACGATACGCGCACCCGGCGGGCAATACTGCAGCAGCTCCGGCGAAACGATCGAGCCGGCATAGAGGCAGACCGGGCAACGCCCGATCAGGTCGCGACCGCGCACCGTGATCAGGTCCGCAGCACCCGGACCGGCGCCGATGAAATGTACCGTCATATCTAGCTCTCTCTTTGTTTCACGCAGTTCCGGACGCAAAACCGCTTCGCAGTTTTGCTGGTATTGCTCTAGCTCTTCATCCAGGACCACTGGGTCACCGGCATGGCCGGCCGCCAGCCGGTCATTGCGCCGACTGGGCCGGCCCTGGCGATATCGATGCGGATCAGCGAGCCGCCGAACCGCGCGTGGTGATCGAGCAGCACCGCTTCCATGTCCGTTGTCACCGCGTTGGCGACCAGACGTCCACCAGGCCCGAGCGCCGCGATCGCCGCCTCCATCACGCCGGCTTCGCTGCCGCCGCCGCCGATGAAGATCGCATCGGGCTGCGGCAGGCCGGCAAGGGCGGCCGGCGCTTCACCTTCGACCACCGCCAGCCCTGGCACACCGAACATCGTCGCATTGCGGCCGATGCGGGCCGCACGCTCCGGCGACACTTCGATAGAGATCGCGCGCATAGTCGGGTCGGCGAGCATCCATTCGATACCGATCGAGCCGGAGCCGCCGCCGATATCCCAGAGCAGTTCGCCCTTGCGCGGCGCCAGTGCTGACAGTGTCAGAGCCCTGACCTCGCGCTTGGTGATCTGCCCGTCATGTTCGAACAGCGCGTCGTCGCGGCCGGCCGCAAGCGGCAGGATGCGCGCGCCCTCGTCGGCCGTGACCTCGATGGCGCAGACATTCAAGGGGTGCACGAGGCCGAGCATGAAACGCGAGGCGATCTGCGTCGTCACCCGCTCGCCGGCGCCACCAAGCGCCTCCAGAACCGTCAGCCGCGACTGACCGAAACCGCTGGCGACCAGCAGCTCGGCAAGATCCCGCGGACCAGCTCCGTCCGACGTCAACGTCAGCACACGCGCACCCGGATGCAAATGCGGTCGCACCAGATCGAGCGGGCGTCCATGCACTGAGACAAGCGTCGCATCCTGCAAGGCCCAGCCTAGCCGTGAGGCGGCAAGGCTGATCGAGGACGGTGCGGGGAGCGTGCGGATCTCGGCAGACGCGATACGGCGCGCCAGCGTCACGCCGACGCCGAAGAAGAATGGGTCGCCCGAGGCAAGCACCACGACAGGTGTGCCACGGCGACCGACGATTTCCACCACCGAGCGCTCGAGCGGGCTCTGCCAATGATGAGCCTCGCCCGTGATAAGGGGAGCGGCGAGCTCCAGGTGGCGATGACCGCCATAGACGACGGGTGCCTCGGCGATCAACCGCTTGGCCTCGTCGCCGAGACCCGCTACACCATCTTCACCGATACCGATGACGGTCAGCCAGGGGGAGACGATGGCGGGTTCGCTGTTCGACACGTCAGCCATGGAAAAACCTCGCATTCTGATATTGGGCGGCACCACCGAGGCGCGCGAACTGGCGAGCCGATTGGCCGAAGACGCCCGCTACGACACCGCAATCTCGCTTGCCGGTCGTACCGCCGACCCGCGGCCGCAGCCGGTCAAGACGCGCATCGGCGGTTTCGGCGGCGCCGATGGGCTGGCGCACTTCCTGCGCGACGAAAACATCGCCCTGCTGGTCGACGCCACGCATCCCTTTGCCGCGCGCATATCGCACAACGCCGCCGAAGCGGCGCAACGAACCGGAATTCCGCTGCTTGCCCTGCGCCGACCGGAATGGCTGCCCCTGCCCGGCGATCGCTGGACCACCGTCGACAGCGTTGTCGAAGCGGTGAGCGCGCTTGGCGATCGCCGCCGCCGCGTCTTCCTCGCCATTGGCCGGCAGGAGGCTTTCCACTTCGAGGCAGCCCCGCAGCACAGCTACGTTATCCGCAGCGTCGATCCGGTCACTCCACCGCTTAACCTGCCCGACCAGGAGGCGATCCTGGCGACCGGCCCCTTCAAGGAAGCCGACGAGGCTGTGCTGCTCAAGAGCCGGAAGATCGACGTGATCGTCGCCAAGAACAGCGGCGGCAGCGCCACCTATGGCAAGATCGCCGCGGCGCGCCGGCTCGGCATCGAGGTGATCATGGTCGAGCGGCGCAAACCGACGGACGTGCCCGCCGTTGGCAGTTGCGACGAGGCACTCGACCGCATCGCTCACTGGCTCGCTCCCGCATAGAAGCGCGGCGTGTAGACGAGATCCGGCTGCCCTTCACGCTCGACGATGCGCGTTTCCGGCGAGCCGATGATGACGCAGGTCGCCATATCGGCGCGGTTGGCATCGGCCTCGCCGAGCGGCATCACCGCAATCCTCTCGTCCGGCCGTCCGGCCGCCCGGCCGAAGATGACCGGCACCGTTGCCGGCAGCACACCGCGCAGGATCTCGAAGGCTTCGCCGAGTTGCCACGGGCGTGCCTTGCTGATCGGATTGTAGAGCGCAATGACGAGGCCTGCTTCCGCCGCCAGCCGCAAGCGCCGGGTGATGACTTCCCAGGGCTTCAGATTGTCGGAGAGAGACACCGCGCAGAAATCATGGCCGAGCGGCGCGCCGATACGGGCGGCAACGGCGAGCATCGCGGTCACGCCGGGCGTGATCACCAGTTCGACCGACTTCCATTCCGCCGGTCCCTTGTCGATCGCCTCGCAGACGGCAGCCGCCATGGCGAAGACACCGGGATCGCCGCCGGAGACCATGCAGACCTTGGCGCCGGCCGCGGCCCGCGCCAGTGCCACCTGCGCCCGATCGAGCTCCTCGCGATTGTCGGAGGCGACGCGCAGCTGATCCGGCCTGAGGTTCAGTCGGTCGAGATAAGGGAAGTAACCGTAGAACTCTTCCGCCGCCGCGACGGCTTCCGCCGTTTCTGGCGTCATCTGCTTCGGGCTGCCCGGTCCGGTGCCGACCACATAGAGTGTACCGGTCATGGCCTGTCCTTCCAGCCGGGCACGAGCACCAGCGAGAAATAGGGCGCCTCGTCGTCGGCCTTCTCGGCCAGCGCCGTCATTGCCGCGTTCTTCATCGTGCCGCGCTCGACATAGACGGCCTGGCCGAGGCGGCCGGAGGCGGCAAGCGCCCGGCGGATCTTCGGCAGGTTGCGGCCGACCTTCATGATCACGGCGGCTTCGGTATCTCCAAGCCGTCGTCCAAGCTCGGCTTCGGGCATCGTGCCCGGAAGCACCGAAAGCACGTCATCGCCCTGCACCAGCGGCAGGCCGGCAAGCGACCAGCAACCGGACATGGCGGTGATGCCGGGGATTACCTCGACCGGGAAACGGTTGGCCAACCGTACATGCAGGTGCATGTAGGAGCCATAGAACAGCGGATCGCCTTCGCTGAGGACAGCGACAGTGCGCCCGGCGAGAAGATGCGCCGCCACGGCTTCGGCGGATGCATTGTAGAAATCGGTGATCTGGCTCTTGTAGGCGCCGTCGTCCTTGTCGATCTCGGTCGTCACCGGATAGTAGAGCGGCAGCTCGACGAGATCCGGCTTCAGTAGGCCCTCGACGACCGCGCGGCCGTTGCCGCTGCGCCCGGCCTTGGCGAAATAGGCAAGCACGTCGGTTTCGCCCAGCGCCTTCACCGCCTTGATCGTCAAAAGTTCCGGATCGCCCGGGCCGGTTCCAACGCCGATCAGGCGTCCCACGCCGGCGCCGCTCACAGGCCCGGCCTCGCGAGCGAATTGAGCGCCGCAGCGGTCATGGCGCTGCCGCCGAGGCGACCGCGCACGATGGCGAAGGGAACGCCATAGGAATTTTCCGCCAGCGCATCCTTCGATTCCGCCGCACCGACGAAACCGACGGGCATGCCGAGGATCGCCGCCGGCTTCGGCGCGCCGTCACGCAGCATTTCGAGCAGGAAGAACAGGGCCGTCGGGGCGTTGCCGATCGCCACGACCGAACCGCCCAGACGCTCGCTCCAGAGTTTGAGCGCGGCGGCAGAGCGGGTGTTCCCGATCGCGGCGGCAATCTCAGGCGTACGCGGATCGCGCAGCGTGCAGATCACCTCGTTGCCGGCCGGCAGCCGCGCCCGGGTGACACCGTGTGCGACCATCTCGGCGTCGCAGAGGATCGGTGCGCCGGCCTTGAGCGCCGCGCGGGCCGAGGTCACGAAATCGGGAGAGAAGACGAACTGCTTGGTCGCTTCGACGGAGCCGCAGGCATGCACCATGCGCACCGCCAGATCCGCTTCCTCCTCGGAGAATCCGGAAAGGTCGGCCTCGGCGCGGATGATCGCGAAGGAACGCTCGTAGATGGCGTTGCCATCGCGGATGTAATCATACTCAGGCATGTCTATTCCTGTTCGAACGCTGCCGAGACGCGCGCAGCTCCGAGCCGTGTAAGACAGGACTGCGCCGATTCGCCAGCGTCTTTGTTTTGCCGCACCAGCCGACCGAGGCGGGCCAGCGCGGATTCCATTCCATTCTCATCGGTGTAGGCGCTTGGCAAGCCATTGGCAGCCCCATTTACGACAAGGCCGTATCCTGATGACGCACCGACCAACGTCAGATCCGATGGCCTCGGTCGGGCACAGCCCTTGGCGCAGCCGGAAAGATGCACGGTAAGCGAGCCGTCGAGCAGCTCGGGCGCCGTCTCGACAAGGCTTTGTGCCATGCCCTTGGTCTCCATCCACGCGGAGGCGCAGCCCTTGCTGCCGGCGCAGGTGGCGATCGCGTTGCGCGGGTCGTCTTCGACGATGCGAAAACCATGCGCCGCCGCCAGGCTCTGGGCGACAGCCGCGGTCTCGTGGCCGAGGCCAAGCACGAAGAAGGCATGCCCCGGCGCAAGCCGGATCGCAGTGGCGCCAAGCTCCTGGACCTGATGGAGGAAGGCCGCCAGCACGGACGCCTCCACCTGCGCAAAGGCAAGGCCGAGACCAAGAACGACCCCGGCGTCACCGAGGTCATGACTGCCGGGCATCGAGGCCGAACTCAGAACTGCCGGACATTCGGACAATGCCTCGCACAGACAAAGAGCGCGGACTTCCGCCGGGTCCAGATCGCGCCCACGTGCCGTCGTACCGAGGCTCGCCAATTTTTCAAGAATGGTCATCAGCGCCGGTACGACCGCGTTGCCAGCAAACGTCCCGACGATCGATCCCTTCGCTGCCGTGCCGCCCAGCGACAGCAGCCATTCAGCGCTATCGTGCGTCGAAAGCGCCTGGAGGCGAATGTCGGCAACCACAGCGCCAAGACCAAAGCGTCCGCCACCGTCGATGACGACCGACAATTTGGGCGCGAGCCTCAGGGACGGCCGGCGCGCCTGCAGCGCTTCCCGGAGTCCGGCGGCGATCGGTCGAGGATCGGCGATCTCTGTCGGATCGATACCGGCCAATGGCGGCACTTCGATCGCAAGGCCCTCGGCGATCATGATCTCGGCATCCCCGATCGCCTGCGCCAGCGCCGGCACCGTCGCCGCGCTCAGGCCACGCAACTGCAGGTTTCCGCGCGCGGTGATCTCGATAATGCCGTTGCCGAAGGTCTCGGCGGCGGCTGCAAGCGCGATGACCTTGGGAATGGTCAGGCTGTCGTCATCGGGCCTGAGCCGCACGAGCAACCCATCGCCGGTCTGCATCGGGACGGCCAGCGACGGACAGGCGCCGCGCCGCATCGAGGCGCTGGCATCGATTTCTCCGGTCAATGGAAGGGCACAGGTGCTCATCAAATCCGTCATCGCTCGAGGTTCTCCTCCCTGAAGAAGCCCCTTAAGACGCTATAACACAGCCGCAAACCTTGAGTGAGATCAATCACGGCGCGGTCTGTCCGGCGTCCTCACTCCTCGAAGTCGGCGCCCTTGCGTAACAGGTAGATGTCCATGATCCAGCCCAATCTCTCGCGCGCCGCCGCCCGCGTTTCGAGGATCCGGTCCCTCACCTCGGCAAGGCGACCGGATATGACGATCTCATCCGGCGTACCAAGATAGGCGCCCCAGAAGATTTCCGCGTCGGGATCGTCGATCCGCTGAAACGCCTGCTCGCCGTCGAGCATCACGACGGAAGTCTGGCTCTTTTCGGGAAAGCTCTCGTGCAGCCGACGCCCGGTGGTGATCTCCACCGGCTTGCCGACGAGGTTCAGTGGGATGCGGTGGCTGGCGCAGAGTGCCTGCAGGCTGGTGATCCCCGGAACGACGTCGTAGTCGAAGGCGACCTGCCCGCGCGCCTTGACGCGCTCGACGATGCGGATGGTGCTGTCATAGAGCATCGGATCGCCCCAGACGAGAAACGCGCCGATCCCCTGATCACCCAATTCCTTCGCCAGCAACCCCTCGTAGATCGCGGCAATCTGGGCGTGCCAGTCATCGACGCTGCCGTCGTAGCTGACGCCCTCGGTGCGGCGCACCGGCACAGCGAATTCGACCGTGCGGCTGTCGCCGCGCGTCACGTAGCGGGCGCAGATGTCGCGGCGCACCTCGGCGAGCTCGGTCTTCTTCGCCCCCTTGGTCGGGATGAACAGCACGTCGGCTAGGTTCAGCGCATTGATCGCCTGTACCGTCATATGCTCCGGATTGCCCGAACCGATGCCGATGATCAGAATTTTGCGCATGTCCTCGCCTCCGCCTGCCTTCTCTCGGCGTGTTTGGCGGATCGCCGTCTCCGGCGCAAGACCTCACCGCGACAGCGGAAACGTCAACGCCGACCTCAGTTCATTTCGGCGACAACCGGATTGTCCGGCAAACGCCAGTCGATCGGATCGTAGCCCTTGCTCTCTAGAAAGGCATTGGCCTGGGAGAAATGCCGACAGCCGAGAAAACCGGAATGGGCCGACAAGGGCGAAGGATGCGGCGCGCGCAGCACCAGATGGCGCGACCGATCGACGAAGGCCGCCTTCTTCTGTGCGTAGGAGCCCCAGAGCATGAAGACGACGGGATGATCGGCCTCGTTGACGGCACGAATGATTGCGTCGGTGAACCGCTCCCAGCCGCGCCCCTGATGCGAGGCCGCATTGCCGCGCTCGACCGTCAGCACACTGTTTAAGAGCAGCACGCCCTGTTGCGCCCAGCTTTCGAGGAACCCGTGCCTGGCGGGCGGTATGCCGAGATCGGTGTTCAGCTCCTTGTAGATGTTGACGAGCGAGGGCGGCGTTCGGATACCGGGGCGCACGCTGAAGCAGAGCCCGTGCGCCTGGCCGTCGCCGTGATAGGGATCCTGGCCGAGGATGACGACGCGCACCTTGTCGAGCGGCGTCAGATCGAGGGCGCGAAAATACTCAGGCCCGCGTGGAAAGATCTGCCGGCCTTCGTTCTTCTGGGCAACGAGGAACTGCTTCAGGTCGGCCATATAGGCGCTGGAAAATTCCGGCGCCAGCGCTGCCTTCCAGCTCTCTTCGAGCTTCACCGCCGTTTCCATTGCACCTCCGGTCCATCACCTGGCTTCGAGGCCAGCAATTTAGGCCGCCCGACCGCCATCGCAAGCCCTATCGCGGATGTTGCACGGCTTTTGCCTGGAGCGGATGGGCGGGCCGGACGCCGCGCTAGCCGTCTGCAAGAGCATTGTATTTCAATGGATACAACGCTAATCAGGAAGCGATATCGTTGTATCCTAAGAGATATCACGCTTCGTTGGAGGGAAATCGATGATCAAGAGAAGAGACTGGCTGAAGGGCCTGGTGTTGACACTCGGCCTTGCCTGGGCCGGCACCACCTTCATGCCGGCATCGGCACACGCCGAAGAGAAGGTAACAGTCTTTGCGGCCGCTAGCCTCAAGAACGCGCTCGATGCGATCAACGCCGAGTGGCAGAAGGAAAGCGGCAAGGAAACGACCGTTTCCTACGCGGCAAGCTCGGCGCTCGCCAAGCAGGTCGAGCAGGGTGCGCCGGCCGATGTCTTCATCTCTGCCGACCTCGCCTGGATGGACTACCTCGCCGAAAAGAAGCTGATCAAGGACGACACCCGCGCGAACCTGCTCGGCAACCGCATCGTGCTCGTTTCCGGCAAGGCCGACGCCGCAGCCGTCGATATCAAGCAGGGCTTCGACCTGGCAGCCATCCTCGGCGATGGTCGCCTCGCCATGGGTGCCGTCGATTCCGTTCCGGCCGGCAAGTACGGCAAGGCAGCCCTTGAAAAGCTCGGCGCCTGGAAGGCCGTGGAGCCTAAGGTCGCCGGCGCCGAAAGCGTGCGCGCGGCGCTCCTCCTCGTTTCGCGCGGCGAAGCACCCTATGGCATCGTCTACCAGACCGACGCGGCCGCCGACACGGGCGTGAAGGTCGTCGGTACCTTCCCGGAAGACAGCCATCCGCCGATCATCTATCCGATCGCGATCACCGCCGAGAGCAAGAGCCCGGATGCCGCCGCCTATGTCGACTTCGTCAAGTCGGCGAAGGCAGCCGCCCTCTTCGAAAAGCAGGGCTTCACCGTCCTCAAGTAATCGGCCTGAAAAGACGGTGGATCTCGGCTGTCCAGAGGCAGGCGAAGCATCTATCGTCACGCGTCGCCCGCGCCCAAACGCGGGCGACGCAATCATTTGTCATAGGCTGGGGCGGACGCAGGCGGAAAGCCACATCCCACCGGCCTCGTATCGGGGAGCGACATCTGTTGGACTGGCTTGCAGTGAGCGATGCGGAATGGACGGCGATCATGCTGAGCCTGCGCGTCGCAACCGTCGCAATGATCTGCAGCCTGCCCTTCGCGCTCGCCATCGCCATGCTGCTCGCCCGCGGCCGTTTCTGGGGCAAGACGCTTCTGAACGGTCTCGTTCACCTGCCGCTGATCCTGCCGCCGGTCGTTACCGGCTTTCTTCTGCTCCTGCTCTTCGGCAGGCGCGGACCGCTCGGCGCCTTCTTTGCCGACTACTTCGGCCTGGTCTTCTCCTTCCGCTGGACCGGCGCGGCCCTTGCCTGCGCGGTCATGGCCTTTCCGCTGATGGTGCGCAGCATCCGCCTGTCGATCGAAGCGGTGGACCGCAAGCTGGAGGACGCAGCGACCACGCTCGGCGCCAGCCCGCTCTGGGTCTTTGCCACCGTCACCCTGCCGCTGATCATGCCCGGCATCATTGCCGGCATGATCATCGCCTTTGCCAAGGCGATGGGCGAGTTCGGCGCGACGATCACCTTCGTCTCCAACATCCCCGGTGAGACTCAGACGCTTTCGTCTGCGATCTACACCTTCACCCAAGTGCCGGGCGGCGATGCCGGTGCCATGCGGCTGACGATCATTTCGATCATCATTTCGATGGCCGCGCTCATCTTCTCCGAACTGCTGGCGACCTTCGCCGCGCGCCGGGTGGCTGCCCAATGAGCCTCACCGTCGAAGCCCGCCACCAGTTCGGCAACTTCTCGCTCGATGCCGCCTTCACCTCGGACGGCGGCGTTACGGCGCTGTTCGGTCGCTCCGGCTCGGGCAAGACCTCGCTGATCAACATCATCGCCGGGCTGTTGAAGCCGCAAAGCGGTCGCGTTGTGCTCGATGGCGACGTCATCGCCGACAGCGAGCGCCGGATTTTTACCCCGGTGCATCGCCGCCGCTTCGGCTATGTCTTCCAGGAAGCACGCCTCTTTCCGCATTTGAGCGTGCGCCGCAATCTCGCCTATGGCCGTTGGTTCGCCGGCAAGAGCGGCGCCGGTGGCGACTTTGCCCGCATCGTCGACATGCTCGGCATCGACCATCTGCTCGAACGCAGCCCTTCGGCCCTGTCCGGTGGCGAGAAGCAGCGCGTCGCGATCGGCCGCGCGTTGCTGGCAGCACCCCGTCTGCTTCTGATGGACGAACCGCTCGCCGCACTCGACGAGGCGCGCAAGGCCGAGATCCTGCCCTATCTCGAACGGCTGCGTGACGATGCCGGCATCCCGATCGTTTATGTCAGCCATTCCGTCGGCGAAGTCGCCCGGCTGGCGCGCCGTGTGGTGGTACTCGAAAACGGCCGGGTCACCGCATCGGGTGCGGCTGCCGAAGTGTTGAGCGCGCCCGCCGCGACGCTTGCCACCGGCCGGCGCGAGGCCGGTGTCCTGCTGGAAGGCGAGGTCGAGGGAACCGATCCGTCCCACGAGTTGACGACGGTCCGGGTCGGACGGGAACGGCTGCGCATTGCGAGCGTCAGCGCGACACCCGGCAGCAAGCTTCGCCTGCATATCGCCGCGCGCGACGTGATGCTGGCGACGACCAGGCCGGTGGAGATCAGCGCGCTCAACGTGCTCGAAGGGCGCATCCTTGCGATCGCGACGGAGGAAGACGGCAGCGTCGATGTCAGGGTGACTTGCGGCGATGCGACGATTGCCGCCCGCATCACCCGCTTTTCGCGCGACGCGCTGCAGCTTGTTCCTGGCAGAACCGTCTATGCCGTCATCAAGTCCGTGGCGATCGATCACTAGATTTTCTTAGCAGCGACCTCGTCCGTACCCGACGGTGCATTGTTGCCGCGAACGGATTCGAGCCAGGCAAGATCCTCCGCGATCGCGGCTTGCGTTTTTTCCTCCATCTCGCGGTAACGTCGGATCAACGTTTCGCCGAAAGGTGTCACCAGCGCCCCGCCGCCCTGCTTGCCGCCGCGCTGCGATTCGACCGAAGGCTCGCTGAACATCCGGTTCAAGGCATCGACCAGTAGCCAGGCGCGCCGATAGGACATGTCCATCGCCCGGCCGGCCGCGGAGATCGACCCGGTCTCGCGGATCAGTTCGAGCAGCATGATCTTGCCGCGGCCGAGCCGGTCGGCGGGCGGGAAATCGATGCGCAGGACGGGGCGAAGATCGGGGCGGCTCTCACTCATGCGGGCGAGCATAGAAGCTCCCCGAGCAAACCGGAAGTCCGCCCGGCGCTGACTGGACGAGTTTCCCGAACGAAGGCGGCCGACAAACTGTGCGCCACGAAAGAAGGGCCAGTTTACGGGTCTTGATCTCGAAGCTTCCGCATGCACCGATGGCCCGACACCCATCCGAAAGCGCTTCCCCCATGCCAGGCCCGACACTCGACCCGATCACCACCGATACCGCCCTGCCCGCCAAGGCCGATGTCGTCATCGTCGGTGGCGGTATCATCGGCGTCAGCACGGCCCTCTTCCTCGCCGAACGCGGCATCGATGTCGTGCTTTGCGAAAAAGGCATGCCGGGAGCGGAGCAGTCGAGCCGCAACTGGGGCTGGGTGCGGGTCATGGGCCGCGACGAGCGCGAGATCCCGCTGGCGATCGAGGCGTTGAAGATCTGGGATACACTCGACGCCCGTGTCGGCAGCGAAACCGGCTTTCGCCGCAGCGGCATTCTCTACATCTCCGAGAATGAACGTGATGCCGCCAACCGCGATGCCTGGCTCGCGATGGCCAAACCCTATGGCGTCGACAGTCGGCAGCTTGGCGCCGATGCGACCGCGGCGGCAATGCCGGGCGCCGCCCTTCGCTATGAAGGTGCGCTCTTCACCCCAAGCGACGGCCGGGCAGAACCGCAAAAGGTCGTGCCCGCGATCGTCGCCGGTGCTCGCCGCGCCGGGGCACGCATCTTCACGGGCTGCGCCGTGCGCGGCGTCGAGCGGGCAGGCGGGCGGATCTCCGCTGTTGTGACCGAGAAGGGGCGCATCGAAACTTCGATGGTCGTCGTCGCCGGCGGTGCTTGGTCGCGACTGTTCCTCAAGAGCCTCGGCATCCGCCTGCCGCAACTGAAAGTGCGCAACACGGTCTTGAGAACCGGCCCGGCTTCCGGGGGACCGGAAGGCGCCGGAGCAACCGCAACTTACGCCTACCGCAAGCGGTTCGACGGCGGCTACACGATTGCCGATGGCGCGGCCAATCTGCACGCGATCGTGCCCGACAGCTTCGCGTTCTTCCGCGATTTCCAGCCGGCGCGAAAGGCGGAAGGCGAGGCGGTGCAGGTGGGTCTCAGCGCCCAGAGCTGGAACGAGCTGTTCCAAATCGGCGCCGTCCCGCTCGATCGCCCGGGCGCCTTCGAGCGCCACCGCGTGCTCGATCCCAACCCGGATTCCCGCCGCGCACTTCATGCTCTCGACGCCGCCGCAAAAGCCTTCCCGTTTCTGCGTGAGGCCAAGGTGCAGCAGATCTGGGCCGGCCTGATCGACGTGACGCCGGATGCCGTTCCGGTGATTTCAGCGGCAGAAGGCGTTCCAGGACTGATCATCGCGACCGGATTTTCGGGCCACGGTTTCGGCATCGGACCGGGCGCCGGGCATCTCGTTGCGGATCTCGTGACCGGAGATAAACCGGTCGTCGACCCCACCCCATTCCGGCTCTCGCGCTTCCTCGACGGGACGCCGATTACGATCGCCCCGCCGGTTTGATCGCCGTACGGCGAAACGCCCGCGAAAGAAAATTACAAGCAGCGACCGGCAAGGCCATGCGCAACACAACGCGTGAGCGCACTCCCGGCAGGATTCTATCTTTCTTCGCTCCAGCCCACCCCTCGATGCCGAAAGACCTTCATTAGCCCCGGAACTCGTGGCAGTCTGTGAGCATTCCCGTCGGGAGAACGGGGCTTAAGGAGGAGTCTGTGCAGACCTCGGGCGGAGGAGCCTTGTGAGGTCGGAAGGCACGTTCCCCTGATACGTCAAGCCTACCGTTTTCCCGCTCTCGAATTGGTGCGCTGCGCACTCCGGAGGAGGCCGGAAAACGCATGAGCGATCTCGATCGACTTAGCCTGCATGTCCCCGAACCCGCCGTTCGGCCCGGCGGCCAGCCGGATTTCTCCAACGTCAAGATCCCGAAGGCCGGCTCCGTTCCGCGTCCGGAGGTGGACGTCGCGCCGGAAGAGATGCGCGATCTCGCCTATTCGATCATTCGCGTCTTGAACCGTGACGGCGAAGCGGTCGGCCCCTGGGCCGGGCTGTTGTCCGACGACGAACTGCTCGCCGGCCTCAAGCACATGATGACACTGCGCGCCTTCGATGCGCGCATGGTGATGGCACAGCGCCAGGGCAAGACCTCTTTCTACATGCAGCACCTGGGCGAAGAGGCCGTCAGCTGCGCCTTCCGCAAGGCGTTGGTGAAGGGCGACATGAACTTCCCGACCTATCGCCAGGCGGGTCTTCTGATCGCCGACGGCTATCCCATGGTCGAGATGATGAACCAGATCTTCTCGAACGAGAGCGATCCCTTGCGCGGCCGGCAGCTGCCGATCATGTATTCCTCCAAGGAGCATGGCTTCTTCACCATCTCCGGCAACCTCGCAACGCAATATGTGCAGGCCGTCGGCTGGGCGATGGCGTCCGCGATCAAGCGCGACACCAAGATCGCCGCGGCCTGGATCGGTGACGGCTCGACGGCGGAATCGGACTTCCACTCGGCGCTGGTCTTCGCCTCCACCTACAAGGCGCCTGTCATCCTCAACATCGTCAACAATCAGTGGGCGATCTCCACCTTCCAGGGCATCGCGCGCGGCGGCTCCGGAACCTTTGCCGCCCGCGGCCTCGGCTTCGGCATCCCGGCGCTGCGCGTCGACGGCAACGACTACCTCGCCGTTTACGCCGTCGCCAAATGGGCGGCCGAACGCGCCCGGCGCAATCTCGGGCCGACGCTGATCGAATACGTCACCTATCGCGTCGGCGCGCATTCGACCTCCGACGACCCGAGCGCCTACCGACCGAAGACGGAATCGGAGGCCTGGCCGCTCGGCGATCCCGTCCTTCGGCTGAAAAAGCACCTGATCCTGCGCGGCGCCTGGTCCGAAGAGCGCCACACCCAGGCGGAAGCCGAAATCGTCGATGCGGTAATCCAGGCGCAGAAACAGGCCGAAGGCCACGGCACCTTGCATGCCGGCGGCAAGCCGTCGGTGCGCGACATCTTCGAGGGCGTCTATGCCGAGATGCCGCCGCACATTCGCCGCCAGCGGCAGAAGGCAGGATACTGACATGGCCAGAATGACAATGATCGAAGCCGTGCGCAGCGCCATGGACGTCTCCATGGAGCGCGACGACAATGTCGTCGTCTTCGGCGAGGACGTCGGCTATTTCGGCGGCGTCTTCCGCTGCACGCAAGGGCTCCAGGCGAAATACGGCAAGACCCGCTGTTTCGACGCGCCGATCAGCGAAAGCGGCATCGTCGGCACGGCGATCGGCATGGCGGCCTATGGCTTGAAGCCCTGCGTCGAGATCCAGTTCGCCGACTACATGTACCCGGCCTACGACCAGATCACACAGGAAGCGGCTCGCATCCGCTACCGTTCCAACGGCGATTTCACCTGCCCGATCGTCTTGCGCATGCCGACCGGCGGCGGCATCTTCGGCGGCCAGACCCACAGCCAGAGCCCGGAAGCGCTCTTCACCCATGTCTGCGGTCTGAAAGTCGTGGTGCCCTCCAATCCCTATGACGCCAAGGGCCTGCTGATCGCCTCGATCGAAGATCCCGATCCGGTGATGTTCCTGGAGCCGAAACGGCTCTACAACGGCCCCTTCGACGGTCATCACGACCGGCCGGTCATCCCGTGGTCGAAACACGATCTCGGCGAGGTACCCGAAGGCCATTACACCATCCCGATCGGCAAGGCGGAGATCCGCCGTCAGGGCTCCGCCGTCACCGTCGTCGCCTATGGCACCATGGTGCACGTGGCGCTCGCAGCGGCCGAGGAAACCGGCATCGACGCCGAGGTGATCGACCTGCGCAGCCTGCTGCCACTCGATCTCGATACGATCGTGAAGTCGGTGGAAAAGACCGGTCGCTGCGTCGTCGTGCATGAGGCCACGCTCACGTCAGGCTTCGGCGGCGAAGTGGCCTCGCTCGTCCAGGAGCATTGCTTCTACCATCTCGAAGCGCCCGTCGTGCGCGTTGCGGGCTGGGACACGCCCTACCCGCACGCCCAGGAATGGGACTATTTCCCCGGCCCCGCGCGCGTCGGACGCGCGCTCGTCGAAGTGATGGAGGCCTGAGATGGGCGAATTCGTAATCAAGATGCCCGATGTCGGCGAAGGCGTGGCCGAGGCCGAACTCGTGGAATGGCACGTGAAGCCTGGCGACCCCGTGCGCGAGGACATGGTGCTCGCCGCCGTCATGACCGACAAGGCGACCGTCGAAATCCCCTCGCCCGTCACCGGCACCGTGCTCTGGCTCGGTGCCGAAGTGGGTGACACCGTCGCGGTGAAGGCGCCGCTGGTGCGCATCGAAATCACCGGCGAAGGTGGAGCAGCGGCACCCGCTGACGACAAGCCGGCCGCCAAGGCGGAAGAGAAACCTGCCGTAAAGGCCGAAGCGCCTGCCCCTGTCGCCAAGCCTACGCAACCCGTCAAAGTCGAGGCGAAGGCACCGATCGCGAATGGCCACGCGACCGGCGAGCGGCTGGAAAAAGCACTGGCCTCGCCGGCCGTGCGTTTGCGCGCCAAGGAAAGCGGCGTCGATCTGCGCCAAGTGACCGGCACCGGTCCGGCCGGCCGCATCACCCATGACGATCTCGACCAGTTCATCGCCCGCGGCGCCCAGCCGGTACTGGCGCCAGCAGGCCTGCAGCGCAAGACCGCGGTCGATGAAATCAAGGTGACGGGCCTTCGCCGCCGCATCGCCGAGAAGATGTCGCTTTCGACCTCGCGCATTCCCCACATCACCTATGTGGAAGAAGTGGATATGACAGCGCTCGAGGACTTGCGGACGACGATGAACCGCGACCGCAAGCCGGACCAGCCGAAGCTGACGATCCTGCCCTATCTGATGCGCGCGCTGGTCCGCACCATTGCCGATCAGCCCGCCGTCAACGCGATCTTCGACGACGGTCCCGGCATCATCCACCGCCATCACGCCGTCCACATCGGCATCGCCACCCAGACACCCGCCGGCCTCACCGTCCCGGTCGTGCGCCATGCCGAG
Source organism: Ensifer sp. CCNWLY38 (assembly GCF_037120565.1). Lineage (NCBI taxonomy): Bacteria > Pseudomonadati > Pseudomonadota > Alphaproteobacteria > Hyphomicrobiales > Rhizobiaceae > Ensifer > Ensifer sp. CCNWLY38. The sequence continues at coordinate 333,977 of NZ_JBBBBO010000007.1, forward strand.
GCACGCGGCATCTGGGATTGCGCCACCGAACTCAACCGCCTGGCGGAAGCGGCCCGCACCGGCACGGCCACCCGCGACGAGTTGACCGGGTCGACGATCACCATCTCGTCGCTCGGCGCGCTCGGCGGCATCGTCACCACCCCGGTCATCAACCATCCGGAAGTGGCGATCGTCGGCGTCAACAAGCTTGCGATCAGGCCGGTCTGGGACGGCACGCAGTTCGTGCCGCGCAAGATCATGAACCTGTCCTCGAGCTTCGATCACCGCGTCATCGACGGCTGGGATGCGGCCGTCTTCGTGCAGCGGCTGAAGACCCTGCTCGAAACGCCGGCGCTTATTTTCGTGGAGGCCTGAGGCGATCATGAAGGAAATTTCCTGCAAGCTGCTCGTGATCGGCGCCGGCCCCGGCGGCTACATCGCAGCCATCCGCGCCGGCCAGCTCGGCATCGACACGGTGATCGTCGAAAAGGCCAGGGCCGGCGGCACCTGCCTCAATGTCGGCTGCATTCCCTCCAAGGCCCTGATCCACGCCGCCGAAGAGTTTCACAAGCTGCGCGCGGCGGCCTCTGGCCGTAACCCGCTCGGCCTTTCACTCGCCAATCCGTCGATCGACCTCGCCCATACCGTCGCCTGGAAGGACGGCATCGTCGGCCGGCTGAACGGCGGCGTCACCGGGCTTCTGAAGAAGGCCGGCGTCAAGGCCGTGATCGGCGCCGCCCGCTTCGTCGACGGCAAAACCGTCGATGTCGAGACCGAAATCGGGCTGCAGCGCATCCGCGCCGAAGCGATCGTGATTGCCACCGGCTCGGCGCCGGTCGAGCTTCCGGACCTGCCCTTCGGCGGGCCGATCATTTCTTCGACGGAAGCCCTGTCGCTGAAGAGCGTGCCGAAGAGCCTCGCCGTCATCGGCGGCGGCTATATCGGTCTGGAACTCGGCACCGCCTTCGCCAAGCTCGGCAGCCATGTCACCATCGTCGAGGCGCTGACACGCATCCTGCCGCAGTACGACGCGGATCTGACGAAGCCGATCGGCAAGCGCCTCGGCGAGCTCGGCATCGAAGTCTTCACCCAGACGGTTGCCAAGAGCTACTCCGCCGAGACCGGCAGCCTGCATGCCGAGCACAACGGTCGCGCCATCGATGTCGCCGCCGAAAAGGTGCTCGTCACCGTCGGCCGCAAGCCGGTGACCGACGGCTTCGGCCTGGAGGAGATCGACCTCGACCGCACCGGCCGCTTCATCCGCATCGACGACCAGTGCCGCACCTCGATGCGCGGCATCTACGCGATCGGCGACGTCACCGGCGAGCCGATGCTGGCGCACCGCGCCATGGCGCAAGGCGAAATGGTGGCGGAGATCGTCGCCGGCCACAAGCGCAGTTGGGACAAGCGCTGCATCCCCGCCGTCTGCTTCACCGATCCCGAGATCGTCACTTCAGGGCTCTCACCCGACGAGGCGCGCGCAAGCGGCATCGAGATCAAGATCGGCCAGTTCCCCTTCCAGGCGAACGGCCGGGCGATGACGACGCTTGCGGAAGACGGCTTCGTGCGCATCGTTGCCCGTGCCGACAACCACCTGGTGCTCGGCATCCAGGCGGTCGGACACGGCGTCTCGGAACTCTCGGCAAGCTTCAGCCTGGCGATTGAGATGGGCGCTCGCCTCGAAGACATCGCCGGCACGATCCATGCCCACCCGACACAATCGGAAGCGTTTCAGGAGTCCGCGTTGAAGGCGCTCGGGCACGCGCTGCATATCTGACGCCGCTGGCAGGTCCGGGAGCAAACGCCCCTCATCCGGCCTGCCGGCCACCTTCTCCCCGCCTGCGGGGAGAAGGAAATTCGCTGCACCCGCTCGCGCTAACCATTGCCTCTTGCCGTATGGGAGAATGACATGAGCAGAATTGACCCGATCGTCATCGTTTCGGCGGCCCGCACCCCGATGGGTGCCTTTCAGGGCAGCCTCAAGGATTTGACGGCGCCGGAAATCGGCGCCATCGCGCTGAAGGCAGCACTTGGTCGCGCCGGCCTTGAAGCTGTCGACGAGGTGCTGATGGGCAATGTGCTGCCGGCCGGCATCGGCCAGAACCCGGCGCGCCAGGCAGCCCTCGGCGCAGGCCTCGGCAAGGAAACGCCGTCGACGACCATCTCCAAGGTCTGCGGCTCCGGCATGAAGGCGCTGATGCTCGGCCATGATGCATTGCTGTCGGGCAGTGCATCGGTACTTGCCGTCGGCGGCATGGAGTCGATGACCAACGCCCCCTATTTGTTGCCGAAGGCGCGCGGCGGTTTCCGCCTGGGGCATGGTGAGGTCAAGGACCATATGTTCCTCGACGGCCTCGAAGACGCCTATTCCGGCCGTCTGATGGGCACCTATGCCGAGGATACGGCCGAACACTACCAGTTCTCGCGCACCGATCAGGACGCCTTTGCGCTTCGCTCGCTGGAGCGCGCCAACCGGGCGGCTGAGGATGGTTCCTTTGCCGAGGAAATAGTGGCGGTCAGCGGCGCTGGAAAGCGGCAGACCGCCAACCTTGATCGCGACGAGCAGCCGACCAAATCGGATCCGGCAAAGATCCCGAAGCTGAAAGCCGCCTTCCGCGACGGCGGTAGCGTGACGGCGGCCAATTCGTCGTCGATCTCCGACGGTGCAGCGGCGCTGATCTTAATGCGGGCGAGCGAGGCGGAAAAGCGGGGGCTGACGCCGCTTGCCATCGTCGCGGGTCACGCCGGCCATGCGCAGGAACCGGCCTGGTTTACCACCGCTCCGATCGGTGCGATCGACAAGCTGATGGCCAAGCTCGCCTGGGAGAAGGGCAGCGTCGGCCTCTACGAAATCAACGAGGCCTTCGCCGTGGTGGCGATGGCCGCGATCCGTGATCTCGGCCTTTCCGACGATATCGTCAACATCAATGGCGGCGCCTGCGCGCTCGGCCATCCGATCGGCGCCTCGGGCGCTCGCATCATCGTGACGCTCTTGCACGCCATGCGCGCCAAGGGCGTCAAACGCGGCATTGCCTCGCTCTGCATCGGCGGCGGCGAGGCGACGGCAGTCGGGCTGGAACTGTTGCAGTAGGTTTTGAGCGCCGCCGGTCGAAACGGGCGGCGCTTCTCATTTTCAGCGGACGATTTGTCCCCCGAGCCTCTCGCCCGCTTGGCGGCGAGAGGGCCGGACCTCCCATCCCTCAGCCCATGCGCTCGGAAGCGTAGGAACCCGGGCTCGGCGGGAAGACGACGACGCGGTTGCCGTTGATGAAGCAGCGGTTGTGGATATGGGCGTGTACCGCACGCGCCAGCACCTGGCTTTCGACGTCGCGGCCGATCGAAACATAGTCTTCGGCACTCTGGGCGTGGGTGATGCGGGCGATGTCCTGCTCGATGATCGGGCCCTCGTCGAGGTCGGCGGTAACATAATGCGCCGTAGCACCAATCAGCTTCACGCCGCGCTCATAGGCCTGCTTGTAGGGATTGGCGCCCTTGAACGACGGCAGGAAGGAGTGGTGGATGTTGATGATGCGGCCCGACATCTTCTTGCAGAGCGCATCCGACAGGACCTGCATGTAGCGTGCGAGCACGATCAGGTCGGCGCCGGTCTGTTCGACGAGTTCCAGCAGCTGCGCTTCCGCCTTCGGCTTGTTCTCCTTCGTCACCTTGATGTAGTGGAAGGGAATGTCGTGGTTGACCACCACCTTCTGATAGTCGAAGTGGTTGGAGACGACACCGACGATATCGATCGGCAGCGCGCCGATCTTCCAGCGATAGAGCAGGTCGTTGAGGCAATGGCCGAAACGCGACACCATCAGGAGCACCTTCATGCGCTCTTCGCTGTCACGGATTTCCGCATTCATGTCGAAGCGCTTGACCACCGGCTCGAAGCCCGCTTTCAGCTCGTCGAGCGTCGCGCCTTCCTGGCTGATGAAGGTGAGGCGCATGAAGAACAGCCCGGTTTCGAGATCGTCGAACTGCGAACTGTCTGAAATGTAACAGCCCTTTTCGGCGAGATAGCCGGTGATGGCGGCAACGATGCCACGGGTGGTCTTGCAGCTGACGTTCAGCACATAGCTTTTCATCGGTATGTCTCTCGCTCCAGAGGTTTTTCCGGCCCCCCTTATACGGCCAGTCACACAAAAACTAGCGCGGCCTTGGCCCCGCCGTCGATCCATTCGCGACATCCTTTTGACGGAACCGGCCAGACCGGCGGGTCAGCACAAGGCAGGTTCAGTCAGATGATGTCTGAAGGAAGGACGGAACGGACAACCGCACCGGTCAGCGCGGCGTGCGATCCGGGTGAGCGCGGGCGAATGCCTCGATCTCCGAACAATTCTGATCGATCGCGACAAGCCGTGGGCAAGCGCTGAGATCCACCTCCCAGCGGCGGGCATTGTAGACCTGCGGCACGAGGCAGAAATCCGCCATCGACGGGCTGTCGCCATGGCAGAACCGGCCGGTTGCGGGATGGTCGAGCAGCTGTTCGAAGGCGGCAAGTCCCTCGCCGATGAACTTGCGCATCCAGCTGCGCCGCGCCGCCTCGCCGTCCTCGGCATTGGCCATGACATGGGAGATGACGCCGAGATTGCAGACGGGATGGATGTCCATCGCGATCGCGTAGGAGAGCATGCGCACCCGCTGGCGCCCGACGGCATCCTCAGGCAGGAAACCGGCATTGCTGCGTGTCTCAGCGAGATATTCGATGATGGCGAGCGATTGCGTGAAGCGCTCGCCATCAATCTCGAGAACGGGCACGAGGCCCTGCGGATTGCGCGCCAGATGCTCCGGCGCTTTGTGCGCCTTGGCGAGCAGATCGACCGGCACCGAACGATAGCTTTCGCCGAGACTGTTGAGCGCGATACGCACCCGATAGCTCGCCGACGAACGCCAATAATCGTAAAGGACGGTCTCGCTCATGCCTTTGCCCGTTCTTGTCGTTCAGCCGTTTAGGCCTTGTTGTAGGCTTCGATGGTCTGTTCGATCGCGCCAAAGATCGAATGACCCGCCTTGTCCTTCATCTCGATACGCACGATGTCACCGACCCTCAGGAAATGCGTCTTCGCCGCACCACCGACGATGGTTTCGATCATGCGCAGTTCCGCGATGCAGGAGTAACCGGCACCGCCCTCGGCGACCGGCTTGCCCGGTCCGCCGTCGAGCTTGTTGGAGACGGTGCCCGAGCCGATGATCGTACCGGCGGCGAGCGGCCGGGTCTTGGCCGCATGGGCGACCAGTTGGGCGAAATCGAAGGTCATGTCGATGCCGGCATTGGCGCGGCCGAAGGGCTTGCCGTTGAGGTCGACGCAGAGCGGCAGATGCAGCTTACCACCGTCCCAGGCGTCGCCCAGTTCATCCGGGGAAACGGCGACCGGCGAAAAGGCGGAAGACGGTTTCGACTGGAAGAAGCCAAAGCCCTTGGCAAGCTCCGCCGGGATGAGGCCGCGCAGCGACACGTCGTTGACGAGCATCACCAGGCGGATTGCCGCCCGCGCCTCTTCGATCGAAGCCGCCATCGGCACATCGTCGACGATGACGGCAACTTCGCCTTCCATGTCCACGCCCCAGCTTTCATCGGCAAGCGGGATCGGATCGCGCGGCGCGATGAAACTGTCGGAGCCGCCCTGATACATCAGCGGGTCGGTCCAGAAACTCGCCGGCATATCGGCATTGCGAGCCTTGCGGACCAGTTCGACGTGATTGACGTAGGCCGAGCCATCGGCCCATTGGTAAGCGCGCGGCAACGGCGACAGGGCATCGTGTTCGTGGAACCGGATCGTGGGCTGCGAGCCGGTCTCGATCCCCTCGGCCACGCGCGCGAGCCGCGGCCCTGCGTGTTCCCAGTCGTCGAGCGCTGCCTGCAGCGTGCGGGCGATATGCCCGACTTCCGAGCAGCGGGTCAGATCGCGAGAGACGACCACGAGCTTTCCGTCGCGCGAACCGTCCTTGAGTGTCGCCAGTTTCATGCAGTCCTCCCTCTCAATCTTCTCATTGTTCCGGACCGAAGACCGCTTCGCGGCCTTCGCGGAATTGTTTTAAGCGGACGAATCGTCCGCAAGTCTCACAACAAGGCCGTCGGCGGCGATCGTCAAGGCGCCCGCCCAGTTTTTGCGGGTCGCCGCAATCCAATGGCCTTCCGTTATCTCGGGATCATCGGCAGGAATGAGGTGGTGTAGCACCAGCCGACCGACGCTGGCGGCCGTTGCGATCGCGGCCGCCTGTTGGGCGAATGTGTGGCTGGCAAGCAGGTGCTCCTTCAATCGCGCGCCGTTGCCGGTGCGCGCCACCAGCCGGTCGACGCCTTCGGCGAGCATCGCTTCGTGCACGAGAATGTCCGCACCCCTTGCAAATTCTGCGAGCGGCGGGAAATAGGCCGTATCGGCGGAAAAGACGACCGAGCCCTCCGCATGATCGAACCGCAGCGCGAAACAGTCGGTGACCGGCGGATGATCGACGCGCAGCGCCGACAAGGTCAGGCCGTTCTCCGAAAAGACCGCGCCCTCGGAAAACTCGACGACGTCTACAAGAGCGCGCAGATCCGGCCGGCCTTCGTCAACAATGCGAATATCGATATCGAAGGCCATTGCCTGAAGGAAGCCCTGCCAATAGGCGCATGTCCCGGCCGGGCCGAAGACGCGCACGGGATTGGCGAGCCCCGCGGTCCAGGCCGTATGGATCAGCGGCCCGAGCTCCAGCACATGGTCCGAATGCAGATGGGTGATGACGATAAGGTCCAACGCCTTCAGCGGCACCCCGGCATCCGTCACTCCGCGGGTGACGCCGAGACCGCAATCGACGACGATCGAACGGCCGCCGATTTGAAGCAATGACGAGGTCGGCCACGGGCCGCCCGGCCGAATCGCCGGACCACCCTTGCTGCCAAGCAAAACGAGGCGTGAACTCAAGACCAATCGCCTTCCGGCGTCCCGTTGAAGCGCTTCTTGAGATCCGTCCAGCAGTCGATGTAGTTGTCCTGCAACGTCTCCAGTTCGGCGGCGTAGCGGGTCAGCTGCTGCGGGAAGCGGGTCTCGAACATGAAGGCCATCGTATGGTCGAGCTTCACCGGTTTCAACTCACTGTTTGTCGCCTTGTCGTAGCCCGACGCATCCGGCCCGTGTGCCAACATCATGTTGTGCAGGCTCATGCCGCCGGGCACGAAGCCCTCTTCCTTGGCGTCATAGCGGCCATAGATCAGCCCCATGAATTCGCTCATGATGTTGCGGTGATACCAGGGCGGCCGGAAGGTGTGTTCGGCGACCAGCCAGCGCGGCGGGAAGATGACGAAATCGATGTTCGCCGTGCCCTCCTCGCCCGAGGGCGCCGTCAGCACCGTGAAGATCGACGGATCCGGATGGTCGAAGAGGATCGCGCCGACCGGCGAGTAGGTCTTGAGGTCATACTTGTAGGGCGCGTAGTTGCCGTGCCAGGCGACGACGTCGAGCGGTGAATGGCCGATCTCGGTCACATGGAAGCCGCCGCACCACTTCACATGCACGCGGCAGGGCGTCTCCTTTTCCTCGAAGGCGGCGACCGGCGTCTTGAAATCGCGCGGATTGGCGAGGCAGTTGGCGCCGATCGGGCCGCGGTCCGGCAATGTGAACTTGGCGCCGTAGTTCTCGCAGATATAGCCGCGCCAGACCTTTTCATCGCCGAGCCGCGTGACCTTGAACATGGTGCCGCGCGGCACGATGCAGATTTCCGAAGGCTCGACGTCCATCTTGCCGAGTTCGGTGAAGACCTGAATCGAGCCGGACTCCGGAACGATGAGGAGTTCGCCATCGGCGTTGAAGAAATAGTCGTCCACCATGTCGGCGTTGAAGGCGTAGGCATGGGCCGCCATGCCGGTTTGAGTCGGCGCGTCGCCCGCCGTCGTCATGGTGCGAATGCCCTCAAGGAAGTTCAGCTTTTCCGTCGGCACCGGCAACGGGTTCCAGCGCAATTGACCGAGCGCCAGTGAATGCTCGGCCACATGCGGCGCCGTCTTCCAGTGCGGATAGTCGATCTTGCTGAAACGGCCGGTGTGGCGAACGCTCGGGCGGATGCGGTAGAGCCAGGAGCGCTCATTGGTGCCGCGCGGCGCGGTGAAGGGCGAACCGGAGAGCTGCTCGGCATAGAGCCCGTAGGCGCATTTCTGCGGACTGTTCTGGCCCTGCGGTAGAGCTCCCGGCAGGCTCTCGGTCTCGAAATCATTACCGAAGCCGGGCATGTAGCCAAGCGCTTCGCCTGCCTTTACCGGTGCCTCGGCCTGTTTTCCTGCCTTGTCGAGCATGGTTCTATCCTCCTCCTTGAGCGTCCGCCTCCAGCTTTCGCAGCGGGGCCAGCGCAATCCCAAACACCGTCCGCAACGGCCCATCCATGGTGGACGCGAGCCTCGCCTTCGGCATATTAGTTGCAATCGTAACTATCGATTTTGTAACTATCAAGGAAACACCGATGGCCGCCGACGGCTTCGAGCTCAATGCCTTCCTGCCCTACCGACTGAACCGCGCGGCCGAATTCGTCGCCCTACGTTTTGCCGCACAATACAAGGCGCGCTACCAGCTCACTCGCCCGGAATGGCGAACGTTGGCAGCCCTCGGCAGCACCCGCCGTCCAATGACGGCAACGGAAGTGGGCGCGCATTCCGCCATGCACAAGACCAAGGTGAGCCGCGCGGTCGCAGCACTCGAAGAGCGGCGCTGGCTGACGCGCAATGAAAACGAAGGCGATCGCCGCCTCGAACATCTGCAGCTGACGAAGGCGGGCCTGCGTGCCTATGTCGAATTGACGGCGCTTGCGGTCAACTACCAGGCTGAACTCGACGCTTTGGTGGGGGCCTCAGGAATGCAGGCGCTGACGGCTGGTCTCGAGGCGATCGAGCGGGCCATCGGCAAGGTGGAGAAACCCCGCCGCGAGGGGTGAAACGTCAGCCCTTCATCCGCTCCGGAATGGGCACACCTTCAAAACTCTTCAGCGTTTCGAGCACGATCGACGTTTTCACGTGCTGCACGCTGTCATGTGGCAAAAGCACGTCGTTGACGAAGCGCGAGAGCCCCGCGAGGTCAGGCGTTACCACGCGCAGGTGGTAGTCCATTTCGCCGGTCAGCGCGTAGGCTTCCAGCACCTCCGGCAGGCTGGAGACGAGCTTGCCGAAGCGCTTGGCATTGTCGCGGTTGTGGGTTGCGAGCGTCACCGAGATCACCACCATCAGATCGAGGCCGAGCTTCTGCCGGTCGATCTGCGCCTGATAGCCGGTGATGTAGCCTTCGGCTTCGAGCCGGGTACGCCGCCGTGAGCATTGTGACGGCGAAAGCGCGATGCGTTCCGACAGCTCGTTATTGGTCAGATGTCCGTCGCGCTGCAATTCGCTGAGGATCTTGAGATCGAAGCCGTCCAACTGCTCCATTCGTGCACCCTAATACAGTATTTTGCATGTTTCGTGCAGCATCCTGCTGAAATCGCGCAAGAATACAAGCATCATGCATGGGGTTTGCGTCATACTCCAGCAAAGTTTGGAAGAATAAGAGGAGACTTCCGATGGGCCCCTTCCCGCATGACGCCCCGCCGGCAACGATTACGGCTGAAAACCCCGCTGGCACCGACGGCTTCGAATTCGTCGAATTCGCCCATCCGGAACCGGAGAAGCTCGCCGAGCTTTTTGCTCGTATGGGCTACAGCCCGGTTGCCAAGCACAAGACCAAGAACATCACGGTCTGGCGGCAGGGCGACATCAACTACATTCTGAACGCCGAGCCCGGCTCGCATGCCATGCGCTTCGTCGATGAGCACGGCCCCTGCGCCCCGTCGATGGCCTGGCGCGTCGTCAACGCAAAGCACGCCTTCGACCATGCGGTCTCGAAGGGCGCGATCCCCTACGAAGGCAAGGACAAGTGCCTCGATGTTCCGGCGATTGTCGGCATCGGCGGTTCGCTGCTCTATTTCGTCGACACCTACGGCGCCAAGGGCTCGACCTATGAAGCCGAGTTCGAGTGGACCGGCGAACGCAACCCGAGGCCCGAAGGCGTCGGCTTCTACTATCTCGACCACCTGACGCACAACGTCTATCGCGGCAACATGGACAAGTGGTGGGCCTTCTACCGCGAACTGTTCAATTTCACCCAGATCCACTTCTTCGACATCGACGGCCGCATCACCGGTCTCGTCAGCCGCGCGATCACCTCGGCCTGCGGCAAGATCCGCATTCCCTTGAACGAGTCCAAGGACGACACCAGCCAGATCGAGGAATACCTGCGCAAGTACAAGGGCGAAGGCATCCAGCACATCGCCGTCGGCACCGAAGGCATCTACGACGCCACGGATAAGCTGGCCGCCAATGGCCTGAAGTTCATGCCCGGCCCGCCGGAGACCTATTACGACATGTCGCATGACCGTGTTCACGGCCATGACGAACCGATCGACCGGATGAAGAAGCACGGCATCCTCATCGACGGCGAAGGTGTGGTGAACGGCGGCATGACGAAGATCCTGCTGCAGATCTTCTCGAAGACAGTGATCGGCCCGATCTTCTTCGAGTTCATCCAGCGCAAGGGCGACGAAGGCTTCGGCGAGGGCAATTTCCGCGCCCTGTTCGAATCGATCGAAGCCGACCAGATCCGTCGCGGCGAACTGGGGCCGCAGGCGGCCGAGTAAATCGCAGCCGACAACGCCGGCACGTCTAACTCGAGCCTCTCGCCTCAAGCGAGGGGCTTTTCTGCAAGTAAGGGCATCCAGCCAAACGAGATGCTTGAGCTTTCTCGCGCGCCCGTTCAGAGCGCGCTACTGCCGGCAATGTCAGTTCGTTGTCTGGTTGACCACGCGCCAGTTCGGCCGGCCGAGATCGTGCGGCCACTCGATGACGTCACGGTCGTTGAAGTAGACGACTTCGGCCAGGTTCGGGAACTGCGGGTCCGGCTTCGTCGCGGCGTTCATCCAGGGCTGCATGTAGACCGGGCTGCCTTCCCATCCGAGCTCGGCGACCCAGATCGGCTTGTTGTACTTGGCCACCAGGTCGTAGCCGGGCTTCAAGGCCTGCGTAAACGTCCGCGGCGCGCCGTATTCGATCTGATCGAACGGTTCGAGCCCGAAGACAGACAGCCCAACGAGGTCGACGTAATCGTCGCCAGGATAATAGGCATCGAGGTTCGGCAACCCCTTCGGCGACCACATGATCTGCGCCTTCGGCGCCTTCTTGCGCACGATGTCCATCGCCTGCTTGTAGGCCTTGATCCAGTCCTGTGGCGCCCAGCCAGCCCAGGAGAACCGTCCGGACGTGTCTTCCATCTCCTGACCCCAGCGCACGATGACCGGGCTCTTCAGCTCGGCGATCATGTCGGCGATCGCCTCCATGTTGGCGTCGTATTCGCCTCTGAGCATCCGGTCGCGGAGCTGCGCCGGCGTCAGTTTCCAGTCGAGCGACCAGGACCAGGGCTCGATCGTGATCAGCAGATTGCGACCCCGCTGAAGGGCATACTCGTCAGCGGTGCGCAAGGATGCGAGATCGACGTCCTCCCAGGGCAGGAACAGAGCTTCGGTCGTCACATCGCCTTGGGCGCCGAAATCGCCATGCGGGTCGTAGGCACCGAATTTCGTTCCGCCAGGGTGCATGACGGGACGTTTGTCGATCATGGTCTGGGTCTGACCGGCATTGCCCGCAGGATTGGCTTGTTCCTGCGCCAACGCGGATACCAAGCTGCCGAAGTCCAGTTGCAGGGCCAGGGCAGTGCATAGGGCGAATGCCAATTTGCGTTTCATTTCATCCTCCTGCTGCGTCTATTTTTTGGCCAGGAACTGTTCCTTGAGACGCAACGCCTTTGCTGTGATGTCGTCCTGGGCGACGAGGCTGTAGTAGGCGTCATTGGGCTTGGGTTTTGCATGCTTGAAGACATACCATTCGCCGTTTGGCACCTTCCGCTGATAGATCGTGTCGCCGATCTTGGCGTGGCCGAAGCAGGTCCGGGCATCGCCGGCTTCGGCCGCGGTGGTCCAGATGGCCTGCATGCACATCATGCCGAGATCGCTGACATACCAATTGCCTTCGGCAAAGGACCGGTTGCCGTTGCCCTTGTCGACAAAGGCCACGAGTTTGCGGTCATGTGCGGTGAAGCGTGCACCGCCGGTGGACCATTGCCAGGTCTTGTTGCGGTAGAGGGAATAGACTTCGTAAGCGCTGAGCGGCGTCGGCTTGACTTCCATCTTCGCCTTGACCGGCTGGGCGCCCAAGTAGACCGCAGCGGCTGCAACCGGCAGCAACAGCGGCAGAACCATGACTTTTATCGACCCCTTCATCCACTTTCTCCTCACATTGGAGATTTACACACTCGACTGCTCGCCGCCGTCATGACGGCACATAGTAGCGGCCGACCTTCTTCGTCGTCTTGGTTTCCCGGTTCGTTTCGCTGACACTGCTTCTCTCGGCATTGTTAGAGGCGGCCCGCGATACGCCCGGTTCGATCCGCGCCCCGCTCTCGGGCGGCTGAGAAAAGCCTTTCCATTGCAAATGGAAGCGAACGATCCTGAGTTTCGTACCGTGTCCAGCGCCGGCGACCGTGTATTTCGCCTCGGTGAAGGTCACGAAACCCAAGCCATGCGACAGGGCCTCCGTTGCCTCAGCGCCGTGACGCACGGCCGATTGGGCCGACAGCACCGAAACCAGCACCAGAGAGCCGGCCGTCATCGCGGTCACGGTCGAACGCGGCATAAGCGGCAGCCCGTTCTCGCGGGCGTGTCGAACATGGATCACCACCACGAGCCCGGCATAGACGAGGGCGTTGATCTCGGCGAAGACGTAGAAGCCGCGTGCCGTTCCGGCATCGGAAATCAGCCAGACGGCGAGCGCCGACATCAGGGAAAGCACGAGATAGGGCATCAGTATCCGAAGCGGCAGGGGAGCCGCGGCGCCGCCACCTTTCGGCGTGATGCGAAAATCGACGAACGAGCCGGTCAGATGATCGCGCACCGCCGCCAGACAGCCGAGCAGCGACCAGGGCCACCGCGCGAACAGGAACAGGACCGTCTCCCAACTCAGCACCCGCGCGTCGTGCGGCCGGAACGTACCGGTCGAACGCCAGAAATAGGCGAGCACGACCAGGACCAGCGACAAGGGCACGAAATGCAGCAGAAAATCGGGATAGTCGACGTCAACGAAGGCCCGCCCCATCAACAGCGCCGCGATCGGCATCAGGAACATCAGCGCCATGAAGCACGAAAACAGCGGGTACCAGAGCTGCGAAAACAGGAACTGGAACTGCAGCCGCGGCCGCAGCTTCGGCACATACAAAGGCGAATATTTCAGCAGGATCGCGACGAGGCTGCGTGACCACTGGAACTCCTGAACCACGAGATCGGCAAAGTTCGCCGGCCCGTCGCCATGGGCTATGGCGTTATGGGCATGCACGCCGCGCCAGCCATGGGCATTCATCATCAGCGTCGTCGAATGATCTTCGGCGAGTTCCGGCCCCAGTCCGCCGATCTGTTTCAGGGCCTTTGTCCGCACGGCGTAATGCGAACCGATGCAGAGCGGTGCCCAGCCGTTGTTGTAGCCGACCTGCAGGGAGCCATGCAGGCTCGCCTCCGCATAAAGCCGCCCGCGCGCCGACCAGCTTGTGGCGGCATTCGCGTCGCATATGCTCGGCGCCGAGACATAGCCGACCGACGGGTCGTTGAAGGGACGCAGCACCTCCACGAGATAGGTGGCCTTAGGCACGTGATCGGCGTCGAACTGCGCCACGAAATCGTAGCGGTCATAGCCGTGGTGATCGTAGAAATAGGCAAGGTTTCCTTCCTTGCAGCGCGTGCGCCGCGGCCAGGCGGCGCGATGATATTCGGCGATACCCTTTCGTGTGGAGATGAAAACCCCGTGGGCCGCACACCAGGAAACCGTTTCCGTGGACGGGTCTTCGTCCGCCAGCCACACATCGAAATCGCAGCCGGTCTGGTCCAGCATCGCCTGCAACGTCTTGCGCACAACGGCAAAGGGCTCGGACGGCGCCTTGGTGACGACCATTGCGATCCGCCCCTGGGGCACCGAACCCGTGCTCGCCGTGGCCACCTTCGCGCCGGAAAAGATCGCGATGAAATAGACCGGCAGCAGGGTGATCCACCCGACGACGACGGTGATGAGGATATAGGAGGGCCAGTCCAGAACATGGGCCGGATCGAGCCACCACCGCCAGAAATACGTAAAGGCCGCGAACCACACGGTAACGCCCAACATGTTCAGTATCTGCAAGCGCCCGGAGAAGAGGGTTGTCAGACGCGGCTTGACGTGTCGCGCACGCGCGAGATCGGCGTAGCGCCGAAATCCATCGACTGTGGCTACCCAGCTCATCGCCGCACCTCCAGCCCGAAACCCAGCGCCGCCGTGCGGATGATGGTTTCGATATCCGAGAAGGACGGCCGGAAGCCCAGTTGCTGCCGTGCCCGGCTGGTGTCGGCATAGAGCACGGGCGGATCTCCCGGGCGACGCGGCAACATCTGCACGGGAACCTGCCGCCCGGTAACGCGATCGATGGCTTCGAGAACCTCTCGAATCGAGGTTCCATGTCCGGAGCCGAGATTGGCGCGCAGCACCTCGCCGCCGTCACGCAGGTAGTTGACGGCCGCGACATGGGCGTCGGCAAGGTCGGTCACGTGAATGTAGTCGCGAATGCAGGTTCCGTCCGGCGTCGCATAGTCGTCGCCGAAGATATCGAGCCTTTCGATCCCGCCGACCGCCGCCATCAGGGCACGCGGTATGAGATGCGTCTCGGGATCGTGCCGTTCCGTGAGCTGTCCTTCCGGATCGGCGCCTGCGGCGTTGAAATAGCGCAACGCGACGGAGCGGAAATCATAGGCGCGCGCATAGTCGCCAAGCATCAGCTCCATCATCAGCTTCGTGCGCCCATAGGGGTTGATCGGAAACTGTTCCGTATCCTCGGTGATCGGAAGCCGCTGCGGTACGCCGTAGGTGGCGCAGGAGCTGGAAAACACGATGCGTGCCAGCCCGGTCGCGCGGCAGGCTTCGAGCAGCGCGACGCTGCCTGCGACGTTGTTGCGGTAGTATTTTCCCGGGTCTTCGACGGATTCCCCGACATAGGCGGAAGCCGCAAAGTGGATCACGCATTCGGGCAGGAACGTCCGGACGGCCGTTGCCAGCCGTTCCGTATCCTCGAGATCCCCTTCAACGAGAGGCCCCCAGCGTACGTTGGCCCTATGTCCCGTCGACAGGTTGTCATAGACGACGGGGACGAAACCCTGCTGGGCAAGGCGTTTGCAGGTGTGGCTTCCTATGAAGCCGGCACCGCCGGTGACGAGTACGACGCGGGACATCTCATACCGCCTCTCCCGCCGTTGCGCGATCGGCCGCGCTGAGGCGCTCCTCGAAGTAGGCGATGGTGCGCTCAAGCCCGTCGCGCAGCATGACCTTCGGCTCCCAGGCGAGCTCGGTCAGCGCGTGCGAGATATCGGGACGGCGCTGGCGAGGATCGTCGACGGCCGCCGCCTGGTGAACGATGCGCGAGCGCGCCCCGGTCAGAGACCGCACCATCTGCGCAAGTTCGAGAACGGTGAACTCGCCGGGATTGCCAAGGTTGATCGGGCCGATGCAGTCATCCGCCGAGACCGAAAGCCGGAGAAAGCCGTCAATCAGGTCGTTGACATAGCAGAAGGACCGGGTCTGCTGCCCGTCGCCATAGATGGTCAGGTCCTTGCCGAGCAGGGCCTGGACGACGAAATTGGAGATCACCCTGCCATCGTCCGGACGCATGCGCGGACCGTAGGTATTGAAGATGCGCGCGACCTTGATCTTGACCCGATGGGATCGGTGGTAGTCGAAGAACAGGGTTTCGGCCGACCGTTTTCCTTCATCGTAGCAGGCACGCGGGCCGATCGGATTGACGTTGCCGAAATAGACCTCGCGCTGCGGGCTGAGGAGCGGATCGCCGTAGACTTCCGAGGTCGAGGACTGGATGACCGTGGCGCCCGTGGCGCGCGCATTTTCGAGTGCATGCAGCGCGCCAAGGACGTTCGTCATGAGAGTGCCGACCGGATCGGCCTGATAGTCGGGCGGCGATGCGGGAGAGGCAAAGTTGAAGATGACGTCGGCGTCGATCAGATAGGGTTTGCGAACGTCATGATCGATGATGTGGAAATGCGGGTTCTGCACCAAATGAGAGAGGTTTTCACGCCGTCCGGTTGAAAAATTGTCGAGACAAATAACCGTATGACCTAGAGAAAGAAGTCTTTCGCAAATATGAGAGCCAAGAAACCCGCCTCCACCTGTTACTAGAATTCTCCTTGGTATTCCTGAAATCTTCTTTAGAAATTCTCGTTGCCCGACGACAGACAACGACCCCGGAACGACCTTTCGCATACGCACCTCCAATTATTGTACACACCATTTCTTATGGTGATTGGAGACGGGCTGCCGATAGAAATATAATAAGGAATTTGTTCTTTATTACAAATTCACGCACAACCCGACAGAACTAGAATTTTACTTTTTATCCCAAAATCTACTTATCTTCAATTTCAATATTAGTTAATTATCAAATAACCATTGGCGCGTCAACTAAAACAATAAGGATTGATATAATGTAATCTGAAATAAGAATAAGATATTCGAGAAAATAATCACGAGTAGTTACATTATAATCCAATGCAGATAATCCATCTAATACCTTGTTAACCATTTTGAAAAATCACAGAGGGCTATCGGATCGCTCTAGAAACATTGCCATTCTCAGGGGAGTAGACCGACATTCGGGTGCCGGCGGGTGCCGGTCGCGTGTTCCGCCTTGGCGACCACGCTTCGCCACAGACAGGGAACCCGGCAAACGGGCCTCGTAGACGACAGCCAAACACCATCAGCTGCGCTCTCGACCGCGTCGAGGCACAGAAATGGAATGCTTGGCTGATGCGGCCGAGCCTAAAACATCCCGCTCTCAAGTGGAATCACTTGAAGCGGAAAGATGCTTTAGATTTAAAGTCCTGGTGCGTCCTTTGTGCGTTCACTTGAACGCACGGCGCTCTAGTTCTTCCAGCGCGACGAAAGCGTGTCGCCACCCCGTTCGGCCGCCGCATCGTTGGTGAAGTAACGCGACGCCGCCTCCGTACGGTTGCGGACGTTCATCTTCTTGTAGATGTTGCGGACATGAACCTTGACGGTATTTTCCGACAATCCAAGACGATCCGCGATGATCTTGTTTTGCGTTCCCTTGCAGATCAGATCGAGGATCTGAACTTCGCGGGTCGTCAATCCGTCAGGCCCGGCATCGCGCTTGCGTCGGCCTGCGCCTGCGGTCGGACCGGGTCCGGACAGCTCTGCCCGCCGGCCATAGAGACTGCTCGCAGCGAAGGGCTCGGGCGAAAGCCGTCGCAGTAAGGCGGCTGGGAAGTGCTCGCCTCCCTTCATCAGTAAATCGATGGCCGCAAGGCAGACGTCCAGGTTCAGGTTCAACGGCAGAACGCCATGGATCAACCGCTCTTCAACGAAGCCGGCAATCGACGGATCGAGCTCGTCGGCATTCTCCACCACCAGACCGATCGAAGTCTTGGGGTGGAACTCGTGGATGGTTCGCAAGATTGCTGGAAAGGACTTGGCCGGCATCCGGTAGAGCATGATCAACGTCACGTCGACGAGACTGCCGTCCAACAGATTGTCCGGATCGGAAAAGCAGACGATGTCGTGCCCCTGAAACCGCGAGCCGACCGCCTGCATCAGGCACTCGGCAAACAGATCGATCTTGGCAAGCATGACAATCTTTTTCTTCTGCGATAAAGCCTTGTTGTTATCTTCAAAATCACCAACGCTGGAGCTTCCCGGATACATTACGCCCTCCTAGGATTTTTCCATTTGTTTTTATGGGTGCTGCGTTTTTCCCGCAGTGCACCACACTTTCAGAAAATTTATTCGGAACCACTATGCATCACGATATCTTCCCGCCCCGGGAAAATTCGCGATAGCTAATGTAACGTAAAGATCTTCATTACGAAACAACCCAAAAGGATTAGAGGCGCTTCATAAGCGTTCTTAAATCGTTATAAATCGAACCATCTTTGGGTTACACTGCGATCAACCCCCTTATTGGGGGCGTGAAAAGCGTCATCAAGATGGCAGCGATCGCCATTCCGCCGCACACGGCGGCCCATCCATTTCCGCGATGGCAACCCTTCCGAGGCGAAAAAACGGATTAGACTGCCAAGGTATTCCCGGTATCGCCTACTCATTTCGGGAGGAAGATATACCTAATAATACTTCGTTGGAGCTAGTAAACTTGCGCTTCAGGCGAAGCGGGTCAACCGTTCGCGCGAGGAAGCAGGCCGCACAACCGCATGTTTGGTGCCCGCAGTCGCGCTGGTAGGTGTGAATCTTGACGCCATAACAACGGCTTGGGACTGCGGATTACGCCACAAACAGCCAATAATTACAAACCACTAACCAGAATTGGTAGCTTCCGCGCGCCCGCGTTTGGAGTCACATTGGCGTTTCGTTCCTGAGTATGAACGAAAACAGCTTGGGTTTGGAGGATCTTTATTCCGCTAATGCCCTTCAACCAAGTGCGTGGCGTAAGCGTAAACCAGAGTAAGCGTAAAGAATACATTGATCGATTGCGGATTTCGTTCCGCTTAGTCATTTAAAAAAAGCATAAAAATCGAAATGTATTTTAATGAAAGCGATAGAAATCAAGTTACAATATTGTTCATTCCTTAAAAACGGAGCCAACCCCGAAAAATACCGTAAGATCTAAAGGTATTTGGTGTTGGCTCCCCTTTTAGCTTTTAACCCAAAAACGCCGTCTCAGCGCCCTTGAAACGGCTCCTCGCCCGTCAAGCTCTCTTCTTCGCTCTCACTCCCGTCGAGTGCCTTCAGCTCTTCCCGAAGTGCTTCGACATCTGAGGTATCGGGACGCCCGCTCCGTCGTGAAGCCGCTGGACGCTTTCCGCATGATCTGCTCCTCCTGTCGGGTCTCCCTGAACAATGAATCGGCCGCGAACGATATGTTCGCCGCCGTCCGATCACATCGCACTCAGCGAGCGCTGCCGTCCGAGCCCTACTTCTTCTCGAGCGCCTGCGTGAGCTGGTCGACGATATCCTGCTGCGACTTCAGGCCGGAGGCCGTCAGATAGAGCTTGGCGGAGTCCAGATAGACGACGTGGCCGTCCTTCCAGGCCTTCGTCTGGCGCACCAGTTCGTTGTCGAGCAAAGCCGCTGCGGGCTGCGCCTGCTGGCCGATCGCCGCATCGCGGTCGACGACGAAGATCCAATCGGGATTGGTCTCGAGAATGTACTCGTAGGAAACCGCCTGACCGTGGGTCGCCACCTGCAGTTCCGAATCGGCCGGCTTGATGCCGAAGACATCGTGCAACACGCCGAAACGCGATCCCTTGCCGTAGGCGCTGATCTTGCCGCCGGTGGTGAGCAGGACCAGCCCGGTGCCCTTCTCTGCCGCAATGCCCCGGAGCTTTTCGATCGAGGCATCGAGCTTTTCGACGTTCGCCTTGATTTCCGCTTCCTTGCCGAAGATCTGGCCGAGGATTTCGGCATTCTTCTTGACGCTACCGATGAGGTCCTTGTCGTCGGAGGTGAGGTCGATCGTCGGTGCGATCTTGGCGACATCGGCATACTTCGCCTGCGATCGGCCGCCAACGATCACCAGATCCGCCTCTGCGGCATTGATGGCTTCGTAGTCGGGCTCAAACAGCGTGCCGATCTTCGGATAGCTATCCGCCTTGTATTTTTCGAGCGAAGGCGGGATTGCCGCGCCGGGGACGCCGGCAACGGGAATGCCGAGCATATCGAGCGTCTCCAGCATGCCGAAGTCATAAACCAGCACCGTCTTCGGGTTTTTCTCCACATCGGTGTCGCCGCTGCTGTGTTCGATCTTCAGCGTCTCGGCCATGGCGGTCGGCGCGCAGGCGACTGCCAATGCCGCCGCAATGACAAGGCTGCGCAGACCATTAGAAAACGGAGATATATTCATGACTTTTTTCCTCATCTTTTATCGGTCGTCGTAGCGCGATTTTCCGACGAGGGCAATGCACAGGTTCCGCTTGCCGAAGATGTCGCAGAAAACTTGACGAAGCCGATCATATATAAGACTAAGGCGAACGGTCCGCGGAGTGCCACTGCGCGGTGGCAAGCTTGAGCCTTCCACTACAGCGCCGCGCGTCTTATCAGACGCGCAAATGTCGCTGTAGCACTTTGAATTGCTACATGTTTTTGTCCTTTAACCGGCTACGATTAAAGGAAACATGCAGTAGGGGCGTCGAGCGCAAACGGGCAAGGGACATGCAGGCAGTGGTCAAAACGAACAACAGGCAGAGCGGGCTCGTATGATGAAGCCGGCCCTGATTGCCATCCCCGTCATCCTCCTGCTTGCCGCCGCCAGCGTCTTCACGGGCGTCGGCAGCCTCGCCGCAGCCGACGATGGCCGCGGCTGGTTCCTGGTCGTCGAGAGCCGCCTGCCGCGCACACTTGCGCTGATGCTCGCAGGCGCCGGCCTCGCGGTTTCCGGTACGATCATGCAGATGCTGGCGCGCAATCGTTTCGTCGAGCCGGCGACGGCGGGCACCGCCGAGTCCGCCGCGCTCGGAATGCTGCTTGCCATGCTCATCGCCCCCAACCTGCCGGTCGCCGGCAAGATGGTTTTCGCGGCGCTGACAGCGCTTGCCGGCACAGCCCTGTTCCTGCAGATCCTGCGCCGCATTCCCTTGCGTTCGGCGCTGATGGTGCCGCTCATCGGCCTCATGCTCGGCGGCGTCGTCAACGCCATCACCACCTTCATCGCCTATCGCTACGACCTGATGCAGTCGATGGGCGCCTGGATGTCGGGTGACTTCTCGGTGGTGCTGCGCGGTCGCTACGAGCTGTTGTGGATCGGTCTCGCGCTCACCCTCGTCGCCTATGCGACCGCCGCGCGCTTCACCGTGATCGGCATGGGCGAGGCGATCGCACGCAATGTCGGCCTCAACTACGACAGGGTCGTAACGCTCGGGCTCGCCATCGTCTCCATGGTCACGGCAACGGTGGTCGCGACCGTCGGCATGATCCCATTCCTCGGTCTCGTGGTTCCAAACATCGTCAGCCTGATCATGGGCGACAATCTCAGGCGCACGCTGCCCGTGGTCGCCGTCTCCGGCGCCGGCCTGGTGCTCGCCTGCGATATCGTCGGGCGGCTCCTGATCGCTCCCTACGAGATCCCCGTGGGAACCGTCATGGGCGTTATCGGCAGCCTGATCTTCCTCCAGCTCCTGCTTTCGAGGCGCTCCCATGCAGGCTGATGCCAAGAGGATCGCTCCCTCCACCATCCTGCTTGCTTCGGCCGTGCTTGCACTCGTGTCGATGGTCGCTTTCATGACCATCGGTGCCAAGGGGAGTTGGTCCTTCCTTCTCTCGTTCCGCGGCACGAAACTGCTCGGCATGGTGCTGGTCGCCTATGCGATCGCCGTCTCGACGGTCCTGTTCCAGACGATCTCCGGTAACCGCATCCTGACGCCATCGATCATCGGCTTCGATGCCATGTATACGTTGCTGCAGACGATCATGGTGTTTTTCCTGGGCGCTGCGGGCGCCAGCAGCGTCGATCCGCGGCTGCAGTTCCTTGTCGAAACGGCGGTGATGGTCGGCCTTTCGCTTCTGCTGTTTCGGGCGCTTTTTTCCGGCGCCAGCCGCAGCCTGCATCTTCTGATGCTGGTCGGCGTCATCCTCGGCGGCCTGTTCCGCAGCCTTTCGTCTTTCCTGCAGCGCATCCTCGATCCCAATGAGTTCGTCGTGCTGCAGGACAGACTGTTTGCAAGCTTCAACAGCATCGATGCCAATCTGCTCGGCATTGCGGCTTTAGCTACCCTGGCCGTGACCTTCGTTCTGTGGCGGCTTTCGCCGACCTTCGACGTGCTCTCGCTTGGCCGAGAAGCGTCGATCGGCCTCGGCGTCGATCATCAGCGCGTCGTCACCCTTCTTTTGGTGCTGATCGCCGTGCTGGTGTCGGTCTCGACTGCGCTCGTTGGGCCGGTGACATTCTTCGGCCTGCTGGTCGCAAGTCTCGCCTGGCAGCTGACGCCGACCGCCAGCCACCGCTACGTGCTACCGGTTGCCGTTTGCATCGCGATCGCCACGCTCGTCGGCGGCCAGGTCATCCTCGAGCGCCTGTTTTCCTTCAACACGGCGCTCAGCATCGTCATCGAATTCTTCGGTGGCCTTGTCTTCATCTTCCTGCTGGTCCGAGGTTCCGCCCGATGATCGAAATCCAAGAGGTGACGAAATCCTACGGTGGCAATGCGGTCGTCGACCGGGTGTCGCTGACGCTGCCCGCCGGCGGCCTGACCTCGATCATCGGTCCGAACGGTGCCGGCAAGTCGACGTTGCTGTCGATCGTCAGCCGGCTGATGCCGATGGATACGGGCAAGGTGCTGGTCGACGGTCTCGACGTCAGCCGCACGGCTGGCGACGTGCTTGCCCGGCGGCTCTCGATCATGCGCCAGGACAACCACATCACCGCCCGCCTCAGCGTGCGCGACCTCGTCGCCTTTGGTCGTTACCCCTATTCCAAGGGGCGCCTGACGGCAGCCGACGCCGAACATATCGAGCGCTCGATCGCCTATCTCGGGCTTGAGCCCTATCAGAATCGCTTTCTCGACGAGCTCTCCGGCGGCCAGCGCCAGCGCGCCTTCATTGCGATGGTGCTCTGCCAGGACACCGACTACATGCTGTTCGACGAGCCGCTCAACAATCTCGACATCAAGCATGCGGTCGAGACGATGAAGCTGTTGCGGCGCCTCGCCGACGACTTCGACAAGACCGTGGTCGTCGTTCTGCACGACATCAATTTCGCCTCCGCCTATTCCGACCGCATCGTCGCGATGCAGGCCGGTCGCCTCGCCTTCGAGGGGTCGCCGGAAGACATGATCGTGCCGTCCCGCCTTCAGGCGATCTTCGACGTCGATTGCCGCGTTCACGCTGTCGGCGAAACGCGGCTGGTCAACTACTTCGAATAGGCCGGGATGCGAAGCGCGCTGCACGGAAAGTTCGTGCAGCGCGCCTTGATCGACAGGGTCAGCAATTGCGCTCTCTACGCTAGCAGGCGACGCCGCGCGCACCCTCCTTGCCGATCCTCGCAGCATCCGCGGCATGATCCTCGTCCGTCACCGAAGAGAGCCGCTTCAGCCGACGACCGAGCTTCGTGTTGATGTCGTCCATCACGGTGAACATGACGGGTACGAAGACGAGGCTCAGCATCGTCGAGGTGATCAGGCCTCCGATCACCGCGATCGCCATCGGCGCCCGGAAGGCGGCATCGGCACCGACGCCGATCGCGGCGGGAACCATGCCCGCCACCATGGCGATGGTCGTCATGATGATCGGCCGCGCGCGGGTGACGCCCGCCGTCAGCAGGGCCGTCCGCCGATCCGCGCCCTCGTTGCGGCACTCAATCGCATGGTCGACGAGCAGGATCGAGTTCTTGCAGACGATGCCCATCAGCATGAGGATGCCGATCGTCGACGAGAGATCGAGCGAAGCGCCGAAGAGCAGCAAGGCGAGCGCCGCCCCGCCGATCGACAGAGGGAGGGCCACCAGGATGGTGATCGGCTGCAGGAAGTCCTTGAAGAGCAGCACCAGAACCGCCGCGACCATCAGGATGCCGGCCAGCAGTGCAAGCGCGAAGTTGCGGAACATCTCCGACATATATTCGGCTTCGCCGTAGTTGGCCTGCGACACGCCCAAGGGCAGTTCGGTCATGGCCGGCAGTGCCGAGATCGCTTCGAACGCAGTCCCGAGCGTGATGCCGTTGAGGTTGGCCTCGACGGCGATCAGACGCTTGCGATCGAGACGTTCGACGCTGCTTTCCTCCGCACCGAAGGATATATCGGCGACCGAGGTCAGCGGCACCACCGTGCCGGCATTCGTGCCGACCCTCAGATTGCGCAGCGTGTCGACGTCGCCTCTGGCCGCCTGGTCGAGCATCACCCGGATCGGCACCTGACGGTTGCCAAGATTGAAGCGCGCCGAATTGCTTTCGCTGTCACCCATCGTGGCGATGCGGGCGACGGTGCCGATCGAGGTCACCGAGACACCGAGTCTTGCCGCCTCGTCGAAGCGCGGCTTGACCAGCAATTCCGGCGAAAGCAGCGGCTCGGTGGACTGGACGTTGACCAAACCCGGAAGCGCGCGCATCTCCTTTTCGAGACGCCGCACCGAAGCCATCAGCGCTTCCGGATCGTCGCTCGTCAGATAGATCGAGAGATCCTTGGCTCCCTCGACGGAGGAGAACGTTGCCTGGATATCGGGCGTTGCCGACAGCAGCGGACGGAGCGACAGCTCGAAGGACTTGCGATCGAGCCCGCGCTCCTTGCGCGGCTTGAGCTTGATGCGCAGGGAGACCTCGTTGAGGTTTTCCGCCGTCGCCAGAACGCTTTCGACCTCCGGCCGCGCCTTGATCTGGCCGACCAGATCATCGGAAATGCGGGCGGTTTCTGCGAGCCGCGTGCCGGGGGGCAAGGTGATCTTGAGCTGGGAGACGTTGCTGTCGCTCGTCGGCAGGAAGCCGGTCGGCAGCATGGTCAAGAGCCCGATCGAGCCGATGAAGATCAGCGCAACCAGCGACAAAGCCGTCTTGCGATGATCCAGGGTCCAACCGAGCAAGCGTCGATAGCCGTCGGCGATACGCGACGGCTTGCCGGAATGCCCATGCCCACTCCTTGGCCGCAGCAGATAGGCGGCCATCAACGGCGTCAGCAGGCGCGCGACCAACAGCGAGAACAGAACGGCAATCGCGACCGTTAAGCCGAACTGCTTGAAATACTGCCCGACGGCGCCGCCGATGAAGCTGACCGGCGCAAAGACCGCGACGATCGTCAAGGTCGTGGCGACGATGGCAAGACCGATCGCATCGGCCGCGTCGATCGCCGCGATGAACGGGCGTTTGCCCATGTCGACGTGGCGTTCGATATTCTCGATCTCGACGATCGCGTCGTCGACGAGAATGCCGATGACAAGCGTCAGGGCCAGCAGGCTGATACCGTTGAGCGTGAAGCCGAGCAGGTCCATCACGGCAAAGGTCGGCAGGATGGAAAGCGGCATGGCAAGCGCAGAAATCAGCGTCGCTCGCCAGTTGCGCAGGAAGGCGAAGACGACGACGACGGTCAGGATCGCACCTTCGATCAGGGCGGTGACGGCCGCGTCGTAGCTTTCCTGCGTGTATTCGACGAGCGAGATCAGCTCCGTGAATTCGACGCCGGGCATACGCGCGCGGATCTCCTTCAACCGTGCGGCAACCGCGTCGGCAACGACGGTGTCACTCGATCCCTTGCCGCGCGAAACCGAGAAACTGACGACCGGCTCGCCGTCGACGCGCGCGAAGTTGCGCGGTTCGGACGACGTATCCTCAATCGTCGCTATGTCGGAGAGCTGCACCCAGCGGCCACCCGACAGCGGGATCGACAGGCGCGAGAGCTCCTCGACCGAGCCGGCGCTGCCGACCGTGCGGATCGACTGCTCGCGGCCGCCGATCTCGCCGCGTCCGCTTGGGATATTGGTGTTGATCTCGCGCAGCGCCGTATTCACCTGGTCGGCCGTCACGCCAACCGCCAGCAGACGCTCGGGATCGAGCGACACCCGGACCTCGCGATTGACGCCGCCAAGCCGCTGCACCTTCTGCACGCCGGGTAGCGTCAGCAGTTCGCTGTTGATCGTATCGTCCACGAACCAGGAGAGCTCCACGGGCGACATGTCGGGCGCGCGTACGGCGTAGTAGACGATGGCGCTGCCATCCACATCGAGACGCGAGACGATGGGTTCCTGGATCGACTGCGGCAGGTCGGAGCGGATCTGCGCCACGGCCTCGCGCACGTCGTTGGCCGCACGGTCGGGATCGGTGCCGATCTTGAATTCGACCGTGGTCGTCGACACGCCATTGGTGATGGTCGAGCGCATATGGCTGACCCCGACAAGGCCGGCGGCCACACCTTCGACACGACGCGTGACCTGCGTTTCCATTTCGGCCGGCTGGGCGCTCGGCTGCGTGATCGTCACGGTCACGACCGGAAACGACACACTCGGATTGGCGTTGACCGGCAGCCGCAGGAACGAGGCTATGCCCATCAATGTGAGGACAACGAAGAGAACGATCGTCGGAACGGGCTTTCGGATCGCCCAGGCAGAGATGTTGGTGGTCATTGCTACTTGCCTGTCTGCGTCGGCTGGACATCTTTCGCCAGGACCGCTTCGCCTTCGCGCAGCGACACCCCGGCCTTGAGAACGACCCGGTCGCCGGCTGAAAGCCCGGAGACGATCTCGACCTTGCCACCCTGGCGCATGCCCGGCTGAACCGTCTTGCGTGCCACCTTGCCGGCATCGACGACGAAGACCGAGACCGTGCCGTCGGGAGCCCCGTAAAGCAGCGCGGAATCGTCGACCATGATCGCCTTGCGTTCGGCCACCACGATCTCCGCCCGGCCGAACGTGCCGGCAAAGGGCGGCTTGCCCGTATTCAGCGTGACCTGCGCGGTTCCAAGCCGGGTTTCGCGGTCGATCTTCGGATTGATCACCCGCACTTTGCCTTCGATCCAGTCACTTCGACCCGAGAGCTTGACCTTGACGACCTGGCCGACGGCGAGCAGCGGCAGTTCCGTTTCCGGAACTTCAGCCGCAAACTCGATCTCGCCGTCGCGGATCAGCTTGACGAGCGGGTCAGAGCCTGCAAGCGCACCGGCACGGGCGAGCCGCTCGGAGACGATACCTGCGGCGGGCGCCACGATCACGGCGCGTTCGAGTTTACGGCGTGCCTCGGCCTCGAGCGCTTCCGCCTGCTCGTAGTCGGCCCGTGCGACCTTCACCGCCTGTTCGGCGATCGCGAGCGCAGAGACACGTTCCTCGAGAATGGTTTCGGCCTGAAGGTGGCGCAATTGCCGGGCACGGGAGAGCTTCCTCTGCTCCTGCGTGACCGTTTCCGCCTCCCGCGCCATCGTGGCACCCGCACGGGCCACCCGGCCCTCCGCTTCGCGCAGAAGGTTTTGCAGCATGTCGGTCTCGAGCCGGGCAATCACCTGCGCGGCCGCAACCCGGTCGCCGATCTCGACTTCGACTTTGGCGATACGCTGATCGGTCAAGGTCGTGCCGACGGCAATCTCCTCGCGAGCGACGAAGATGCCGGCGAAGGATCGGGTCCACTCCTGCGGGCGGCTGTCGGCGACGAGTGTCGACACCGTACGGCCGATAGCGGCGCTATCGACGGGAACCGACGCAGCCGCCTCCCCGGAGGCGTGCGCCACACCACCCGTCATGGCGAGCGCAAAGAGCGCAGCAAGCATGACCTTCAACTCAACTGTACGTATCATTTCATTGGCTTTCCATTGGTGAGGCCAGTCGGATCGCAAACACGGGCGCTCCAAGCTGCCGGCCTCGAGATCGGGCAAACTGCGTCGAATAATTATTAGATTAGTCAATCTAATAACTTGATCCATCAAACGCGGCAATTGTAGGGCAGATTGCATACCATCATTGCGGGAAGATGGCGGAGTTCCCGTCGGCAGGCGACCTTGACACCGGCGCACCACCCCACGAAATTAGAGTGCTCGCTCTAATAATGAGATTGCCCTGCAAGGAGAATTGGCGATGCGCAAGGTCGACCCCGAGAAACACGCCGCCAAACGTCGACTGATCCTCGATGCGGCAATCACCTGTTTTGCGCGCAAGGGCTTCCACGGCACGTCGACTGCCGAAATCTGTGCCAAGGCAGGCATGAGCCCGGGCAATCTCTTCCATTATTTTCCGACCAAGCACACCATTATCGCGGCGATCGTGGAGGAGGAACGTCAAGAAACGGCGGAGATCTTCCGAAAATTGGGCGAAGCCGAAGATCTCTTCGCCGCTCTGCTCGGTTTCATGGACACTATTCTCGAGCTTGCGGGCGACCCGACCTATTCGAGCCTAGCGCTCGAAATCGCCGCCGAAGCGATGCGTGACGAGCGGATCGGTACGCTCGCCGCCGCCAACGACGCAGAGCTTCAGGGAGCCCTTGCGGCGCTGCTTCGGGGTGCGGCTAGCCGAAATCAGATCGATCGGACCGTGGATGCAGACGGTGCTGCCCGATGGATCGCCGCAATCATCGACGGCATCTTCAGCCGGGTCGCTGTCGACCCCGGCTTCAAGCCGAAGAACGAGGGCGCGATGCTGCGGCTTCTCCTGACCCGGTTTCTGCGCCCGCAGGGCTGACGCCTTGCAAATAGAATGACCGCAGCGAGCATTCTTTCGCCGCGGTTGTTGATTTCAGGCCCACCGGCTTTCGCCGGAGGTCCCCTCAAGACGGAAGCAATATCAGGAATGCTTCTGGATGATGCCGTAGACGATGTTCCGGTTGGCGCCGAACTGGACGCGCGCATCGACGGCAGCCTTGCCCGCGCTCTTGTGGATGATGTTCCACATGTCCGCCTCCGAACGCAGCAGCAGTGCCCAGTTCATGAAGGTCTCCATGTAACCGTCGACGCCGATATCCTGGGCGAAGTTGGCGAACAGGAAGACACCGTTCGGCTTCAGCATCTGCAGGCAGCGATGGGTCAGCTTGATGGCCACCTTGTCGGCAAGATAGTCATAGAGGCCGGCAGCATAGATGAAGTCGAACTTGCCGAGCTTCTGATCACGGCCAAGCAGGCTGCGGACGGAGCCATCAACGCCTTCGATGCAGGTTCCGGCGAAGTCGCGGCTGATCGAACCGACGCTGAGCGGATCCTGGTCGAGCGCCACCCAGCGCTTGATGCGACGCTCCTCGAGCGCCACCGAGCGATTGGCTTCGCGCAGATGGCCGGCGGCAATCGTCAGAATTTCCGCCTGCGAACCGCGGGTGGCCGCGATCTCGTCGACGTGACGGGTCAGGAGGTCGCGACGCTCGCGCACCGCAACCGAGGAAGAGGCGTCCTTGGTGTAGTCATAGAGCGCTCGCCCGATAGGCGATGCCCGCTCGATCTCCTTGGCGACGCTCGCATGACCATAGATGAAGTCAAGCAACTGCGCGTCGCCTGAGTAGCCCCGGGGCTTTTCGAAGGACCATCGGGTGAAAGGGTCCTGGAGGAAATATTCCGACACCGGGTTCGCCTGGGCGATCGGTATCAGTTCCTGCCAAACGTTCGGGTGGAACTTGGCCCGGGTTTCATGGAGAGCGGCTGCAAGCCGGTCGATAATCTTCGCCGGGTCCGTTCCCTGCAGGAACTGCTCCTGGGCAATCCTGAGAATCACTGCGAGCTCGGCCCTGCCGACCGTGAGCTGTTCGTCGTGCCGCTCGCCCCTGGGCGAAACGAACTCATCGGCCATAGCCTTGGGAGTAATCAGGCTTTGACCATCAAAAACCGTCTGAAATTGGCGCACGCGAGACCATCCGTTAATGCTTTGTTAACAATGGTCGCGAAGATGCGCGCATTACGGCTCGGTTTGCAAGTTTTTGTATATAATAAGGTAAATTCTCGTGCTTCCTCCCTTTGGGTTACGCCTAATCCTTGGCGCTCCGGCCCTTTAATTTAACAAAACTTAATGGACACCTCCTATCATCCCAGCCCGCACCACTCGTCCCTGTTGCAGGATTAAAGTGGAGGGCAAGCATGGAGTGTCCGAAACAACGTCCATTGATGGAAAAGCGACGACCGTTTCCGTTGACCGTGACGCAGCGCGATGGATCAGTGCATGAAGCACACGTTGGCCGACGTAGTTGACATCGACCTACATAAGCAGCCGCACAGGCCGCATTTGGCTGAGCTTCAGACACTCTATCGAATGGAGGGCGAGGCTGGCCGGCGTGCGGCGACGAGGCAGGGCCTCTGGGTCGCGGTTGCCGTCTATCTGTCGTTTTTCGCGATCGACATTCTGCTGGTCCCTGATGTCGCCTTCAATACGATCCTCGCGCGCCTCGTCGTCGGCATCAGCGCGCTTTTGACCTTCGAGATCCTGTATCGCATCAAGGCCCGAACCAAGTGGCTCGACGGCACCTGCGCCGGCGCACTGGTCTTCGGCTACATCGGCTGGCTCGTGCCTGCGATGATGACGGCCGACGTCGGCAGCATGTCCTACTACATGATCTTCGGCGCGATCTTCATGATGGGCGCCAATCTCTTCTTCAGCTTCCGCTTCCGCCTCTCGGTCGTCGCCTCCGGGATCGTGTTGACGACGTTCTTCATCGCTCTCTCGTTCTTCTCCGAGCAAAATCCTGCCTATCTGATCGCCTTCGGGACCTTTTACGTCTCCTGCTTCATCTTCACCTCCTATGTAAACTGGAAGCTCAACCGCGAGCGCTACAAGGTATTCCTCAACGCCTTCGAGGCGAAGATCCAGCAGAACGAGGCCTCGGAACGCGGCATGGCGCTGTTGCGGCTATCCAACACCGATCCCCTGACCGGTCTGGACAACCGCCGCGCCATCGACCAGCAGCTGCGCGACTATTGGAACGATTGGCAGAAGCTCGGAAAGAGCTTTGCCGCCATGCTGATCGACGTTGATTTCTTCAAGAAATACAATGACTGCTACGGCCATCAGGAGGGCGACCGCTGCCTCGTTCTGGTGGCCAATGCGCTCGGCGAGGCGATCAAGGACTATAACGGTTCCATCGGTCGCTATGGCGGCGAGGAGTTCATCGTTCTTGCCCGCCTGGAAACTCTGGAGCAGGCAGCCGAGCTGGCCGAGGTGATCTGCCGTACCGTCGAGAACATGCGGCTGGTGCATGAGCAGCGCCGCGACGGCGTCTCCATCGTCACCGTCAGCGTCGGTGCCGCCTTCACGCGCAATCAGACCGGCGCCAAGCTCGAGAAGATCATCCACGAGGCCGACCGTGCGCTCTATGCCGCCAAGGCGAGCGGCCGAAACTGCGCGAAGCTGTTCGACCCGAACGACCCGCAAAGCAGCGACGAAAGCGAGAACATTGCCGCGCTTCTGAAGATCGCGGTCGATCAGAACCTGGTATCGCTCGTCTACCAGCCGATCAGGAACGTGATGACCGGTGAGGTCGAGGCCGTCGAGGCCCTGATGCGGCTGACGATGCTGGACGGTACGTCGGTTCCGCCGAGCCTTTTCATTCCGGTTGCCGAGCGAACCGGCGCCATTCTCGACCTCGGTCGCTGGGCGATCAAGACCGTCTGCCGCGAACTTCTCGTCGACAACCATATCCCGCTCGTCAGCGTCAACGTCTCACCGATCCAGCTGAAGACTCCGGGCTTTGCAACCTCGGTCGCCGCGATCCTCGGAGAGACCGGCGTGGCCGGCAGCCGTCTTGCCTTCGAGATCACCGAAGGGCTCGAAATGGAGATGCATTCGGGCATCCTGCGCTGCATCAGCGACCTCGAAACGCTGGGCATCAGGATATGGCTGGATGACTTCGGCACGGGCTTTGCCGGCCTCTCCTGGCTGCGCCTGATCGAATTCGATACCGTGAAGATCGACCGGTCGTTCCTGCACGATTGCAATAGCCCCAAGGGGCGCGCCATGTTGCAAGACATCATCGGACTGGTGCGAAACCGCGGCCACAAGATCCTGATCGAAGGCGTCGAGACCGACGAGCAACTGGCGCTGATGCGGCGCTTCCGGATCGACCAGGTCCAGGGCTTCCACGTCGGCCGCCCTGCGCCGGCAGAGACTTTCCGCACGCCGCCGGACAAGCCGCGCATGCCGCTGCGAAACGGCGCCCGATCCTAGCCGGGCCCACGCTCGATCCGGAAGCGCATAGTGCGCGCTTCGGAGCCAGCTTCAGCCAAAACACAACCTTAACATAGCCCGCGAATACATGTTGCGCTTCGACCGGGTGGAGACGTAGTATACCGGAGCTTACAGTGCCGCCGGATACAATCTCACATTGTGACCATGGGAGCGTGCATGACCATGGAAAGTCGGCAGGACAGCCGGGTCAAGTCGGCAGTTGCCCCACCCACCGACGCGGAAATTCTGGCACAACTCGATCGAATTCGCCGCAGCGCCGAGTTCGATGCGCCGGAGCGTGATCGCAAATTCCTGACCTATGTCATCGAGGAAACGCTTGCGGGCCGAGGAGATCGCATAAAGGCCTATTCGATTGCAACCGAGGTTTTCGGCCGGGATTCCTCTTTCGACCCGCAGACAGATCCGGCGGTGCGGATCGAAGCCGGCCGTATTCGCCGGGCGCTCGAACGCTATTACCTCGTTGCCGGGCGAACCGATCCGATCGTCATCAGCATCCCCAAGGGCGCTTACGTGCCAACTTTCGAACGGCGCATCGATGCGTGGCTCCCGTCGCACACGGAAGCCAACGAAAGTGCCGCACAAAAACCAGCCACGCTACGCACCCGGCGAGGAGCCTGGCTCACGGCGGCAGCCATGGTCTGCGTCGGTGGTGGCCTGACAGCCGGGGCGCTCCTCCTTCACGAGGAAGGCAAGTCGATCGTCCGCCTGCAGCCGACGATCCCGAGGCTCGTCGTCACACCATTTGAGGACCTGTCAGGAACCTCCCAATCGGCGATGATGGCCCGCGGGCTTACTGACGAGGTTGTCGGCAACATCGCCAAGTTCAAGGAGATCACCGTCACCACCCGTGAGGGGCCCGATGCCTCGCCGCAGGGTGCGCCGGCCTTCGCCTTGGAAGGTCGGGTCCGGTTCGACGGCGAAAGACTGCGGCTGGTGGCGAGACTCATCCAGCGGTCCGATGGATCGGTGGTGTGGACGAATACCTACGACGAGCGTCTGGAAACCGACAAGACTATCGACCTGCAGGTGAAGGCGGCGGCCGCTGTGGCTGGCGCCGTGGCACAGCCCTATGGTGCCATTTTCCAGGCAAACGCCACGGCGTTTAAACAGTCGGTTCCCGATCACTGGCAGGCTTATGCCTGCACCTTGAGCTACTACAGCCATCGCGGCGACGTCGGTGCGCAAGGCCAAGCCGGGGTGCAGGAATGTCTGCAACAGGCGACGCGACAGGTCCCAACCTACGCGACGGCCTGGGCCTTGCTGTCGATGTCCTATATCGACGCCTTCCAGGATTATCTCGATCGCTCCTCCTCAGCAACGCTGGAGCGGGCAACCGAAGCTGCAGCCCGTGCTGTGGAACTGGATCCCCAGGACGTGCGCGCCCTTGAGGCGCGGATGCTTGTCCTGTTCTTCCGCGGCGATGTCGATGCTGCCCTGGCCGTCGGCGCGCGCGCACTTGCGATCAATCCCAACGACGCCGAGCTCGCCGGTGAATACGGGTTCCGGCTGGCGCTTTCAGGCCAGTGGGACTCCGGCTGCAAGCTGCTGTCGGAAAGCGTCGCCCGTGGTCCCGCCCGCTATTTCGAAGCAGCGCTCTCGGTCTGCTCCTACTTCGGGGGCGACTATGTCACGGCCGAACGATGGGCGCGCATGGCCGATCTTCGCACCCATCCGTTCTCCCGCGTCATGCTTCTGGCCACGCTGGGCAAGCTTGGCAAAGCCGCACAGGCGCACGAAGAAAGGACGTGGATCGAAACCAATCTGCCAGGCCTGCTTGAAGGTATTCCTCAGGAGGTCGCTCTGAGGCTGCGCCGTCCGCAGGATCGGCAACAGCTTCTTGATGGCTTGCGCAAGGCGGGCGTGCCGATTCCCGAAACCGAATTCGAACAGGCGCGCACAGACAGTTCGATCCACTGACCGACGCGCGCTCAAACCGGCCGCGGCGATTGCGATGGGTCGGATTGCGGTTTTTCGCGCACGGTGCCCCCCTGCATCCAGACCATCAGCAAATCGTGGACCACACTGAGAACGATGGGCCCCAGGAAGAGGCCGATCAGCCCGTAGGAAAGCGTGCCGCCGAGCACCCCGAGCAGGATGACCAGCGTCGGCGTCGAAAGTCCGCGAGCCACCAGGATCGGCTTCATCACATTGTCGATGACGAAAAGCGGGACCAACAGAATTGTCATAAGCAGCGCTGGACCGAAATCCATCGTCACCCAAGCCCAGATGATCACCGGAAGCAGGACCAGCGCGGGCCCGATCTGGATGATGCAGAGAACAAGCACGACGAATGCGATCGCACCCGGCGCCGGAACATGGAACAGGCCGAGCACCAAGGCACAGAGAAAGGCCTGCAGTAACGCGACGCCGATAACGCCGCGCGCCACGTTGCGGATCGTCGCCGCCGCCAGACGCAGGAAGCCGATGCCCCTGTCACCACCGATCCTGCCGGAGAAGCGTTGCGCCATCTCCGCCAGCCGTTCGCCGGAGCCGAAAAGAAAGCCGGCCACCAAGACGGACACCACGAAGCTCAGCACCTCGGCGCCGATGCTCGCAATTTTGCCGAGCGCCTTGCTGCCCGCCTGCACCAGCGAAGGTTCGAGCTTGCTCAGGAGAGCTTCGAAATTGTCCGATGCCATGCTCCAAGCGGCATGAACCCGTTCACCGACGATCGGCCAGTCGCGAACGTATTCCGGCGGTACCGGTACCCTGAGAGAACCGTTGGCAAGTTTTGCGAGCAGCGCCTGGACCCCTTCGGCAAAGCTGACTGCAATCGCGGTCAGCGGGGCGACGATGACGGCCAGGCAGGTCAGCGTGATGAGAAATGAAGCCAATCGCCGCGAGCCGAGAAGGCGGCCAAGTCGGGCATAGGCCGGGTAGAGCGCCACGGCAAGGATGGCCGCCCAGATGAGAATGATGGCGAATGGCGCAATCAGCGTCAGGGACCAATAGGCAAAAAGCCCGACTATGCCGATCCTGGCGATATCGGTGATCTTCGCCTCGAAGGACGGGGGACCGGTTGGCCCATCGCGAACCGCGCCCGTTCGGGAAGGATCATCAACCATTCTCGCCCCTCACCCCTTGATGTGGCAAATCAATGCGCCGCTGGGCTTCTCGACGACCCCGCGTATCGCCGAATCCATATGCCTGGATCCCGCCCCCGCGCCCCAGGCAGCAGCCAGCATACCTCTCCCCGTGCAACAGTCATGCGGATCGTACCCCGGCGATGGCCGATAGGCAGTAACATACAGTAGCATACGTCATTCGGCCTTCCCCATCGGCTAGCCTCCACTAGAGATACCTGTGACAGACGGTAGTAGGAATACAAGCTGCGACAGGATCAAGCTCTGGTTGCAGCAGAAGCGTCGACAGGGGGCTGTCACGCGCGCTTGTCCAAGCGCCCGCGCGCCTCAGCCAACAAAGGGAGGCTGGATAGATGATCCGGAAAACGATCATCGCGCTCGGCAGCGCAGTGACGATACTGGTTTCAACGCCCATCACGGCCGTCATGGCACAGCAGACGGCGAGCGCGCCGGCCGCTGAGCAGCAGACGGCGCCGGAACCACTCAGCGACGACGAGCTCGAAGTTCTGGTCGCGCGCATCGCGCTCTATCCGGACGAGCTGGTGGCGCTTATTTCCGCTGCCGCGCTCTATCCGCTGCAGATCGTCGAGGCGGAGCGGTTCCTGGAGGCCCGCGAGAAGAAACCCGACATGAAACCAAAGGACGATTGGGACGGCAGCGTCATTTCGCTGCTCAACTATCCCCAGATCGTCAAGATGATGAGCGAAGATCTCGAGTGGACGCAGTCTTTCGGCGACGCGATCGCCAATCAGCAGAAGGATGTGCTGATCGCGATACAGCAGTTGCGTGACGAGGCCGTCGCCAAGAATATCATCAAGACCGATGACAAGGTGAAGGTGGTCCAGGAAGGCGACAACGTCATCATTCAGGCAGCCAACCCCGAAACGATCTACGTGCCGCAGTATCCGCCGGAGATGCTGTACGAGCCGAATTATGCGCCGGCGCCGATCGGCTACTACGAAGAACCCTATCCGGCCTATTGGTATCCCGGAGCGGCCTTCTTCGCCGGCGCGGTGACTGGGGCGGCCTTCGCCGCAATTGTCGACTGGGACGATTGGGGCGTCTGGGGCGGCCGCTGGAACGGCGGCGACATGGACATCGACTGCAACAACTGCTTCAACAACATCAACGGCAAGGTGAAGTGGAACGACATCGACTGGAAGAATGTCGATCGCAGCAAGATCAACTTCGACCGCGACCAGCTTCAGCATTTCGACCGCAACAGCATCAAGAACAACATCAAGGCGAACGGCAACAACAACCTGCGCAACCGCGCCGCCGAGATCAACCGCGATCGACCGAACGCGCGGCCCGGCGGTGGTGGCGGCGGCCAGATCAGGGACGTGCGCAAGAGCACGCTTGATGGGCTGAAGGCCCAGCAGAGGCCGGCAGCCCGACCAGGTGGGGCCGGTGGCGGGCAGGCGATCGCAAAAGCGCGGGCTGGAGACGGTAAGCCGAGCCTCAACCGTCCAGCGGGCAAAAAGCCCTCTCAGGTCAACCGTCAGGGCGGCAAGAAGAAGATGGCCGCCAAGGCACAGAACCGGTCGAGAAATCCATCGGGCCTCGGCAACGTCAATCCCGGGCGGCGCGAAATCAACTCGTCGCGTCGTGGCGGTCAGAGCATGGGCGGTGGCCACCGCGGCGGCGGGCGGCCACAGATGAGCCGCGGCGGCGGCAGACCACCGATGCACCGTGGCGGCGGTGGTCGCGGCGGCGGCGGTGGACGCAGACGTTGAACGGATCATAGGAGAACGACCATGACAAAGCTCTTTCATCCGTTTCTCCTCGGAACGGCGATCGCCCTCACGCTGGCCGCTGTGCCACTCAACGCGTCTTTCTCGCAGACACAGACGCCGGCGGAACAGGCGCCAGCGGATCAAATGGCTGCGGGTCTCGATGCCTATGCGGCCGACGAAGATCCGCCGGTCTTCGATGATCCCGCCAAGGCGGTCGACGAATTCAAGGCGAAGCTCGCCGCCAATGACTTCGACGGTCTGGCGAAGCTTCTGGGGCTCAATGCCGAGAAGCTGAAGGCCGGTGAAGGGGCGATGGATACCTTCGCGCTCATTCGTGAAGGTGCCGCCCGCAATGTCGTCGTGCGCGACCTCGAAGGGCGCAAGATCATCCAGCTCGGCGATCGGCTCTGGCCCCTGCCCTTCCCGATCACCAAGGGCGATGACGGCAAATGGGCTTTCGACACATATGTCGGGCTCGAGGAGATCGTCAATCGCCGCGTCGGCGAGAACGAGCTCGAGGCGATCGATACGGTACAGGCCTATGTCGATGCCCAGAAGGAGTATGCCTCGCAGGATCGCGACGCCGATGGCGTGCTCGAATATGCCCAGAAGCTGATCAGCACACCGGGCCAGACGGACGGGCTCTACTGGCCGGCCGATCAGGGCGATGGCGAAAGCCCGGTCGGCGACGCGATCAGCGAGGCAGCACTGGAAAAGGCCAAGGCCGGCCAAGGTTACTTCGGCTACCGCTTCCGCATCGTGACGTCGCAAGGCGATAACATCGCCGGTGGCCAGTATGACTATATCATCAACGGCAACATGATCGGTGGTTTCGCCTTGATCGCCTGGCCGGTCACTTATGCCGAGACCGGCGTCAAGACCTTCGTCGTCAACCAGCAGGGCATCGTTTACGAGCGGGACCTGGGGCCGAGCACCGAACAGATCGTGCCCTTCATCGATCGTTTCGATCCCGACGACAAATGGGACGTGGTGCCCGACTGAGCGCCGTTCTCAGTTGACTATCTCTTGTCGGGCCGGATTTCCCTCCGGCCCGGACGTGGGCGAACGGATCAACCACATCGGTTGTCGAGGTTCTCTGACAGTTTCGACCACCTATGCGTCAGCTTGTGCAAATCTCAGCGGCATGTGCAGCGAAACGCGATAGCGCGTCGGCGCGACATGACCGGCGGTCAATGATGCACCTTCCGGAAAATGCGTCCTGACCCGATGGGCGACATTGGCAAGGCCAATGCCGAGGCCCTCGCCCGCCTTGCCGGAAGCGGACGCGGCAACGTCGTTTTCGACGGACAGATTGAGCGTCCCTCCGACCCGGGCCGCCCGGATGTGAATTTCGACCTCGCCGATCGAACGGCCGACGCCGTGCTTCACCGCGTTCTCGACCAGCGGCTGCAGGATCAGACTTGGAACCATGGCACCCTCGAGTTCGGGAGGGATGTCGATACGGACGACCATTCGATCCGAAAACCGCTCTTTCTCTATGTCGAGATACTCTTTCTGCAGAGCCATTTCGTCCGCAAGCCGCAATTCGCGCATCGGATCGAGCTGCAGCGTCGACCGCAAAAATCCTGAGAGCGACATGATCATCCGCTCGGCTCGCTGCGATGCCCCCTCCTCCACCAGGCCGGTGATGGAGTTCAGCGTATTGAAGAGGAAATGCGGGTTTATCTGATATTGCAAGGCACGCATCTGCGCCGCCAGCGCCTCTTCGCGCGAGACAATCAGTTTCAAATCCCGATCGCGCACCTCCATGTGATTGAGCAACGCCACGAAGAGGAACGACCAGCCAAAGAAGATCGACATGCGGTAACAGACAGCATAGCCGTAATCCATAATGTTGAACGGCACGACGACGGGCGACATGATCAGCGTGTAGAGATAGTAGTCCAGCAGCGACATACCGAGCGAGCTGACCAGGGAAAGCAGCAGGCACACGAAAATTTGCGTGGCGTAGCGCTGCCTTCTCATGCGGCTGAGCAGATGCGCAAACAGAATGGCCAGAACGACAAAGACCGCTTCAAGGACAAGCTTGCCAAGGAACGGCTTGAGGGGATTGTCACCGATTGTGAGCCAGATCGGACTGCTGATCAGCAACTCGGCGGCTGCATAGATCAAAGCCAGGCGCAGGGTCGTTGCGGGAAATCGACGGCCATCCAGGAAGCTGTCGGTCGGAATGGTGATGTGTTTCATGCAAACTCTATCACGCTGGTTTCAGGTGGCTTTGTTCGAGCGACGTGACCGCCCGGCTGCGCCCGGTTTGGGCTATTTGAAAGGGTAAATAAAGAAATTTAGCAACGAAAAGGTACACTCCCCGTTCTCAACCGCGCCAAGATTGCGACGGGAGACGAGACCGATCGGTCGTTGGGGGCGCTGATGTACGGCCAACGAACGAGATCATCGGGGAGACCCGCAGCTGGCTGGCCTTGGAGGATTGGGACTTCGACGGGTAATTTGAGAAGCTAGACTAAGATCGCTTCGGCCTTCCGGATCGAAGAGAGTGCGGAGCATGGGGAGATCGAAGTGTGCGTTTGTCGAAGCGGTGGCGCATTGGCTGGCGTTTTGAATGCAAAAAGGGCTCCGAGTTTCCTCGGAGCCCTTTGATAATCAAGTAAGAATTTGGTTGCGGGGGCAGGATTTGAACCTGCGGCCTTCAGGTTATGAGCCTGACGAGCTACCGGGCTGCTCCACCCCGCTTTATCCGGGTTTTGCCGAAGGCAAAATCCCGTTTATCCGGTCTGGGTTTTGCGAAGCAAAATCCCGTTCGTTTCTGTCAGCTTACCGAATCAAAAAGGCCGCTTGGTGGCGGCCCTTAGTTCGGCTGGGCCGAGTGTGTGTCGAGAAGATGTTTGATCCGGTTTTGTTATCTTGCGCTTTGCAGACCTGGCAGCGACCTACTCTCCCGCGTCTTAAGACGAAGTACCATCGGCGCTGGGGCGTTTCACGGCCGTGTTCGGAATGGGAACGGGTGCAGCCACCCCGCCAGAACCACCAGGTCGGCAAAGCGCAAGATTTGCGCCTAGCTTGGCGCAAACCGAATGAGAAGCTGGTTGAAGTTTTCACTTCAGTTGTTTTTGAACACGTCGCTCATTTTGTGATGAGCATGAGCAATGGGAACGATCAAGCCAATCGAACGATTAGTACTGGTAAGCTTCATGCGTTGCCGCACTTCC
>NZ_JBBBBO010000008.1:0-356831 GCF_037120565.1 Ensifer sp. CCNWLY38
ACGCTCGGCAACGTCACCGAGTTCAACTCGATCGCCTACCTCTACGACGGCGGTTCGTTCCAGGCCGGTATCTCGGTTGACGAGCTCGAAGGCTGGTCCACCAAGGCAAACGGCATCGGCGTCTCCGGTATCGTTTCGGCTTCGGTCGGCGGCGTTTCGTTCGACTTGCTCGGCGGCTACGACACCGAGTGGGAAGAAGGCGCCATCCGCGCTCTGCTCTCGGCTGACCTCGGCCCGGGCGTCTTCCAGCTCGCTGGTATCTGGGCTTCCAACCCGAACACCTACTGGGCTGAATCCGAGTGGTCCGTTGCAGCTTCTTACCGCTGGAACGCTACCGACAAGCTCGCCATCACCCCCGGCGTTCAGTACTTCGGCAGCCTCGCGGACTCGTTCACCGACTTCGGTAGCGACGACATGTGGCGCGCTGGCGTAACGGTTGACTACAAGATCACCGAAGGCCTCGCGACCCGCGTGTCGGTTCAGTATCAAGATGCTGACAACCAGGACGACCAGGTATTCGGCTTCGTCCGTCTGCAGCGCGACTTCTAAGATCGTCTGACTTCGGTCAGAAGAGAGAAACCCGGCTTTCGAGCCGGGTTTTTTCGTTTCCGAGAAGTGCAACGCTCAGCCACGGCCGGCGACGCGACCCGATTAAGCCGGGTGCATGCGCCCGTCGAGGTCAATGGTCGAGGTGGCCCTCTGAGTGCAGCCGATCGGTGCTAACTTGGCGCCGCAGTTGTGATGGCGGTGATAAAGGCGCTCACTGCCTGGCGAGGGCCGTCAAGATGCAGCAACGGTGCATGGCCTTGACCTCGTGCGGTGAATGCTACCGCTCCGGAATGCCGCTTGCACATTTCTCTTACCGTCCCTTCCGAGAGCAGCCGGGAGTGCTCCCCTCTGATAACCAAAAGCGGCATCCGGGAAAGGGCATCAAACTGCGGCCAGAGATCTGGCAACAATGCCTCAGCGGTCAGGCCCAGCAATTGCCGCGCAATGGCGACATCAAAATCTGGCATAGGAGCGCCGTCCTCGTCGCGGTAGACCGCCTTTGCCATCTGCAGCCAATCGCGTTCGCCGAGGATCGGGAAATCGGCTCCGTGGAGCTCTTTCAGATAGCCAGGCGCCTGGGGCCAGCTTGTCGGCTCGCTTGGCTCCTTGTTGAGATAGTTTCGGATGGCGAGCAGGCCCTCGATTTCGATGACAGGCCCAATGTCATTGAGGACCGTGCCTGCAATCAGGTGGGGTGCAACGCCGATGAGGTGGTGCAGGATCAGGCCCCCGCGGGAGGTGCCGATGAAAACTGCGCGATCAATCCCCAGATGCGTGCAGGCCGTAATGACGTCGGTTGTTTCGATTGCGATTGAGTAGTGGCTCTTGTCGTCGTCACGCTGCGAATTGCCTCGGCCGCGATAATCGAGTGAGAAGACGGTGTGTCCGCCACCGGACGGTGACGAAAGAAAGTTTGCGAGCTCGTGAAAATCGCGGCTGTTGCGGGTGAGGCCCGGCAGGCAGATGATCGGAACTGCAGGTGCGGGGAGTACAGGGCCGTAGCTTCGCGCGTAGAGTTGCAAATCATCAGCCGCGAGGAACCGATGTTCCCGAAACCCGCCTTGATTCATCGCCTGCCTGCCTCCAACCGCTAACGGCAGGATCGTAGCGGCTCGAGGTGAAAGAGCAAGGCGTGTGCATAGCGCGCATTCGCTGCGAATGGCTCGCTAGCAGCGCGCCACTTCAAGCGGCGAAGTTGGCATCACTGTGAACGTGGTCATCTGCCTTGTCAGTAGGGCGAATTGCATTGTCGCCGTGGACCGCCATAGGGCTGATACGAGTTGTCCCAGGCGCGATAGGACCGATAGCGGGCGTAGCACCAGCGC
This sequence comes from Ensifer sp. CCNWLY38, assembly GCF_037120565.1. Lineage (NCBI taxonomy): Bacteria > Pseudomonadati > Pseudomonadota > Alphaproteobacteria > Hyphomicrobiales > Rhizobiaceae > Ensifer > Ensifer sp. CCNWLY38. The sequence goes on from NZ_JBBBBO010000008.1 coordinate 1,875, forward strand.
GTATGCCCATTGCCGCTGACTGCGCGCGGCCCATTGTAGTATCGCGGCTGGCTCAACAAACCACCGACGATTGCGCCTGCCGCAAGCCCGCCAATGAAAGCGCCGACATCATTGTCGTTGTTGTAGTGGCGGCGATAACGGTCGCGATAGTAGCCATCCCGGTAATAGCCGTCCCGATAGTATCCGCGTCTGTCGCCATCACGATAATAGCCGCGCCGGCCGCCGCGCTCGCAATAAGGAACGACACAACTGGGGCGGTTCTTGCGGGCTTCACCGCGCTCGTATGGGAACTGAGCCTTTTGAATGTCAGTCGTTTGCGATAGCTGCGGAGCGATCGGGAATGCATTGGCAGGCGGAACACTGCTCATTGCCGTCGCCAGGGACAGGGCGATAATGGATAAGGTCTTCATTGTGTTCACCATTTCCTTCAGGAAAGATCGAACCCTCAGAAGGGAAATGGCTTAAGCCGCATTTTGTGCCGCCGGCGATCATCACGATTACTTGAACGGCGAGTGGCGCGTTCGGTTATTACCGCCCCATTCTCAGGTCTTCGACGATATCGGCATTCTGCCCGAGCCTCGACTTGTAAACCTGATAGTTTTCCATGACCCGCTGTACATAATTGCGGGTCTCCTGGAATGGAATGCGCTCGATCCAGTCGACGACTTCGTCGATCGGCTTGCCGCGCGGATCGCCATAGCGGCTAAGCCATTCGGGAACACGGCGCGGTCCGGCGTTGTAGGCAATGAAGGTCAGGATATAAGACCCGCCAAAACTGCTGATCTGTTCGCCGAGATAGTGAGCGCCAAGCGTGGCGTTGTAGCCGGCATCGCTGGTCAGCCGGTCCTGCGAATAGGCAAGGCCATAGCGGTTGGCGACGCCCTTGGCGGTACCCGGCATCAGTTGCAGCAGGCCGCGGGCATTGGCGGTGGAGATGGCTGCGGGATTGAAGGCACTCTCCTGCCGCGCGATCGCATAGGCGAGCGCCTTGCCGGAACCGTCGATATTGGCGCTCGAAGGAATCACGCCGACGGGGAAGGCGAGGGCCGCGACATCGATGCCGCGTCCGAATGCAATCTTGCCGATCTGGAGCGAAAGCTGGTGGTTTCCGGCCTTCTCCGCGCGCGCCGAAAGCAGGGCGAGTTCGCCGGGACTGTTCAGTTCCTCGGCAAGTGCACGGTAGATACTGTCGGCGCGCCAGGCATGCCCGGCGCTTTCAAGGCGGGAGATCGCCCGCACCGCCTCGCGATTTTCGAATTGTGCCCGGTCGTCCGCCGACGGGGCAGGGTAGGCGACGTTCAGCGTCTTGCGGCCGAGCCGGGCGGCTGCGAGTTGCCCATAGAAGGTGCCGGGGTAGCGCGCCGCATTGGCGAAAAACTCGCTGGCATTGCCCGATCCGCCGGCCTCGGCCGACCGGCCCAGCCAATACCAGGCGCGGGAGGCGGAAAGCGGGCGGTTTGACGCATCGAGGATGCGGCGGAAATGGCGAGCTGCGATCGCCGGATCTTCCATGCCGCGTAGTGCATACCAGCCGGCGTGGAATTCGGCATCGACGATATCGGTCGCCTCCGTGGCCATGTGACCGGCCGCGATCCGGTAGGCCCCCTTGAAGTCGCCGGCGTCGAGCAGGCCTCGGCTGACAACGCGTTGCTCGACCCACCATTCGCCGGGATTGACGAGCATCCCTCTGTCCTTGGGCATACGGGCAAGCAACTTGGCCGCTTCCTCGTATTTCTTCTGTTTGCGTAAGGACTCGATCTGAACGAAGAGATAGGCGGGATCCTTGCGCCTGGAAGGATCGACCGCCGCGATCAGTGCATCTGCCTTGTCGTTTCCGCGGTTGACGGCCGCCCAGGCACGATAGAGCGACTGCGCCTTGCCGAGATCGCCAAAGCGTTCGGCCTGTTCAACGCGGTTGCGGTAGAGGAGCATGGCCATGCGTCGCTGATGATCGGCCGGCGTAAGTAGCCCGGAAAACTCCGCGAGAATCCGAGTCTCCATCTCCTTGTCCAGCGCGTCCCGTTGCCAAATCCCGCGCAACCGTTTCGCGGCTGCTTCCGTTTGTCCCTGGGCGACAAGTGCGCGAGCCAGGATGAGGGTTCCCTCGGTTGTCTCGGGCTGCGTGGTGCCAAAGGCGGCAAGGACGTCAGGCGCCGGCGGGTTTTCGCGATAGAGCGCCCGCTCCGAATTCGCGCGCAGGGATTTCAGGCCGGGCCATCCCTGAAGTTCGCGCTGGGCATCGGCGATCTCAAAGGAAGGAATGCCGCGCTGGCCGGAAACGGCAATCGCCCAGGTCAGGATGTGACGATCGAGCGCATCGCGGCTCATGGCATTGCGCACGGAAATCGCGGTCGCCGGCTGCCGGTTGGAGAGGGCGTCGAGGCCCGTCTTCAGATCGCTGTTGACCGGAGTGGCGATCGCCGGAATGGCATTGGTGGTCTCGTCGGTAGCAACCTGCGCAGCCTTGTTCGATATGTCGGGTTTGCGCGCCGGAACCGGGACTCGTTCCAGCGTTTCGGAACTGATCGCCGGCGATGTGAGCAACGCAGCGCCGACGATGGCGGCGACAGGCAGAAAATTTGATCCGCGCATCAAGAGGCCGTGTTCCCCGTGTCTCACATTCAGCTGCCGCCGGATTGTCTGAGGCAAGACTAGCGGCCAATATTGATCATGACAATCGCACCATGCCGCGCCGCGCCCATGGCGGAGCCGGACCATTATGCGGGCCGAACGTCAAGCTTTTGCATGAAAACCGGCGTGAAATGCCGTGTCACGACGCTTGCCGCAGCCCCCTCACATGATTATGGTGCGGCAGTTTTTTAACCGTCGATTACGGCCAAAGCATGAGTGCATTTTGCGTCTTTGCGCCGTCAGGAGTTGTGCATGTTCAAGGGTTCCATTCCCGCTCTCGTAACACCGTTCACCGCGACCGGCGCGGTGGATGCGGATGGTTTCGTCGCGCATGTGGAATGGCAGATAAAAGAAGGCAGCCATGGTCTCGTGCCAGTCGGCACCACCGGCGAGTCTCCGACCCTTTCCCATGACGAACACAAGAAAGTCGTCGAGCTCTGCATCGAGACGGCCGCCAAGCGGGTGCCAGTGATCGCCGGCGCCGGCTCCAACAACACGACGGAAGCAATCGAGCTCGCCCAGCATGCCGAAAAGGCTGGTGCCGATGCGATCCTCGTTGTCACCCCCTATTACAACAAGCCGACGCAGAAGGGCCTCTTTGCGCATTACGCCGCGATTGCCGAAAGCGTGAAGCTGCCGATCGTCATCTACAATATCCCCGGCCGCTCGGTCGTGGATATGAGTGTCGAGACCATGGCGGCGCTCAGCAAGGCCTATGCGAACATCATCGGCGTCAAGGATGCGACGGGCAAGATCGAGCGCGTTTCCGAACAGCGCATGGCCTGCGGTCCGGATTTCGTTCAGCTTTCCGGTGAGGACGCAACCGCGCTCGGTTTCAACGCCCATGGTGGCGTCGGCTGCATTTCCGTCACGGCCAATGTCGCTCCGCGCCTCTGCGCCGAGTTCCAGGAGGCGACGCTTGCCGGCGAATTCGCCAAGGCGCTCGCCTATCAGGACAAGCTGATGCCGCTGCACAAGGCGATCTTCATGGAGCCCGGCCTTTGCGGCGCGAAATACGCGCTGAACCGTCTCGGCCGGATGAGCCGCACCGTGCGTTCGCCGCTCTTGTCGACGCTGGAGCCGGCAACCGAAGCGGCGATCGACGCGGCGCTGAGGCATGCAGGATTGACAAACTGATGGCACCCAAAGGAAGCCAGCGCACGGTCAACAAGGTTGTGGCGGAAAACCGAAAGGCCCGCTTCAACTACGAGATCGTCGACACCTACGAGGCCGGTCTGGTTCTGACCGGCACCGAGGTCAAGTCGTTGCGCGAGGGCAAGGCCAACATCGCTGAGTCCTATGCGACGGACGAAGGTGGAGAGATCTGGCTGATCAACTCCTATCTGCCGGAATATCTGCAGGCGAATCGCTTCAACCATGAAACGCGGCGGCGGCGGAAGCTGCTTCTGTCGAAGCGCGAGGTCAATCGTCTGCAGGGCGCGGTCAATCGCGAAGGCATGTCGCTGATTCCGCTGCGCATCTACTTCAACGAGCGCGGCCGGGCCAAGCTAGAGCTGGCACTCGGCAAGGGCAAGAAGCTCCACGACAAGCGCGAGACCTCGAAAGAGCGCGATTGGAATCGGCAGAAAAACCGCCTGTTGAAGGATCGCGGCTAAGCGATCCCTAGTCGCCCCGCATCTATACCAACAAAAATAACGGCGGCGATCAAAGCCGCTCATATTTGAGGCTCGCGCGATGCGCGCCCCTACCGTCTCCCCAAAGCGTTCGACTGTTCTTTGAGCAATGCTCGAAAGCGATAGCTTGAGTGATTGTCGTCGCTTTAGATTTCGACGGGGTCCGCCACCGGTTCGGCCGTATGCCGCGGCGTGCGTTCGGAAGGCTCGCGGCCGATTTCGGCCCGCAGCGTTGCGAGGTCGATGAAGTGATCGGCCTGGCGACGAAGGTCGTCGGCAATCATCGGTGGCTGGGTGGACATTGTCGACACGACCGAGACCTTGCGGCCCTTGCGCTGCAGCGCTTCGACGAGCGTGGTGAAGTCGCCGTCACCGGAGAAGATGACGAGGTGATCGACGGTCTCGGACTGTTCCATTGCATCGATCGCCAGTTCGATGTCCATGTTGCCCTTGATCTTGCGGCGGCCAAGTGAATCGGTGAATTCTTTGGCCGGCTTCGTCACGACCTTGTAACCATTGTAGTCTAGCCAGTCGATCAGCGGGCGGATCGAAGAATATTCCTGATCTTCAATGAGGGCGGTGTAGTAGTAGGCGCGCAGCAGGTAACCGCGTTTTTGAAAGGCTTTCAGGAGTTTGCGATAGTCAATGTCAAAGCCGAGGCTCTTCGATGCCGCGTAGAGATTGGCGCCGTCGATAAAAAGTGCGATCTTTTCGCGGGGATCAAACATCGTCTTTCCTTTTCAATGCCGGCGCATCAAATGCCCGCTGCCGGCCGATACGCAAAAATAAGTCGGTTACATTAATAATTGCTGATATTGCAAATAATGTAGGCTAGGCATTGCATTATTCCAGCAGGGCGCTCGCGAATATAGCTAGTTTTAGCAGTTGCTATAGATAGTCCACATCCCTGGAGTGCCTTTTCTACCAGGCGTTTTGGCGTCGAGGCCGATGATGCAACCAGGTGTTTGCGGCTAAGGTTTTCCAGCCCATTGGGATCGCATTTTATCACGAAGTGTGACGTTACGTGAGCGGCACTTGAAGGAAAAACTTGAACTTGTCTTGTTTTGATTGTATCCGGGCGGCTAATTCCAGAAATCGGAGCCGACGAGGCCGTCGCTAGACGGCTGTTCCGGTTTCGTGTCGTCAATCCGTGCAGCGGCGATGCCGCCGCGCTTCGAGCCCAAAAGGACAGGCAATGGCCCGCGTCACCGTCGAAGATTGCATCGACAAGGTCGATAACCGTTTCGAACTCGTTCTGCTTGCCAGCCACCGCGCGCGCCTGATTTCCCAGGGTGCCGCCATCACCATCGACCGCGACAACGACAAGAACCCGGTCGTTGCGCTGCGCGAGATCGCCGATGAGACGCTTTCTCCCGGCGACCTCAAGGAAGATCTGATCCATTCGCTGCAGAAGCATGTTGAAGTGGACGAGCCCGAGCCCGATCCGGCTTCGCTGCTTCAGTCGGAAGCGGAAACCACCTTCACCGAAGTTGCCGAGGACGAAGATCAGCCGGAAGCGATCACGTTCGACCGCATGTCGGAAGAAGAACTGCTGGCCGGCATCGAAGGTCTTGTGCCGCCGGAAAAGAGCGACGACTACTGAGATCCTTCGCGGAACGCCCGTTCCTGCGTGTTTTCAAAGCAGTGCGCCACTCGTATGATTGGCGCACTTTTTTATTGATATCTTCTGGAGCGGGATGAGGAAAAGTGGATGCGGTTTTCCGCCCGCATCCCGCTCTACCTTATGAGAAACGATCACGTTTATGATTTAGGTCGTTTCGAGCTAAATCATCCTGATCTAGAGGACCGCTAGCGAATGATGCGCCAATACGAGCTCGTTGAGCGCGTGCAAAAATACAAGCCCGACGTCAATGAAGCCTTGCTGAACAAGGCCTACGTCTATGCGATGCAAAAGCATGGCCAGCAGAAGCGGGCAAGCGGCGATCCCTATATCTCTCATCCCCTGGAAGTGGCTGCGATCCTCACGGAAATGCGGCTCGACGAGTCGACGATTGCGGTCGCGCTGCTGCACGACACGATCGAAGACACGACGGCGACCCGCCAGGAGATCGACGATCTCTTCGGCGAAGACATCGGTGCGCTCGTTGAAGGACTGACGAAGATCAAGAAGCTCGATCTCGTCACGAAGAAGGCCAAGCAGGCCGAGAACCTGCGCAAACTGCTGCTGGCGATCTCCGACGACGTGCGTGTGCTGCTGGTCAAGCTTGCCGACCGGCTGCACAATATGCGCACGCTCGACCACATGTCGGCGGAAAAGCGGGCCCGCATCTCCGAAGAAACGATGGATATCTATGCGCCGCTCGCCGGCCGCATGGGCATGCAGGACATGCGCGAGGAGCTCGAAAACCTCTCGTTCCGCCACATCAATCCGGAAGCCTTCGAGACGGTCACCCGGCGGCTGGAAGAACTTTCCCAGCGCAACGAAGGTCTGATCAAGAAGATCGAGGACGAATTGCGGGAGCTCCTTCAGGCTGAGGGCCTGAAGGCTGCGCAGGTCAAGGGCCGCCAGAAGAAGCCCTATTCGGTCTTCCGCAAGATGCAGTCGAAGTCGTTGTCCTTCGAGCAGCTCTCCGACGTCTGGGGTTTCCGCATCATCGTCGACGACATTCAGTCATGTTACCGGGCACTGGGCATCGTGCACACGCGTTGGCGGGTCGTGCCGGGCCGGTTCAAGGACTATATCTCGACGCCCAAGCAGAACGACTATCAGTCGATCCACACCACGATCGTCGGTCCATCGCGCCAGCGCATCGAGCTGCAGATCCGCACGCGGCGCATGAACGATATCGCCGAATACGGTATCGCCGCCCATTCGCTCTACAAGGACGGGGAGGGGAACTCGGATCCGGCCCTGTCGCCGACGTCGAATGCCTATTCCTGGCTCAGGCGCACGATCGAATCCCTGGCCGAGGGTGACAATCCTGAAGAATTCCTCGAGCACACCAAGCTCGAACTGTTTCAAGATCAGGTGTTCTGCTTCACGCCCAAAGGGCAGCTCATCGCGCTGCCGCGTGGCGCGACGCCGATCGACTTCGCCTACGCCGTACACACCAACATCGGCGACACCTGCGTCGGCGCCAAGATCAACGGCCGCATCATGCCGCTGGTCACCCGCCTCAACAACGGCGACGAGGTGGAGATCATCCGCTCGGGCATTCAGGTGCCGCCGCCGGCCTGGGAAGAGATCGTCGTCACCGGCAAGGCGCGCTCGGCGATTCGACGGGCGACAAGGGCTGCCATTCGCAAGCAATATGCCGGCCTCGGCTATCGCATTCTGGAGCGCACCTTCGAGCGCGCCAGCAAGACGTTTTCGCGCGAGGCGCTGAAGCCGGCGCTGCATCGTCTCGGCCAGAAGGAAGTCGAAGACGCGATCGCTGCGGTCGGTCGCGGCGAGCTCTCTTCGCTCGATGTCCTGCGCGCGGTCTTCCCGGATCACCAGGATGAGCGCGTGACGGTGAAGCCGAGCGCCGACGATGGCTGGTTCAACATGCGCAGCGCCGCCGGCATGGTGTTCAAACTGCCGGGGCTTGGAAGGGATGCGAACGGCGCAGTACAGGTCGAAGGGCCAGAAGCGCTTCCAATCCGCGGTCTCTCCGGCAATGCCGAGGTGCATTTCAGCCCCGCCGGTGCCATTCCCGGCGATCGTATTGTCGGTATCATGGAAAAGGACAAGGGCATCACCATCTATCCGATCCAGTCGCCCATCCTGCAGAAATTCGACGACGAACCGGAGCGCTGGATCGATGTGCGCTGGGATCTGGACGAAGCCAACAGCAGCCGCTTCATGGCTCGGATTGCAATCAGCGCCCTGAATGAGCCGGGAACGCTGGCCGAAGTGGCTCAGGCGATCGCGACCAGCGACGTCAATATCCGCTCACTGTCGATGGGCCGCGTGGCGGCGGACTTCAGCGAGTTGCAGTTCGATCTCGAAGTCTGGGATCTGCGCCAGCTCAACCATCTGATCACGCAGCTCAAGGAGCTTCCGAGCGTGTCCACGGTGAAGCGCCTCTTCGAATGAGCCAACCGGCGCGGCGGCCTGGAAGGCGGCCGTGGCCGTCGGCGGGCCTGTTTTACATGTCGCTGCCTCAAAAACAGGCACGAGGTGCATGGCAAAGCGGCAAGGCATGCTGTGACTGCATGGCTGCCGCCTTTTCCTGGAACTGGTGGAAAAGGGACTTCTAAACTATCTTCTGTATCGGGAGGTAAACAAAGAGGTTTGCCATGTTCAATCAGTTGAAGAAGATCACCCGCGCCCTGCGCGTCCCCACTCAGGAAGAGCGCGAGCTCGCCTATCTCAATAGCTCGGTCGATCGCATCGATCTCGAGTACCGTCAGCGCCAGATCGATCGCGGCCTGTTCCGCAACTACTAAGTCGATCGCGTCCCGTCTGATGGCGGGATGCTGAAGCCATGCGTTCCGTGAATGGCTCGCCTGCGACACGTGCGCGGCGCGCCAGCGGGTTGCAAGCCGCAGGCATGACGCCTATCTTGCGGCCAGCAAACAGGCGGACGCGCCGTCTTGTGCCGGTCGCACGGCTCCAAGATGCGGTCATGACGGCAGAATGTTATTTAGACGCAGAAAACCGGTCACGATTTCCGAAAGGCTCCGCGCACTCCTTTGGCCGCGCAAGGGCTTTCGGCGTGGCCCGCGCTACATTGCCTTGCGGGTCCTGCGCCTCTCCTCGACACCGCACTCGATTGCTATCGGGGTGGCTGCGGGCGCGGCGTCGTCGTTTACGCCGTTCTTCGGTCTGCACATCGTCATAGCCGTCGCCCTGGCCTTCGTGTTCTCCGGCAATCTGGTTGCCGCCGCGATCACCACCGCGCTTGCCAATCCGGTGACGATCCCGATGATCCTGACCGCGTCCTACGAGCTCGGCATCGCCATCTTGGGTGTGGAAAGCGCGCACGCCGCCAGCAGCGCCGATGTGATGCGCATGGTCGAGCACTTCGACCTCTCCGCTCTTTGGGGACCGGTCTTCAAGCCGATGCTCATCGGCTCCCTGCCGCTGGCCGCCGCCGGCGCGCTGATTTCCTATCTTGCGGCTTACCACGCTGCTCGCATCTTTCAAAAGCGACGCCGCGCGCGCACCAAGGACTTCGGATCTTCCTCATGATCATAGGCATAGGCAGCGACCTGATCGATATCAGGCGGATCGAAAACTCGCTTTCTCGATTCGGCGAGCGCTTCGTGCAGCGCTGTTTCACGGAAATCGAGATCGCCAAGTCCGAAGGCCGGAAAAATAGGGCAGCCTCCTACGCCAAGCGCTTCGCCGCCAAGGAAGCCTGTTCGAAGGCGCTGGGCACGGGTCTGGCGCAGGGCGTTTTCTGGAAGGACATGGGCGTCATCAATTTGCCCGGCGGCAAACCGACAATGAACCTCACCGGCGGTGCGGCGGAGCGTCTGGCGCAGATGCTGCCGCCCCATCACCGGGCGGCCATTCACCTAACGATCACCGACGATTTTCCTCTGGCGCAGGCCTTCGTGATTATCGAAGCGCTGCCCGTTGCCCCGGTTGAGGGAACGGTTTAGAGCATTCCGCTGGAAAACCCGGTCCGAGGCGATTGAAGGGCAGGCAGCCTGCAGCATATGGGACCGGATTGTACGCAGTTTGAAGGTGGGATCAGAGCTGCGGAAGAAAGTTAAGAGCAAGCCCCGGTGAGGGCGTTGCCATGATAAAGGAAGACACGAGCGTGGCAGAAAAGACAGAAGCGAAGCAGAGCGGTCTCTGGGAAAACGTGAAGGTCGTTATCCAGGCGCTGCTCCTGGCCGTGGTCATCCGTACCGTTCTCTTTCAGCCCTTCACCATTCCCTCGGGCTCGATGATGCCGACGCTGCTCGTCGGTGACTACATCTTCGTCAACAAGTTCGCCTACGGTTTCTCCAAGTATTCACTGCCGCTTTCTCCCGATCTGTTCTCCGGCCGCATTCTCGCCAGCGAGCCGAAGCGTGGCGATATCGTCGTCTTCCGCTTCCCGCCGAACCCCGACATCGACTATATCAAGCGCCTCGTCGGCCTGCCGGGGGATCGCGTCCAGGTGCGCAACAGCATCCTTTACATCAACGACAAGCCGGTCGACCGCGTGCCGGACGGTGCGTTCCGCGCCGACGATCAGTACGACACCGGCGGAGACGTCCCGGTCTATCGTGAGACGATGGACAACGGCGTGTCCTACGACACGCTCGACCAGTTCCCGGATTCGCGCGGCGACAACACCCGCGAATTCATCGTGCCCGAAGGCCACTATTTCATGATGGGCGACAACCGCGACAACTCGGCCGACAGCCGCTTCGACGTCGGCTTCGTCCCGGCCGAGAACCTGGTTGGCCGCGCCAGCATGATCTTCTTCTCGCTCGGCAACGACACCTCGTTCCGCGAAGTCTGGAAGTGGCCGGCGAACCTGCGTTACGATCGTCTGTTCAAGGCGGTCGAATAATGAAGTCGCGGTCGCTGAGCGCGGAGGATCGGGCAAAACTCGAGACCGTGATTGGCTATCAGTTTGCTGAGAAGGAGCGCCTGGATCGGGCGCTCACCCATTCCAGCGCCCGTAGCGCCAAAGGCTCCAATTATCAGCGCCTGGAGTTCCTGGGCGACCGGGTGCTGGGGCTCTGCGTTGCCGAACTTCTGTTCCAGACGTTTCGCGATGCAAATGAAGGCGAGCTGTCGGTGCGGCTGAACCAGCTCGTCAGCGCCGAAAGCTGCGCCATGGTCGCCGACGATCTGGAACTGCACCAGTTCATCCGCACCGGTTCCGACGTCAAGAAGATTACCGGCAAGGCGATGATGAATGTGCGCGCCGATGTGGTAGAGTCGCTCATCGCCGCCATCTATCTCGATGGGGGCCTTGAGGCCGCCCGCGGCTTCGTGCTGCGCCATTGGAAGGATCGGGCGGTCCGCGCCGACGGTGCCCGCCGCGATGCGAAGACCGAATTGCAGGAATGGGCGCATGCCAAGTTTGGCATCGCGCCGACTTACAGAACGGACGATCGTTCCGGCCCGGATCATGATCCCCGCTTCACGGTAACCGTGGAGATCGCGGGGGTCGCGCCGGAGACCGGGATCGACAGGTCCAAGCGTGGCGCCGAGCAGGTCGCCGCGATGAAATTGCTGGAACGCGAAGGCGTGTGGCGGAAAAACTCCGCCGGAAATTGACGGAAAAAATGACGGACATGGAAAAAGATACGGCCGCTGAAGGCGCGCCGACCCACTCGGGTTTCGTGGCGCTGATCGGCGCGACCAACGCAGGCAAGTCGACTTTGGTCAACCGCCTCGTTGGCGCCAAGGTTTCGATCGTCAGCCACAAGGTGCAGACGACGCGCGCGATCGTGCGTGGCATCGCGATCCACGACAACGCTCAGATCGTCTTCATGGACACGCCCGGCATCTTCAAGCCGCGGCGGCGGCTCGACCGTGCCATGGTCACGACCGCCTGGGGCGGCGCCAAGGATGCGGACGTGATCATGCTCCTGATCGATAGCGAGCGTGGCCTGAAGGGCGATGCGGAAGCGATCCTCGAGGGGCTGAAGGAAGTGCACCAGCCGAAGATTCTTGTGTTGAACAAGATCGACCAGGTGCGGCCGGAGGATCTTTTGAAGCTCGCGGCTGCGGCCAACGAGACGATCAAGTTCGAACGCACCTTCATGATTTCGGCGCTGAACGGTTCGGGCTGCAAGGACCTCATGGACTATCTCGCCGAGACGTTGCCGGAAGGTCCCTGGTACTATCCGGAGGATCAGATTTCCGATTTGCCGATGCGCCAGCTCGCGGCCGAAATCACCCGCGAGAAGTTGTTTCTGCGCCTGCATCAGGAGCTTCCCTATGCCTCGCATGTCGAAACCGAGAAGTGGGAAGAGCGCAAGGACGGATCGGTTCGCATCGAACAGGTGATCTACGTCGAGCGCGAAAGCCAGAAGAAGATCGCGCTCGGCAAGAACGGCGACGCGATCAAGGCGATCTCGACGGCGTCGCGCAAGGAAATCTCCGAGATCCTCGAGCAGCCGGTGCACCTCTTCCTGTTCGTCAAGGTGCGCGAAAATTGGGGCGACGACCCCGAGCGCTTCCGCGAAATGGGCCTCGAATTCCCGCGATAGGCTTGGGCACATAGGATGCCGGCAAGGGGCAAGCCGTGCGGTGGATGCCGCCTCAGTTTGCCCTGGCCTCAGCGATCTGCCGCTTTCCCAGGGCCGGGCCGATCATCTCGATACGGTTGGTCCAGATGTAGCCGGAAAACCCCGGCGGGACCAATTCCAGATCCTGCATCGTATCGATCCCGGTGGTGAAGTCGCCGCCGTGATAGGGGCCGAGCAGGATGATCTCGCTTCCGGCCGCTTTCATGCGCGCGGAGAACCGATCGGGCCAACCCCAGAGAAAATGCGCGTAATTGCCGGGCACGATGACGAGCGTGTTCCTGCAGGCCTCCGGCATCAGACCGGTCCAGCCATAGCCGAGATAGCGCGTTAGGCACGCCATCGTCGACGTCCGGTCATAGCCGCGCATCCCTTCCAGGCGCTTCAGAGTCTCGCGAGTCGGTTCCTCTCCGCCATAGACTCCGAACATAGCCTGCCGCCATTGTGGCTGCGCTTCGATCAGCGTTGCGAGTGCCGCGCCCTCCTCGGTGCGCCGGCTCTTGAAGTTGACGAGAAACCTGCGGTCGGGCAGGGCAGCCAGCACCTCATCCAGCGTCGGCATCTGGCCGACGCCCTTTCCGCGGAAGGGGAAGGTCTTGCCGCCATCGGCCGTATAGCCGTAGCCGATATCGAGGCTCTTCAGCGTCGCCATCGGCGTTTCCTCGGTGACGCCCTTGGTTTCGGTCCGGCAATCCAGCGTCCAGTCATGGAAGACCGCGAATTTCTTGTCCGGGGTAAGATGCACGTCGAGTTCGACGACGTCGGCCCCGGCGTCGAAGGCAGCCTGCATGGAGGCAATCGTGTTCTCCAGATAGGAATGCTGCGGCGTGTCGATGATCGTTGCCGTACAGGTGTCGTTGCCGACATTCGTCTTCGGATAGGTCTGGTGGACGCCTCGGTGCGACAGCAGTTTCGCCGAGCCTGCCGGTGGCGTGACGAACAGCGACGTGTTCATCAGCCAGACGACGGCGGCAAACAGAACAATGGCAGCAACGAACTTCTTCATCCTGATTCTCCTCTTCGAATCCGGATTGCTCGACATTGTGGCGTCAGGATGTTGATACACGCCTCACGTGCGTGTCGCGGATTGCGAACGATGTGTCACCCGCGCGCGCGATTGACCCTCAGCCGCGCCCTGTGAGACGTAGCTATCGCTGATTTTGCGATCCGGAGAAAAGAGATGCCGCAGCTTGTCGAAGGAAAATGGGTCAAGGGCGACGTTGCGGCCAGCGAGATGAAAGGCGGTGCATTCCACCGGGAGCCGACGCGCTTTCATCGCTGGATCACGCCGGACGGGAGCCCAGGGCCGGATGGCCAGCCGGCTCTGCCGGCCGAGGCGGGGCGCTACCGCCTGTTCGTTTCCTATCTCTGCCCCTGGGCCTCGCGCACGATTGCCTTCCGCAACCTCAAGGGATTGCAGGAGATCATCGGACTTACGGTGGCCAACCCGGTGCTCGGTGAGGATGGCTGGACCTATGACGAGCCGGTCGATGCCGGCGAGCGCGTCGGCAAGATCCGTTTTCATCATGAACTCTATGTGGCGAGCGACCCGACCTATACCGGCAAGGTCTCGGTACCGGTTCTCTGGGACATGCGCGAAGGGCGGATCGTCAACAACGAGTCCGCCGACATCATCCGCATCCTGAACTCAGGCTTTGATCATCTGACCGGCAACCGGCTCGATTTCTATCCGGAGGCGTTGCGTGGCGAAATCGATCGCTGGAATGGCCCGATCTACGAGCGGGTCAACAACGGCGTCTACCGATCCGGCTTTGCAAAGACGCAGGAAGCCTATGATGAGGCGGTGTCGAGCCTGTTCGGCATGCTCGACGAGCTCGAGGCGCATCTTACGGTCAATCGCTATCTCGCAGGCGAGTACCTGGCCGAGGCAGACATCCGCTTGTTCGTCACCCTGGTTCGCTTCGATGCGGCCTATCACGGCGCCTTCAAATGCAACATCCGCCGGATCGAGGACTACCCGGCGTTGTCGAACTATCTGCGCGAAATCTATCAATGGCCGGGTATCCGCGAGAGCGTGCGCATCGATCAAATCAAACGCGGCTACTACGGCATTGCCCATATCAATCCGACCCGCATCGTTCCCGCCGGCCCGATGCTGGATTTCGATCGCCCGCATGATCGTGCTCGCTTGCGAGGGCGCGGAGTCGTTGGCGCATAGCCGCGTTTCCTCATTTGCTAAGGAAACAAATCTATGAGGGGCCATAGAGAACCCATTGCCAATCGATGGAAGCTTCCTAAATTAAATGGAAGTTCTGATGGATAGGAGCCCGATGGCGGCTGGCCTGACGAATTTCCGGCGGGGCAAGCACAAGGATCCTGACGCGCCCGCTGGATACCCGTGACGCCACGCCCGAGCCGGTTCTCGCCGCTTCCGGACGTGCTCGCGTCTGTTCGCCATGCGCGCTCACGCAACCCCCGGAAGCCCCGAAAGAGCCGGCCCTTCGCATCTCTCGTGCGCCAGGACACGTATGTAGGTCTGGTAGGGGTGAGATATGAATGCAGCATTGTTGACTTTGCTTCGCCGTCTGGTGCGCAACGGCAATCTGACGGTGACTTTTTCTTCCGGCGAACAGGTCATTTTGGGTGACGGCACCGGAAAACCGGCATCAATCCGCATCGTCGACGCGGAGGCGGAGAATGCGATCGTCCGGGACCCGGGCCTTCGCTTTGGTGAAATGTACATGGATGGGCGCGTCGTCATCGAAAGAGGTGACATTTTCGACGTGCTTTCGATCGTGAAGGCGAACGGCATCGAGAATGCGGCAAATGCCACCAACACGATCACAGGCCTGTGGCATGTGCTGCGCCAGCAGTTGGTGAGCCGCATGCCGGTCAATCGCAACCGGAACAACGTCGCCCATCACTACGATCTCGATCGCAATCTCTTCAACCTGTTCCTCGACGAGGACTGGCAATACTCCTGCGCCTATTTCCAGCCGCGGGGAATATCGCTCGACGCTGCACAGCTCGCCAAGAAGCGGCACATCACCGCGAAGCTTCTGCTGGAGCCGGGGCAGAAGGTGCTGGAGGTCGGCTCGGGCTGGGGCGGGATGGCCATGTATCTGGCCGAATCTTCCGGAGTCGAAGTCACGGGCATCACGCTCAGCGAGGAGCAACTGAAGGTTTCCCGTGATCGTGCCGCCAGGCGCGGGCTTTCCGATCGCGTCCGCTTCGAACTGCAGGACTACCGAACCCTTGAGGGCCGGCAGTTCGATCGCATCGTTTCCGTCGGCATGTTCGAGCATGTCGGCATCGGCAACTACGGAAATTTCTTCAGCAAGATAAAGGAGCTGCTGACGCCGGAAGGCGTCATGCTGCTGCATTCGATCGGCCAGGTCTACAAGCCCTGGGCGACCAACCCGTGGATCGAAAAGTACATCTTCCCCGGCGGTTATATTCCCGCTCTCTCCGAGGTTCTGCCGTCGGTCGAGCGTATGCGGCTGCTGGTGAAGGATGTCGAGATCCTGCCGATGCACTATGCCTGGACCTTGCGGGCCTGGCGTGAGCGTTTCGTCGCGCGCCGCGAAGAGGCGGTAAGGCTCTACGACGAACGCTTCTTCCGCATGTGGGAGTTCTATCTGGCGGCTTCCGAAACGGCCTTCCTCTACGACAAACACTTCATCTTCCAGCTTCAGCTCTCGCCTTCTCTCGATGCCGTGCCGGTCACGCGCGGCTACATCGAGGAGCGGGAGCGGCAATTGATCGAGTTCGAGAAGCGTCGGCCGCCGCTCGAACCGGTCAACAATTGGGACGAGGCGCCGGCGGAAGAACACATCGAACCGGCTGCGATCGCGGTCTGATGCAAGGGCCATCCCTGTCGCTATAGGTCGACACGGGATGGCCATCTCCCATCTTCTGTGGAGTTCGGAATTTCCTCCGAAGGCCTTCACTTGGCCTCGAAGCCCTGCGCCTTTATGGTCGCCGACCAAACGACTGCCTGTTTCCGCAGATCATCTCCGATCCAAGGACAAAACGTGCGGTGCTTTTAAGCGCTGCAGGAAAGACGGAATTCCCATGGCCAGCCCCGCTAAATCCATCGCCGCCATTATTGCCAGCGAAATCAAGGCAGCACCTTCGCAGGTTACAGCCGCTGTCGAGCTGCTGGACGAGGGGGCAACGGTGCCGTTCATCGCGCGCTACCGCAAGGAAGTGACCGGCGGGCTCGACGATACGCAATTGCGTATGCTGTCGGAGCGGCTGACTTACTTGCGCGAACTCGAGGCGCGTCGGGCATCGATCCTGGAGTCGATCCGCGGGCAGGACAAGCTGACGGACGAACTGGAAGCCAAGATCGCCGCCGTCGAAACCAAGGCGGAACTCGAAGACATCTATCTGCCCTACAAGCCGAAGCGCCGCACCAAGGCTGAGATCGCCCGCGAGCGTGGCCTCGGGCCGCTGGCCGAAGCGATCCTTGCCGATCGCTCCATCGCGCCGGCCGATCGCGCAACGGCCTTCCTGACCGCCGAGGTGATGGATGTGAAGGCGGCGCTTGATGGCGCCCGCGACATCATCGCCGAAGGCATGACCGAAAACGCCGATCTGCTCGGCCGCCTGCGCAACCACATGAAAGGTGCCGCGTTCCTGCGGGCCAGGGTCGTCGACGGCAAGCAGGAGGCGGGCGCCAAGTTCTCCGACTACTTCGACCATTCCGAGCGCTGGGCGACGACGCCCGGTCACCGGGCGCTGGCGATGCTGCGCGGTTGGAACGAAGAGGTTCTGTCCGTTGATATCGTCGTCGATCAGGACGACACGTCGCCGGTAAAGCCGGTCGAGCGCATGATTGCCGCCGCCTACAATGTCGGCGCCCATCTGCCGGGTGACAAATGGCTTGCCGAGATGATCGGCTGGACCTGGCGCGTGAAGCTCTCCATGTCGCTGTCGCTCGATCTGATGCGCGAACTGCGCGAGCGCGCGGAGGAGGAGGCGATCCACGTCTTCGCCCGCAACCTCAAGGATCTGCTGCTTGCCGCACCTGCGGGATCGCGGGCCACGATGGGCCTCGATCCGGGCATCCGCACCGGCGTCAAGGTCGCGGTGGTCGACGGCACCGGCAAGCTGCTCGAAACGACGACCGTCTACCCGTTCCCACCGAAGAACGACGTCCGCGGCACGCAGGCCGAGCTCGCCTCGCTGATCCGCAAGCACAAGGTGGAACTGATCGCGATCGGCAACGGAACCGGCAGCCGTGAGACCGAAAAGCTCGTTGCCGACATGCTCCAGCAACTGCCGGCGCCGAAGCCGACCAAGGTCATCGTTTCCGAAGCCGGCGCCTCGGTTTACTCGGCATCTGAAACGGCCGCCCTGGAGTTCCCCGGCCTCGACGTTTCGCTGCGCGGTGCAGTCTCGATCGCCCGCCGCTTGCAGGATCCGCTGGCCGAGCTTGTGAAGATCGAGCCGAAGTCGATCGGCGTTGGCCAGTACCAGCACGACGTCGACCAGTCGAAGCTCAGCCGCTCGCTCGATGCGGTGGTGGAAGACGCGGTGAACGCCGTCGGCGTCGACGTCAACACGGCGTCGGCACCGCTGCTTGCCCGGGTGTCCGGCCTCGGCAAATCCTCGGCCGAGGCGATCGTCGCGCATCGTGACGCGACCGGGCCATTTGGAAGCCGCAAGGAACTGTTGAACGTGCCGCGGCTTGGCGCGCGCACCTTCGAACAGTGCGCAGGCTTCCTGCGCATCCCGAACGGCAAGGAGCCGCTCGATGCCTCCTCCGTCCATCCGGAAGCCTATGGCGTCGCCAAGAAGATCGTCGCCGCCTGCGGCCGCGACGTGCGCGCTCTGATGGGCGACAGTGTCGCGCTGAAGCAACTCGACCCACGGACCTTCGTGGACGAGCGCTTCGGCTTGCCGACCGTCAAGGACATTCTCGCCGAACTCGAAAAGCCGGGCCGTGACCCGCGCCCGAGCTTCAAGACCGCGACCTTTGCCGAGGGCATCGACGACATCAAGGACCTGAAGGTCGGCATGCAGCTCGAGGGCACCGTCACCAACGTCGCGGCTTTCGGTGCCTTCGTCGACGTCGGCGTCCACCAGGATGGCCTCGTCCACCTGTCCCAACTCGCGGACCGTTTCATCAAGGACCCGCATGAAGTGGTGAAGGCCGGGGATGTCGTGACCGTTCGCGTCACCGAGGTGGATATCGCCCGTAAGCGCATCGGCCTGACGATGCGGAAGGATGGTGGCGCTGAGTCAGGTCGCGAGGCCCGTGGCACCGCACCGAACGGCGGCAACCGCGGCGCGCCCACGCGCCAGCAGAAGCCGCAAGCGCCGTCGCAGGGCGCCTTTGGTGCGGCCCTGATGGAGGCGATGAAGCGCAAATAGCCGCTTCGGCATCGGCTCTGCAGCGTCGCGCGTCATTACGACGCGCGGCGCCTCCGGTGGATGGTCTATAAATTAGATAATTGTAATAATCGCGGCTTTCCGCCATACTCTCTTCATCGTGGCACCTGCGCTGTTGTGTAAGCAGTGTGCCAATCGAGCAGCCGGATCTACGGCGGAAAAGGTTAGCGGAAACTCCTCCTCCGCCGGGCATCCGGTGAAAGGAGTTGGGTGATGGTACGCAAGGCGATCCGCGGCTTGGCGCTGGCCGCCCTTCTGGCAGCCGGGGTAACGGCGCGCCCGGTCCCCGCAGTTTCGCAGGCCCCGATAAATTGCGCGAACCGATCCGAGGTGATCGAGTTTCTGGCGCGGCAGTATCGGGAAAAGCCAGCCGCGACGGCGCTCATCAATCCTCAGGCGATCCTGGAAGTCTATGCCGCCGACAACGGCAGCTGGACATTGATCGTCACCGACGTCAACGGCCGTAGCTGCGTCATCCTTGCCGGCAAGAGTTGGGAAGCTCTGCCGCCGCTGCCGATTCCAAAGGCATAGTCGGCGCGCCGTTCCGTCCGCTTCCGCCCCTCCCGTGGACCGAGGCCCTCAGAGGGGCCGGCCGATGCTGGAATAGGCAAAGCCGTGCTTCACGACCTCGTCCTGGCGATAGATGTTCCTGAGGTCGACGAGAATGGGTGTCTTCATCGCCGACTTCAAGCGGCGGAAGTCAAGCGCGCGGAACTCGTTCCATTCCGTTACGATCACCAGCGCATCCGCTTCGTTGGCCGCCTCATAGGGATCGCTGGCATAGTCGATGCCGTCGATGATCTTCTTGGCGTTCTCCATGCCTTCCGGGTCGTAGCCGATAATGTGGGCGCCGGCGTCCCGCAGCGTCTGCACGATGGCGATCGCCGGACTGTCGCGCATGTCGTCGGTGTTCGGCTTGAAGGTGAGGCCGAGGATCGCGATCTTGTGGCCGCGCACGTCGCCGCCGGCAGCCGCAATCACCTTGCGGCCCATTGCCCGCTTGCGGTTGTCGTTGATCGCAACCGTGGTCTCGACGAGCCGGACGGGCGCGTCATGGTCCTGCGCGGTCTTGACCAGTGCCAGTGTGTCCTTCGGGAAGCACGAGCCGCCGTAGCCGGGGCCGGCATGCAGAAACTTCGAGCCGATGCGGCCGTCGAGGCCGATGCCGCGGGCGACGTCCTGGACATTGGCGCCGACCTTTTCGCAGAGGTCTGCCATCTCGTTGATGAAGGTGATCTTCATCGCCAGGAAGGCGTTGCCGGCATACTTGATCAGTTCGGAGGTGCGGCGCGACGTAAAGACGAGCGGCGACTGGTTGAGATAGAGCGGCCGGTAAACCTCGGTCATGACGTCACGCGCCCGCGCATCATCGTCGACAACACCGATGACGATACGGTCAGGCCGCTTGAAGTCCTCGATCGCCGCACCCTCGCGCAGGAATTCCGGATTGGAGACGACGGCGAAATCGGCGTCAGGATTGGTTTCGCGAATGATGCGCTCGACCTCATCGCCCGTGCCGACCGGAACGGTGGATTTGGTAACGATGACGGTGAACCCCTTGAGGTTCTCGGCAATCTCGCGGGCCGCTGCATACACGTAGGAGAGGTCGGCATGACCATCGCCGCGGCGGGAAGGCGTACCGACCGCGATGAAAATGACGTCGCTGTCGGCGACGGCGGAAACGAGATCGGTCGTGAACGACAGCCGACCCGAGGCGACGTTGCTGGCCACCAGATGGTCGAGGCCGGGTTCGAAGATCGGAATACGGCCCTGCATCAGCGCGTCGATCTTGCTCTCATCCTTGTCGAGACAGACGACGTCGTGACCGAAATCCGCAAAACACACACCGGAAACGAGGCCTACATAGCCGGCGCCGATCATTGTGATTTTCATAGGCTCTTTCCTTTGTTGTCTGGCGAGCTCTTGTCCGCGAACGCTGAAACCATGCTGGTTTGCACGTATCTATGCCTGCGAGGCCGAGGATCCGGCTTTCCCGCCAACATTGTAGTATTCCTCATACCAGGCGGCAAAGCGCGCCACGCCTTCTTCCACCGGGATTGAGGGTTTGAAATCTGTCAATGCCTCCAGAAGATCGGGGGAGGCATAGGTGCGCGGCACATCGCCCTGCTGCATCGGCAGCATGTTGCGCAGTGCCGGTTTGCCGACGGCCTTCTCGACCGTTTCGACGAACGTCATCAGTTCGACCGGCTGGCCGCCGCCGACGTTGACGACACGGAACGGTCCTTGGCGCGACAGCGTGTCCTCGGCCTTCTCGGATGGCACGCGGTTTTCTTCCGCCGGTGCCACGTGCGAGAGCCTGAGGATGCTTTCGACGAGGTCGTCGATATAGGTGAAGTCGCGGCTCATACGGCCTTCGCCATAGATGTCGATCGGCTGTCCCTTGTGGATGGCATCGACGAACTTGAACAGCGCCATATCAGGCCGCCCCCAGGGACCATAGACCGTGAAGAAGCGGAAGGCGGTGGTTGGAACCTTGTAGAGATGGGCATAGCTATGCGCCATCAGTTCCATCGATTTCTTGGTGGCGGCATAGAGCGTCATCGGCTCGTCGGCGCGATCGGTCTCCGCAAACGGGATCTTCTCGTTGGCGCCGTAGATCGAGGACGTCGAAGCGAGCATCAGGTGTTTTGGGCCGAGTTCCCGCGCCAGTTCCAGGATGTTCCACGAGCCGATCAGGTTGGAATCGACATAGGCCTTGGGATTTTCAAGGCTGTATCGGACGCCGGCCTGGGCCGCGAGGTGGATGATGACCTCGGGCTCGGCAATCTCCGCCGCATGGTTGAGCGCCGCGCGATCCTCGAGCATGCCGACGACAGCCTTGAAGCCGTTCGAACGCGCCAGGATCTCATGCCGGCGCTGCTTCAGCGTCACGTCGTAATAGGGGGTCATGCCGTCGAAGCCGACCACGAAATGTCCTTCGTCGATCAATCGCTTGGCGAGATGAAAGCCGATGAAGCCCGCGGTGCCGGTGATGAGGTAGCGCACGACCATGTCCCCAGATTGTGTTGTCAGGGCGTTCTTACGAAGAAAGCCGGGCAATGGAAAGTCGAAACCATCACTCCGACGGTTGGCCCAGTCCCTGTTGCAGGGCGGAGAGGACCGACATTGCGTGCCCCGCATATTGGCTGATCCAGCGGTCGTGAATGGCTTGGATCGGCAAAGCGTTCAAGTGGTTCCAGCGCTCGCGGCCCTCGCGGCGAACGAGCACGAGTTCGGCCTCTTCCAGCACCTTCAGATGCTGCATGACGGTGCAGCGATCGAGATTGCCGAATTGTTCGCAAAGCATGCCCGTCGTCTGCGGCGCGTGCTTCATGGCGTCGAGCATCTGGCGGCGCAGGCCGTTGGCCAAAGCTTTGAAAACGAGGTCGTCTTTCGAATCGGTTGACATGTTATGTTTTTATAACATATTCTGTTCGGGCTCAATAGGAGGAACATCAGATGCCCTTCGAATTCCGTGTGAATGGACGGATCGATCGCCCGGTCGCCCAGGTCTTCGATGCCGTCGTCAATCCGGATCAGCTCAGTCGCTATTTCGTCACCCTTGGCGGCATCAGCGGACCGCTGGTCGCCGGGGCTGCGGTCAAATGGTGGGGCGAGGTCCCGGTCCAGGTCGAGGCGGTCGAGCAGAACGAGCGGATCGTTTTTCGCTGGGACGCCATGGTCGCCAAGGGCGAGGAGCCCTACCAGACCCGCGTGGAGATGCGCTTCCAGTCGCTGGATGACGGCGCCACCATGGTGACGATCGCCGAAAAGGGATGGCGTGAGAACGAGCAGGGGCAGAAGGGGTCTTATGTCAACTGCGAAGGCTGGTCGCAGATTGCCTGCATGAAGGCCTGGCTCGAATACGGCATCAACCTGCGCCAGGGCTATTACCTCAGCGAACTCTCAGGCAAGCCGGCACTCGAGCCGCAAGCCTGAGCCAGCCGGCACCGGGCTTTCCGCTCCGGATCCGGGCGCGAGATTATCGACAATCGAAACACAGACAATGAGCCGCATCGGCAGTCGTCGGGCGGCAATAGGAGATTGCGCCATGACGAAAATTACAGGCGGCATCAATATCGCGGTGAAGGTTCCCTCGCATCAATACGAGGCAGTCGTCGCCTTCTATCGCGACACGGTCGGCCTCGAACCCATCGAAGAAAAGCTGCCGGCCATCGGCTTCAAGCTTGGGCCCAACCAACTCTGGATCGACGAGGCGCCGAACTACAGCCAGGCCGAGGTCTGGCTCGAACTCTTTACCGATGACCATGTGGGCGCACTTGATCATCTCGCCGCCAGGGGCGTTGTGCGCTGTGATGCGGTGGAAGATCTCGGCGAAGGTTTTCGCGGCGGCTGGATCATGAACCCGGCCAATATCGTGCACATGGTGCGGACGCCGGACGCCTGGTAGGCGCCCGCCATTCCGTCAAGCAGGTATCAATAGGCGGGCGGCAGGCCGCCATTCGAAACGCTCGCCATCGGCACGCCCCCGGCCGGTTCGGTCATCGGCGGTTCGGCTTGCAGCACGACGACGCGCGAATCGAGCGGCACACGGCTGTAGAGATCGATGATATCGGGGTTGAAGAGACGGATGCAGCCGCTCGAAACGGCTTTGCCGATCGACCAGGCCTCGGTCGTGCCGTGGATGCGGAACAGCGTGTCGCGATTGCCCTGGAAGAGATAGAGCGCGCGCGGCCCGAGCGGGTTGCGCACGCCCGGCTCCATGCCGCCGGCAAGCGGGCCGTAGCGCTCCGGTTCGCGTGCCACCATGTCCTGTGTCGGCGTCCAGCGCGGCCATTCGGCCTTGCGCGCAATGCGGGCCTCGCCCTCGAATTCGAGGCCCGCCTTGCCGACGCCGATCCCGTAGCGCATTGCCATGCCGCCATCCTGGACGAGGTAGAGGAAGCGGTTCTGGGTATCGATCACGATCGTGCCCGGCGGCTCGTGCGTCTGGTAGGCGACCTGCTGGCGCAGATAGCGCTTGTCGACCTTGCTGATGTCGATCGCATCCAGCGGGAACTTTTCGTTGGGCAGCGGCCCGTACATCGCCACATAGTATGGATCCGGTCCCTTCGGCTTGGCCGGCCCCGACGTGGTGACGCAACTAGCGAGCGCCGAGGTGGCGAGAAGAAGGGCGAAGAGCTGCGCCAGGCGGCCGGCGCTGTTCCGGGACACACACATAGTGAAATTTTGATCCTGCTGATTGTTTTTTCGGGCGGGAGGCACGGCTTTTGCCGCTCTTCCGTTCTAATGTCAAAGACGGCGTCGGGGCGGCGACAGCATGTCGCAAATGAGGCAACCAGTGAGTGTGGCCGAAAGGCGACAGTCGCCCCTATCACGCTGGCTATCGCAACATCGCTTGATCCGCTTTCGACCGCGGGTGTATGCCATATCCATGCAATGGAGCGATCAGGCCATTATTCTCGGCATACGGCGGCACGGCGAAAGCTCTGCCATCGTGGAGGTCATGAGCGCCGCCCACGGCCGGCATCTCGGTATGGTGCGCTCGGGCCGCTCGCGCATCATGCAGCCGGTGCTGCAGCCGGGCAATTCGGTGGAAGTCACCTGGCGCGCGCGGCTTGACGAGCATATGGGGGAATTCCGCATCGAGCCGGTGGAACTGCGCGCTGCACGTTTGATGGAAACCGCGACCTCGGTCTATGGCATCCAAGCGCTCGGAGCACTTCTGCGGCTGCTTCCTGAGCGTGACCCGCATCCGCATCTCTACGAGGCACTCACCGTCATCGTCGATCATCTCGCCGATCCCGCCGATGCCGGAGAATTGTTCGTGCGCTTCGAGCTCGCGGTTCTCAACGATCTCGGCTTCGGGCTCGATCTGACGGAATGTGTGGCAACCGGCGCCCGCACCGACCTGGTCTATGTCTCGCCGAAATCGGGCAGGGCGGTTTGCCGCTCGGCCGGGGAGCGTTATGCGGACCGCATGCTGGCGCTGCCGGATTTCCTCTCCGCCGAAGCGCGTCGGGCTGCCGATCACGACAGCCTTGCCGCCGCTTTCCGCCTGACCGCCTTCTTCCTCAACCGCCATGTCTATGAGCCGCGCGGCCTCGACGTTTCTTCCGCACGAGACGGCTTCGTCCATGCGGCGCTCAAAGCGCTGAAAGCGCAATCCTCCGCCGCCTGATCCCCCAGGAGTTATCAATGTATCAAGAACTTTATCCCGGCATGTCCGTATCCGGTATCGGCGTGCTGTCGCTTGACCGCGTCGCCCGCGACGGCGGTCTCAAGGCGATGCAGGACCTGCTGAGCGGCGAGCTGCCGGCACCGCCGATGTCGAAGACACTGAAGTTCGGACTGAGCGAAGTCGAAGAGGGCCGGGTGGTCTTCAAGGGTTTTCCGACCGAGGAACATCTCAATCCGCTTGGCACGGTGCATGGCGGATGGACGGCGACGATCATGGACTCGGCGCTCGGCTGCGCAGTTTTCACCACGGTGAAACCCGGCGAGGCCTATACGACGGTGGAATTCAAGGTCAACCTCGTGCGGCCGTTGCTGCCGGGAATGGGCGAGGTCTTCTGCGAGGGCCGTATCGTCCATCGCGGCCGAACGATCGCGACTTCGGAAGCCTGGCTGCGCGACGGAAACGGCAAGCTGCTGGCCCATGGCACCGAAACCTGCGCGATCTTCCCGATCGACAATCTGCGGCGTTAAAAGCAATTCCAGGAAAAGTGCGAAGCGGTTTTCCGTCCGGAGTTGCGTCGCTTCAAATAGAATTCCAGGAAAAGTGCGAAGCGGTTTTCCGTCCGGAATTGCGGCGTCAAATACAACTCCAGAAACAAGAAACGCCGCGCGGTAAAGCGCGGCGTTCTTCTTTGCGATCGCAGCTTTTGTCAGCCGATGCGGCCGCCGCCCTGCTTGGTCACGGCGACGACGGCCGGACGCACCGGCATGTCGTCCTTGAAGTCAGGCCAGCGGGTTGCCGGCGTCTCGTAAGTGGCAAGACCGGCGTCGCCCGGATGCTGGACGGCCAGGAAGAAGGTGTCCGACGTCGGGTTGAAACAGGGACCGCACATTTCGGCGCCAACCGGCACGCGGAAGAAGAGCTTCGACGTGCCGCGGGCACTGCCGTCCGTGTCGATCGCCCAGATGCCGTCGGTGCGGCCGGTTTCCTTCTGGTTGTTGCCGTCGGTCGATACCCAAAGGCGGCCATCGGTGTCGATGGCGCAGTTGTCGGGCATGCCGAACCAGCCGTTCTTGGTGGTCGCCGTCGAGAACGAAGCGCCGACCTCGGCAACAGCAGGATCGCCGCACTTCAGAAGCACGTCCCAGCGGCTCTTCAGTGAGGTGAAGTCGCCGTCGGTTTCAGTGATCTCGACGATGTGGCCGAAGGCGTTCTTGGCGCGCGGGTTGGCGGCGTCGACTTCTTCTGCCTTGCGCTTGGTATTGTTGGTCAGCATCACGTAGACCTTCCCGGTTTTGGGGTTCGGCTGAACGTCCTCCGGGCGGTCCATCTTGGTGGCACCGAGCGCGTCGGCGGCGAAGCGGGTGTTGATCAGCACGTCCGCCTGCGAGGCGAAGCCGTTGGCTTCGGTCAGCGGGCCTTCGCCGTGAGTAAGCGGCATCCAGGTGACGGTGCCGTCCTCGTCGAACTTGGCGACATAGAGCGTGCCTTCGTCGAAGAGGTCCATGTTGGCGGCGCGATCATCAGGGTTAAAGGCGCCCTTGGTCACGAACTTGTAGACATAGTCGTAACGCTCGTCGTCGCCGGAATAGAGCACGACGCGCCCATCCTTGTTGACGATCGATTCACAGCCTTCGTGCTTGTAGCGGCCGAGTGCGGTGCGCTTCTTCGGTACCGAGGTCGGATCCAGCGCGTCGACCTCGACGATCCAGCCGAAGCGATTGGCTTCGTTCGGTTCCTTGGAGACGTCGAAACGGTCGTAGAAGGAGGCCCATTCGTACTGGCCACCCGGTGCGCCCAGGCGTTTGAGCTGCTTGTACTCCGGGTGGTCTTCGGCGAGCTCGCCGCCGAAATAGCCGTTGAAGTTTTCTTCGGCCATCATGTAGGTGCCCCAGGCGGTGACGCCGCCGGCGCAATTGTTGATCGTGCCGAACACCTTCTTTCCCGTCGGGTCGGACGGCGTCTTCAGGCGGTCATGACCGGCGGCCGGCCCGGTGATCTGCATCTCGGTGTTGACCGTGATGCGACGGTTGTTCTTGCCGTCGAGAACCGGCTGCCACTTGCCGTCGACCTTGCGGATCTCGATGATCGTGCCGCCATGAGCGGCCATCTCGATGTCGACCAGCTCCTTGGTGTACTCGCCGAGAACGACCTTCTCTTCCTCGACTTCCTTGCCGTCCTTCGTCACCTTTTCCTTCACCACGCTGGCGAAGGCCGGGAACATCAGTTCGGCATTGGTGTATTCGTGGTTGACGACCAGGAGACCGTGGTCGGCGCTGCCGTCGAGCGGGATGAAGCCGACATAGTCGTTGTTGTAGCCGAACAGCTTTTCCTGGGCGGCCGCCGTCTGGTTCTTCGGGTCGAACTCCGGGCTGTCGGCGAAGATCTTGTCGCCCCAGCGCAGCAGGATGTCGGCATCGTAACCTTCGGCGACGTGGTGCTTCTCGTCGACGCCGGCTTCGATTTCGGTGAAGTCGAAGCGCGAGCCTTCCTCGGCGCGTGCTTCTTCGGCAGTCAGGAGAGCCAGCGGGCTGACGGTCGTCGAAATCGCGGCAACGGCGAGCGAACCGCCGATGAACGAGCGGCGCGAGAAACGGCGATGGATGATGTCGCCCATCGTCGGGTTGGTGGAACAGTTGTGGCCAATGTCTTCCAGCTCTTCCCTGCGTTCCGTCAGCGTCTTGAATTCGGTCTCTTCCGTCTGGCCGAGATGCTTGTCCATGATCGGGTCTCCTGGTTGAACGATGGAAACCACCGCGCCGAGGCAGCGGTGTTCATCCGCCTGTACCAGTTGCTCGGTGACAGTTCTGCGACATTTCCGTGAAGAGATTACAGCGCTCGGCCGTCTATTGCATGTTTCCTGGAATCGCCTCCGATTTAAGGACAAAGACACGCAGCAATTCAGAGTGCTACAGCGACCTTTGCTAGTCTGATAAGACGCGCGGCGCTGTAGCGATTTGGGGCGCGCGTAAAAATCTGTATGGTTGCGTGCGATCTGTGCGTGCGACTGCCAGGGGAAAACATGTTCGAACTCTTTGCTTTTCTTGCCTTCATTCTCGCTCTTTCCGCCTTTGCCGGCGGTCGCAAGACGGCCGAGCGGCTGGGGGCCGAAATCGCCGCGCTGAAGGCGGAGGTCGCAAGGCTGAAGACCTCATCGGGCGCCGGCGTTCAGGCCGAAGCGACGACCGAAGAGCTCGCCGCCGCGCCCGAATTGCCGGTGGAACCGGAGACGGTAGAGGAGGCTGCGATCGGCCTGACGGCCGGCGCGCGCGAGGGGGCCCGGATCTTTGGCGACGCGGAGAACGCGGCGGAAGACATCGAGGGTGCCGAGACCATTGCCGCCAGCACAGAAGCGCCACAGCCGGTTCCGGCTGCGCTCCGTCAGACCGAAAGCCTGGAAAGCCGGCTCGGCGCACGTTGGGCCGTCTGGGTCGGCGGCATTGCGCTCGCGCTCGGCGGCGTCTTCATGGTCAAATATTCGATCGATGCCGGCCTCCTGAGCCCGACGGTTCGCCTGACGCTTGCCGCCCTGTTCGGTCTTTTGCTGATGGCAGCAGGGGAGGTCATTCGCAGGCGCGCGGTGCCTGTCATCGCCAATGAGTTCCAGAATGCGATGATCCCCGGCATCCTGACGGCGGCCGGCGCAGTCACCCTGTTCGGTGTCGCCTATGCCGCCTATGGCATCTACGGTTATATCGGCACGGGCACGGCATTCGTTCTGCTGGCTGCGATCTCGCTTGCGACCGTTGGTCTGTCGCTGCTGCATGGGCAGGCGCTCGCCGGCCTCGGCCTGCTTGCCTCGCTCGCAACCCCGGCACTCGTCTCGAGCGACGAGCCGCGACCCTGGGTCCTCTTCGGTTTCCTCTCGATCGTCTGGCTTGCGACGTTGCTCGCGTCGCGGCTGCGGACCTGGACGGTAGTGCCGACCCTTGCCAACGTCGGCATCGGGCTTTGGGGGCTTGCCTATATCACTGCGGCCTCGCCATTCGAACCGCTGCCGGTCGCCTTTGCGCTGTTGGTGATGACCATCGGCATCGGCCTCGTCTGGCCAGGTGCTACGGAAGCTGCACCCGCGCCCGACGTCCCTGAGGGTGCGGAGCGACGCGGTGCCGTTGCCGGACCATGGGAGCGGTTGTTTATCCCGCCACATGCGGCAATCTCCATTTCCGCGGCCATCGCCGCCATGGTGCTTGCGCTCCTTCTGATCAGCCCGGCGGTGGCCGCGGTCAAATATCCCGTGACGGAATTTGCTGTGGTCATTGCGGCGCTGGCGGCCTTGGGAGCCTGGCGGCCGACGGCGGTCTATCCCGCCGTGCTTTCCGCCGTCGGGGCAGTGGCCGGCGTCTGGAGCCTGACGGCGCTGAGCGGTGTGCTCGCCTATCTCGATCCCTCGCTCGCCGACGCTCTGCCGACGATCGTCCTGCCTGGCCGCACCGCCATGATTACGGCAATGCTGCTTGCGGCGCTGTACGTGTTGCTCGGCGGCTTCGTGCTATCGCGCCGTCTCGTCACCCATCCGCAATATTCGACCCTCTGGGCCGGTCTTGCCGCCGTCGTCCCCATCGCGCTGACGGCCATGTCGTTCCTGATGACCGGCAACTATGCCTTCGATCTGCCGCACGGTCTGTTCTCGCTCATCCTCGGTGCCGCGTTGCTCGCGTTAGCGGATTGGCTCTATCGCCGCGACGACGAGGCCGAGGCGCGCGATATCGCGGCTGGATTGCTGGTCGCCGGTTCGTTCGCGTTCTTCGTCCTTGCGCTTCATGCCTGGACCGATGGGTTGGTCACGACACTTGCGATTGCCGTGCTCGGAACGGCCTATGCGCTCGCGACGCGCATCCGCACCTGGCCGATCCTGCCTTGGATGACCGGTGCTGCGGCTGTGGTCGTTCTCGGGCGCATCGCCTGGGAGCCGACGATCGTCGGTGCCGGCAATCTCGGCACCACGCCCGTCTTCAATGCGCTGCTGCCGGGCTACGGTATTCCCGCCGCACTGCTTGCGGGCTCCGCCTATTTCCTCAGATCCTGGCCGAACACGCGGGTACGCAACCTCCTGCAGGCGCTCGCCAGCCTTTTCGTGCTCTTGACGCTCGCGATTCTCGTGCGTCACGCGATGAACGGCGGCGTGCTCGATAGCGCTGTGCCGACGCTCGGCGAGCAATCGATCTATACCCTGCTGGCGATCGGCGCCTCGGCGATCTTCATGAGCCTCGACATGAAGTCGCCGAGCCCGGTCTTCCACTATGGCGGCATGGGCCTCGGCGTGCTCTCGATGCTGTCGGTGCTTTCGGCTCATCTCCTCGGCCTCAATCCTTATTTCAGCGGCGAGCTTCTCGGTCATATCCCGTTCTTCGATCTCCTGCTGATCGGCTATCTGCTGCCGGGGCTCGGCTATGCGGGACTGGCCTGGTATGCGCGTGACAAGCGGCCGTTGCCCTATGTCATGGCGCTTGCGGTCAGCGGCGCGGTGCTGGCCTTCGCCTGGGCGAGCCTTACGGTCCGCCGCGCATGGCAGGGAGAAAACATCGCGGATTGGAAGGACTTCCTGCAGGCAGAGACATATACCTATTCGGTCGTCTGGTTGCTGCTCGGCGTGCTGCTGCTCGTGCTCGGTTCGCGTTTCCACGCCAAGAGCATTCGCATCGCCTCGGCCGTTCTCGTCTTCGTCGCTGTCCTGAAGGTGTTCCTGATCGACATGTCCAACCTCGAAGGTTTCCTGCGGGCCCTGTCCTTCATCGGCCTTGGCGGGGTATTGATCGGGATAGGGCTCTTCTATCAGAAGATCCTGTCCGGCGTCGGCGTCGCATCGACGGCGCCGACAAACCCTGCCGAACAGCAATAGGACGTCATGACACGTATTTCGAAACTGGCGGCAGCCTTCGCGCCGCATGAGGATCTCGCCGCGGTGCTGCTGCCGCATGCCTTTGCCGCCGATGACGGGTCGCACGATGCCGCCCACCTGATCCGCGTCTGGAAGAATGCCGCACGCATCCACGCGGAGGAGGGCGGTGATGCGCGATCGCTCGCCGCAGCGGTGCTGCTGCATGACTGCGTCTCGGTCGAGAAGAATTCGCCCTTGCGCACCCAGGCATCACGTCTGGCGGCGGAGAAGGCGATCGGCATTCTGCAGGAACTCGGCTGGGGTACGGGAGAGACCGCCGCCGTGGCGCATGCCATCCTGACCCACAGCTTCTCGGCCAACATTGCACCGGAGACGCTGGAGGCGAGGATTCTTCAGGATGCGGACCGGCTGGATGCGATCGGTATGGTCGGCGCCGCCCGCTGCTTCTATATCGCCGGGCGTATGGGCAGCGGTCTCTATGACCCGCTCGATCCGCTGGCGGAGGCGAGGGACCTCGACGACAAGGCCTTCGCCATCGATCATTTCGAGACCAAGCTTTTCCGGCTGGCCGATGGCTTCAAGACCGAAGCTGGCCGCCGATTGGCGACACAGCGCGAGGAGCGCCTGCGCGACGTGCTTGCCATGATGCTCGACGAAATCTAATCCTTTCAACGGATTATGGCGGCGCCGTGAATCGGATCGTCAGGCGCTTGAATCAATTTTTGAAGATGAAGGAATTGCCATGAAGGTGACCGGCCTCAACATTCATCCCCTGAAGAGCGGCCGCGCCATCGCCCGCGAGTTGGTTACCGTCAATCTCGACGGCATCGAGGGCGACCGGCGCTTCATGCTGATCGAGCCCGACGGACGCTTCATCACTCAGCGCGAATTGCAGGCGCTGGCGCAGGTCGAAGCCAGGCACATCGATGGCGGTGTGCATCTTAGGATGGGCGACAGGGAAACTTCGGTACGCTTTGATCCGGATCGCCGGCTGAACGTCCAGGTCTGGGGCAGCGAAGTCGATGCCGCCGTATCCGACGATGCGGCGGATGAGACGCTGTCGGCATGGTTCGGTCGCCCGGTCAAGCTTGCCCACATGGACGCTTCGGCCGAGCGCTTGGTCGGTGCCGAGTGGGCCGGCACCGCAGCGCCTGTCGGCTTTGCCGATGGGTTCCCGATCCTGATCACGACGACCGGCTCGCTCGCCGATCTCAACCGGACGCTCGCCGAAAAGGGCCAGGAACCCGTCGGCATGGACCGCTTCCGCACCAATATCCTCGTCGATTGCGACGACGCCTGGGATGAGGACTTCTGGGAAAGCGTCGAGATCGGCGGCATCCGGTTCGATCTCGTCAAGCCCTGCGCCCGCTGCATCATGACGACACAGGACCAGGTCACCGGCGAGCGCATCGGCGGCAATCCGATCCAGGGGCTGGCCGAAAAGCGCATGTCGTCTGATCGGCGCGTGCCCGGCGTGCTCTTCGGCTGGAATGCGGTGCCGCGCAACGAAGGCACCCTAAAGCTTGGCGATGAGGTCAAGGTCACCGGCCGGCGCGGTGAACGCTGGCCGATGAAGGTGCGGGCTTCGGCTTAAGTCGGACGCAACTGCGGACGGAAGGCTGTTTCACATTCTTCTCGGAATTGCTCCGGGCAGCATCACGCCCAGGGCGTGATGCCGAGAAGCCTTGCGCCGAGATCCGAGAGGCTGGCGGGGGAGGCATTGTGCTTCTCCCACTGGCGCGGGTCGCCGGGAAAGGCGTCACGCTTGGGGTGGTCGAGTTCCCGCCACAACCGCACCCGTTCCTCGCGCTCGGCGACATTGTCCCATTCCGCCGGATGCATCGAGATATATTGCGCCATTCGCACACGGTCGTCGGAGTGGTTCGGGCGCACACCATGGGCGAGCAGGCTGTTGAAAATCATCAGGTCACCCGCCTCCATCTCGATGTTGACAGTCGAGAGACCGGCCATGTCGGGGTGCATCGGGTCGCGGTTGGTCGGCTGGGTCCTCTCCCAGCTTTCGAAGTTTTCGAAGAGTTCCGGCACGCATTGGAAGCCGCCGACGTCGCCATCCTGCTTCTTCAGGCTCAGCACGCCCTGAACGCCGATCGGCAGCGGCCGGATCGAGGTGTCGACGTCCCAATGGATGAATCCGTCAGGATTGCCCTTCACCTTCTTCGGCGGATTGAGGTTGGCGCGGTCGATCGTCACCCACAGGTCCTCGCGATCCCAGATGTCGACGAAGGCGCCGTAGATGCGCGGCTCCTGCCGGTTGTCCCAGAGATACTGGTGATTGTAGATTTCCAGCATGCCGGTGTTGTTGAGTTCCTTCATCTTGTGCTCGCGCCGCTGCGGCGCATACCAGGTCGAAGGATCCCCCGGATCCTTCTCGTCGAAGCGCCAGAGCAGGTCGACAAGCCGCTCGACATTGGCCGGCGGCACCGCCTGGCGCACGATGACATAGCCCCTGGTGATCCAGTGCTGCCAGTCCGCCTCCGACAGCACGCGCAACGGCAGCCGCTTCTTGATGTCCTTCAGTTGTACCTCGAGATTGGCAGCCGTGGGGTGGCTGTCTCTGAGCGCCTGCATCGGTTTCTCCTCGCCTTAAATGTTCGATTGTTCGATGGAGAAAGCGTAACCGTTCCGTCGGGCCTATGTTGCACAGAGCATGCCAAGATTGATACTATTCTTGCATCGTGAGGCCAAGGCATGCAATATGAAGGCTGTTCTGCAGAAAATACCGCGGGCGACCAATGCTTCGTCGATCCTGCTCGACCGCCGCCTCGACGATTCCATTCCGTTCCAATGGCACCATCATCCGGAGTTCGAACTGACGCTGACGCTCAATTCGCGCGGTCAGCGCTTCATCGGCGACCATATCGGCGCCTATGACGAAGGCGATCTCGTGCTCGTCGGTTCCAACCTGCCGCACACCTGGCACTCATCGGGTAAGATTGACGATGCCGAACCGCATGTGGCGCTGGTGCTCTGGTTTCATCCGGAATGGGTGGAACGTCTGGATGACGGCTTTGTCGAGCTCACCGGCGTCAAGACGATGTTCGAGCGATCCGCACCGGGCTTGCAGTTCACTCCAGAAGTTGCCGCCCGCGTGCGTCCGCTGTTCGAAGGGTTGCGTCGGCTGGCGCCGGAGGAGCGCCTGCCGGATGTCCTGTCGCTGCTGACGATCCTGTCGCGCGAGCAACAGGTGGCACCGCTTTCGAGCCGTGTCGTCACGCCATCGGGCCGATCGGTCGATCGTGGTCGCCTCGACCGTGTGCTCGATCATATCCATCTGCATTACGCCGAGAACCCGTCGATGGAGGAACTCGCCGACCTTGCCGCCCTTAGCCTTTCCGGTTTGCATCGCCTGTTCCTGCGCCACCTCAACATGCCGGTCTCCGAGTATCTGATGCGGTTGAGGATTGGCGAGGCCTGCGCGCTTCTCAGCGGCTCTGGACGATCGATCGCCCACATCGCCGAAGCCGTGGGATATCGCTCCATTGCCAACTTCAACCGCCAGTTCAAGGCGGCCAAGGCCATGACGCCCAGGGAGTTCCGCAACCGGTTCCGCAGCGCCGCTTGATAGAGGAAACTTGGCGGCATCAATTTCGGTGATCGCGGCGTCAATATAATTGGCTTTTATCTGTTTTAGCAGCCGCCTAGGATGCCGGTCCATCAATCGGAGATATTTCATGTCCGCTGTTTCCGGAGCATCCGCGCCGTCCCATGCTCGTCAGGAGATGCCCTGGCTGATCATTGCGGCCGGTTCGGTCGTTGCGATGCTCACCTTCGGCCCGCGCTCGGCGATGGGCTTCTTCCAGTTGCCGATGCTCGCCGATACCGGCTGGGACCGGACCACCTTCGGCCTCGCCATGGCCTTGCAAAACCTCTGCTGGGGCTTGAGCCAGCCGTTCTTCGGCGCGATCGCCGATAGGTTCGGCACCTGGCGGGTGCTTGCCATGTCAGGCCTCCTCTATGCTGCGGGCCTGTTCATCATGGCCTTTGCCAATGCGCCGATCTGGCTGCATATCGGTGGCGGCGTGCTCGTCGGCATGGCGGTCGGCTCCGGCTCCTTCGGCATTCTCCTGTCGGCCTTTGCGCGCAACGTCACGCCGCATCAGCGGTCGTTCGCCTTCGGCATCTGCACGGCGGCGGGCTCTGCCGGCATGTTCCTGTTCGCGCCTTTGAGCCAGGGGCTGATCTCCGCCTATGGCTGGTCGGACAGCCTGGTCTATCTCGGCGTCCTCATGCTGCTGGTGCCGTTCTTCGCGATTCCGCTGCGTGGCAATGCCTCCTCCGGTCGCCAGAGCGAGGCGCAATACAAACAGTCGATCGGCGAGGCGTTGAAGGAAGCGCTCGGCCACAAGAGCTACCTGCTCTTGGTCTCGGGCTTCTTTGTCTGCGGCTATCAGGTTGCCTTCATCACCGCGCATTTTCCGGCCTATATCGGCGATATCGGCATCGACGCGCGCTATGCGGTGATCGCGCTGGCGCTGATCGGCTTCTTCAACATCATCGGGTCGCTGTCGGCAGGCTTCATCGCCCAGCACTATTCGAAGCCCTATTTCCTGGCGCTGATCTATATCGCCCGCTCGGTGGCGGTGACTGCCTTCCTGCTGCTGCCTCAGACCCCGACCTCGGTGATCGTCTTCGCGATCGTCATGGGCCTGCTCTGGCTGTCGACCGTGCCGCCGACCAACGCGCTGGTCGCAATCATGTTCGGCACGCGGCATCTGGGTTTGCTTGGCGGCATCGTTTTCCTCTCGCACCAGGTCGGGTCGTTCCTGGGTGTATGGATGGGCGGTTACCTCTACGACCACTTCGGTTCCTACGATCCGGTGTGGTGGCTCGGCGTGGCGCTCGGCATCTTCGCGGCGATCGTCCACTGGCCGATCGAGGAGAAGGGCGTGGTGCGGCCGGCGATGGCCTGACCGCATGGGCAAACTGGGGCGCTGCGAAAAACAGCGCTCCATTCTTGAATTCTGTCACAAAACTTTCTAAATCAACCCATGCGGCTCTGCCGCTTTTGTTTTGGTTCAATTATGCTCATACTGAGCATAATTGAAAAAACCGCCCGGGAAGAGGGCGGAGAGGAGATCTCGATGACGCGCGTTGTTTCCCGCAAAGAGGCGGTGGCGAACCCGGTTCTTGTCAGCGCTGCCCAGCGATTTGGTGTCATCGAAAGACCCGAACTTGCCTTCACGCCAGCGGTCGCACGCGAGACGGAACATCTCTACGAGAAGGTGAAGGATTTCATCCCGGCGATCGAGTGGCCGGTCTATGCGCCCTATGTTCACGCCATCAACCGGCTGAAGAAGGAGCGCAATGCCGTCATCCTCGCGCATAACTATCAGACGCCCGACATCTTCCACTGCGTTGCCGATATCGTCGGCGACTCGCTGCAGCTTGCCCGCGACGCCAGCAAAGTCGATGCAGAGATCATCATTCAGTGCGGCGTGCACTTCATGGCCGAAACGTCGAAGCTGTTGAGCCCGGAAAAGACGGTTCTGATCCCGGACGGTAAAGCCGGCTGCTCCTTGTCGGAATCGATCACCGGCGCCGATGTGCGCCTTCTGAAGCAGCGTTACCCCGGCGTTCCTGTCGTGACCTACGTCAACACCTCTGCCGACGTGAAGGCCGAGACCGATATCTGCTGCACCTCGTCCAACGTGCTTGACGTCGTCGAGAGCCTGGAATCCGACACGGTGCTCTGCATCCCCGACGAATATCTGGCGATGAACGTCGCGCGCCAGACCAACAAGAAGATCCTGACCTGGAAGGGGCACTGCGAGGTGCATGAGCGCTTCACCGCTGGCGAGCTGCTTGCCTACAAGGAAGCCAATCCGGGCATCGAGATCATCGGACATCCGGAATGCCACCCGGATGTGATCGCCGTCTGCGACTTCGCCGGCTCGACGTCGGGCATGATCAACTATGTCAAGGACAACCGCCCGTCGAAGGTGCTGCTCGTCACGGAATGCTCGATGGCGTCGAACATCCAGGCCGAGATCGAGGGCGTCGAGTTCGTCAAGCCCTGCAACCTCTGTCCGCACATGAAGCGCATCACGCTGCCGAAGATCCTCGACAGCCTGCTCAACATGACGGAGGAGGTTCTCGTCGATCCGGCGATCGCCGCCCGCGCCCGCCTTGCGGTCGAACGCATGGTGAACCTCAAGCAGTAACAATTCCGCCTGGCGGTTCGCCCGGCCTACAGCGCCGCGCGCCTTATCAGGCGCGCAAAGGTCGCTGTAGAATGTAAAAACTTTGCATGCGCATTGGAGGAGAATGAAACATGCTGACCGACCATTTCCGCCCGCAATCCTTCAACGGGATTGACGACATCGTCATCGTCGGCGGCGGCCTGGCCGGCCTTTTCTGCGCGCTGAAGCTGAGCCCGAGGCCGGTCACGATCCTGGCTGCCGCGCCGATCGGCCACGGTGCCTCGTCGGCCTGGGCTCAAGGCGGCATCGCCGCGGCCATGAGCCCGGGCGACACCTTCGAGAAACACGTCGCCGACACGCTCGCCGCCGGCGCCGGCATCGTCGACGAGAAGATGACGCGCATGATGGTGGCCGAAGGCCCGGCGCGCATTCACGATCTTCTGGAATATGGCGTGCCCTTCGATCGCGACCTCGAAGGCAAGTTGCTGTTGTCGCGCGAGGCGGCGCATTCCGAGCGCCGCATCGTCCGGGTCAAGGGCGACATGGCCGGCAAGGCGATCATGGAAGCGTTGATTGCCGCGGTGCGCAAGACGCCGTCGATCCGGGTGATCGAGGGTTACGTCGTGGAGGAACTGGTTCGCGAGGGCCGGTTCATCTCCGGCGTCATCGCGCGTCCGGATGCCGGGCAGTCGAAGAAACGCGTCTCGTTCCCAGCGCGCGCCGTCGTACTCTGCTCCGGCGGCGTCGGCCATCTCTATGCGGTCACCACCAACCCTTGGGAAGCCTGCGGGCAGGGGGTCGGCATGGCGGCGCGCGCCGGCGCGATCATCGCCGATCCGGAGTTCGTGCAGTTCCATCCGACCGCGATCAATATCGGCAAGGATCCGGCGCCACTGGCGACCGAAGCGCTGCGCGGTGACGGTGCCCATCTCCTGAATGCGGCCGGCCATCGCTTCATGCTCGACATTCACCCGGACGGCGAGCTTGCGCCGCGCGACATCGTTTCGCGCGGGGTCTTCGCCGAAGTCCAGGCGGGGCGCGGTGCCTTCCTCGATTGCACCAAGGCGGTGGGCAAGCACTTCCCCGAGATGTTCCCGACGGTCTATGCCTCCTGCATCGCCGCCGGCATCGATCCGGTAACGCAGCCGATCCCTGTCGTGCCGGCAGTCCACTACCACATGGGCGGCGTGTTGACGGACGCGGAGGGCCGCACCTCGATCGATGGCCTCTGGGCCGCCGGCGAAGTCACCTCGACAGGCGTGCACGGCGCCAACCGCCTTGCCTCCAACTCGCTGCTCGAAGCGGTGGTCTTTGCGGCCCGCATTGCCGAAAACATCAAGGGCACGCTGCCGACGCCGCAGCTCACCGAGTGGGGCGACAATGCCGGCGAGAACGATGATCCGGTGACCGTCGAGGACAGCCCGCAGCTTAAAGTTCTGCGCCAGGTGATGAGCGAGTGCGTCGGTGTGATCCGCACCCGCGAGAGCCTGCTGAAGGCAATCCGAGAGATCGCGGTGCTCGAGCGCGAGAATGGCCGCATGCGCTTCACCAACATCATCACCACAGCCAAGCTGATCACCGTCGGTGCGCTTCGTCGCACGGAAAGCCGCGGCGGCCACTTCCGCGCCGATTGCCCGGCGGAGCGGCCGGAATGGCGCCGACGTACCTACCTGACGCTCGCCGACGCCAATCGCCTTTCCAAGGAATTGGCTGAAACGGAACCGGCGTGATCCGGCACTCCGCCACTCGCATGTGACTGAAGCTCAAGGACCGCCAGCAGATGACCGCAGCCCTCCGCCCCGAACTGCCCGCACTGATGATCGAGGACCAGGTGCGCGCCGCACTGCTTGAGGATCTCGGCCGCGCCGGCGACATTACCACGCTGTCGACGATCGGACCGGAGCTGACGGCAACGGCCGGCATGAATGCCCGCGACCCCGGCGTCGTCGCCGGGCTCGATCTCGCGCGCGCCGCCTTCCGTCTGGTGGACTCGTCGATCGGTTTCGAGGCGTTGGTGGCGGACGGCGACCGGGTGGCGCCGGGAACGGCAATCGCCCGCATCTCCGGGCGTGCCCGCGGCCTGCTATCGGCCGAGCGGGTGGGCCTGAATTTCCTTATGCATCTCTCGGGTATTGCGACCTATACGGCGAAGTTCGCCGACGCGATCGCCCATACCCGCGCAAAAATCTGCTGTACCCGCAAGACCATCCCGGGGCTGCGCGCGCTTGAGAAATATGCCGTGCGTCTCGGCGGTGGCTCCAACCACCGCTACGGGCTCGACGACGCGGTGTTGATCAAGGACAACCACATCGCCGTTTCCGGCGGTGTCGCCAGCGCGGTCTATGCGGCACGGGCCTATTGCGGCCATCTCGTCAAGATCGAGGTCGA
The DNA here is from genome assembly GCF_037120565.1 of Ensifer sp. CCNWLY38. Taxonomy (NCBI): domain Bacteria; kingdom Pseudomonadati; phylum Pseudomonadota; class Alphaproteobacteria; order Hyphomicrobiales; family Rhizobiaceae; genus Ensifer; species Ensifer sp. CCNWLY38. The sequence goes on from NZ_JBBBBO010000008.1 coordinate 41,178, forward strand.
GGTCGATGGTCTCGACCAGATGCGCGAGGCGCTGGCCGCCCAGCCCGACGTCATCCTGCTCGACAATATGGGCCCGGAGCTGCTGCGCGAAGCCGTCGCCGTCAACCAGGCATTCTGGCAGCTTTCGGCCGACGCCTACGCGCTCGACGCCCGCCGCACCCGGCTCGAGGCCTCCGGCAACGTCAAGATCGATACGGTGCGCGCGATTGCCGAAAGCGGCGTCGACTACATCTCGACTTCAAAGATCACCATGGCGGCTCCAACGCTCGACATTGGCCTCGATGTGGTGATCAACCGGTAACACGCGCAGTTCAACTACAGCGCCGCGCGTCTTACCAGACGCGCAAAGGCCGCTGTAGCACTTTGATTTTCTGCATGTCTTGGACCTTAAATCGAGGTCGATTTAAGGAGACACCCAGTAGCGTTATCGCTGCATGATGAACGGGCAGGCGAACCGCTCGCCGACAGTGATCTGCGTTCCGCAATCGTAGCGGCAGGTCTTGAACTGCCCGTTCGAATCCTGGCTGTTGAGATTGCAGATCGTGGTCTGCGGCTGCATGCCGCCGCCCTGCTGGTTCTTGAAGTAGTCGGGCATCTTCGGCTTCTCGTCGATACCTGACTGGGGCGAGGTGCCGAGCAGCGACGTCAGCAGGGTCAGTGCGAGCAGCATGGTTGTCACCTCCGTCATGAGCAGCGCGGAAGCTGGACCCATTCGCACCGCGATGGACGCGTCCTGTACCCGCGCCATGGCCTAGAATGTAGTGCGATTTTCGCGATCTGTTAGACGTAGCGCCGATTTTCCGCGGCCGGCATCCGCAATCATCGCCCGCCAACCTTGAGGCCCGGGGCAGGGCGCTCGTCGAGGATCTGGCGGCGGAAGCGGAAGAGGGCGGCCGGGCGCCCACCGGTCGAAGACAGTGTCATGCCTGTCGGTTCCACCAGCTCCGCACCTTCGACGAGGCGGCGGAAATTCTGCTTGTGCAGGTGGCGGCCGGAGATCGCTTCGACGGTCGCCTGCAGATCGGTCAACGTGAACTCCGGCGGCATCAGTTCGAAGACGACAGGGCGATATTTGAGCTTGCCGCGCAGTCTCGCGATCGCTGTCGCGACGATGCGGCGGTGGTCATGGCGCATCGCCTGTCCGACGGTCAGCACGTCGTGGCCGTTGCCGTGGCCGTCGAGCACAGCTTCGGGCACGAGCCCGGCCTCGTAGAGCAGCTCGTAACGCTCCAGCACACGCTCCTCGTCCCAGGGAAAATCGTCGAGACCAAATGCTAGGCGAATGCGCGCCCGGCGGCGGGCGATCCGGGCGGCCTGTTCTTCACCGGTCGCGCCAGTCTCCCAGCGGGCAAGGGCCGGCAGGATTGCTTGATCGAGGACCGCCGGGCGGCCCTGCCGCCAATCTTCCCAGGGCAGATAGCCGTACCAGTCGCGCCAGTGCGCGCCGGCTTCGGCGAGCCGCTCGGTGTTTTCGGCGTCGGTCCTGGTCAGTGCCAGATAGCCGACCGAAACCATGTGCTTGCCTTCTTCGCCAGGAAGCCGCTGCCGGCCGCGATCACCGAAGGTGTAGAGCTGCTCGATATAGCCGAGTTTCAGCGCCGTGCGCTTTTCGACACGATCGCGCAGGCTCGTCTCAAAGGTCCGATGCAGCGCCGGATCAAAGGGACCGAAGGGCAGGCTGTCGCGCGCGTCGCCGTCGGTTTCGCTGACGGCAAGGATCCGTGGGCTGCGCTGGACGATGGCGACGATCGCCGCATTGAGGCCAATTTCGACCGTCGTCGGCTGCGTTTCAGTCGGCAACGGCTGCCCCCTCGGCAAGGAGCGGCAGGACAAAGGGTGCGTTGCCGTCAGCGTCCGCTCCGCGGCCGATCGCGCACACGGCGGCAACGAGCCGTCCCTCGCGTGCAAGCACGGCATCGCCGATTTCGACCAGCCGGGTGTTCGGAGTCGCGAAGGGCGAGGCGCGCCGCAGGCGCTGAACCAATTCTGCGTCGTCCTGGTCCGGCTCGGCGGCAAGGGCCGCGATAAGCGCCGCTGCCGGCGAACGCGAAACGCCCATCCAGCAATGGACGAGCAACGGCCGCGCGCGATCCCATTCGCGCGCAAAGGCGACGATCTGCCGGACATGCTCTTCCTGCGGCGCGATGAGGTCGCCGGTGCCGGCAAAGGTGATGTCGTTCATGCCGAGCGTCAGGTGCCGCGCTTTGGCGATAACCCCGGGGCGATGAAAGTCCTGGCCCTTGGCGACGAGACTGATCATCTCGGTGCAGCCATGGCGGACGGCCATTTCGGCGATGCGGGCGAGCGGCGATACGACGATTTCAGGCATGTCAGATTTCCGCGCGCGCCGGCAGGCGCTCTGCTTCCAGAACCTGGAACCGTTCCGTGAACAGCCGCTGCGCCTCGACGGCCGGCAAGGGATCGATCAGCAGCGTTTCGCGGGTAATGCCGCGTGGCTGGCCGAAGAACTTGCGCGCCTCTTCGACCGAGAAGCCGGCAAGCACGGTCGCTTCGAAATAGGCGGCGACGTGGTCGGCCTTCTTGATCCGATCCTTCAATTCCTTGGAACAATGCGCCGGCAGCCCGAAGCGAAGGTGAATGGCGCTTTCCAGCCGCTTTTCCACCGACTTGTAGCCGCCGCCGACCACCGCCTTGAACGGCGAGATCATGTCGCCGATCACATATTCCGGCGCGTCATGCAGCAGGGCCAGCAGGCAGTCGTCGGTGCTGCATTTATTGCTGCGGCGAAAGATATCCTCGACCATCAGGCTGTGCTGCGCCACCGAGAAGGCGTGGTCGCCGGCGGTTTGGCCGTTCCAGCGGGCAACGCGCGCGAGCCCATGGGCGATGTCGCCGATTTCGACGTCGAGCGGCGACGGGTCGAGCAGGTCCAGCCGGCGGCCGGAGAGCATGCGTTGCCAGGCGCGGGTCGACGTCACGCGCTTGCCTCGTCGGCGCTCGTCGGGAAGGTGAGCCCGGTCCATTCGGGCAGAACCATGGTCACCGGTACGTCACCGGCAAGCAACTGAACATCGTTCGCCATGGCTTCGCCGGCCTTGTCGATGCGCACGATCGCGAGCGCCGACTTGCCTTGAACCGTACCCAGCGTGCCGATGGACTTGTCGTTCGCAGTAATCGTCGTTCCCGTAGGGGGAAGCGCGGCCTGCGCAGAGACGATCACGACCCGGCGGCGCGGCATGCCGCGGTGCTGCATCCGAGACACCACTTCCTGGCCGACGTAGCATCCCTTCTTGAAGGAAAGGCCGCCGTTCTTGTCGAGGAGAACATCATGCGGAAAAGCATCCTGCGCCGCATAATCGGTGCTGGCACTCGCGACGCCCGCTGCGATGCGAAGCCGCTCGAGTTCTTCGAGGCCGGCCGTGTCGTCGGCGGCATCGCCATAGGCGCGGAAGAGTGCGACGCCGGCTATCTCGAAGCGGTGATCCCGGTAGGCCCCCTCAGGCGCGGCTTCGTCAAATATCACGGTGACGGCGGACGCATCGATCGAAAGGTCGACCGCCGAGCGAAGCTTGTACATCGTCAGCCGCTTCAGGAGCGCTTCCGCCTGGTCGCGCGCGGTCTCCAGCCTAAGGCCGTCGCCGTCACGGGAGATCATGAAGTCGAACAGGATCTTGCCCTGCGGCGCCAGCAAGGCGCCGGGACGCGATTCGTCGGGCGCCAGCGCATCGAGGTCGGTGGTGATCAATCCCTGGAGGAGATCTTCCGCGTCCTTGCCGGAGACGGCGACAATCGCGCGGTCGTCGAGGCGAACTTTGGGCATCGTTCGAATCCTGCTCGGCGGGTGGGAACCCGCTCTAACCTAGAGCATTTCCAGCAAAAGTACGTAGCGGTTTTGCGTCCGGAAATGCGTACAACAAACACCGATCACGTCGGCGATCCGGGTCGACTCGACCTGGTACCATCGTGATCTCTTGGCGAAGAGGTAGGATGTTCGGAGAGGATCGGCAAGCTCGGTCGCCGGCGGTCAGTCGCCGGCGATGAAGAATTTCCACTTTCCGTCCGGCATGATGCCGACGCGGTAGAAGTTGTAGCTGCCGAATTCTTCCATGTCGGCGAAATCGCCGGCCGTGACCAGGCGGAACAGGTCGACCTTCTCCGGTGCCGTCAGCGTCGAGAGCTTCTTTTCCGCGAAGTAGGGCCAGACATAGGCCTCCTGCGGCGTGCCCTTGTCCACCAGCACGAAACCGGTCGACAGCACGTCGAGCAGGATCGCCAGGATTTCGACACCCTCTTGATCGCCCGAAAGTCCCTTGAGAATCGCGACCGGATCTTCGTCGCCGGTGACGCCGGTGACCTGGGTTTGGGTCGGACCCTTGCCGAGCAGCGGACGCAGACGCTCGATATCACCGGAAGCAGCCGCTTCGACAATGAGCTCACGCATCCGGGCAACCGGCGCCGGTATCTTGGAAACGTCGGTCAGAACCTCGACGGGCCCGGCCGTCTCCGGCTCTTCGGCCGCGGGGACGTCTTCCTTGGTAGCCGTCGCTGACTTGTTGATCAGCGGATCGGGCATCGGAATTTCGAGCGGAAGCTTTTCTTCCTCGTCCGGCTCTTCCGCGACGGGTTCGGCCACAGGCGGTGCCGCCTTCTGGTCACCGGCAGCGGGCTGTTGGGCAGGAGCGGGCTGCTGCTCGCCCTGCAATTCGCTGAGAGCAAAGGCGGGGGAGAACGTTGCCGGGGCGGTCAAGGCGACACCGGCCAAAAGCAGCGTGGCGAGGCGAACCGGAATGGTCCGGTTTGCAAGATTCCGATACATCGGGCAGTCCTGATATTACTGAAGCGTGCGCTGGGGCGAGAATTCGCCGGCGAGGACGCGTTCGCGAAGCGAATTGAGCATCGCTTCCGCGCCGTCTTCGCCATGAAGCCGAACGGTTTCCCGCATGGCGAGCGCGATGGCCGCATCGGCGATGATTTCCGGCTCGATACCATCAGCCATGCCGTCCGCCCAGGCCTCGCTCTGGTGTTCCAGCGCAGCCTGCATTTTCTCGTGGACGATCATGTCATCGATGTCGGTCAGGCTTGGTTCCATCATTCGTTCCATGCGACTTCCATTGTGCAAGCGGTTCATTCTTTGGCCGTCCGGCTGAACTCCAACTGAACGGCTGTGACGGACTCGCCACTTCTTACCACTCTCTTAACAAACTTAGCAGCCTTTTCCCGAAACGACACGGGGTCGTGAGAAAAGAGGTTAATTTATTGCTAATTTCCAAAGCGGGCGACGATTTCTGACGCAAGTGTTGCGCCTTCGGCACGGTATCGCTGCTCGGCGACGATCGCCGGTCCCGTGCAGGTCGTATAAACAGAGGCAAAGGTGCGATACCCACGGTTGAAGGCGGCGGTCATTCTTTCGCGTCGTTTGATCTCGTCGGCCGTTTCCTTGTCGATCAGTTCCTGCATCGAACGACGCCAGACATCCTCCGGCTCCTTGACGCAAAGGTTCCTGAGATAGTGAACGGAACCGATGATTTCGGAAAGCCGGATCAACCTCTGGTCGTAGGGTGTGGGTTTCTCTTCCACGACGGCAGGAGCAGGGGCTGCAGCCTCGGTGGTTGCCGTCTCCTTTGCCGGCGTTTTTTGCGCCGCCGCACCGGTGGCGGCTGTCAGCGCGAGGCCGGCCAGGGCGAGCCGCGCAAGGATCGGGGCAGTGATCATGGCTTCACCAAGCCGGAATTGACGGCGGTTTCAAGGCCGCGGTCGGATTCCGTGTCGATCTCCGCAAGCCTTTCCACGCATTCGCGCACGCTGTCCGGGATCGGCAGGGCAAAGATTTCGGCCGGCGTGAACCAACCAAGACCGGCGGCGTCGTCGCTGGCAACGGCTACCGCGTCGCCACCCGCCTCGGCTCTGAAGACAGAAAGCAGGAAATGCCGTCCTTCCGATTCCTTGCCGGGCAGGTCGTAGGTTTCGAACAGCACGGGATTGCTGGCCTCTATGCCGGTCTCTTCCAACAACTCGCGAAGCGCAGTTTCAGCCGGCGTCTCTCCGGGCTCCGCTCGTCCACCGGGAAAGGCGTACATGTCGGCCGACGGCGGGTTGGCCCGCCTTACGAGCAGGTAGCGGCCGTCGCGTTCGAGAATGACGGAGGAGGCGAGTTCAGGCTTGGTCGACATCGGGGAATCAAATTGCCTCAGTAACGTTGACCCATCCTACGTGAAGTGCCACATCGATGTCATGTGCGGACGTTTTGCGCTGACGGCGACGCCGGAAGAATTGATGGAGCTATTTGCGCTGCTGGAAAGCGAGGACTTTCCGGCGCGCTTCAACATCGCACCGACGCAGCCGATCATGGTCGTCGTTGCCGGCGAGCGGGCGCAGCCCGGCAGCAATCTTCCGGAGCGCAAGGCGGTGCTCGTGCGCTGGGGGTTCATGCCCGGCTGGGTCAAGGACCCGCGTGACTTTCCGCTGCTGATCAATGCCCGCGCCGAATCGGCCATCGAAAAGGCCTCGTTCCGGGCGGCCATGCGACACCGGCGCGTGCTTGTGCCGGCATCTGGCTTCTACGAGTGGCGCCGGCCGCCGAAAGGCAGCCGCGAGCCGTCGCAAGCCTATTGGGTGCGCCCGCGCAAGGGCGGGATCGTTGCCTTCGCCGGCCTGATGGAGACCTGGTCGTCGGCCGATGGCTCGGAAGTCGACACCGCCGCCATCCTGACGACGGCGGCCAATGCCTCGATCCGGCAGATCCACGACCGTATGCCCGTCGTCATTCAGCCCGAGGATTTCGCCCGCTGGCTGGACTGCAAGACACAGGAGCCGCGCGAGGTTGTCGATCTCTTCGGCCCGGTGGCGGAAGATTACTTCGAGGCGATCCCCGTTTCCGACAAAGTCAACAAGGTTGCCAATGCCGGCCCTGACATTCAGGAGGCGGTGACGCCCAATGTCGCGCCGGACGCTCGACCCAAGAGCAAACCGGCCGAACTCGATAACGCACAGATGTCCCTGTTCTGAGGGTCAGGCGGGCCGCTTGGTGAGCTTGGTCGCAGGCTTCACCTTTGCCTGCAGCGCAGCGGCGAGTACGGCCTTCAGGCCGAGCGGGCGGTACTGTTCGACGAGATTTGCGGATTTGGCGACGTCTTTGGTCTTTGCGGCTTTCACTTGCACTCACTCCTTGATGCTTACCTGAACCGGATACATGCCGTTCTCGTCATTCAGCGCGAAAACGACGCTCCTCCCTGTTCTCCGGAGACAGGAACCGTGGTGCAGAACCAACTACACCGCGAATCTGTTTTCCGCGTGGCGCTCTCAGATAAGCCTAATCATGACAAATCCATGGCCGCCGTTTCCCTTTCGATAGCTTACTGTGCGTGCATGCGGCTGACCTCTTGACCGAGCACAGGCGACGCGCGATAAGTGAGCCTATGAAAACGGTTATCTGCATTATCTGCCGGAAGATTATTCGCTAGCGTCCCGCTGGCCTGGCCGTTTTCGTCTCCTAAAATCCAAGATGACAAACGCGCGGGCCGCCCGGGCGCCGTGTTTCGACGGTCGTATGCATATGGAGATTGGGAATGGGCGGAGCGCCGACATTGAAGCTGTACAACACGCTGACGCGGGAGAAGGTCGAGTTCCGGCCGATCGATCCCGACAACGTCCGCATGTATGTCTGCGGCCCGACGGTCTATGATTATGCCCATATCGGCAATGCCCGGCCGGTGATCGTCTTCGATGTGCTTTTCCGGCTGCTGCGCCACGTCTATGGCGCGGAGCACGTGACCTATGCGCGCAACATCACCGACGTCGACGACAAGATCAACGCGCGGGCGCTGCGCGACTATCCGACCCTGCCGCTCAATGAAGCGATCCGGCGGGTGACAGAGAAGACCGAAACGCAGTTTCTGGCGGACGCCAAATCGCTCGGCTGCCTCGATCCCGACGTGCAGCCGCGGGCGACCGACAACATCGCGCAGATGATCGAAATCATCGAAAAGCTGCTTGCCAAGGTGCATGCCTATCAGGCGGGCGGCGAGGTGCTGTTCGATACCAAGTCGATGGCCGACTACGGTCAGCTTTCAAAGCGCAACCTCGACGAACAGCAGGCCGGCGCCCGCATTGCCGTGGAAGTGCACAAGAAAAATCCCGGCGATTTCGTGCTGTGGAAGCTTTCGGCCGACAACGAGCCGGGCTGGGACAGTCCGTGGGGCAGGGGCCGTCCGGGCTGGCATATCGAGTGCTCGGCGATGAGCAGCCGTTATCTCGGCGAGGTCTTCGACATTCATGGCGGCGGGCTCGACCTCATCTTCCCGCACCATGAAAACGAGATCGCCCAGTCCCGTTGCGCCCACGGCACGCAAGTGATGGCGAATGTCTGGATGCACAACGGCTTCCTGCAGGTCGAAGGCCGCAAGATGTCGAAGTCCGAGGGCAACTTCGTCACCATCTACGAACTGCTGCACACGGAGAAGTTTGCCGGCCGCCAGTGGCCGGGCGACGTGCTGAGGCTTGCCATGCTGATGACGCATTACCGCGAACCGATCGATTTCTCGGTCAAGCGGCTGGAGGAGGCCGAGCACCTGCTTTCCAAGTGGCCGGTGCCGGGTGACGCAAAGGGCGAGGCCGATCCGGCGGTGGTTGCCGCACTTGCGGAGGACCTCAACACCGTTGCCGCCGTTCAGGCGCTCCATGCGCTCGCCCAGAAGGCGGCGGCCGATCCGAAGCTGCTCGGCACCTTCGCCGCCAGTGCTGCGCTGATCGGCGTTGTGCCTGAGGCGGTCGAACTCGACGAGGGCGTGGTACGCGACATCGACGGCCGCGTCCGCGCCCGCCTGGAACTGCTGAAGGCGAAGAATTTCGCCGAGGCCGACAAGATCCGCGACGATCTTCTCGCCCAGGGCATCCAGCTCAAGGATGGCAAGGATGCGGCAACCGGCGAGCGTGTGACGACCTGGGACATCAAACGGTGATCGCGAGCCCGGCGGCGAGCTTTGTCCGACCCCTTTGAGCGGGATCGGACAGGGCCTCCAGGAACGGCGGAAACGCGGAGAGCATGCGTGAAAGAGGAGTTCGTGCGATGATCGACCATACGGGCATTCCCGTCTCGGATTTCGACCGGGCGCGGTCATTCTACGACAAGGCCCTCGCTCCGCTCGGCGCCTCGCTGCTGATGATGGTGCCGGTTGAACATACCGGCGGCGTCAAGGTTGGCGGCTATGGCCGCGAACGGCCGGTCTTCTGGTTGCACGAAGCGGCGACCGGTCCGGGACGGCACTATGCGTTTTCGGCAAAAAGCCGCGCCGAAGTCGACGGCTTCTATGAAGCGGCAATGGCCGCCGGCGGGCGTGACAACGGCAAGCCCGGGCTTCGGCCGCACTATCACCCCGACTACTACGGGGCCTTCGTACTCGATCCCGACGGCAACAACATCGAAGCCGTCTGCCACGCGCCGGCTTGAGGAGGGGTTGCGATGAGTCTCGACAACAGGCCCTATTATACCGGAGGCTGTCAGTGCGGCGCGGTCCGCTTCCGCGTCGAGGGCAAGCTCGGTGACGCATCCGTCTGTCATTGCCGCATGTGCCAGAAGGCGAGCGGCAACTTCTATATGCCCTTGGTTTCCGTTCGCGGCGCGTATGTGACCTGGACGCGCGGCGAGCCGAAGCGCTTTCAGTCATCAAACGTCGCGCGACGCGGCTTCTGCGCCGATTGCGGCACCCCGCTGACCTACGAGGCACCGGATGGCATGGCGCTCGCCATCGCTGCCTTCGACGAACCGCAAGGCATCGTGCCCACCATCCAGTGGGGCATCGAGGGCAAGCTGCCCTATGTCGATCACGTGGCCGATCTGCCGGGCGTTCAGACGATGGAAGATCCGGACGCGATCGAATTCCTGACCAATCTCGTTTCCTATCAGCATCCCGACCACGACACCGAAACCTGGCCCCCGGAGGAAATACGATGAGCGAAAACGTTCGAACAGGCGGATGCCAGTGCGGCGCGGTCCGCTTCCGGATCCGGGGAGAACTTGGACGAGCGTCGATCTGCCATTGCCGCATGTGCCAGAAACAGTTCGGCTCGTTCTTCTCGGCGCTGGTGACGGCGCCGAAGGATGGCGTCGAATGGGTGCGGGATGAACCGAGCTACTTCCAGTCCTCGGTCAACATCGATCGCGGCTTCTGCCCGAAATGCGGCACGCCGATGACCTACCGGCACCCCGGCGGCCTTGAGATCGCGATCGGCACCTTTGACGATCGCACCGATCTCGCGCCGAAAATCCAGGTCAATCACGCGTCGCGGCTGCCCTGGGTCGATACTATCTTCGCGCAGCCGGTGCTGGAGGATCAGGACTTCTACGCGCGGCAGGAGAGCATCATCTCCTTCCAGCACCCGGACCACGAGACCGAGCAATGGCACCCTTCGGGGGCATTCCGGTGACCATCGCCCGCATCTATACCGGTGGATGCCAGTGTGGCGCCGTCCGCTACCGTGCCGAAGGCACGCTCGCGGATCCGCATATCTGTCATTGCCGCATGTGCCAGAAGGCGGCCGGCAACTATTTCATGCCGCTGGCGAATGTCGCGCGCGACAGTTTCGATATTACCCGCGGCCAGCCGTCCTGGTTCCGCTCGTCGCATCTGGTCCGACGCGGCTTCTGCAGCGACTGCGGCACGCCCCTGTTCTATGACATGCCGGATGCGGATTTCATCAACATCACGCTCGGTTCGCTCGACGATCCGGATGACGTGTTGCCCGTCTATCAGGCCGGCGTCGAGTCTCGCGTGCTGTGGTTTTCGCGCCTCGCCAAACTGCGCGAAAAAGAGACGGATGACGGCAGCGAGGTGTCTGCCACCCGCCATCTGATCATACTCGAAACGAACCGCCAGCACCCGGACTACGACACCGTGCACTGGCCGCTGACGAAAGACTGAAAATGACGACTGTATTGCGTACGCTCTACCCGGAAATCGAACCCTACGCGTCGGGCCACCTCGATGTCGGCGACGGTCACGTGATCTATTGGGAAAAGGTCGGCACGCCAGGTGCCAAGCCTGCCGTCTTCCTGCATGGCGGACCGGGCGGCACGATTTCTGCCAACCATCGTCGTCTGTTCGATCCGGCGCTCTATGATGTGACTTTGTTCGACCAGCGCGGCTGCGGCAAGTCGACGCCGCATGGGAAGATCGAGGCCAACACCACATGGCATCTCGTCGCCGACATCGAACGGCTGCGCGCCGAGGCAGGGGTCGCCAAGTGGCTGGTCTTCGGCGGTTCCTGGGGATCGACGCTGGCGCTCGCCTATGCCGAGAAGCACCCGGAGCGGATTTCGGAACTCGTGCTGCGCGGTATCTACACGCTGACGAAGGCCGAGCTCGACTGGTACTATCAATTCGGCGTCTCGGAAATGTTCCCGGACAAATGGGAGCGGTTCATCGCGCCCATTCCGCCATCCGAACGGCACGAGATGATGCACGCCTACCACCGCCGCCTGATGAGCGACGACAAGGCGGCCCGTCTTGCCGCCGCAAAGGCCTGGAGCATCTGGGAAGGCGAGACGATTACGCTGCTGCCGGAACTGTCGACGAGCGCACCTTTCGCGGACGACGAGTATGCCGACGCCTTCGCGCGCATCGAGAACCACTTCTTCGTCAATGCCGGCTGGATGGACGACGGCCAGTTGTTGCGGGATGCTCACCGGCTTCACGGTATTCCCGGCGTCATCATCCACGGGCGCTACGACATGCCGTGCCCCGCGAAATATGCCTGGCAGTTGCACAAGGCCTGGCCCGGGTCCGAGCTCCATCTGGTCGAGGGGGCCGGGCACGCCTATTCCGAGCCGGGCATTCTCGACCGTTTGATCCGGACCACGGACGCATACGCAGGCAAGACAGAGTAAGACCAGCAAGAACCGAGCATTTGGACGATTAGCCATGACCAGGGAACGCATCTACCTCTTCGACACGACGCTACGGGACGGGCAGCAGACGCCCGGCATCGACTTTTCGGTCGAGGACAAGATTGCGATTGCGGGTCTGCTCGACGCGTTCGGCATGGACTACATCGAGGGTGGCTATCCCGGCGCGAATCCGACCGACACCGAGTTCTTCACGCGCAAGCGCACGCAGAAGGCATCCTTCGTCGCCTTCGGCATGACCAAGCGCGCTGGCGTTTCGGCGTCCAATGATCCGGGCCTCGCGGCTCTGCTTGCCGCAAAGAGCGACGCCATTTGTCTGGTCGCCAAGAGCTGGGACTATCATGTCGAGGTCGCCCTCGGCTGCACCAACGAGGAAAATCTCGACAACATCCGCGCTTCGGTCGAGGCGGTGGTCGCCTCCGGTCGTGAGGCGATGGTCGACTGCGAGCATTTCTTCGATGGCTACAAGGCCAATCCGGCTTACGCGCTCGCCTGTGCGAAGACTGCTTTTGAAGCCGGCGCCCGCTGGGTCGTGCTCTGCGACACCAATGGCGGCACGCAGCCGCCGGAAGTGCGCGAGATCGTCACCGCTGTGATCGCGTCCGGCGTGCCCGGCGCCAATCTCGGCATTCACGCGCATAACGACACCGGCCAGGCGGTGGCGAATTCGCTGGCCGCAGTGGAAGCCGGCGTGCGCCAGATCCAGGGGACGCTGAACGGCATCGGCGAGCGCTGCGGCAACGCCAATCTCGTCACGCTGATCCCGACGCTGGCGCTGAAAGAAACCTATTCCAATCGCTTCGAAACGGCGATCGATGCCGATCGCCTGCAGGAACTGACGAAGCTCGCCCATTCTTTCGACGAGCTGTTGAACCGCTCGCCGGACCAGCAGGCGCCCTATGTCGGCGCATCGGCCTTTGCCACCAAAGCCGGCATCCATGCCTCGGCGCTGCTCAAGGATCCGCGCACCTATGAGCACGTCGCGCCGGAAAGCATCGGCAACCTGCGCAAGGTCATGGTCTCCGATCAGGGCGGCAAGGCCAATTTCATCAATGCGCTGAAGCGCCGCGGCATCGCTGTGAGCAAGGACGACCCGAAGCTCGACAAGCTGATCGCCATCGTCAAGGAGCGGGAAGCGACCGGCTATGCCTATGAGGGGGCGGATGCGAGCTTCGCGCTGCTGGCGAGCCGCATCCTCGGCACGGTTCCGGACTTCTTCCACGTCGAAAGCTTCCGCGTCATGGTCGAGCGTCGCTTCGATGCCAACGGCCATCTGAAGACCGTGTCGGAAGCGGTGGTGAAGGTGGTGGTCGACGGCGAGACGATGATGTCGGTCGCTGAAGGCCACGGGCCGGTCAACGCGCTCGACCTCGCGCTGCGCAAGGATCTCGGCAAGTACCAGTCGGAAATCGAAGATCTCGAACTGGCGGACTATAAGGTCCGTATCCTCAACGGCGGCACCGAGGCGATCACGCGCGTGCTGATCGAGTCGACCGACGGAACCGGCGCGCGCTGGTGGACGGTGGGTGTCTCCGACAACATCATCGACGCCTCCTTCCAGGCGCTGATGGACAGCATCATCTTCAAGCTGCTGAAGAACCGCGACCATGCCGGACTGATTGCCGCCGAATGACGTCGGCGACAAGGTAGGGCAGGCTCCGCTGCGGTGGGATGATGAGCAAAACTCACCATCTCTTCACGGAAATGAATTGGTGCATTCCTGGGCGTTGGAGTAGGACGCACCTGTGGGAGTTTGCGCCGGCTGGTAAGCCGTGCCTTCCCTTACGACTGGAGAGCGTCGCTTCGCCACTATGGTCCTCCGGCAAACACACCAGGAAAAGATGTTATGGCTGAGCCAAAAGCACCCGCCGAAAATACCGATTCCGCGAGAGGCTTTGCCTTTGCGCTGACCGCCTATCTGCTTTGGGGCTTTCTGCCCTTCTTCATGAAGGCCGTCGCGCACATTCCGGCGCCGGAAGTGGTGGCGCACCGGATCGTGTGGTCGGTGCCGCTCGCGGGTCTGGTTCTGCTTTGGCTCGGTCGTACCGATGACATCAAGGTCGCGCTGCGCTCGCCGCGCATGCTGCGCATGGCGGCGCTGACCGCGGTGCTGATCACCATCAACTGGGGCATCTATGTCTGGGCGATCGGCGCCGGCCGGGCAATCGAGACGGCGCTCGGCTACTATATCAACCCGCTGTTTTCGATCTTCCTCGGCGCGGTGCTGTTGAAGGAAAAGCCGAACCCGGCGCAGATGGTTGCGATCGCGCTTGCGGCATCGGCCGTCGCCGTGCTCGCGTTTGATGCCGGCGGCCTGCCGTGGGTGTCGATCGGCCTTTGCCTGTCCTGGGGCTTCTATGCTTTCTTCCGCAAGACGCTGCCGGTCGGTCCGAACCAGGGCTTCTTCCTGGAGGTGCTGCTGCTCAGCGTTCCGGCGATCGGCTACATCATCTGGCTCGAGGCCACCGGGCAGGGGCATTTCGGCGACATTGGCACGGCCGATGTTCTCTGGCTGATGTCGTGCGGTGTCGTCACCGCCATTCCATTGATGATCTATGCCAACGGCGCCAAGCTGCTGCGGCTGTCGACCATCGGCATCATGCAGTACATCGCTCCGACGATGATCTTCCTGATCGCCGTTTTCGTCTTCCACGAGCCCTTCGGCACAGCGAAGCTCATTGCCTTCGGCCTGATCTGGGCGGCGCTGGTGATCTACTCCGGCGCCATGCTGGCTGAAACCCGTGCGCGCCGCGCAGCATTGCAGGCAAGCCCGGCCGAGTAACGCAAGCGAATGGGACAAAAATGAAAAAGGCGCGCCGGTGAGCGCGCCTTTTTGTTGTCCGGGATCAAAGATCAAAGCCGGGAAATGATCTCAGCCTCGCCCTCGCGCCCGTTGCCACCACTGGCGGCAGCAAGAATGGTCGGGACGATGTCGACCGCATCATTGACGACGAGCGGCTGCACAAGGTGCGCCGTGTGTACGAAACCCTCCTCGCGCATGTGCTGCAGCAGGTCCAGCATCGGTCGCCAGAAATTGTTGATGTTGCCGAAGACCATCGGCTTGCGGTGACGACCAAGCTGCGCCCAGGTCATGATCTCGACGATCTCTTCCAGAGTGCCGATGCCGCCTGGCAACGCCACGAAAGCGTCGGCCCGTTCGAACATCGTGTGCTTGCGCTCGTGCATGTCGGCAGTGACGATCAGCTCGTTCAGCTGGCCAAGCGAATGGCGGGTGGCTTCCTTGTCCATTAGGAACTCCGGGATGATCCCGGTGACTTCGCCGCCGTTGGAAAGGACGCCGCTGGCGACGGCTCCCATGATGCCGCGCGTGCCGCCGCCATAGACGAGGCGAAGGCCGTGATCGGCAATCGAGCGGCCAAGTGCGCGGCCGGCTTCCATGTAGGCGTTGTCGCGTCCCGGCTGTGAACCGCAATAGACGCAGATGGATCGAATCGTGCTGTTCTCGGTGCTCATCCCCCCAAAAAACATTGCAGCGCAGCATGGGTCAAGAAAAATGAGGGGAAAGCCGGCTTTCTGAGGGTTGCGGCGTCGTCGACTGCTTGTATGCGGAATCGCGAATCGCTAGCAATTTCAGGGATTGATTGAAGAAATCGGACGAGTTGCTCGCTGTTGCGCTATAATGACTAGTGCAAGCCCGCACCGCAGGCCGATGAGAGGGCATGCGCGGAGCGTTGCTCCGCTCCGTGTGGAGAGTGGCATGATCAAAAATAAGGCCGGCTGGGTGGCCATTACTGTCCTCGTGGCAGCGACAGCGTTGATGGTATTCGTGGTGCAACCGAACCTGCGTGGTGACGGCAAGAAGCCGGCGGACGAACCGGCCGCAGGCAACGCGAGCCAATCAAACGAGACTGCTGCTGCCACCGGTGGCCCGCAGGCGACCGAAGGAGCCGCGAAGCCGCTGGACACCAAGGCCGGTGAGGCCGCCGGTACGGCGGCTCAGGCCGAACAGACAGCCAATGCTGCGCCGACGAACGCACCCGCCGACAATCCGGACGTGCCCGGGTTCGATGTGCTGCGCGTGGAGCCTGACGGATCGACCGTGATCGCTGGGCACGCGCAGCCCGGTTCGAAGCTCGAGATCCTGAGCGGCGACACCGTTGTCGGTACCGCCGACGTCGGCGCGACGGGTGACTTTGCCGCAGTCTTCGACAAGCCTCTGCCGGCCGGCGACTATCAGTTGACGCTGCGCAGCACCGGTGAAGACGGCTCGGTGAAGAGTTCCGAGGAAGTTGCGACCGTTTCGGTTCCCAAGGACCCCTCCGGGCAACTGCTCGCCATGGTTTCGAAGCCAGGTGAAGCAAGCCGACTGATCGCGACGCCGGAAGCTGCCAAGGCCGAAAGCGAGCAGGGGACCGACAACAAGCCGGCTGAGGTCGCATCGACGACGCAGACGCCGCTGGCGACCGGCGACGCGTCCTCGGCCCCGGCAAAGGCGGCCGGCGTTCCCGGCTTGCAGGTGAGTGCCGTCGAGATCGAGGGGAGCAAGATGTTCGTCGCGGGCAGCGCCAGGCCGCGTGCGCTGGTGCGCGTCTATGCGGATGACAAGCTGCTCGGAGAAATGAAGGCCGACGACAAGGGCAATTTCGTCGTCGACGGCGAGATCGAGTTGAGCGTGGGCAGCCACATCATCCGCGCCGATATGCTGAACGAGGATGGCACCAAGGTCGCCATGCGCGCTTCGGTTCCCTTCGACCGCCCCGCAGGCTCGCAGGTCGCCGCCGTGGCGCCGTCGGGTACGCCTTCGGCGACAGCCGGTCTTGATGGCGTACGCGCCGAGGCAGGAAAGGCGCTGGCTCTGCTGAAGGGACTCTATGCCAACGGCAAGGTCCCGACAGGCGAGCAGCTCGCCGCGGCGCGTTCCGCAACGGAAATCGCTCTGAAGTCGCTGGCCGACTTCCGGCTCGCCGACAGTTCCGATCAGGCGCTGGCAGCGGCCTCGGCACGGGCCTCCAAGGCGGCAGCCGATGCGCTGGCAGCCTTGAAGGCCGCGCCGCAGGATGCGCCGAGCGTTGCTTCGGCGCTTGCCAAGGTCGACGCGAGCGTCGGTCCGGTTCTGGCCGAGCGCGGCAGCGCGACGCCGGCGTCGGACGCGCGGGCCCAGCCGAAGGGCAATGCCCCGGCCCAGGGTGAGCTGGCGAAGGCGATGGGTGCAGGCAGCGCAGTGGCGAGCGACGCCACGACGACGCCGGCGCCAAGCACTGAAACCGCCGCGGCTGCTCCCCAGCAGGAAGAGCCTCAGACGGTGCAGCAGGAGCCGCTCAAGGAGAGCAAGTCCTCCGTGATCATTCGTCGCGGCGACACGCTGTGGCAGATTTCGCGTCGCGTCTACGGCGCCGGCTTGCGCTACACCACGATCTACCTGGCCAACCAGGACCAGATCGAAGACCCGGACCGCATTCGCCCGGGACAGATTTTCGGCGTGCCGGATAAGGCGTTGCCGGATGATGAATCGCGCGAGATTCACAGAAAGCACATGAAACACGAGCAATAGACGGTCGATCGCCCGCCAACAACATTGCGGCGGCGGCGATGGATGCCTATCTCTCGATCAAGGGCGGCGCCTTCAACGAGGCGCCGCTTTTCATTGAACGGTGATGGAAAGCACGGTGCGGCAAGGCTCGTGGGGCTTCCTAAGCCGTCAAGCAGCGCGAAACGTAAGAGCGGATCAGAACGTGGCACCCGAGAAAAAAACTGTTTCGGCCGATACGAGCAATCCGTTGCAGACGATCGCCAATCTCTGGCCCTACATGTGGCCGACGGACAGGGCCGACCTCAAGCTCCGGGTCATCTGGGCGACGGTCATTCTGATCATCGCCAAGGTCGTTCTGATCCTCGTTCCCTATTCCTTCAAGTGGGCAACCGATGCGCTGAACGGCAAGCCGGATGCCTTGGGCTTCCTGCCTCAGTTCCTCACCGGCGCGGTGATGCTGGTGCTCGCCTACAATCTCGCGCGCTTGCTTCAGGCCGGCTTGAACCAGCTTCGCGACGCGCTGTTTGCAAGCGTTGGCCAGCACGCGGTTCGCCAACTTGCCTACAGGACCTTCGTCCACATGCACCAGCTCTCGTTGCGCTTCCATCTGGAGCGGCGCACCGGCGGTCTTTCGCGCGTCATCGAGCGCGGCACCAAAGGCATCGAGACGATCGTCCGCTTTACGATCCTCAACAGCGTGCCGACCCTGATCGAGTTTCTGCTGACGGCGGTGATCTTCTGGTGGGGCTACGGTTTCAGTTATCTGTTCGTGACGGCCGTCACCGTCTGGCTGTACATCTGGTTCACGGTCAAGGCGAGCGACTGGCGTATCGCCATCCGCCGGTCGATGAACGACAGCGACACCGACGCCAACACCAAGGCGATCGACTCGCTGCTGAACTTCGAGACGGTCAAGTATTTCGGCAACGAGGAGATGGAGGCGCGCCGCTTCGACAAGTCGATGGAGCGTTACGAGGCAGCGGCGACTCAGGTCTGGACGTCGCTCGGCTGGCTCAACTTCGGCCAGGCGCTGATCTTCGGCGCCGGCACGGCTGTCATGATGGTCATGTCGGCGCTCGCCGTTCAGCGCGGTGAGCAGACGCTCGGTGATTTCGTCTTCATCAACGCAATGCTGATCCAGCTTGCAATTCCGCTCAATTTCATCGGCTTCGTCTACCGCGAAATCCGCCAGGGCCTGACCGATATCGAGCATATGTTCGACCTGCTTGATGTCCGGGCCGAGGTGGTGGACCGCCCCGATGCCACCGAACTCGCGATCGGCAAGGGGGCCATCGCCTTCAAGGACGTGCATTTCGCCTATGATCCGGCGCGACCGATCCTCAAGGGCATCAGTTTCGAAGTGCCCGCCGGCAAGACGGTCGCGGTCGTCGGTCCGTCGGGCGCCGGCAAGTCGACGCTCTCCCGGCTGCTTTATCGCTTCTACGACGTGCAGGAAGGGACAATCACCATCGACGGGCAGGACGTGCGGACGGTCACGCAAAAGAGCCTGCGCTCGGTCATCGGCATGGTGCCTCAGGATACCGTGCTCTTCAACGACACCATTGCCTATAACATCCGGTACGGCCGGGTCTCTGCCAGCGAGGCCGAGGTCGAAGCGGCCGCTGAGGCGGCACAAATCGCCGGCTTCATCCGGACGCTGCCGGAAGGCTTCCAGGCCACGGTCGGCGAGCGTGGCCTGAAGCTCTCCGGCGGCGAGAAGCAGCGCGTCGCGATCGCCCGCACCATCCTCAAGGCGCCGCCGATCCTGATCCTCGACGAGGCGACATCGGCGCTCGACACGCGCACGGAACAGGAAATCCAGTCGGCGCTCGACGTGGTCTCGCGCAACCGCACCACGCTCGTGATCGCCCACCGGCTTTCGACCGTGATCAACGCCGACGAGATCATCGTGCTGAAGGATGGTGTCATCGCCGAGCGCGGCACCCATGGCGAGCTGATCGACCGCGACGGCCTCTATGCGTCGATGTGGAGCCGCCAGCGCGAAGCAACGCAGGCCGAGGAGCAGCTGAAGCGCGTGCGCGAGAACGACGATCTCGGCATCGTCACGCGCGGCGAGCCGGCGATCTGATGGTGTTTCTTTCTTTGCTGAGCGCGACGCGTTTTGTCGCTGTCTGGCGGGTGACGTTGCCCGCCAGGGCATTTCGCGCTAGTTCACGTTCCACGGAAAATCTGGAGTAGAGTTTATGAGCCTGGTCAATACGATCCGCAACACGCTCGTACCGGTGCACAAGGAAGGATATCGCTTTGTCGCGATCTTCTTTGTCGTGTCGCTGGTGCTTGGCTTCCTGTGGGAGCCGTTGATGTGGATCGGCTTCGTGCTGACCGCCTGGTGCGCCTATTTCTTCCGCGACCCTGAGCGCATGACGCCGATCGACGACGATCTGGTGATCAGCCCGGCCGATGGTCGCGTCTCGTCGATCGCAACCGTGATGCCGCCCGAGGAACTGAACCTCGGCTCCGAGCCGATGCTGCGCATTTCGGTATTCATGAATGTCTTCAACTGCCACGTGAACCGCGCGCCGATGGCAGGTACCATCACCCGTGTCGCCTATCGCGCCGGCCAGTTCGTCAACGCCGAACTCGACAAGGCGAGCCACGAGAACGAGCGCAACGGCCTGGTGATCGAGACCAAGCACGGCGCCATCGGCGTCGTCCAGATCGCTGGTCTCGTTGCTCGCCGCATCCTCTGCTGGAAGTATGAGAACGGCTCGCTGGACGCAGGCGAGCGCTTCGGCCTGATCCGCTTCGGCTCGCGCCTCGACGTCTTCCTGCCCGCAGGAGCCGAGCCGCGCGTCAGCGTCGGCCAGACTGCCGTTGCCGGCGAGACCGTGCTTGCCGAGTTCGGCTCGGCCAAGGGCCCGGTCCTCAGCCGTCGCGCATAAGGAGTGTACATGGAAGGCTCTGAACAGGAAAACCCAGCCGAACCGCCGAAAGCTACCGGCGACGCGAGCGGTTCAAACGACACCGGTCGTGGTCCTCGGCTGCGCGAGATACCGCTGCGCCTGATGATCCCGAACCTGATCACGGTGCTGGCGATCTGTGCCGGTCTCTCGGGCATTCGGCTCGCCTTCGAAAACCGCATCGAGCTTGCCGTTGCCATGGTCTTGCTCGCGGCCTTCCTCGATGGCATCGACGGCCGCGTTGCACGCCTGCTGAAGGCGACGTCGAATTTTGGCGGCCAGATGGACTCGCTCGCCGATATCATCAATTTCGGCGTAGCACCGGCGCTCGTGCTCTACGTCTTCATCCTGGATCAGGCCCGCTCGATCGGCTGGATCGCGGCTCTGATCTACGCGATCGCCTGTGGCCTGCGGCTTGCGCGCTTCAACGTCATGGCCGAGCGCCAGTCCAAGGCGCCGTGGCAGTCGGAGTATTTCGTTGGCGTGCCGGCACCGGCGGGCGCCATGCTGGTCCTGCTTCCGGTCTATCTCGGCCTCTTGGGCTTGGCGCCTGAGCGCACCTTTGCGCTGATTGCATCGGGCTACACCGTGCTCATCGCCTTCCTGCTGGTCAGCCGTCTGCCGGTCTGGTCCGGCAAGTCGGAAAACAGCCGTGTGCGCCGCGATCTCGTCCTGCCGGCCATTCTCGGTGTCGTCTTCTATGTCGCGACGCTGATGACCTACACCTGGGAGACGATGGCAGTGACGGCCCTTGGCTACCTGATCACGCTGCCCTTCGGCGCGCGCTCCTGGCAGCGCAAGTACGGCGGCGACTGGCCGGCGCATCCGTCGACGGGTGGGGACGGCCTGCCGGGTGACAAGGACTGACTGAGGTTCAGCAAGGTACAAAAAAGGCCACCGTGGTGACACGGTGGCCTTTTTGTTTGGGAAGCGCCTCGAAACTTACTCCGGCATCCGGTAATCGACGATCTTGTCTTCGCGGACGATGTAGAGCTTGCCGGTCTCGGTCTGCTGCGGACCGACGAGCGGCAGAATCTTGGCGGCAACTTCGGAGGGATGCGGCACGGTCTCCGGATCCTCGCCGGGCATCGCCTGCGCGCGCATTGCCGTGCGGGTGGCGCCGGGATCGACACAGAGGATACGCAGCGGCAGGCGCTGCGTTTCGCCGGCCCAGGTGCGGGCCAGAGCCTCGACGGCGGCCTTCGACGCGGAATAGGGCCCCCAGAAGGGCCTGCACTTGTGGGCAGCGCTCGAAGACAGGATCAGCGCACGGCCGGCATCCGACTTGATCAGCAGCGGCTCCAGCGAGCGGATCAGCCGCCAGGTGGCGTTGACGTTGATGGTCATCACCTTGTCGAACACCTTGGCCTCGACATGACCAATCGGCGAGATCGTGCCGAGCACGCCGGCATTGGCGACCATGATATCGAGTTTGCCCCAGCGCTCGTTGATGGCGCCGCCGAGTTTGTCGATCGCTGCCATGTCGGCGAGGTCGAAGGGCACCAGCGTCGCCGAACCGCCCGCCGCCTTGATCGCGTCGTCGAGTTCTTCAAGCCCGCCGACGGTGCGCGCACAGGCGACGACATGGGCACCGGCCTTCGCCAGTTCGAGAGCGGTGAAATAGCCGATACCGCGTGATGCGCCGGTGACCACGGCCACCCGGCCTTTGAGATCGATCGTCATTTTATTGTCTGATTATCCGTTGCTGGCGAGAACCGAGAGTTTGCGGACATTGCTGGCGCCTTCCTGGTCGAGAAGGCGGGTCGGATAGTCCCCGGTGAAATAGTGGTCGGTGAACTGCGGTGCCTTCGGATCGCGCTTTTCGCCGCCGACCGCCTCATAGAGGCCGTCGATCGACAGGAACTCGAGCGAATCCGCGCCGATGTAGCGGCACATGGAAGCGAGGTCTGCATGCTGGTTGGCCAGCAGCTTGTCGCGATCCGGCGTGTCGATGCCGTAGAAGTCCGGATGGAAGATCATCGGGCTCGCGACCCGCACATGCACTTCGCGCGCACCGGCCTCCCGCATCATCTGCACGATCTTCACCGACGTCGTGCCGCGCACGATCGAATCGTCGACGAGGATGATGCGCTTGCCTTCGATCATCGCACGGTTGGCCGAATGCTTGAGCTTGACGCCGAAGGCACGGATCTGCTGAGTCGGCTCGATGAACGTGCGACCGACATAGTGGTTGCGGATGATGCCGTATTCGAAGGGAATGCCGCTTTCCTGGGCATAGCCAAGCGCTGCCGGCGTGCCGCCGTCCGGCACTGGAACCACCACGTCAGCCTCGACGGGCGCCTCCTTGGCGAGGTTGATGCCCATGTTCTTGCGCGACACGTAGATGCTGCGACCGCCGACGACCGAATCCGGGCGGGCGAAATAGACATATTCGAACAGGCAGAGGCGTTCCGGCTGCGATACCTCCGGCTTGCGAGAATCGATCGAGATCGAACCGTCGGGCTGGATCTCGCAGATGATCACCTCGCCGTTCTCGACATCGCGGACGTAAGTTGCGCCGATGATGTCGAGCGCGCAGGTCTCGGAGCAGAAGATCGGCTTGCCGTCGAGTTCGCCCATGACGAGCGGTCGGATGCCGATCGGATCACGCGCGGCGATCAGCTTGGTGCGCGTCATCGCCAGCATCGAGTAGCCGCCTTCCATCTGTCGGATGGCGTCGATGAAGCGGTCGGACGAGGAGGCCTGCTTGGAACGGGCGATCAGATGCAGCACGACTTCGGTGTCGGAGGTCGACTGACAGATGGCGCCATCGGCGATCAACTGACGGCGAACGGTGAGGCCGTTGGTGAAGTTGCCGTTGTGGGCGATCGCGATGCCGCCGACTTCAAGTTCGGCAAAGAGCGGCTGAACGTTGCGCAGCGCCACTTCGCCCGTTGTCGAGTAGCGGGTGTGGCCGATCGACATGAAGCCCGGGAGCTTCGCCAGCGTCGCCGGGTCGGTGTAGTGATCGCCGACGAGGCCCATGCGCTTTTCGGTGCAGAACTGCTTGCCGTCGAAGGTGACGATGCCGGCGGCTTCCTGGCCGCGATGCTGGAGCGCATGCAGGCCGAGCGCCGTCAGCGCCGCCGCGTCCGAGTGCCCCAATATGCCGAAGACGCCGCACTCTTCGTGCAATTCATCGCCTTCGAGTTCATCGTGGATTTCCATGGATCTCAGATCGGTCATCACTGTCGCCTTTGCTCCGTACCGGTGCGCATATCGTGATCAGGCCCGCCATCTTCAAGCGATCTTAGCTGAAAACGGCTGCAAGCGTTATTCCCCAAAAGGACAAAGCCCGCGGGGCGGGCTTTGTCGGCAAATCGTTCCTGTCTCAACCGTTGGTGGCCGGTGCGTCGTCGGCGGGCGCTTGCTCCGGCGTCGTCGACGGTGTCTGGCCGGGGGTCGCCGCCGGCGCTTCGCCTTCACCTTCGCCGGTGGTGTCCTTGCCGCGCAGGCGGTCGAGAATGGTGGCATCGGCTTCTTCAGGCAAAAGCGCGATCAGCTTGTTGCCGAGATTGTCGAGCAGCGGCTTCGATTTCGCCTGGGTTACCCAGGTCGGCTGCTGCTGCGGAGCGACGAGCCAGTTGAAGAACAGCATGGCGACGACGACCAGCAGGATGCCGCGGGCGGCACCGAACAGGAAGCCGAGGGTGCGGTCGAGCGCGCCGATGCGGCTGTCGATGATGAAATCGGCAATCCGCATGGTGATGAAGGAAATGATGATCAGCGCGACCAGGAAGATCACCGCCGCCGATCCGATCAGCGCGACGGTGTCGCTATTGGTGTACTGTTTGGCATAGGGCAGAAGCTGCGGGTAGAGGAAATAGGCAGCTGCGGCCGCACCCACCCAGCTCGCGACCGAGAGCACCTCGCGCGAGAAGCCTCGAACCATGGCCAGGATTGCGGAAAACAGAGCGACGCCGAGAACGATACCGTCGAGAATTGTAATGGGCATTTTGTCCTTACTCCGGACCCGGTTCGTCCGGGTCTCCTCAAGCCTATCCGCCATCGGCCCTGCTTGACGTTCAGGGCATTTTCAGCCTCTTCGCGGCCCCTACAGCGCCGCGCGTCCTTTCGGGCGCGCAAAGGTCGCTGTAGCGCTCAGACCTGCTGCATGATTTTGTCCTTAAATCGATCCCGATCTAAGGAATTATGCAGTAGTGGACGGTCTGCGACACCCGCATCCTCAATCTTCGTCCTCCACCGGTCTCAGCGCGTTTCGCGATCCCGCGATGCGCGCCACCAGATCCGGCAGGCTTTCCATTTCGCTCCATCGGCCATTGCCGTTTTTTGGCAATTCGGTGGACGCGGACGGCAAGACCGCCTGCGAGAACCCGAGTTTCTCGGCTTCCTTAAGGCGTTGTGCGGTATGCGCAACCGGCCGGATGGCGCCGGACAAGCTGACTTCGCCGAAATAGACGCAATCGGCAGGAAGGGCAAGCCCGGCAAGCGATGAAACCAGTGCGGAAGCCACAGCTAGATCGGCAGCAGGCTCCGAAATGCGATAGCCGCCGGCGATATTGAGATAGACGTCGTGCTGGCCGAGCCGTACGCCGCAATGGGCCTCGAGCACCGCAAGGATCATCGACAGGCGGGCCGAGTCCCAGCCGACGATAGCGCGCCGCGGCGTACCGAGTGAGGTCGGCGCGACGAGCGCCTGCACTTCGACAAGAATGGGGCGGGTGCCTTCCATGCCGGCAAAGACCGCGGCGCCCGGCGATTTTTCGTTGCGTTCTCCGAGGAACAGTTCCGACGGGTTGGCCACTTCGCGCAGACCCTTGTCCGACATTTCGAAAACGCCGATCTCGTCGGTCGGGCCGAAGCGGTTCTTGACGGTGCGCAGGATGCGGTAGTGGTGGCCGCGGTCGCCTTCGAAGTAAAGCACCGCATCGACCATGTGTTCGACAACGCGAGGGCCGGCGATCTGGCCCTCCTTGGTGACGTGGCCGACGAGCACGACGGCGGTGCCTGTCTGTTTGGCGAAGCGGATCATCGCCTGCACGCCGGTCCGAACCTGCGTCACCGTGCCGGGCGCCGAATCGACGAGGTCGCTCCAGAGCGTCTGGATCGAATCGATGATCACCAGATCGGGACGCTTGCCTTCCGAAAGCGTCGCCAGAATGTCCTCGACATTGGTTTCGGCGGCCAGTAGCACGTCGCTGTCGGCAGCACCCAGGCGCTGCGCACGCAGACGCACCTGCGCCACGGCCTCCTCGCCCGAGACATAGATGACGCGGTGCTTGCGGCGCGACAGCGCTGCGGCCGCCTGCATCAGCACGGTCGATTTGCCGATGCCGGGATCGCCGCCGACGAGCAGCGCGGAGCCCCTCACGAAGCCACCGCCGGTCACCCGGTCGAGTTCCGAAATCCCGGTCTGGATACGCGGCGCATCCTCGATCTCGCCGGAAAGCGTGGTGAGCGCCACCGGGCGACCCTTCTTCGGCGCGCGCGTCGGACCACCGCCGATACCGGCGGTCGGGTCGTCCTCGATGATCGTGTTCCACTCGCCGCAGCCTTCGCATTTGCCCGCCCAGCGGGTGTGGACGGTGCCGCAGTTCTGGCAGATGAATTGGGTACGGGCTTTCGCCATCAGGATCGGACTTTCGAAATCTGGGAGCCGCCGGCACACATGCGAGGCGGTGCCGCCGACGACAGGAGAATCACCTTTGTCGTCACATAATGCCGCGGAATGCGGAACAAAAGGTGAATTTTAGCGAAGGCCGCAAGGAAAATGCAGGAAAGCCACGTCAGACGGCGCCGACATAGTTCCTGATGTAACGATGCCCGAGGCTGGTCAGCAGCTCATAGCCGATGGTTCCGCCGGCGCGCGCCACGTCGTCAATGGCGATGTTTCGGCCGAAAAGCTCGATGTAATCGCCCGGCCGCGCTGCACCTGCCGGCAGGTCAGTGACGTCGAACAGGCTGAGGTCCATGGTGACGCGCCCCACATGCGGAACGCGCTTGCCGTGCAGGAAGCCGAACGCCCCTGACGGGGTTGCCTGCCGTAGAGTCACGCCGCCGCCGGAGACCGAACGATGGTAGCCATCGGCGTATCCGACAGCGACGGTGGCGATGCGGCTGTCCCTGTCGAAGCGGGCGGAGGCGCCGTAGCTCGCCGTGCCTCCGGCCGCGACCTCGCGGATCTGGATGATCCTGGCCTCGGCGGTTACCACTGGGGTCATCGGGTTGATGGCATCGTTGACCGCCTCGCCGCCATAGACGGCGATGCCCGGCCGGGTGAGCTCGAAATGATAGTCGGCGCCCAGGAACACACCGCCGGAATTGGCAAGGCTTGCATCAACGCCGTGATAGGCGGCTGTGGCTTCGCGGAAGCGCCCGAGCTGGTAGGCGTTCAACGGATGCTGCGGTTCGTCGGCACAGGCGAGGTGGCTCATGATCAGCACCGGCGAGAAGCTGGCGGGTCGCGCCGGGTCATTGGCAAGCGCCACGGCGGCCTCGACCGAGAGGCCCAACCGGTTCATGCCGGTATCGATATGCAGCACGCAGGGGTGGTCGCCGCGCTCGGAAAGAGCCGCCATGAACACCGCAAGCTGCTCGTCGGAATTGATGATCGGCACCAGGTCATTGTCGAAGAAGAGCTCTTCGTTGCCCGGCCACATGCCCGCGAGAATGTAGATGCGGCCCTCCGGAACGAGGGGGCGCAGTTCCGCACCTTCCTCGGCATTGGCGACGAAGAAGTCGCGCGCGCCGGCGGCATAGAGGGCAGGGGCTGCATCATCGATGCCGAGGCCATAGGCGTCCGCTTTCAGGACCGCTGCCGCCCGCGCCTTGCCGGAGCGGGCATTCATCGACCGCCAATTGTCGGCAAGCGCACCGAGATTGATCGTGAGGCGGTTGGAGGCGGAAAGAAATTCTGGGGGGAGCATGCCGGACACTCTTCGTGGACGATACGAAGAGCAATACAGCCAACGGCCCATGGTCGCAAATGCTCGCCGGTCGCATCGCGGTCACGCGGCCCTGAAGGAAGGATGAGCACTTTTGTGCAAGACGGGATCGCCTCGGGTCACTATGGTTGTCCAATGCAGACGATTTCGCAGGAAGAAGCCATAGAGGTCATGCCGATTGAGGGCGCCGAGCGCACGCGCTTCTGGCGCGATCCTCGGTTCATGGGCATGGAATGTCTGACGGCGACCTTCATTACCCATGAATTCGCGCCGCACGCGCATGAGACGTTCAGCATCGGCGCGATCGAGGCCGGCTCGCAGATCAGCAAGATCAAGGGCGAGCGCTCTGAAGCAGGCCCTGGGTTCTTCTACCTGATCAACCCTGACGAAATCCACGACGGCCACCCCGGCGGCAGCGGCTACCGCTATCGCATGGTCTATCCGAGCGCCGATCTGCTGGTGAACATCATCGAGGACGTGACCGGTCGCGCTTTCAAGGGAACGCCGTCCTTCTCGAGGCGGGTGCTGCAGGATCCGGACCTCGCCTTGTCCTTTCATCAAGCGCACCGAACGCTTGAGCTGGCAGGTGGCACGCTCGAGGCCGAGGAAAGAATGTTCGGCGTGCTTGCGGCGATGTTCGAGAGGCACGGCAGTACGATCATCACCCCGATCGAGACGCGCGAGCAGTCCGCCGTGCATCGGGCGCGGGACTATCTGATCGAGAATTATGCTGAAGAAGTCGGGCTCGAGGAACTCGCCAAGGTCGCAGGGCTCAGCCGCGCGCACCTGATCCGCGCCTTCCGCAAGGAATTCCATATCACTCCGCATGCCTTTCTGACCGACAAGCGCGTGCGCGCCGCCAAGACCTTGCTCAGGCATGGCTGGTCGGCGGTGGATGCGGCCTATCAGTGCGGCTTCGCCGATCAGGCGCATTTCAGCCGCCACTTCAAGGCGCGCACCGGCGTGACACCCGGCGCCTTCCGCGCCGGCTGATCACTTTCGTTCAATACAGGACCTGCTTCCGCCTATAGACGTTCTCCGTACGTGTGAATGGAGACAGGGACGTTGCAGGTAAGAGATGCGTTGCAGGAATTTCGGGCCGCGGCGATCGCGATGACGCCGCTGATCGTAGCCGTCATGCCGATCGGCCTGGTGTTCGGTGCAGTGGCGGCGGCCAAGGGGCTGACGCCGGCGGAGGTGACGCTGATGAGCGCACTGGTCTTTGCCGGTGGGTCGCAATTCGTCGCCATGGATATCTGGACGCATCCGGTGTCCTGGGCCGCACTCGGCTTCTCGGCCCTGCTCGTCAACATCCGCCATGTGCTGATGAGCGCCTCGATCGGCAGCAAGCTTGACGGGTTCTCCGGACCGGCGCGCTACGCGTCGATGCTGCTTCTCGCCGATGAAATCTGGGCCATGGCCGAGATGCGCGCGAGCAATGGCAAACTCACGCCCGCCTGGTATGCCGGCCTCGCCGTGCCCTTCTACTGCGCTTGGGTCCTGACGAGCCTGACGGGCGCGATGGTTGGCGCCCTGCTGGGCGATCCCAAGGTCATCGGCCTCGACTTCGCATTCCCTGCCGTTTTCATCATCCTGGTCATGGGTTTCTGGAAGGGGCGCGAAACGGGTGCCGTTCTCGCCGCGAGCGCTTGTGCGGCCGTGGTCACGCATCAATTGCTGCCGGGCGTCTGGTACATTGCGGCGGGTGCTGCAGCCGGCGTCGTCGTGGCTATGCTTTCAGGCGGACACAAGGAGGCCCACGCATGAGCGTCGATCTCAACACTTTGCTTGCGATCCTGGCCATGGCCGTCGCGACGATCGCGACCCGCATCGGCGGTCTCGTGCTGATCCGCTATGTGACGATCGGAGAAAACCAGAAGCGCGCCCTCGAGGCCATTCCGCCGGCGGTTCTGATGGCGGTCATCGCTCCGACGGCACTGGTCACCGGCCCGGCCGAAACGATTGCGGCTGCGGCGACTGCCGTTGCTGCAACCCGGCTGCCGCTCTTGGCATCCGTTGCCGTCGGCGTGATTTCGGTGGCGCTGTTACGTCAGGTTCTAGGCGCCGCCTGGTAAAAGGCGGTGCCGGTTGAGCCCATCACGCTTGGGCGGCTCGTTGTGAAGTAGAGCGGGATGGGAAACCGCAAACATTTTTCCCATCCCGCTCCGGCCGCCCCCACGGAACTCTAGTGTTCTTCGTACTGGGTGAAGGAGGGATCGGCGAGATCGGTGAAGCGCGTGAATTCCGACTGGAAGGCGAGCTTCACGGTGCCGGTCGGTCCGTGGCGCTGCTTGGCGATGATCACGTCGGCCGTGCCTTTCACCTGTTCCATCTTCATCTTCCACTCTTCGTACTTCGGGTCGAACTCGTCGCGCGGCTCCAGGTTCTTCACGTAGTATTCCTCACGGAACACGAAGAGCACGACGTCGGCGTCCTGCTCGATCGAGCCCGATTCACGAAGGTCGGAGAGCTGCGGGCGCTTGTCTTCGCGGCTCTCCACCTGACGGGAGAGCTGTGACAGGGCGATGATCGGAACGTTCAGTTCCTTGCCGAGCGCCTTCAGGCCCGTGGTGATCTGGGTGATTTCCTGAACGCGGTTGTCGCTCGATTTGCCCGAGCCGGTCATCAGCTGGATATAGTCCACCACCAGGCAATCGAGGCCACGCTGGCGCTTCAGGCGCCGGGCGCGGGCGGAAAGCTGGGCGATCGAGATACCACCGGTCTGGTCGATGTAGAGCGGCACCTTCTGCATCATCTGCGAGCAGGCGACGAGCTTCTCGAAATCGGCCTCGGAAATGTCACCGCGGCGGATCTTCGACGAGGAGACTTCGGTCTGCTCGGAGATGATACGGGTGGCGAGCTGTTCGGACGACATTTCGAGCGAATAGAAGCCGACGACGCCGCCGTTCCTGGCCTTGAACGAACCATCCGCCTGGACTTCCGGCTCGTAGGCGGCGGCGATGTTGTAGGCGATGTTGGTGGCAAGCGAGGTCTTGCCCATGCCGGGACGCCCTGCAAGCACGATCAAGTCCGAACGCTGCAGGCCGCCCATGCGGCCATCCAGCGACAGGATGCCGGTGGAAATGCCGGAGAGGCTGCCGTCGCGCTCGAAGGCCGCCCCCGCCATGTCGATCGCGAGTGCAACGGCATCGTTGAACGACTGGAAGCCGCCGTCGTAGCGGCCGGTCTCGGCGAGTTCGAACAGGCGGCGTTCGGCATCCTCGATCTGGCCCTGGGGCGGCATATCGAGCGGCGCGTCATAGGCGATGTTGACCATGTCCTCGCCGATCGTGATCAGCGAGCGGCGAAGCGCGAGGTCGTAGATCGCGCGGCCGTAGTCTTCCGCATTGATGATCGACACGGCTTCGGCGGCGAGACGCGCGAGGTACTGCGCGACGGTCAGGTCACCGACCTTCTCGTCTGCCTTGAGAAAGGTCTTGATGGTGACGGGGTTCGCGGTCTTGCCCATGCGGATGATGTCACCGGCAACCTCGAAGATCTTGCGGTGCAGCGGTTCGTGCAGGTGCACCGGCTTCAGGAAGTCGGAGACGCGGTAGAAGGCGTCGTTGTTG
Organism: Ensifer sp. CCNWLY38; assembly: GCF_037120565.1. Classification (NCBI taxonomy): domain Bacteria; kingdom Pseudomonadati; phylum Pseudomonadota; class Alphaproteobacteria; order Hyphomicrobiales; family Rhizobiaceae; genus Ensifer; species Ensifer sp. CCNWLY38. Next base: position 71,927 of record NZ_JBBBBO010000008.1, read on the forward strand.
ACGAGGATCGCGCCGAGCAAAGCCTGTTCGGCTTCAAGGTTGTTCGGCGCCTCGCGATAGTGCTGGTCCACCTGATCCTTGCCGATAGGGGATAGCTTTCGCGCCGCGTCATTCATGTCGTTTTATCTCTGCCTTTGTCTGGTGTGGCACCGGTTTGCGATCTACCGCGAGCCGGGTCAAGTGCAGGGGGGACACACTCGCAAAGCGTCTCATCGCAGCCTCGCGCTTTTCCCGTTGTTCGACTGATCCACAGGCCAGGTTCACAAAAGCGTAGAATCTCGCCTTGCCACAAAATTGGCCGTTGACGCGACGAATCACCCGAGCCTTCCGGGCATGGCGAAGTGTAGCGCCGTCCTCCCCCGCCTCAAAATCCTGATCTTGAAAATCCCCCGCATTTGGATTAGATAGAGCCAAAATAATTAGCATGCTAGTAATATGGAAAAGATATCAATGTATCAGCCCACCGTGAACCGCGAATTGTTCGATGCCCTGTCGCTGGTCAATCGCAAGCTGCGGGCCGTGTTCGACGCTCGGGTGAAGGAGAGGGGCCTGACGCTGTCGCGGGCCCGAGCGCTCTTCGCCTTGACCCGGAAGGATGGTTTGAACCAGCGCGAGCTGGCCGACGAGCTCGATATTGAAACGCCGACACTGGTGCGTCTGCTCGATGGCATGGAGAAGCAAGGTTTCATCGAGCGGCGGGTCGAGGCCTCCGACCGGCGCGCCAAGCAGATCCACATGACTGAGTTCGGTCGCTCGGTCGCTGACGAAATCCTGCGGCTTGCCGACCAGATCCGGGCGGAAGTGCTGCAAGGTATCGATGCCGCCGAGCTTGCGGTGACGCAGCGGGTGGTGTGGGCGATCGCCGACAATGTTCAGTCGCTGGCGCGGGAGTGACGGCGATGAGCGCAGTCGCGACTGCTGCTGCAAACGACAATCGCAATGCCGCTCCGCTGGAGACAGCCGCGGCCGGCGACGACCAGGAGGAAATGTCTCCTGCTACACCGGTCCCGGCGCCCGCCCCAATGCCGGCCGACAAAAGCCTGGCACTATCGGCGGTCTATGTCGTCGGGTCGGTTCTCCTGTTCCTGACGCAGGGCCTGGGCATGAACCTGGCGCTTGCCAATCTGACGCAGATCCAGGGTTCGCTCTCGGCGACCTCGGTCGAGGCCGGCTGGCTGTCGGCGGCCTACATGGCGCCCAATGTCAGCCTGTCGATCGCGCTGGTGAAGATTCGCGCTCAATACGGGCTGCGCCGCTTTGCCGAAATCAGCATCGTCGGCTTCGTCATCGTATCGCTGATGAACGTCTTCGTTTCCGACCTGCATTCGGCCATCGTCGTCCGCTTCATCAGCGGCATTGCTGCTGCACCGATGTCGACGCTCGGCTTCCTCTACATGCTCGAAGCCTTTCCGCCGGCGCGCAAGCTGACGGTCGGTCTGGCACTGGCGCTCACCTGCACGACGATTTCCGCGCCGATCACCCGGCTGATCTCGCCGACCCTGATCGAATATGGCCAGTGGCATGCGCTCTACACGCTCGAAATGGCGTTGGCACTGATCGCGCTGCCGATCATCTATCTGCTGCCGCTAACGCCGGTGCCGCATGCCAAGGTCATCCAGCGCATGGATATCCTGAGCTATCTGCTCGTCGCCGTTGCCTTCGGCTGCCTAGCCATCGTGTTGACCATGGGGCGTCTCTACTGGTGGTTCGAGGCACCCTGGCTCGGCGTTCTCCTGGTCGTTTCAATCGCAACACTGACGACCGTGGTGCTGATCGAGCTCCATCGCAAGGTGCCGTTGATCGACATACGCTGGATCGCCTCGAAGGAGATCGTGCACTTTGCTGCCGTTCTGCTCGTCTTCCGCCTGGTTGCCTCCGAGCAGTCCACGATCGCGACGAATTTTTATCAACAGCTCGGCCTCCAGTTCGAACAGGTCGCGACGCTCTATTCGATCATCCTCGTCGCGGCGATAGCCGGCGGCCTGCTCTGTGCCGTGCTGATGAATCCGCAGCATGCAGAGCGTGTGCACGTCCTGGCGCTCGGCCTGCTGGCGACCGGCGCCTACATGGACAGCCAGGCGACGAGCCTGACACGGCCCGAGCAGATGTATCTGAGCCAGGCGATGATTGCCTCGGGCACTGCGCTCTTCCTGCCGCCGGCCATGGCGTGCGGCTTCAAGGCTGCGCTTGCGAAGGGGCCGAGCTACATCTTGAGCTTCATCGTGATCTTCCTCTTCACCCAGAGCATCGGCAGCCTGATCGGCTCCGCAGCCTTCGGCACCTTCGTAACGATCCGTGAAAAATTCCATTCCAATATTCTCGCCGAACAGATCGTCTTGTCGAACCCACTGGTTGCCCAGCGCGTCAACCAGCTCTCCGCCGCCTACAGCAAAGTGATGGGCGACAAGACCTTGTTGGGCGGCGAGGGCACCGTGCTCCTGTCGCAGCAGGTCACCCGCGAAGCCTACATCCTCGCCTACAATGACGCATTCCTGCTTGCCGCCGTGCTCGCGCTTTTCGCGCTCGCCGGCCTGCTCCTGCACATGTCCTACAAATGGCTCACCCAGCGGCTGGCTGGCCCCGCGCCGGCGCCGGCCGCCTGAATAATCGAGTTGATGACCATGCTGAAGTTCCTACGTTCCCCGACCACCATCATTGTGCTTCTCGCCGGCATCGCCGGCGTGACTCTCGTGCTCTATGCCTGGCGGCTGCCACCGTTCCACAGCTCCGTGGAGATGACGGAGAATGCCTATGTGCGCGGCTACGTCACGATCATGAGCCCGCAGCTTTCGGGCTATGTCGCCGATGTTCCCGTGCACGACTACGAGGCGGTCAAGGCCGGGCAGTTGCTGGTGAAGATCGACGATCGCATCTACGCCCAGAAGTTGGCGCAGGCCGAAGCGACGCTTGCCGGGCAGAAGGCGGCGCTCGCCAACTCCCATCAGCAGGAACTGTCGGCCAAGGCCGGTATCGCCGCCAGCGAGGCACAGCTCGATAGCGCCAAGGCGGCATTCAATCGGGCGCGCGCCACCTGGGATCGCATTCGCCCGCTTGCCGAAAAGGGCGTGTCGACGCGCAGCGATGCCGATCAGGCGCGTGCCGGCTTCGAACAGGCGGACGCGGCTGTGAGCCAGGCCGAAGCCGGGCTGGAAGTGTCGAAGCAGGCATTGGCGACCACGCTTGGTGCGCGCGCCGGATTGGAAGCTGCCGTGACCGGTGCCGAGGCGGCCGTCGAACTGGCGCGCATCGATCTCGAAAATACCCGTATTGTTGCGCCGCGTGACGGCAGGCTGGGCGAGATCGGCGCACGGATCGGTCAATATGTGACGGCGGGATCGCAACTGCTCGCGCTGGTGCCGAACGAAGTGTGGGTCGTCGCCAATTTCAAGGAGACGCAACTCGACGGCATGAAGGCCGGCCAGCCCGTCACCATTGCGGTCGACGCCCTGCAGAAGAGCGAACTTACGGGACATATCGAGCGCTTCTCGCCGGCAGCCGGTTCGGAATTCAGCGTGATCCGCGCGGACAACGCCACCGGCAATTTCACCAAGGTGGCCCAGCGCGTCGGCGTGCGGATCGTGGTCGATCCCGGTCAGCCGCTGGCTGAGATGCTCTCGCCCGGCCTCTCGGTCGTCGTGCGCGTCGACAAGGACGCTCCGGCGCGGGCTGCAGCGGACCAGGTGAGCAGCGACGCCGCGCCCGTCGCTGCGCAGGGGTAATCTGCCGCCCCGCGACTTGCGATCTTAGTTCTACCCCCTGGGGCCAACAAAAAAGCCCGGATCGATGATCCGGGCTTTCGTATTTGGGATGGCCGCTAAGGCTTATTCTTCTTCGCCTTCGAATTCAGCTTCCGGGTTGAAGAAGTCTTCCGGCTTCAGAGCGTCTTCGTCAACGCCGTAGATGGCGTCGGCCGAGGTCAGGCTTTCGCCCTTGGACTGGCGCTCGGCTTCTTCAGCCGAACGGGCAACGTTGACTTCAACCGAGATCTCGACTTCCGAGTGCAGGTGCAGCGTGACCTTGTGCAGGCCGATCGACTTGATCGGGTGGTTGAGGTCGACCTGGTTGCGGCCGACGTTGAAGCCTTCGGCAGCGAGCACTTCGATGATGTCGCGAGCAGCAACCGAACCGTAGAGCTGGCCGGTTTCGCCAGCGGAGCGGACGATGACGAAGGTCTTGCCGTCGAGCTTTTCGGCAACCGACTGGGCTTCCGACTTGCGCTCGAGGTTGCGGGCTTCGAGCGTCGAACGCTCAGCTTCGAAACGGGCCTTGTTGGCGGCGTTGGCGCGCAGCGCCTTGCCGAGCGGCAGCAGATAGTTGCGAGCAAAGCCGTCGCGAACCTTTACGGTTTCGCCCATCTGGCCGAGCTTGGCGATACGTTCGAGAAGAATGACTTGCATGTTGGTTTTCCTTTCAGTGTTCCAATTCGTTGGTCAGTTTTTTCCAACCGGCGTGACCGCGATGGTGCGTCGCGTATCGATCAGGCCGGACAGGAGGAAGAAGAATGCCGGGATCGTGAACACGAGCACCGACAGGTATGCGATCCACAGCACGGGAAGCCGCCAGGACTTGCCGCGCGTGCGGAAATGGAAGGAGGCGAAGCCGGCGAGCAGAAAGCCTGCGCCGAAGGTTCCGCAGATCAACGCGCCGATCGTGGCAGGCGCGCCGCCGAGGAAGGTGAGGACCAGGCCGCCGAGGAAGATGAAGATCGCGTTGCGGTGCATGCGCAGCGTCGAGGGGATATCCTCGCGCGGGCGCAGCGACCGGCCCGACATCTGCACGATGCGGGTCGCGACATAATAGGCGGTAAAGAGCATCAGCACCCAGATCGCACCCTGGACGAGCGGCAAAGCGAGCGTGAAGAGCGACTTGATCTGGGCAACGGCAGTAACGTCCGGATTATAGCCCGGGTCCTGCGCCTTCACCGCCTGGATGACGATATCGACCATGCGGTCGGAGATGTCGGCGCCATAGCCGACGATGAAGCCGACGATGATCATGCCGATGGTCACGAGGCCGGCGAGGTGGCTGAGAATATCGGAGAGCGGATACCAGGCGAGCGCTTCATCCGGACCGCCGAGTTCCGAGGCCGGGCGGGCAAGATTGGCGAGGTGGCTGAGCCAACCGGCCGGGATCAGCGTGACGACGAGGATCAGCAGCGCGAAATAGGGCGAGATGAGCGCGGCAGCGGTGGCGCCTGCGCTGACGATCGCGGTGATCGCCGCTGCATTGCCCCAGCCAAGGCCGGCAATCAGGATCGGCAGTGCGGAGGCGGCATAGAGGACGATCGCAAGAGACGACTGCGTGTTCGCGCCCATCGACAAGAGGGCGGCGGTAAAGCCGGCGAGAACGCCGGTCAGCAGCGATGTCCTGTTCACATTCGTCACGTTCGCTGTCCTGCTTCGTGCAGTTAGGGGATGGCAAAGCCCGGCCCCAGCATGGGATTTTGGTGCTTTCGCACCGGTTCCGATCCGCGCCCACCGCGGAAGGGAGGGAAAGAGGCGCTCACCTAAGGGGAGCGCCTCTCCCTAGAGTCAATTTCCGTCGAGTCAGTCGACCAACGGAGAGTCAGCCGTTCTTAGGAAACGACGTAGGGCAGCAGGCCGAGGAAGCGTGCACGCTTGATCGCCTGGGCGAGCTCGCGCTGCTTCTTCTGGGAAACGGCCGTGATGCGGGAAGGAACGATCTTGCCGCGCTCGGAAATGTAGCGCTGCAGCAGACGGATGTCCTTGTAGTCGATCCGCGGAGCGTTTGCGCCCGAGAAGGGGCAGGTCTTGCGGCGACGGTGGAACGGGCGACGAACCGGAGCGGAAGAAACTTCAGCCATTGTCTTTATCTCCTAAAGCTTCTTGATTACGCGCGGTCTTCGCGCGGACGACGCGGGCGGTCTTCGCGGTCGCCACGGTCCGGACGCGGACCACGGTCGCCGAAGCTGCGCTCCGGACGGTCGCCATCGCGGCGCGGACGGTCGTCGCGGTCGCGCTTCTGCATCATGGCAGACGGGCCTTCCTCGTGCTTCTCGACGGCGATCGTCATGTAGCGCAGGACGTCTTCGTTGATGCGCATCTGACGCTCGATTTCGTGAACAGCCGCTGCCGGAGCGTCGATGTCCATCAGAACGTAGTGAGCCTTGCGGTTCTTCTTGATGCGGTAGGTGAGGGACTTCAGGCCCCAGTTCTCGACGCGACCGACCTTGCCGCCGTTTGCTTCGAGCACGCCCTTGTACTGCTCGACGAGACCGTCGACCTGCTGCGGCGTGATGTCCTGGCGGGCCAGGAATACGTGTTCATAAAGAGCCATTGTGGCTTGCCTTTCTTGCGTTAATCAGCCCGGACCTCGGCGGCTAAGCCTCAACGACTGTTCTTAGTGGCTGACAGGCAGCCGGCAAGAAAGTGTTGTATCGAGACGGTCGAGAGCGGAGACACGGGAGGCCGGAAAGACTTGCAATCCTAACGGCTCCCCTCGAGGAAGCCGGCCCTCCGTTCAGCCACCAGCCAGAAGACCGGGCATTTCGAACAGCGCGCTTATACGCATTTTTCGCCGGAAGGCAAGGCTTGGCGTGTCTTTTAGATAATCTAGCTCAGCTCTTTGGTCTTCTTCCACTTGCGCAAACGCCCTGAGGCGTTGGCGTAGGGAGAGGAGGTATTGAACTGAATCATGCGACCAAGCGTCCACTTGCCGTACCACGGCTTCCCGTAGAGCGCCTGGTCGTCCCGCGCATTGATCAGTGCTTCCAGCGTTTCCTTGCTGCGTCTCAGGCGGGCGATGAGTTCGGCCGGCGAAAGAGCCCGGAAGTCGGCATAGAACTTCTGTGCGAGCCTGCCGAGCTCGTTCCATTTATATCCGGTCTCGGGGAAGTCGACCGGTTCGCCGCGCTGATCGCGGTCGATCCACTTGATGACGAGTTCGCCCCAGCCGATGAGGTAGGCGACGAGATCGCCGACGCTCATCGTGGTGCCCTTGGCGTGCCCTTCGAGCGAATGCTCGCGAAATTGGTCGTCGGAGACCTGTTCCAGTTCGCGCATCAGCTTGGCGAACTGGACGTCGATCGCCTTGAGCAACTCCGCTTTTGTCTGAGGCACGGCCATCGGCGATCGATTCTCGCCTTTAGATCGGCATGGGGTAGAGACGGTGCAGCCGCCGAATGCCATTCACGACGTCCTGCGACAGGGTGAGGTCGACGGCGCCGAGATTGGTCTTCAACTGTACCATCGAGGTCGCGCCGATGATGACGGACGCCATGAACGGCCGCGTCAGGCAGAAGGCGATAGCCATCTGAGCGGGATCGAGGCCGTGCTCGCGTGCAAGCTGCACATACCCGGCAACCGCCGGCTCCTGGTGCGGCGTGAAGCGGCCGCCGAGGTCGCCGTTGATCGAGAGGCGGGAGCCCGTCGGCTTGGCGCCGTCCAAATACTTGCCGCTGAGCAGTCCGGCTGCGAGCGGCGAATAGGCAAGCAGGCCCACGTCCTCGTGATGCGATAGCTCGGAAAGGTCGAGATCATAGGCGCGGTAAAGCAGATTGTATTCGTTCTGGACCGAGGCGACTCGCGGCAGGCCGTGACGTTCGGCCATGTCGATGAACTTCATCGTTCCCCAGGCCGTTTCGTTGGAGAGACCGATGGCGCGGACCTTGCCGGCCTTCACGAGATCGCCGAGCTTGTCGAGGATCGCCCTGAGATCGCTGGCGACATGCGCCTTGTCCTGCTTGGCCGGGTCGTAGGACCAGGCATTGCGGAAATGGTAGTGACCGCGGTTCGGCCAATGGATCTGGTAGAGATCGATATAGTCGGTCTTCAAACGTTGAAGGCTGGCGTCGATTGCCAGTTCGATGCCTTCCGGCGTGGTGGGACCGCCATTGCGAATATAGGGCCGGCCGGGGCCGGCGACCTTGGTCGCGAGCACGACGTCGTCGCGGCGGCCGCGCTTTGCCAGCCACTCGCCGATGAAGCGCTCGGTATCGCCGTAGGTCTCGGACGAGAGCGGCGTCGTCGGGTAGAGTTCTGCCGTATCGATGAAATTCACGCCCTTGTCGAAGGCGTGGTCCAGCTGTTCATGCGCTTCGGCGACGGAATTCTGCGAGCCCCATGTCATCGTGCCCAGGCAGATTTCCGAGACCCTGATGTCGGTGCGGCCAAGCGTGTTGTAACGCATTGAATGGAGATCCTTGTGAAAGACGTGCATCGGCCCCGTGGGACAAGGGGTGCGCGCGCCGGAAATGGAGTGATAGCCTTCGCCCTTGGGAGTGTTGAAGGCAGGTCGACTTTGGGCGGCAAATTTACGCCTTGATTGGTGAAGATCAAGGGCAAAAGGCGGCTGCGGCCCGGTTCGGCGGGCCTTGCGCGCTTGACTCGCCGTTCAGGAATGTGAATGGAGAGGAACCAGAGCGGGGTAAGAAAAAGCGTGTGCAGTTATCCGCCCGCGTCCCGCTCTAACTCATAAGAACCGATCACTATGATTTTGTGTCGATTCGACCCAAAATCATAGTGATCTAGGGAAGGGACTATCCCATGAGCATTGCATTCACGTTTCCAGGCCAGGGCAGCCAGGCTGTCGGCATGGGCAAGGATCTGGCGGACGCTTTTCCGGAGGCCGCTGCCGTCTTCGCCGAGGTTGACGAGGCGCTCGGAGAGAAGCTGTCCGAGATCATGTGGAACGGCCCCGAGGAAACGCTGACGCTGACGGCGAACGCGCAGCCGGCGCTGATGGCCGTATCGATGGCCGTCATCCGGGTGCTCGAGGCCAAGGGCCTCGACATCAAGTCCAAGGTCTCCTTCGTCGCCGGCCATTCGCTGGGCGAATATTCGGCGCTCTGTGCTGCCGGCACCTTCTCGATCGCCGACACGGCGCGTCTCCTGCGCATTCGCGGCAACGCGATGCAGGCGGCCGTACCGGTCGGCAAGGGTGCGATGGCCGCGATCATCGGGTTGGAGCATGCCGATGTCGAAGCCGTCTGCCGCGAAGCTTCGGCACTCGGCTCCTGCCAGATCGCCAACGACAATGGCGGCGGCCAGCTGGTCATTTCCGGCGAGAAGTCTGCCGTCGAGAAGGCTGCCGCATTGGCATCCGAAAAGGGCGCGAAGCGCGCATTGATGCTGCCGGTCTCCGCACCCTTCCATTCGAGCCTGATGGCGCCGGCCGCCGACGCCATGCGCGAGGCCCTCGCCAAGGTCGAGAAGCACAATCCCGTCGTACCCGTGGTCGCCAACGTGCTCGCCGCACCGGTCAGCGATGCCGACGAAATCGCCCGATTGCTCGTCGAGCAGGTCACCGGCCAGGTCCGCTGGCGCGAGACAGTCGAATGGTTTGCCGCCAACAATGTCACGACGCTTTATGAACTCGGTTCCGGCAAGGTCCTGACGGGGCTTGCCCGCCGGATCGACAAGACTGTCAACGGTATCGCCGTCAATACGCCTGCCGATATCGACACGGCTCTTGCAGCACTGCTCGCGTAAGCCGTCGAACAAGCGCACCAGTTACAAGGAATCAATCAGATGTTCGATCTTTCCGGCCGCAAGGCTCTCGTCACCGGTGCATCCGGTGGTATCGGCGAAGAAATCGCCCGCATGCTGCACGCACAGGGCGCGACCGTCGGCCTGCACGGCACACGCGTCGAAAAGCTGGAAGCGCTCGCCAATGAACTCGGCGATCGCGTGCAGCTCTTCCCGGCGAACCTTTCGGACCGTGCCGAAGTCAAGGCGCTCGGCGAAAAGGCCGAATCCGAGCTTGGCGGCGTCGATATTCTCGTCAACAACGCCGGCATCACGAAGGACGGCCTCTTCGTGCGCATGAGCGACGAGGACTGGGATGCCGTTCTCGAGGTGAACCTGACCGCCGTCTTCCGCCTGACGCGCGAGCTGACCCACCCGATGATGCGCCGCCGTTTCGGCCGCATCGTCAATATCACCTCGATCGTCGGCGTCACCGGCAATCCCGGCCAGGCCAACTACTGTGCCTCCAAGGCCGGCATGATCGGCTTCTCCAAGTCGCTGGCCCAGGAGATCGCGACGCGCAACGTCACCGTCAACTGCGTCGCTCCGGGCTTCATCGAAAGTGCGATGACCGGCAAGCTCAACGACAAGCAGAAGGACGCGATCATGGGCGCGATCCCGATGAAGCGCATGGGCACCGGCGCGGAGATTGCGTCGGCCGTCGTCTATCTCGCGTCGAACGAGGCTGGCTACGTCACCGGCCAGACGATTCACGTCAACGGCGGCATGGCCATGATCTGATCCGGTTTCCGGGATGTGCCGCCCGTCGAGATTGTGCGACGGGTGATATTCAACGTCCCGGGACACCGCCTGCCAAATGCCTGAAATTCAATGTTGAGCAAGCGAATGTCAGGCATTTTCGGACTTTGCGACAGACTTAAACCGTGTTAATCGGGCCATGACTGTTAGCAGTCGACCGGTCCCGCCAGGTGTCCGGCAGCCTTGGCTGCCCTGGGTTTGCCGCAGTTCCGGTTGGATGGATTGCCGGGTAGGCCGTCTTGGTCTATCAGGCTTACATAAGAGTACCGGTGCCGGAATAGGCGCCTACAGAAACGAAGGTCGAGGAACTCCGACATGAGCGATATCGCAGAACGCGTAAAGAAAATTGTTATTGATCATCTTGGCGTCGACGCCGAAAAGGTCAGCGAAGGCGCAAGCTTCATCGATGACCTCGGCGCGGACTCGCTCGACACCGTCGAACTGGTCATGGCTTTCGAAGAAGAATTCGGCGTTGAAATCCCGGACGACGCTGCTGACTCGATCCTGACTGTCGGCGACGCCGTCAAGTTCATCGAAAAGGCTCAGGCCTAATATCTGAGCGGCTACGGCCGCAGACGGGCCGCCGAAAGCGGCCCGTTTCAGCCCAGGGAAGTGGGCTGTCCCGCAAGCGCGGGTGCCGATCAGCAAGCGTTCTCCGCTTTTCCCTCTGATCGTGAATGAGAACCTTAAAATGGATGCCCGGATCGGGTTCGTCACACGTGGTCCGATCCGGCTCTGAAATTGAAAAGTCAGGGTGGGTCGCGGACTATGAGACGTGTCGTTATCACCGGTACCGGCATGGTATCTCCCTTGGGTTGCGGAACTGAGGCGACGTGGGCGCGCCTTCTTGCCGGGCAGAATGCTGCACGCAAGGTAACCGAATTCGAGGTCGAGGACCTTCCTGCCAAGATTGCCTGCCGCATTCCCTTCGGTGACGGCACCGACGCAACCTTCAACGCCGACGACTGGATGGAGCCGAAGGAGCAGCGCAAGGTCGATCCGTTCATCGTCTACGCGATGGCGGCCGCCGACATGGCGCTTGCCGACGCCGGCTGGAAGCCGGAGACCGACGAAGATCAGATCGCGACCGGCGTTCTGATCGGATCGGGCATCGGCGGTCTCGAAGGCATCGTCGAAGGCGGCTATACGCTGCGCGACAAGGGCCCCCGCCGCATTTCGCCGTTCTTCATTCCCGGCCGGCTCATCAACCTTGCCTCCGGCCAGGTGTCGATCCGCCACAAGCTGCGCGGCCCGAACCACTCGGTCGTCACCGCCTGTTCGACCGGTGCGCATGCGATCGGCGACGCCAGCCGCCTGATCGCGCTCGGCGATGCCGACGTCATGGTCGCCGGCGGCGCGGAATCGCCGATCTGCCGGATTTCGCTCGCGGGCTTTGCCGCCTGCAAGGCGCTGTCCACCCAGCACAACGACAATCCGGAAAAGGCATCGCGCCCCTACGATGTCGACCGTGACGGCTTCGTCATGGGCGAGGGCGCCGGCGTCGTCATCCTCGAAGAGCTCGAGCACGCCAAGGCGCGCGGCGCGAAGATCTATGCGGAAGTGGTCGGTTACGGCCTTTCCGGCGATGCCTTCCACATCACCGCCCCGTCGGAAGATGGTGACGGCGCCTATCGCTGCATGCAGATGGCGCTGAAGCGCGCCGGCCTGACGGCGGCCGATATCGACTACATCAACGCCCACGGCACCTCGACCATGGCGGACACGATCGAGCTTGGCGCCGTCGAGCGCCTTGTCGGCGAGCATGCGTCGAAGATCTCCATGTCCTCGACCAAGTCGGCGATCGGTCACCTGCTCGGCGCTGCCGGTGCCGTCGAAGCGATCTTTTCGGTGCTCGCGATTCGCGACAACATTGCGCCGCCGACGCTCAACCTCGACAATCCGTCTGTGGAAACCAAGATCGACCTCGTGCCGCATGTCGCGCGCAAGCGCGAGATCAACGTGGCGCTGTCGAACTCCTTCGGCTTTGGCGGCACGAACGCCTCTCTGGTCCTGCGCCGTTACACGGGCGCCTGATCGGGGCCCACCACTCATCGGATCGATCCAACAAGTCGGTCCGATGATCCTGCTTTTGCCGCATTGCTCGCTACAAGCATGTTTTGGGAGGATGCGCCGCCATCGCGGCGGCGTTGCCGACCGCTATGTTCGCGCAAGGCATATCTGTCAGTTTGCCATTTAGCTATTGTCGGGAACATGTCGTTCGCCCCAGGGATAACCGAAGGCGGCGCGTTCCGAACGACTGCATGTCTCCTGTCCGGTTTAAGGATGAAGCAGGCAGCCATTTAGAGTGTTACAGCGACCTTAACGCGTCCTATAAGACGTGCGGTTCTGTAAAGTGTCAGGTCCCCGTTGCGTTCTCTTGAATGGACGGTGAACCGACACATTTCTGTGGTTCTTGGGTGCCAATGCACCGCGCCGCAGGTCTATTGTGTTGAAGACTGCGGAATGCCGCCCGCCAGGTCGGCGCCGTTTATGAAATTGACTTAAGCCTGCCATGGTCCAGTCCGAAATTCGCACCGGGGCAGGAAAGAGAATGAGGCTGCGAATTTCGGGTTCGGGATAATCGTGAGCGACTCAAACGATAACGGCGCGGCGCAATTCGGCCGCAATGAAAACGCGAGCAACGGGCCGATCATTCCGAAATCGGCAAACGAGGCACTGCGCCCGGAAAAAGTGCCGCAGCCCCCGAAACGGTCGCGCAAGGCGCGCAGCCAGGTGGTGATCTTCCTGAACTTCGTGATGACCATCATCGTCTTCGCGGCGCTCGCTGCGGCCGGCACGGTCTACTATGCGATGCATCAGTACGAGAGGCCGGGTCCGCTGCAGGCAAACCAGAACTTCATCGTCAGGGGCGGCGCCGGCATGAGCGAAATCGCCAGCGGCCTCGAGCGCAGCAACATCATCACCGATGCGCGCGTTTTCCGTTTCGTCTCGGAGGCCTATCTCGACAACGAGACGCTGAAGGCCGGCGAATACGAGATCAAGGCCGGCTCGTCGATGCAGGACGTGATGCAGCTTCTGAAGTCGGGCAAGTCGATCCTCTATTCGGTTTCTCTGCCCGAGGGCCTGACCGTCAAGCAGATGTTCCACAAGCTGTCCGACGATCCGGTTCTGGTTGGCGATCTGCCGGCCGAGCTTCCGCCGGAAGGTTCGCTGATGCCCGACACCTACAAGTTCACACGCGGTACCAAGCGCGGCGAGATCGTTCAGCAGATGGTTGCCGCCCAGAAGGTTCTGGTCGATCAGATCTGGGAGAAGCGTGATCCGAAGCTGCCGGTCTCGACGGTCGAGGAACTCGTCACGCTGGCTTCGATCGTGGAGAAGGAAACCGGCCGCGCTGACGAACGGCCACGGGTCGCCTCCGTTTTCATCAACCGGCTCGACAAGGGCATGCGGCTGCAGTCCGACCCGACGATCATCTATGGCATTTTCGGCGGCGACGGAAAGCCGGCGGACCGGCCGATCCTGAAGTCCGACATCGACAAGCAGACGCCCTACAACACCTATCTCATCAAGGGACTGCCGCCGACGCCGATCGCCAATCCGGGCCGTGCGGCGCTGGAGGCGGTCGCCAATCCTTCGCGCACGCCGGAGCTCTACTTCGTGGCCGACGGTACGGGCGGCCATGTCTTCGCCGAGACCCTGGACGAACACAACGCGAATGTAAGGCGTTGGCGCAAGGTGGAAGCCGAGAAGGCTGCGGAAGCCGCGAAGGCGGCCTCCGACGCTGGAGCGGCCGAACCGGCGGCGACAGCAGCGCAGCCGCAATAAACGCCTGCATTGTGGACGGATAGATCACGGCGCGGATATCCCTTGCGGGATGCCGCGCCGTCGCCTTATTGCTTCTGCTGAAACACAACGGAGGTGACGATGCCGCTCCAATCGATGACCGGCTTTGCCCGGAGGGAAGGCAGCAGTGGCCGCCGCCGTTGGGCCTGGGAACTGCGTTCCGTCAACGGCAAGGGTCTTGATCTCAGGTTGCGCCTGCCGCAGGGGCTCGAGCGCTTCGAGCCCGAAGTGCGCAGGCTCGCGGCCGATTATTTTTCGCGCGGCAATCTCCAGATCGGACTTTCCGTCAGCGGCGCGGAAGCGACCGTCGAGGCCGTGGTCAATCAGGGTGCGCTGACGGCGGTCTTGAACCTGCGCGAACAGCTCGGTGATCTCGTCGACCCGGCGCCGTTGAAATTCGACACGTTGCTTTCAATCCGCGGCATCGTCGATTTTCGCGAACCGGAAGAAAGCGAAGAGGAGCGCGCCGCCCTTGATACGGACATCCTCGACGGACTGAGACTGGCGCTTTCCGATCTGCGCGTCATGCGCGAGGACGAGGGAGCCGCGCTCTGTCAGATCCTGCTGGCGCAGGTTGAAGGCATCGAGACACTTACGGCAACGGTAGAGGCTGATCCATCGCGCAGCGCCGCGGCGATTGCCGATCGGCTCGCGCAGCAGGTGGCCCTGGTCATGGACAATGGCTCCTCGCTCGACCGGGAGCGCCTCTACGCCGAAGTGGCGCTGCTTGCCACCAAGGCGGATCTTCGGGAAGAAATCGATCGGCTCGGCTCGCACATCGTTGCTGCGCGCGATTTGCTGTCGAAGGGCGGCCCCGTTGGCCGCAAGCTTGATTTCCTGGCACAGGAATTTAACCGAGAATCGAATACGATCTGTTCCAAGTCGAATGCGGCCGCCGTATCGGCTGCCGGCATCGAACTCAAGGTCGTCATCGACCAGTTCCGCGAACAGGTCCAGAATCTGGAGTAAAGCATGACCCCGGCGACGCCTTCGCCCATCAAGATTGCCCGTCGTGGGCTGATGCTCGTCATTTCCTCACCGTCCGGTGCTGGAAAATCGACGATTGCGCGCAACCTCCTGGAAGCCGATCCGGAGATGAGCATCTCCGTAAGCGTGACGACGCGCCAGCGCCGCCCGAGCGAAATCGACGGACGGCATTATCATTTCAAGACGATTCGTGAATTCGAGGCGCTCAGGGCAACCGACTCGCTGCTCGAATGGGCCGAGGTGCACGGCAACTTCTACGGAACGCCGCGCGACGCCGTCGAAGCGGCGATGGCCGCCGGCCGCGACATGCTCTTCGATATCGATTGGCAGGGCGCTCAGCAGCTTCAGGAAAAGATGGCCGGCGACGTCGTGTCGATCTTCATTCTGCCGCCGTCGATGGCCGAACTGCAGTCACGCCTGCATCGCCGGGCGGAAGACAGCGAAGAGGTGATTGCCACGCGGCTTGCCAATTCGCGCGCCGAGATCGAGCACTGGCGGGAATACGACTACATCGTCCTCAACGACGACCTTGACCGCGCCTTTTCGGCTGTACGGGCGATCGTCGAGGCTGAGCGGCTTCGTCGCGACCGGCGCCCTGGTCTGTTTGACTTCGTCAACGGGCTCCTGACGGAGAACCCGTTCTGACAGCTGCAAAAGAATGGCTCCTTCGGGAGCCATTTTCGAATCGCGCCATATCCCCGATCGGCTGACCGGTCGCGATTGGTTGCTCGCCTAGAGGCAGTTGGCCAATCGGCAGAACTCTTCCACCGAAAGCGTCTCGGCCCGCCGTTGCGGATCGATATCGACCTTTGCCAACAGGGCCTCGCCGCCGAGCGGCTTCAGGCTCTGTCTCAGCATCTTGCGACGTTGGCCGAAGGCAGCGTGCGTTACCTTCTCCAATGCTGAAACGGAGCAGGGGATCGGATTTTCCACGGGCTCCAGATGGACCACCGATGACGTCACCTTGGGCGGCGGCGTGAAAGCTTGCGGCGGCACGTCGAAGGCCATCCTTGCCTCTGTACGCCAGCCGCAGAGCACGCCGAGGCGCCCGTAGTGATCGTCATCCGCCTCGGCGACGATCCTGAGGCCCACTTCACGCTGGAACATCAGCGTCAGCGATTGCCAGAAAGGCGGCCAGCGTTCGGGCAGCAGCCAGTTGACCAGCAATTGCGTGCCGACATTGTAGGGCAGGTTGGCGATGATCTTGACCGGCCCACCGTCGGCAAGCGTCTCGAACGGCGTCTTCAGGGCGTCGCCTTCGATCACCTGCAACCGGTCGGGATAATGCGCACCGATTTCGGCAAGCGCCGGCAGGCAGCGGGAGTCGCGTTCGATCGCGATGACCTTCTTGGCGCCGAGAGCCAGGATGGCGCGCGTCAGGCCGCCGGGACCAGGGCCGACCTCGATCACCGTCACGCCTTCGAGCGAACCGGCGGTCCGCGCGATCTTCTGTGTCAGGTTGAGGTCGAGCAGGAAATTCTGGCCGAGCGCCTTCTTGGCGTCGAGGCCGTGGCGCTGGATCACGTCGCGTAAGGGGGGGAGACCGTCGAGCGCGGCCATCAGCGGGTATCTCCTGGCATATTGGCCGCAAGCGTTGCGGCAAGGTCGAGCGCAGCTCTCAAGCTGTCGTCGCGGGCGACGCCCTTGCCAGCCAGACTGAAGGCCGTGCCGTGGTCGGGCGATGTGCGGATGAAGGGAAGGCCGAGCGTGACGTTGACGCTGTCGTCGAAGCCGAGGGCCTTCGCCGGGATCAGCGCCTGATCGTGATACATGCAGATCGCAACGTCGTAGGTCGCGCGCGCCCGATCGTGGAACATGGTATCCGCGGGCAGCGGTCCCACGGCATCGATGCCTTCAGCGCGCAACCGGTCGATGACGGGGCGGATGATCGCGTCATCCTCAAGGCCGAGCGCGCCGTTTTCGCCGGCGTGTGGATTGAGCCCGGCGATCGCGAGGCGCGGGCGCACAAGCCCGAAGCGGTTGCGCAGATCCGCCGCCGTTATCGCGCAGGTGCGATAGATGAGATCCGGCGTCAACTGGTCCGGCACATCCTTCAGCGGGATGTGGATCGTGACGGGGACAGCACGCAGCTTCGGCCCGGCAAGCATCATGACAGGCAGGACGGGTTGCCCTGTCGCTTTCTCCGCGAGATACGCCAGGTACTCGGTATGGCCCGGAAAGCGGAAGCCGGCATCGTAAAGGACCGCCTTGGCAATCGGGTTGGTTACGACTGCGGAGGCTTCGCCGGCGATGACGAG
The DNA here is from genome assembly GCF_037120565.1 of Ensifer sp. CCNWLY38. Taxonomy (NCBI): domain Bacteria; kingdom Pseudomonadati; phylum Pseudomonadota; class Alphaproteobacteria; order Hyphomicrobiales; family Rhizobiaceae; genus Ensifer; species Ensifer sp. CCNWLY38. The sequence continues at coordinate 89,223 of NZ_JBBBBO010000008.1, forward strand.
CCGCACTGCCGTGTCGATCGCATCAATGACGGTGCTGGCATTGGCAGTGTCGGGATCGCCTGCAGTGACCGGGGCAGGGCAGGCAAGCGGCAGCACCGGCAGTGCTGCATCGAACGCGGACACGGCGCCGGCACAATCGGTCTCCCGAAGGGGAACCGAATAGCCAAGCGTCGCCGCACGCGCGGCAAGCACCGAAGGATCGCCGATGAACAGGAAGGGTGCCGTCGCGTGTTCGCGGCGGCCAAGCCAGGCCGAAAGGCTGATGTCCGGCCCGATACCGGCCGGGTCGCCCATGGTCAGGGCGAGTGGTCCGCCGGTTGGTTCGCGCATGTTGCCGTTGTGCTTACTTGTTGACGATCTGCGCTTTCTTGCGCAGTTCCTCGAGGTATTTTTCGCTGTTCGGGTCTTCCCCGCCGTCCTTCTTCTTGCCGATGTCCTCGGCACGGAAGACGATTTCTGCGGCCGTGTCGTCGTTGACTTCACGCTTCTTGCAGATCGCCAGGTACTCTACGCCCTTTTCGGTGACGCGGGTTCCGGTCGTGCCGTTCTCCCCGGCCTTCTCGACCAACGGCTTCCACTCGTCCGGCAACTGCTGGGCAAGCATCCGGCCGAGACTGCGGATCGAAACGTCGCGATAGTTGGCGGCAAAGGTCTTCGACGTCTCGCAGCCCGGGAACTGTGAACGGGAGGCGTTCGCCTCGGCCTGCCGTTTTGCGGTGATGGCGCCGCGCTTCTTCTCGGGAATGACGAAGATCACCTGCTGCAGGAAGTATTCTGTCGTCACCGGCTTGTTGCCGCCGCCTTCCATCATCCGCTTGACGAGATCGGCACCCTGCAGCCGGTTCGAATTGCCAAAACGGAAGTTGACCGCGCGCGGCCAGCTCATCTGTACGGCGATGAATTGCTTGAAGTGATCGGCGCCGACACCGGCCTGGTCCAGGATCTTGCCGAGCTGTTCCGTCGAAAGCTTGTTGCCGGAAGCAAAACGGGCATAGGCGGCATCGACGTCCTGCGTGCTGACGGATTGACCGATACGAACGATTTCCGCGCGCTTCAGGACCTCGTCCACCAGTTGCTTCTTCGCTTCCTCGGGGCCGCCCTTCTGGCGCTGAAGACGCAGGAAGGCAACTCGTTTGGCAATATCGCCCGAGGTGATCACGGTGTTGTTGACCGTTACCTTGACCTGGCTTGCAGCCTGCGCACCGGCACATGCCGCGATGCTCAGGGCTCCGGCCACAGCCAATACCGAAAGCGTCCTCGAGATCGACATTTTCCCGCCCATTACCTTTTCCTGTTTGCCGAACGATCACCGCCGTCGGGCCTTGTCCGCCTACCGGCTTTGCGCCGTTGCCTTATCTTGTCGGAGGAAATGCATAATACATGCGGCCAAACGATGACAAGACCGTTTGAGCAGCCCAAAATAGCGCGAGGGGGCGAACTTCGCGTTCCGCCCCCTCGTTTCAATGATCTTAATAGTAATCCAGCTCTTCGAACTTGGTGTCGCCGACATTCACGTCACCGAGCGTACGGAAGCTGATTCTGGCGCCGATCGACCAATCGTTCGCCAGCGTGCTGCCGGTATCGCGTTCCTGCTTGTAGACAAGCGAGAACAGGGTGTCCTGATCGTCGTAGGTGATGCCGAAGCCGTTGCGCGTGATGACGTCCTGGTTGATGTCGTAAGTGATGGCACCAAAGACCGACCAGTAGTCATGGAACTTGTAGGCGGCCGCCGTCTGGATTTCGTCCTGGTCCACCTGCGAGCCATAAAGCGGCTGCGCTTCGATGCGCGTATAGGTCATCGCCGCCTGCCACGTCGTGCCGAGATACCCGACGGTCGCATCGGCACGGCGCAGTGCCAGATCCTTTTCGTCGAGGCGGCCCGAGAGGCTCGCCATCAGGCCGGACGGTGCGTCGATACCGAACATCGCAACATAGTCCGAGCTCTTGGTTTCCAGACCGGAATTCGCGCCGGCCTTCACCAGGTCGTCGGTTGCAAAGGAGTTCAGGCCTCCGAGATGGAAGGATTGGCCGACGATGCTGCGCAGGCCGTAGCCACTGTCGAAGGTACCGGTATAGCGGAAGCCGACATTGGCGCGCGTACCACCTTCGACCCGGTCGAAGCCAGAGAACTTGTCGCGGTCGAAAAGGTTGGTCGCATCGAACACAAAGCTCTGGGCGTCTTCGTTCGGCAGGCCACCGGCATCCTGTTCATCAGGGCGCGCGTACAGCTGAGCGATCGGCTCAAGCACGTGGCTGCTGTTTTCGCCGACGAACAGGATCGGGTAACGGGCTTCGAGACCGGCGGTCAACATGCGTCGCGTCGCCGCGTCGCTGTTGTCGTAGTCGCCGGTGTAGAGCGGTCCCGGCGCGTCCATGTTGAGGCCGAGGGCATCGCCGCGCGCCGCAAGGAGCGGCGTGAGCACGAGACCGCCGGGAGCAATGAACATGCGCTTCCATTCAAGCTCGCCGGTCAGGCGGTGGGTCGTGCCCTCAAGGCCGCGGAAACGATTGACGACACCGGGGACGGTTTCGAGGTCCAGCCGGTTTCGTTTGACGTTCGTGAAGTTGACAGTTGCCGAAAGCTCGCCGCCCAAGATGGGTTGCGGCGCCTTGTAGGAGTAATCGAGCACCTGAGCCGTAGGCTGCTGATTTTCCTTGATGCTGTTCGGGTCCGCGTCCTGAATGTCGAAGTAGAAGGCGCGCAGATCGAAGAAGTTTCGCTTGCCGAGCCCGGTCAGATAGGCCTGGTTGACGTAGGTCGTGCCATCGAAGTCCGACAGTTCGTAGGTCTTGGCGAAGTTGGCGTCCGACTGGACGAGGACGTTCCAGCCGAACGTCCAGCGCGGGTTGATCTCGAATTCAGCCCTCGACGCGATCATGCCGCGATTGGTCTTCATCGCGTCGACCGTGCCGGGCGTGAACTTTTCCTTGTCGAGCTGGCTGATGCCGGCAAAGTTCAGCGTATGGAAGCCGTTGTGGAACCGCTGACGGAACTCGCCCTCCAGCAGGAAGCCCTGCCGGGTCAGGCCCGTCACGGTTGCCGTTGCATCCATGTAGGGCGAGATCGCCCAATAGTAGGGGACGCCGACGCCGACGCCGAGCTTCTGGGCCGAGCGGAACGTCGGGAACAGAAAGCCGCTCTTGCGCTTGACCGTATGGTCGGGCAGCTCCATCACCGGGATATAGGCGATAGGCTTGCCGAAGAGCTCGAAGCGGGCGTTCTCAAGCCGAATCGTCCGCGTGCGCCCGTTCTGAATGACGCGCTGTGCCTTGATATGCCAAAGCGAGCGATGCTCCGGCTTGGTCGAGCAGGGCGTGCAGGCCGTGTAGACGGCCTCGTTCAGGATGAACTCTTCACCGTTCCGGCGCTCGCCGCTCGTTGCGGCAAGACGGGTCAGATCGGTGGTTTCGATGCGCATCTGTTCAAGGAAACCGTCGCCGAAATCGTCGGTGATGTCCATCTTGTCGGCATAGACGACATTGCCGCCCGGCTCGACGAACTGGATTTCCCCGGATGCATAGATGCGGCCATTCTTCTGGTCGTATTCGACCTGACGGGCCACCATCTTGTAGCCGCCGTAGTCGATCTGCACGTTGCCGCGCACGATGACCTTCTCGGCGTCCTTGTTGTAGACGAGCTCATTGGCGGACAGAAGCAGCTTGGCGTCTTCTGGCATGTTCGGACGCAGCTTATCGAGGCGGTCCGAAGTCTGCTGCGCCATCGCAGGCGCACTCATTCCCATGGCAAGTGTCTGCAGCGCCACGCCTGCAAGCAGGGTAGCGTTGATCAGCGTCATGCGTTTGCGGTTCACTACCGCCACTAGCCATCCTCCTGATTTAAAAGAATCGTCGAGCCCAGCGCCATCGCTACAACAACTGGCAACCAGGCTGCAACGAAAGGAGGCACAATGCCGCTGCTCCCGAATGCTTTGACAAGCACGGTGACGACATAAAGCACGAAGCCTGAAAGGATGCCACCGAGAATTACGGAGCGAGATTGGTTAAACCGGCTAAACTTGAGCGACACGCAAGCGGCTATCAGCGTCATGGCGACGAGAAGCAGCGGCAGCGAGAGCATCGAGTGGAATTGGGTTTCCATGCCATTGGTTGAAAAACCGAAGGAGCGAGCCACTTCGATCTTGCCCGGCAGGTCAAAAAACTGAATGGAATCAGCCTTTGCAAGCCGTTCCTGAACAAACTCAGCCTTCAGATTGGTGCTGAGTTGTGCTGTTTTCAAACGGCGCGGCAGCTGCCCGTTGCGCGTTTCCGTTACTTCGTTAAGAAGCCAGTAACCATCTTCGAGTTTCGCGGACGCCGCATCCTGTCTCAGAATGATCGTTCCCTGTGGATCGAAGTGGATGACGGTGACGTTGAGGAGCGTCGTACCGTTGTCCTGGACCGAGCGCGCGCCGATGATTGTATCGGTACCGTTGTAGATCTGCCGCAGCCACGGAATCGATCCGGCATCCGAGGATCGCGAGGCGCCCCATTCCGCCAGCAGTGCCTCCCCACGCTTCGTTCCCCAGGCCGCTAGCGGGTTGAGCGCAACGACAGCGAGCACCCCGAAGAGGAAGGCGCCAAGGACGAAGGGACGCAGGAACTGCCAGACGGAGATACCCGCGGCGCGGGTCACGACCAGCTCGTAGCGCCGGTTGAGGGAGATCAGCGCCGCCATTGCCGAAAACAGCGCCACGAACGGAATCGTCTGCTGCAGGATCAGCGGGATACGGAGGGCGGTCATCAGCAGAGCGCCGGTGATCGAATAGTGCGGCAGGTTCGCCAGGCGGCTCGCCTGCTCGCTGAAGTCGATGATGAAGATCAGCGAGAAGATGCCGACGAGGAACCAGAAAGTGGTGATCACATAGCGGATGAAGAAGTAGCGTCCGAGCGTGCCAGTCATGACGGCTGCCCTCCCTCGGCGTCACGCCGCACCAGGCGCAGGCGAACCAGGAGATCCTGCAGCTTTTCCTGCCCGGTCATCGGGATATCCAGACGTTTGTTGCTCACCAGCTGGTGGATGCAGAGCCCACCGGCTGCCAGCGGTACGATATACATCAGCGGCACGAACCAAATGGAATCCTCGGCGCTGTTGCCCGCATAGAAGGTCATCCAGCGGATGAGCAGCGCCGTTCCGAGCGCGCTCACCATTGGATGGACGCGCGCTTCCCGGTGCGATCGTGCATCGCTGCTGAACACCAGCGCGATCAGGCCGAACAGCAGCGGAAAGGTCCACTCGGTCAGGCGGCGGTTGATCTCGGCTGTGAAGGCAAGCGGATTGTTCTTGTAGACCTGATCGTCCGAGTCGGGATTGAGAAGCCCGGCCAGGTCGCGGTCCTTCGCCCGGATCGTCGCCTCGCGCGTCGTCCTGGTCATGTCGGCGAGGTCGAAGGCATAGGAATCGAACTTGATGATCGAGACGCTGCCGTCAGGCAGTTTGCGCTGCACCTCGCCGTCCTTCATCACCAGCGCGGAGCTCTTTTCATCCACCGCGCCTTCGCGGGCGTAATAGACGAGCTCGAAGGCGGGATTGCGTGAATCGGCAACGAAGATGCCCTGCAATACGCCGCCGCTGCGCCGCGCTCCAACCTGAACATAGAGCCCGTCGGCAACCTTGCGGAACGAATTCTCCTGAACGACCGACGACAGAAGATCGGCGTTTGCCGTCGCCAGCATCTTGCGTACCGAAACGCGCGAGTAGGGCTCGACGAAGTTATCGACCACGAAGGAAAGGACGCTCAGGGCCGCCGCCAGATAGATGACCGGCCGGATGATGGCCATGCGCGAACTGCCGGCGGCGTTGAGCACGGTCAGTTCCGAATCGGTGTTCATCGTGGTCAGGGTCTGGGTGACGCCGATGACCAGTGCGAAGGGCAGGATGATCGGGATGACCGAAGGCAGGATGAGGGTTGCCAGCTTGGCGAAGGCCAGAACCGACTGGCCGCTGTCGGTGACCAGGTTGACGTTGGCAAGCGCCTGCGTCGTCCACACAATGCCGAGCAATGGCAGGAGTGTCGCGAGGAACATGACCAAGGCACGCCGGAAGATGTAGCGTTCGATCAGCTTCATGCCCGTGTCCGGTCCAAAATCCTGCTCATGTTTCTGTCCGGCGGCGGCGTCGGACCGGGCATTGCCCGGGTCCAAACCGAAGCCCGGTTCTTACCCGCTATTTCGTGTCGCTCAAATTGTGAAGCAACAGGGATAATTTAAGGCGAAGAACCTCGGTTAACCGCATGTAAACATCTGGGGGCATCTTGCCAAGCGGTTGAAAAGCGAGAAGGGTGCCGGCCACAGCTTTGACGGTGGTGAATGTTGCGAATATTTTCCACTGTAACCGCCCGGTAACAGGGCGGATCGTCATAAGCCTCGCCGTGTCGTCCCGATGCGTCGCGGCCAGATCACCTTACCCTGGCGCCCGGCTCTCGGAAGCTACTTTCGATTCTCCGGCTGCGCACGGAAACAGGAAAATATCCCGGAGTTTTTCAATGCCGATGAAGTTCGAGTTCACCTTTGCCAAGTCCCACCGGCCGAGCGGCGGCGTTGCCGTGCTCCTCAAGACGTCGGGCGGCGGAGCCGCGGCCGGCGCGGATGTCGCCGATCCGGAAGACGTCGTGACAAAGGCAGCCAAGGTGAAGAAGTTCACCGGAAAGGCGTTCTCCAGCCTCGATATCGTTGCGCCGCATGGCTCGCCGGCTGACCGAATCATTGTGTGTGGCCTCGGAGAGGCGGAAGCGCTTTCGGACCACGATTGGCTGAAGGCCGGCGGCGCCGTTGCGGCGAAACTCGGCTCGGTCGACAAGGTGACCGTATTCGTCGACGCGCCTGGGGTCGACGTGACCGGCAGGGCGGCCGCAGATTTCGCGCTCGGCATGGAGATGAACGCCTACAGCTTCGACGGTTACAAGACCAAGAAGGCCGATGACGACGCCAAGTCCTCCGGCAAGCCGACCAAGGTCACGATCGTCACCGGTACCGTCATTGCCGCGAAGAAGGCTTTCGGCACAGCAGAGGCGGTGGCCGAAGGCGTGTTCCTGGCGCGCGACCTGGTGAACGAGCCGGCGAACGTGCTGGGACCGGTCGAGTTTGCCGCCAAGGCGAAGGAGCTGGAAAAGCTCGGTGTCGAGGTGGAGATCCTCACGGAAAAGGAAATGAAAAAGCTCGGCATGGGCGCGCTGCTCGGCGTCGCCCAAGGGTCGACCCGACCGCCGCGCCTCGTGATCATGCAGTGGAAGGGCGGCAAGGCCAAGGAGCGGCCGCTCGCCTTTGTCGGCAAGGGCGTCGTCTTCGACAGCGGCGGCATCTCGATCAAGCCGGCCGCCGGCATGGAGGAAATGAAGGGCGACATGGGCGGTGCGGCTGCCGTCACCGGCCTTATGCATGTGCTGGCCGCGCGTGAAGCGAAGGTCAACGCCATCGGCATCATCGGCCTTGTGGAAAACATGCCCGACGGCAGCGCTCAGCGCCCCGGCGATATCGTAACGTCGATGTCCGGCCAGACGATCGAAGTGATCAACACGGACGCCGAAGGCCGTCTCGTGCTCTGCGATGCGCTCTGGTATTGCAACGACCGCTTCAAGCCGCAGGCAATCATCGACCTTGCGACGCTGACCGGCGCCATCATGGTTGCGCTTGCGACCCATCACGCCGGCCTGTTCTCCAACGACGACCGTCTGGCCGGGCAGCTCCTTGCCGCAGGCATGGCGACGCAGGAGCGCCTGTGGCGCATGCCACTCGGCAAGGAATACGACAAGATGATCGACAGCAAGTTCGCCGACATGAAGAACACCGGCGGCCGCCACGGCGGCGCGGTGACGGCGGCGCAGTTCCTGAAGCGTTTCGTCAAGGATACGCCCTGGGCGCATCTCGATATCGCCGGTACCGCCATGGGCGCGCCGACGGATGAGGTCAACCAGTCCTGGGGCTCGGGCTTCGGCGTCAGGCTGCTCGATGAACTGGTGCGGGCGAGCTACGAATCCTGACCGGCCGTGCCGGACGTGACGAAAGTCGGGAAGAGATCGGCATGACCGAAATCCTGTTCTATCACCTGACGGAATCGAAGCTCGAAGACGCGCTGCCGCCGTTGCTCGACAAGAGTGTCGAGCGGGGCTGGCGGGTGGCCGTTCAGACGATCGACGCCGAGCGGCGCGACGCGCTGGACACGCATCTTTGGGTCTATCGCGACGAGAGCTTCCTGCCGCACGGCACGGATGCCGGCGATTTCGCTGCCGATCAGCCGGTGCTGTTGGTGGCCGACGAAGGCAATGCGAATGGGGCGACGGTGCGTTTCGTCATCGATGGCGCCAGCCCGCCTGATGTTTCGGCCTATGAGCGCATCGTCTTCATGTTCGACGGCTACGATCAGGATCAGCTTGAAGGCGCACGCGCCCATTGGAAGCGGCTGAAGGGGGAGGGACACAACCTCACCTACTGGCAGCAGAACCGCGACGGCCGGTGGGAAAAGAAGGCCTGAGTTTACAACGCGTTGCGACGAACAAAGCCCGCGGCCGATACCGCGGGCTTTGCCTGTCTGGAAAATCAGTCGTGGAACGCTTCGACGAACTTGCGCTTGCCGAGCATGAAGGCGTCGGCAACGTGGCGCAGCGGCGCGAGATCGACGTCCGACCGTCCGGCTTTGACGATCTCGGCGAAACGCCGATAGAGCATCGGGTATTCCTGTTCCGGTTCCTGATGCACGAGCTTGCCGTCGACGGCGAGCTTGGCACCGCCTTCGGACAGCACCATCTCGCCCGCCGCGGTGCGGGCGACGATGTCCCAGCTCTGCTTGCCGGTTTGGCGCCAGTCGAATTCGGCGGAGACCGGCAGTTTCTTGCCGTCCGTAAACGTGATGTTGGCAGCGATCGGCGCGTCGCGATTCTCGGGGAACTCGAGCACGGCCGAGGTCACGAACAGTGGGCGCGGCAGAATGTGGGTGACGATCGAAAGGGCGTTGATGCCGGGATCGAAGACGCCGAGGCCACCCGCCGCCCAGATCCATTCCTGGTTCGGGTGCCAGTGGCGCACGTCTTCCTTCCAGATGACCTGGACATCATTGATCGTCGTTGCGGCCAGGAAGGATTTTGCCGCTTCCACGGCCGGCGCGTAGCGTGAATGCCAGCTTGCAAACAGCGACAGCCCCTTCGATGCCGCCAGCGCCTCGAGGTCTGCCACCTCGCTGAGGGTGGCGCCCGGAGGCTTTTCCAGGAACACATGCTTGCCGGAGTCGAGTGCTGCGCGGGCCGCCTCATAGCGATACTGCGGCGGCATGCAGAGCGACACGGCCTCGATCGCAGGCACGGCTTCGAGCATCGCTTCGATCGATTTGAAGTTGTCGATGCCGTCGACCGTGCCATGCCGGCTTGCAGCGGCGATCAGGTGATAGTCGCTGTTCTTGGCGATCGCCGGCAGGTGCTGGTCGCGAACGATTTTGCCGACGCCGACAATCGCAATTTTGATGGGGGTCATAGTGTTCCGCTCGATTTGTATGACTTATTGTCGGCTCTTGTAGCAGATTGCGCAGGGGGGACAAGCGCCGCCGGTCCGTCGCCAGCATATGCCATCAATGCCGGGGAAATCGACAGGTTATCATTCCCTCTGAACGCCACTGCGCTAGCTCTACCACCGGACGTGCCGTTTCGTCTCGTCAACCGGGCTGACGATAGGGCGACCTGACCGCCCAAGAGGAGTGAACCATGCAGCAGCAAATCCGTCGTGCCAGCCGCGCCGAACTCGACATCATGATCGAGTGGGCGGCCGAGGAGGGGTGGAATCCCGGGCTCGGTGATGTCGGCCCCTTCTGGGCGGCCGATCCGGATGGCTACTGGATAGCGGATGGAGAGGACGGCCCGGTCGGAGCCATCTCGCTGGTGCGATACAACGAAAGCTACGCTTTTCTCGGCTTCTACATCACGCGACCGGAACACCGCGGCAAGGGGATCGGTCGGCAACTCTGGCAACAGGCGATTGCCGTCGCCGGGAACCGCATCGTCGGCCTCGACGGCGTGGTCGCGCAGCAGGAAAACTATCGCCGGTCCGGCTTCACTTATGCCCATGCGAACATCCGCTACGGCGGCACCATCGACGTTGTCGAGCCGCCCGGCGCCGATCTTTTGGACGTCGCGCCGATCCATATGCCGCTCCTCACTGAGTATGACCGCCGCTTCGTCCCGGCGCATCGCGAGGCGTTCCTTCGCGAATGGCTGAAGTCGAGCGATGGACGGAGCAGTGTCCTGCTGCTGCGCGACGGCGCGGTCGCGGCCTATGGAACGATCCGGGCTTGCCGAAACGGGTTCAAGATCGGACCGCTCTTCTCCGACACCGAGACCGGCGCCGATCTGGTCTTTCGCAAGCTCGCCGCCGGTGTCAACGGCAGCGAAATTTACATCGACATCCCCGAACCGAACGCCTCGGCCAAGGCGCTTTGCGATCGCTACAATCTGCGGCCGGTGTTCGAGACGGCGCGCATGTATCGCGGGCCCGACCCCGGGCTGCCGCTGGCACGGATCTACGGCATCACTACGTTCGAACTGGGCTGATCGGCGGGCAGGCTTCGGTCAGCCGGCCATTGCCTCTTCATACTCGGCAGAAAGCTCAAGCCATTGCTCTTCGGCGTGAGCGAGTTTCGCTGCCGCGTCGGAGCGATCCTTGGCCTTCTGGGCGGCTTTCGCAGGCGACTTTTCGTAGAGCACCGGATCGGCCAGTTCCACATCAAGTGCCTGAATCAGTTTCTCCAGTTTTCCGGTCAAGGATTCGATTTCATTGATCTTCTTGCGGAGCGGCGCCAGCGAAGCGCGCTTGTCGGCGTTGACCTTGCGCTGGTCTGCCTTTGAAAGACTGTCGTCGGCTCCGTTCGGCTTGGCCTTGTCGTCCTTAGGCTTCGGACCGCCGACGATCAGGCTGCGATAGTCTTCGAGATCGCCGTCGTAGCTCGTCACCGTTCCATCCCGCACCAGCCACAGCCGGTCGGCGGTCGCCTCGATCAGGTGGCGATCGTGCGAGATCAGGATCACGGCGCCGGAGTAGTCGTTGAGCGCGGTGATCAGCGCGTTGCGGCTGTCGATGTCGAGGTGGTTGGTCGGCTCGTCGAGGATCAAGAGGTTCGGAGCGTCGAAGGCGGCAAGGCCCATCAATAGGCGGGCCTTTTCGCCGCCCGAAAGATCCTTGGCGGGCGTTTCCATCTTTTCGGTCGCAAGCCCCATCTGTGCTACGCGTGAACGAACCTTCGCTTCGGGTGCTTCGGGCATGCGCCGGCGCACATGTTCGACGGCGCTCTGGCTGGGGATCAGATCGTCGAGCTGGTGCTGGGCGAAGAAACCGACCTTGAGGTTCGGCGCGATCTTCAATTCGCCCGCCTCCGGCGCCAGCCGTCCGGAGATGAACTTGGCGAAGGTGGATTTGCCGTTGCCGTTGGAGCCGAGCAGCGCGATGCGGTCGTCGGTATCGATCCTGAGGTTCAGCCGCTTGAGGATCGGCTTGCCGGGCTCGTAGCCAACGGTACCGCCGGTGACGGCGATGATCGGCGAAGCCGCTTCCTTCTCCGGATCGGGGAAGGAGAAGCCCTGGACGTGATCCTCGATCACCGCCGCAATCGTGCCCATGCGCTCAAGTGCCTTCACGCGGCTTTGCGCCTGGCGGGCCTTGGTGGCCTTGGCCTTGAAGCGGTCGATGAAGCTCTGCAGGTGTTTTCGCGCCGCATCGTTCTTGGCTTTCGCCTTCATCTGCAGCTCGTCGGCCTCCGCCTTCTGCCGCTCGAACTGGTCATAGGGTCCGCGATAGAAGGTAAGCTTCTTCTGGTCGAGATGCACGATGGCGTTGACCGCGGTGTTCAGCAGATCGCGGTCGTGGCTGATGATGATGACCGTGTGCGGATAGCGGCGAATGTAGTCCTCAAGCCAGAGCGTGCCTTCGAGGTCGAGATAGTTGGTCGGCTCGTCCAGCAGCAACAGGTCCGGCTCGGAGAAGAGCACGCCCGCGAGCGCAACGCGCATTCGCCAGCCGCCGGAGAAGGAGGAGGCTGGGCGCAATTGCGCTTCATGATCGAAACCGAGGCCGGCGAGAATGCTCGCGGCGCGCGCTTCGGCCGAGTGGGCGCCGATATCGGCAAGCCGTGTCTGGATCTCGGCGATGCGGTGCGGATCGGTTGCGGTCTCGGCTTCGGTGACCAGCGCGGTGCGTTCCTTGTCGGCCTTGAGCACGATCTCGATCAGCGGTTCCTCGGTGCCGGGCGCTTCCTGCGCCACCTGGCCGATGCGGGCGTTCTTCGGCAATGAGACGCTTCCGGCCTCGGACGCGAACTCGCCGGTGATGATGCGAAACAGCGTCGATTTGCCGGCACCGTTGCGGCCCACGAGCCCGGCCTTCGTGCCCGCCGGAAGCGTCACGGATGCATTTTCGATGAGGAGACGTCCCGCGATGCGGGCGGAAAGGCCGGAAATCTGGATCATTGCGGCCTTTTGCCCGGACTCGTCCGGGAAGGCAAGAGGCGCGGCCTCGACCGCATCCGCCTTGGCTACCCTCTTGTGACCGTTCGCGATTTCAAGGGGTCATTGTTATCGATTTTTGAACAAGGCGTTCCGTCAATCGATACTACACATCCTCATCGTGAGGGACCATCTCATAAACGGAAGGGCGGGGAACGCTCTTCTGACCGGCCTCGATCGACTGAACGCCATCGGCAAGGGCCCCGCGTTTAGAGGGACGACCGATCCGGCCACGGACAATTTAGCTGAAACCTCGTTCATGTGAACGAGCCTCCCAGGAGTGAAGATCATGAAAACTGCAATCCAGACCGCTCTTTCCGCCGCTCTCGTTGCAACCGCTATCCTCGGTGGCGCCTCCGCTGCCTTCGCCGGCGGCAGCTACTACGAAGGCGTCAGCCCGACGCCGCTGTACACCGAGCGCACGCCTGCCGTCACCGGCAAGACCTCCTTCACCATCGGCAATTCGGAAGCTGGCTATGTTGACAGCACACGCACCGGCTCGGTCGTCAACTACGGCGTTGCGCCGAAGAGCGTGATCGGCGGCGAAGGTGAATACTATCAGGGTATTTCGCGCTAACCGCGACGAAGAAGGGGTGCGGGTTTCTCCCCCCGCACCCTCTTTCGAGGGATTTGATTGATCATTGCCATGATCCTATGAGGCGACCTCCCAAGCGCCCAGGCGGGGCTTAGCCCCACCGTCTATCTCCACCAAGGAACCGATCTATGAAGAAGTCCATTGCCGCGATCCTCGTTGCGGCCGCCATGCTTGGCGGCGCGTCGGCCGCTGTGGCCGGCGGCAGCTACTATGAGGGTGTGAGCTCCACGCCGCTCTTCACCGGCCGCGCCGAAGCTTCCGCCGGCACCGGTGTCTCCGCGAGCACGACCAGCCGCGGCGACTATTATGCGGGCATCGAAGACAGATCCGTCGATACGACGGCAACCGGCGCGATCGCGAACAGCGGCGCCAAGGCTCTCGGCCAGGCCGACGAAAACAAGCAGTAAGTCACGCCAAACGGTTGACCGAACAGCCCGGTCCCGCCACGCGGGGCCGGGTTGTTTCGTTTGGCGTTGCCAAATGAGGTACATTGCCATGACAGAAAAAATCGAAGTCGCCGAGCGGCTCTTCGATCTCTATCAGTGCGTTCATCGCCTGGTGAACACATCGATGTCGGAGGAAGGCGTTTCGCTCGCGCGCAGCAAATTCCTGTTCTATCTCAACACGCTGGGGCCCTGTCGCTGCGCGGATATCGCTTCAGCGCTCGGTTTTGCGGCGAGAACCGTCACCGAAGCGATCGACGGGTTGGAACGCGACGGCATGGTCATCCGTGAAGCGGACCCGGAGGATCGCCGCGCGAAGATCATTTCGATAACCCATCGCGGCCGGTTGGCACTGGAAGCGGCGCTACAGCCACGGCATCGCACGATCGACGAATTGTTCTCGGCGCTCGATGATTGCGAGCGCACCGAACTCTTTCGCTTGCTTGGTTGTCTGCGGGAGAAGGCGACGGAGATCGACGAAAACCGCCAGCCGGTCGCCGCCTGACGCGCGACACTCAGGCGGCGTTCTGACCGTAGGTCCTGCCGCGGTCGCGGCCGAGTGCCGCCGAATAGCTGAGGATGCCGGCGCCATCGCGCGCGCCGGCCAGTGCCAGCTCGGCCTGGGTCAGGAGATCGGCGCTCGTCGATGCCGGTTGCGCTATGGTGATGCCGGCCGCAAGCGAGAGCGTCTCGGCGGTGTGCGCGCGCCCGGGAAGGGTGACCTTCAGTTCCTCCACGGATTGGCACAGGCGCCGAACAATGGCTTCGGCGTTTTCGACGCTGACGTCCCGGCAGACGAAGGCGAAGTCCTGCTGACCCACGCGGGCGACGAAGTCGTTCTTCTTGATCGACTTGCGAAACAGCGTCGACAGCTTGGTGAGCGCCTTGCTCGCCACCGTGCCACCGTGTTGCTCGGCCATCTCGCGAAGTCCTTCGACAGAGACGAGAAGCAGGGCAACCGGCTGGTCGGTTCGCTCCGTTTCGAGAATGGAGTCGAGCTTCGCTGTCAGCGCCAGACGGTTCGGCAAGCCGGTAGCGGGGTCGCGGGTCAGCGACCGGCGGCTTTCGGCGAGATCCCCCTCGAGCTCGGCCATGCGCTGCGCACTGGTTTCCAGGACATGCTGCAGGGCATTCTCTTCGTTCATCAAACGGCCTGCCGCTTCGCGCAGCCGCGCGGCGTCGTCCGCGAACTCCGACAGGCCGGCGACGGGGTCAGCTGCCAGCCGACTGGCGAAATGATCGAGTTCGGTCTTGAATGATTGCTTCTGCGCCAGCGCAAGCTTGAGCGTGCTGGCCATTTCGGCGAGGGCTTCCTGGGCTGCGGCTCTCGCCCGGTCCGCGGCGAGGGCTGCGTGGGAGACGAGGTGATGCTTGAGGCCCAAGGCGTCCAGCGAGTCCTGTTGCGAGTTGTGCCCGAGCGCGGCAAGCTCCCGGGAAAGCTGGGGCAGACGACCGGACAACGCCTCGTAGAAAAGCTCGTAGTTGCGGGGCAGGGCAGCGACCCCGTGCGCGGACATTGCGTGCGCCACTTTCAGAATGATCGCCGCCTGCCTCGCCTGCGATCGGCTGGCGTCCGCTGGAACTTGCCTGGTCATTCTGTCGTGTTCCCCAATGCGTGTCGGATGGTGATGTCCGGATCGAACAGCAATATGGGAGGCTGCATTTAAGGGAGTCTGAAGATTTCAGGCAGTTGCCTATTCCCGCCCGGTATGGTTGCTGAATTCCATCTGCCAGGGCTCGGCACAACCGAGAATCGCATGCCAACTGACAGTCGTCAGTCCGGGCAATCTTTATACTTGACGCCTTTAGTCACCAATTATATTCGGCGCTGCTAAATCGGGCATGGGGGCCCGAGGCAAACAGCGACGGTCAAGGATGTCCCTCTCGTTCATTGCGGATCTGGCGAAATGGGGCGACCGGCCGGCGCTGGTCTTTTCCGGGCAGCGGGTCGTCACTTATCGGGAACTCGGCGAGCGGGTCGCCCGCCAGGCGCTCTCCTTCCGCGGCCCGCGTGGGCTGGTGGCGATCGAGGCCGAGCTTTCCGAACATGCGATCGTCGCTTATCTGGCAGCGCTGACAGCTGGACATGCCGTGGCGATGCAAGCCCCGAAGAACGGGGCTGCCGGATCCTGGGTCGATGCCTTCGATCCCGATTATGCCTTTCGCCGGATCGAGGGCCGCTGGCGCACGGAACAGCCGCTGCGGCAAAATGACAGTGCGCCGCATTCCGAGCTGGCGGTGATGCTCTCGACATCGGGCAGCACCGGTTGCGGCAAGGCCGTCCGCTTGTCCCGGGAAAACATCTTCGCAAACGCCGCGTCCATTGCCGACTATCTCGGCCTGACGGCGGATGACCGCGGTTGCCTCATTCTGCCGCTCCATTATTCCTACGGCCTGTCGGTGCTGAATTCTCATCTGACAGTCGGCGCCAGCCTCTATATTCCCGGTGGATCGATCCTCGATGCCGGTTTTCTCGATGGCCTGGCCGAAAGCGGCAGCACGAACCTTGCGGGCGTTCCCTATTCCTACGAGTTGCTGGAGAAGGTGGGCTTCCGCGATCGCCGGTTCCCGCGCTTGCGCTTCATGACCGTCGCCGGCGGCCGCCTGGGCCCGGACGTCATCCGTCTGTACAACGACCACCTCAAAGCCCAAGGCGCGGCCTTTTTCGCCATGTACGGCCAGACCGAGGCCACCGCGCGGATTGCCTATGTGCCGCCCGCCCTGCTTGCTGGCAACGAGGACAGGATCGGCGTCGCGATCCCCGGTGGGCGCCTTCTGATCGAAAACGAGAGCGGAGCGCCGATTGAAAACGACGGTGTGGCCGGCGAACTCGTCTATCACGGCCCGAACGTCATGATGGGCTATGCCACATCGCGTGACGGTCTCTGCCGCGGCGCCGAACTCACCGAACTGCGCACCGGCGACCTCGCGATGCGCCATGCCGACGGCCTGTTCCAGATCGTCGGCCGCATGAAGCGGATTTCCAAGATCGCCGGCCTCAGGATCGCTCACGATGTGTTGGAAGCGGCGCTTGAAAGGCGCGGTATCACTGCTTCAGTCGTCGGTGACGATACCGGCCTTCACGCCTTTTATGCCGGCAGCCGCGGTGCGGAAGAGATCAGACGGTTCCTCGCGCAAGCGAGCGGACTGACGCTTTCGCATCTCAAGGCCACCCCTCTTTCCGAAATGCCGCGGCTTGCCAGCGGCAAGGTCGACTACAACGCGCTCAACATGGCGGCCCGCCAGGCGGCGGCGAGCGTTGACGACGAGAACGGCGGCATCGAAGAGCTTTTTGCGCAGGTCTTCTATCCGAAAAGGGTGAAGCGCTCCGACAGTTTTGTGTCGCTGGGCGGCGATTCCCTGCGCTTCGTTCAGCTCTCGATCGGTCTGGAAAAGGCGCTGGGACAGATTCCCGACACCTGGGAGACCTTGTCTATCGCCGAGTTATCGGCCGAGGAGCGCCGCGAGACCGCCACGCGGCGGATCGGGATGGATCTGGTGATCCGCGCACTGGCCATCCTGCTGGTCGTGCTGCACCACGAACTGCTTTGGCCCATCCCCGGCGGATCGGCAGCCATGGTCGTTCTCGCGGGCTTCAGCCTCGCCCGCTTCCAGATGGGCCCACTTCTGGCGGGAGACGGCCTGGCCATCCTGCGCCCGCTCGCCCAGGTGCTCGTACCATACTATCTGATCGTCGCCGCCTATGCGGTCGCCTGGGGCGAGGTGCCCTGGGCCTCGGTCTTCCTCGTCGGCAATTTCGGTGTGGCCCTGCCGGAGACGCACGGCATGGTGCCGTATCTCTACTGGTTCATCGAAGCCTATTGCCAGATGATGCTCGTCTTCGTCGGGCTCTTCGCCATCCCACAGTTCCGGCGGTTCGTGTCGGCAAGGCCTTTCGCCGCCGGTATGAGCCTGCTCCTGGCGGCGCTCGCCGCCAGGCTGGCGCTGCCGCTCCTGTGGCCGATCGGCAATCGCCAGATTTTTACCCTGCCGTGGATCTTCTATCTCGCGGTCATCGGCTGGTGCGCCGCTGTCGCCGAAACGGGCAAACAACGGCTGCTGCTGATGATGGCCGGCACAGGGGCGTTCCTGTTCTTCGGTCTATACGAGGGGGTCTGGATCGGGACGAAGGTCAAGTACCTCCTGCAAATCGCCGTCCTCGCGGCGCTGCTTTATCTCCCGCGCATCAGCGTGCCGCGCTCTGCGGCACAGCTCATCCTGCCTTTGTCGGCGGCGGGCTTCCACATCTACATCTTGCACCGCTTCGTTCCCGAACTTCTGTTGGCGCCGCTGCAACCGGCATTGCCAACCGTGGCGTTTTCGGTCCTGTCGATCGTCGGCGGTGTGGTTCTCGGCCTGGTCGCCTGGCTCGGCCAGCGTCAGGTGCTCAAGAAGCTTGCGGAGTGGCGGGAGCGTGAGCTCCGGCCACTGCGGTCGCTTGGGTTGGGGGCGCTCCGGTCTCCGCTACGCCCACTTTGACCCTTCGGTTCTCAGGAAATACGCGAGATCCAGCGTTATGGATGGGCGGCCGAGTGCGGTCAGCGTTGCATGCGCCTGGCCGCGATGATGGGTCTGATGGTTGAAGAAATGCCCGAGCGTCGGCGCCAGCTTCTGCGTGATGACCGTGGGGTTGGTGAGCGGTGTATAGGTGAGGTCGGCGCTGAGGCGTGCATCACTCAGGCCGTCGATCCAGGCAATGATGCGTTCGTCCTCAGCAGTTCGCGCGGCGGCGAGCGCCGAGAGGTCGTCGTGGAGGATCGTGTCGAGCGAGGCCGGGGTGTCGCCCTCGTGCGTAAAGCGCTTCATCCAGACCCGATCGGCAACGAGGATATGGTTGAGGGTCGAAAGCAGCGAGCCGAAGAAGGCGCCGCGGCTTTCCCGCAATTCGGCATCGGTCAGTTCTGCCGCAGCGGCATAGATCAGGCGGTTCGCCCAGCGGTTATAGTCGGCGAACATCCGAAAGTGATCGAGCATAGGGTATCTCCTTTGAAGGGGCGGCGACGCTAACTCGAAACCGCATTTCTGTGGCTGATATCACTCATGAAATTTACTGATTTGATGACGTGGCCGATTTGTCGTTCAACGGGACGCCAACCGACCGGGAGTTCGCATGACGAGAAAACTCTATTCGCTTTGCGGGGCCGACAGGACGCGTCCGTTCTCGCCGCATGTGTGGAAGACGAAGATGTCGCTCGCGCACAAGGGGCTCGATTTCGACGTCGTGCCGATCGCCTTCACCGAGATCCCCGCGGTCGAGGATGGGGCGACGAGCCTGGTGCCGCTGCTGCGGGACGGAGAACGTCTGGTGAAGGACAGCTTCGAGATCGCGCTTTATCTCGAACAAACCTATCCGGATCGCCCGCCGCTCTTCGCCGGTGAGGGGGCGATGGCGATCTCCCGCTTCGTCGAGGGCTGGTCGCAGACGACGCTGCATCCCGCCATCACCCGCATCATCATCAGGGATATTCACGATCGCCTCGATCCGATCGATCAGGCCTACTTCCGGCAGAGCCGGGAGAAGCGTTTTGGCACGTCGCTTGAAGCGGTAGCCGAAAGCGGTGGCGCCGTGCTCGAAACCCTCGCAGAGAAACTTGAGCCTTTGCGCCATATGTTGAAGTTTCAGGGTTTCCTGGGCGGCGCGTCGCCGCTTTTCGCCGACTACATCGTCTTCGGCGCGTTTCAGTGGGCGCGCATCGTTTCGCCGCAGCGCCTGCTTCGGCCAGGCGATCCCGTCACCGATTGGTTCGAGCGGTGCCTCGATCTGCACGGTGGGCTCGGACGTAGTGTGACGGCTGCGTGAAACCCGCTTGGCCCGAGCCGAATCATCGGTGAACCCCCTTGTTTTGCGCGGGATTGGCGGCTAATGAACCGCCACTTCTCAAGAAACAAGGGATTTGAGCCAATGGCTATTGAACGTACCTTCTCGATGATCAAGCCGGATGCCACCAAGCGCAACCTGACCGGTGCCATCACCAAGATGCTCGAAGATGCCGGCCTGCGCGTCGTCGCTTCCAAGCGCGTCTGGATGAGCCGCCGCGAAGCCGAAGGCTTCTACGCCGTTCACAAGGAGCGTCCGTTCTTCGGCGAACTGGTCGAGTTCATGTCCTCCGGCCCGACGATCGTTCAGGTTCTCGAAGGCGAAAACGCAATCGCCAAGAACCGCGAAGTCATGGGCGCCACCAACCCGGCAAACGCCGACGAAGGCACCATCCGCAAGGTTCACGCCCTGTCGATCGGCGAAAACTCGGTTCACGGTTCGGATGCTCCGGAAACCGCTGCTGAAGAAATCGCCTACTGGTTCTCGGGCACCGAGATCGTCGGCTGATTCAAAATCTTCGGTTCGAGCCGCAAAGGCTTGAATTGTTTCAGGATTTGAGCCGGAGCGGAAACGCTCCGGCTTTTTCATATCGGGCAAGTCGCCGTCTCGAAACGTTCGGGCGCCTTGCCGTCCCTGAAGACCTCGGGGTTCTTGTCGTAAGCGGGGCCTTCGACCAGCGGCTTGGCCGGCAGGATATCCTGGTCGACGTCAGAGGTGACCGTCGTTTCCAGCTTTTGCAGCGTTTCGCCGGCAGGCCCTTTCACCTCGATCGTCACCGCATAGGGCCTATCCTTTTTGACGCACGTCAGATCGGGGCTTTCCAGCACCACTCTGTCGAGTTTTGGAAAGAGCTTGCGCGTCACCGTGAGCGACGCGCCGCCCACCGGGTTCTCGAAGGTTGCGATGACGACGCTTCCTTCGGGCACCGGCTCCGTTTTCTGAAGCGTGATCGTGTAGACCGCATAGGCGAGGCGGTAGTTGAAGATGAACATCTTGCCCGTCAGCTTCAGCGGATCCGGACCGGTCTCACGCTGGCACCCGGCGGCGAGCAGTGTGATGGCGGCCGCCGCAAGCGTAGCGATCATCCTCGTCATAAGCCGGTTTCCTCCCTGTTGCGATGGTAGTGGCGTTTGGCCTTGGTGCGATTGCCGCAGACGGCCATGTCGCACCAGGTCCGGCTGCGGTTGCGGCTGCGGTCGAGAAACAGCCATCCGCAGTTCGGACAGATCTTCAGCCGGTCGGGCTCGGTGCTGGCGGCAAGGCTGAGGGCGGATTGCGCGGTTGCGGTGTCGAGCGAAAGTGCGCCGCCGTGAGGCAGGGATCCGCGCAGAACCGCAGCGATGGCTTCGAGGAGGTCCGCCAGAAACTCTGGGCGACCCGCCGCCGAGACCTCGGCGCGAAAGTGCCGGTCGGTCGCTTCGCGCAGCTGCAGCAGCCGGCCGCGGTTCTCCGCTGCGACCGGCGCCAGCGGGCCGAAACGAGCGCTCTCCGCCCCGAAACGGTTGGCCGCTTCAGCAAAGGAATCGATCGCCGCAATGTCGGCGAAGCGGTCGGTCCGGCGCGCCGGATCGAAGCGCAGGATGATGGAATTGGCCACATCCAGCGCCAGCGCGCCGCCGGCAAATCGATGGGCTGTCCAGGTGAAGGTCATGCGAAAATCCTAACTGGCAAAAATGATTTTACCAGTTATATTGATCTTGTCACGCTCCGGATGCGCCATGCTCTATTTTCTGCAGCAGCTCGCCAATGCCGTCCCTATCGCTGCCCTCTATGCGGCGCTCGCCTTTGGCTATGCCATCGCCTTCGCGGTGACGCGCCGGGCGGATCTCACCTATGGCGCGCTCTTTGCCTTCTCGGGCCAGATGTTCGTGCTGTTTGCTGATTTCGGCTGGAACCGGCTGTGGCTGGTGTTGCCGGCGGCCCTTGGCCTCGGCGCGGCCGCGGCGCTGAGCTTCAGCGTTGGCGCCGGGCTCGTCGCCGGGCGCTATGTCATGCGACCGCTCGCCTTTTCGTCAGCCAACACCGTCGTCGTCGCTTCGCTCGGCTGCCTGCTGCTGCTGATGGAAACGGCGCGGCTCGCCTCTGAGACACGCAGCCTGTGGCTGCCGCCGTTCCTGAACGGGAATATCGTCTTCTGGGACGATCCTCGCTTTCCGGTGACCTTGACGGTCATCCAGCTCGGCAACACCGTGCTCATGGCCGCGCTCGTGGCAGCCGGGCACTGGTATCTTACGCATTCCCGGGCAGGGCGGTTCTGGCGCGCCGTATCGGAGGACAGGGGGGCTGCAGCGCTCTGCGGTGTCGATGCCGCGACCGTTTACATCGCCGCCTATGGCGCGGCATCTTTGATCGCCGCCGTCTGCGGCATTCTCGCTGCCTCCTACTACGGCAACATGGATTTCGGCACAGGGCTCACCTTCGGCGTCAAGGTGCTGTTCATCGCCGCAATCGGCGGCCAGGCTTCGCCGCTTTTTGCAGCCCTTGGCGCCGCCGGGGTCGGTTTCCTCGAAACGCTCTGGAGTGCCTATGGCCCCATCCTCTGGCGCGATTTCGTGATCTTCGGTTTCCTGGTGATCGTGCTGGTCGTGACGCGCCAGGAGAAAGTCATTCCCTAGTCAAACGGGAGGGGAAGTCCCCGCATGTAGCACTATTTCGTCGACCAGCGGTCCCGCGCCGTGTCGTCGGCATCCTTGGCGCTGACCCAGCCGCCGGTGGTCCCGTCGCCGAGGTGTTCCTTTTTCCAGAAAGGCGCTGAGGTCTTCAGGAAATCCATGATGAAGTTGGCGCCGTCGAAGGCGGCCTGCCGGTGCCGCGACGCGGCGACGACCAGCACGATATTGTCGCCGGGCATGATCTTGCCGTAGCGGTGGATGGCGGTGGCGGCCTGCAGCGAGAAGCGCTCGACCGCCTCGTGGCAGATGCGCTCGATCTCCGCTTCGGCCATGCCGGGGTAGTGCTCGAGCTCGAGGGCAGCGAGCGTGCCCGCCTCATCTCTGCAAAGCCCGGAAAAAGTGACGACCGCGCCGACGTCGGCCCGTCCGGCAGAGAGCCTCGCGACCTCTATATTGAGGTCGAAGTCCTCGCGCTGAACGCGCACGTTCACCGGCGCGTTCATGGGGTCAGCCGCCTGTCATCGGCGGAAACAGGGCGATCTCGCGGGCGCCGGCGATCGGCTCCCTGTAGTCGACATGTTCCTGGTTGATGGCCGCGCGGATGACGTTTTCATGTTCGAGCGCCGCTTCGTATTCGTCGCCCAGCGTCTTCAGATGCTGGAGCAGGTCGGCAATGGTGACGACGCTGGCGGGAACGTCCAGGGTCTCTTCGCCCTTGCCGATGCGCTCGCGCACCCAGGAGAAATAGACGAGATTGACGGTGCTCATTCGTTGACCACGTGCTTGAGGCCGGCGCGGAAATAGTCGTAGCCCGTGTAGAGCGTGATGGCGGCGGCGATCCACAGGAGCACGATACCCGCTTCCGTCGTATAGGGCAAAATCTTGTCGCCAGCAGGACCGGCGAGCAGGAAGGCGATGGCGACCATCTGGATCGTCGTCTTCCACTTGGCGATGCGTGTCACGGGCACGCTGACCTTCAGTGCCGCCAGATATTCGCGCAGGCCGGACACAAGGATTTCGCGGCAGAGGATGATGATCGCAGCCCAGATCGACCAGCCGGCGATCGTGCCGTCAGCGGCGACCAGCAGCAGGATAGAGGCGACAAGCAACTTGTCGGCGATCGGATCCAGCATCTTGCCGATGTTCGACGTCTGCTTCCAGATGCGGGCGAGATAGCCATCGAAGAAGTCGGTGATCGACGCAATCGCGAAGAGCGTGACCGCCGTCCAGCGCGCGAAATCCGAACTGTGCAGCCGCCCTTCGATGAAGAAGCAAAGGACGATCAGCGGCACGATCAGGATTCGGAAATAGGTGAGCAGGTTCGGGATGCTGTAGGCGACGGGCGTGGGCATGGATTCGTGTTCTCTGGTTCGTCAGGTACAGAATGACTTTGCTGACCGGAGGTCAACAGGTCATCACGCGGCAATTGTCATATTTGCCTGATTCCATGTGAACGCCCGGTGAATTGTGACACCCGGTTGTCATTTGGCACCATCGTCGTGGAAATGTTCGTAGACCAGCCGGGCCACCGTCTCGGAAATCCCGGCGACGGCCATCAGGTCGTTGATGCCCGCGCGTGAGACGGCCTTCGCGGTGCCGAAATGCGTCAGCAGCGCGCGCTTGCGCGTCGGCCCGATGCCGGCGATTTCGTCGAGCGGGTTCTTGACCATCTCCTTCTTGCGGCGCGCACGGTGCGAACCGATCGCAAAGCGGTGCGCCTCGTCGCGCAGCCGCTGAATGAAATAGAGCACCGGATCGCGCGGCGGCAGCGTGAAGCTGTCGCGGCCAAGCGCGAAGAAGCGCTCGCGTCCGGCGTCGCGGTCGACACCCTTGGCGACGCCGATCGCGGTGACGCAGTCCTCGACGTCGAGCTCCTTGAGGATGGCCCGCACTGCGGTCATCTGGCCCTGGCCGCCGTCGATGAGGATGACATCGGGCCAGGCGGGGAAAGCGCCGTCTTCAGACTCCACGCTCCGGTCCGGTTTGCCCTCTTCCTTCAGCAGCCGCGAAAACCGCCGCGTCATCACCTCGCGCATCATGCCGAAGTCGTCGCCCGGGGTGATGTCGGTCGATTTGATGTTGAACTTGCGGTACTGGCCTTTGACGAAGCCTTCCGGCCCCGCCACCACCATGCCGCCGACGGCATTGGTGCCCATGATGTGCGAGTTGTCGTAGATCTCGATGCGGCGCGGCGTGCGCTCCAACTTGAAGGTTTCCGAGAAGCCTTCGAGCAGGCGCGACTGCGAGGCCGTTTCTGCCAGCTTGCGGCCGTGCGCCTCGCGCGCATTGGCGAGCGCGTGATCGACGAGATCCTTCTTTTCGCCGCGCTGCGGCACCTGGATCGCGACCTTGTATCCGGATTTTTCGCTGAGCGCCTGGCCGAGCAGTTCCTGCTCTTCCACCGCTTCGCAAAGCAGGATCTGCCGGGGACAGGGCTTGTCGTCGTAGAACTGGGCGAGGAATTGCGAGAGCACCTCGGCCGTCGGCAGCGACGGGTCGGCCTTCGGGAAATAGGCGCGGTTGCCCCAGTTCTGCCCGGTGCGGAAGAAGAACACCTGGATGCAGGAGATGCCACCCTCGTGGTGGATCGCAAAGACGTCGGCTTCCTCGACGCCAGAGGGGTTGATGCCCTGGTGGCTCTGGACGTGGCTGAGTGCGGCGAGGCGGTCGCGGTAAAGCGCTGCCCTTTCGAAGTCGAGGTTCTCGGCTGCCTCGCCCATGGCGGCAGCGATCGTCGCTTTCACCGCCTGGCTCTTGCCCGAGAGGAAGTCCTTGGCCTCCTGCACCAGTTCCGCATAGCCCTGATCGCTGATTTCGCCCGTGCAGGGCGCCGAACAGCGCTTGATCTGGTAGAGCAGACAGGGCCGCGTGCGCGTCTCGAAGACGCTGTCGGTGCAGGTCCGAAGCAAAAAGGCGCGCTGCAGCGAATTGATCGTGCGGCCGACCGCGCCGGCGGACGCGAAGGGACCGAAAAAGTCGCCCTTGCGGCTGCGTGCGCCGCGATGCTTGTAGAGCGCCGGCGCACGGCTATCGCCGGTCACCAGGATATAGGGAAACGACTTGTCGTCGCGCAAAAGCACGTTGAATCGCGGCCTGAGGCGCTTGATCAGGTTCGCTTCGAGCAGCAGCGCCTCGATCTCGGTGCGCGTCGTCACGAACTCCATATTGGCGGTCTCGCGCACCATGCGCGCGATGCGGTTTGAATGGCCGCGCCCCTGGGCATAGTTGCTGACGCGCTTCTTCAGGCTGCGCGCCTTGCCGACATAGAGAACGTCGCCGGTCTCGTTGAACATGCGGTAGACGCCAGGCCCGTTTGGCAGGCGCTTGACGAAGGCCTGGATCAGCTCCGCGCCCTTCAAGCCTTCCATTTCGGCGCGATTCTCGTTCCACTCGACGGGTGGCGTGGCACTCGTGCTTTCTGCGACCTCGATCAGATCGTCGTCGTCTTCCGCTTCGCTGCCGTCATAGAGGATGCCGCCGTCTGTCGGCACGCGTCCGTTCATTCCACTATCTCCCTGATGTCGGGCGTTTCCCAGGCGAGGTGCTGGCCCCCGTCGAGCGCGATCATCTGTCCGGTAATCGACGGCGTGTCGAACAGGAAGCGGATCGTCCGTCCGAATTCGTCGAGCGTCGGCCCGCGTCTGAGAATCAGGGCTTCGACCTGCGCCTCAAAATCCTTCGGGTCCTGCCGCTCGTTTGGCAATGTCGGCCCGGGGCCGATTCCGTTGACGCGGATGCGCGGGGCGAGCGCCTGCGCCATCGTCCGGGTAGCGGTCCAAAGCGCCGACTTCGACAACATATAGGAATAAAAGCGCGGATTGGGAGCCCAGACGCGCTGGTCGATCACGTTGACAATGAGTCCATTGGCGTTCGCCGGAAGCAGTTCAGCGAAATCGCGCGCCAACAGGGAAGGGGCCTTCACATGCAGGGCGAAGTGCTGATTCCAGATTGATTCGTCGAAAGCGTCGAGGCTGTCCTTCTTGAAGACCGAGGCATTGTTGACGAGCAGATTCAGCGGGCCAAGCGCCTCTGCGGCGCGTGCGATGAGCGTCGAAGTCTCCGCCGTATCGGTGAGGTCGGCGCGAAGCGCGACGGCCTTCGTTCCACCTTTCAAGAGTGCTTCGACGAGAGCTTCCGCTTCGTCAAATGAGGCGTCGGCATGAATGGCGACCGAAAAGCCATGGGCCGCGAGGTCCTCAACTATAGCCTTGCCGATCCGCTTGGCGCCCCCGGTCACGAGGGCGGCCTTCAGTGCTTTCTTCAACGTTTCATCCCGCTTTTTCGAATCTTCGCGTCAGCCGACCAAGATATAGGCAAGAAACGTGAGCCTGAAACACTCCCTGACAGTTCCTTGCCGAAAAATTAATGGAATTGGCGTAAATTGTATTATTTTGTATGTGTATAGTATATCTTCGGTTAATCTTGAATCATGGTTAACAAATCCCCTGTGGCCTCAAAGCAACATCAAATTTCGGGCGCGTTTGTGCCACCAAAATTTCACATTTTGGCTCTTGTGAATCCTCATTTGCTGGCCAATTTCAGCTCAACCGGGCGGGTTAATTGAAAGTTGTCCGATGTTTCACTGTGGGACCCCAAGCCCAAGGGGCATCGGTACGAAAAGGAGAATATTTATGCGTACGCTCACCACCACCCTCATGGCTTCGGCTATGACCCTCATCGCCTTCCAGGCCGCCCAGGCTGCTGATGCCATCGACGAAGTTCCGGCTGCTCCGCAGGCCGAATACACCGAGCCGGCGCAGAAGAACTGGTCGGGCGCCTATGTCGGTGGTACCGCCGATTGGCACCATGGTCAGTTTGACGCGACCGGCAGCAACACCGCAGCCGGCTTCGGCGGCGGTCTCTACGGCGGCTACAACATGCAGAGCGGCCAGATCGTATACGGCGGCGAAGCCGATGTCGGCTACTCCGGTCAGGATTCGAGCAAGGGCAACCTGCGCATGAAGCAGGGCGTCAACGGCTCGCTGCGCGCTCGCGTCGGCGTCGATCTGAACCCGGTTCTGCTTTACGGCACCGCCGGTCTCGCTGTCGGCCAGGCCAAGGGCACCGTTGGTGGCGCTTCCGACAAGAACACCATGGTCGGCTGGACCGCAGGTGCCGGCGCGGAAACCTTCGTCACCGACAACATCACCGCACGCGTCGAGTACCGTTACACGGACTACGGCTCGAAGGACTTCCGGATGGGCGGCACCAACGTCTCCTCCGGTTACGACGAGCACAGCGTTCGCGTCGGTATGGGCGTGAAGTTCTGATCGGCTTCTGCCGGATCAAAAGGAAAGGCCGGGGTGACCCGGCCTTTTTTGTGCCCGCTATTTTAAGCCTTGAACTTGGAATAGTCGGGGAAGTGCTTTTCGAACTTTGCCGGCCAGTTCTTGAGCTTGGCGTGACCCTTCTGCCATTCGCCGGCAAAGCGCAACTCGATGTATCGCAGCATCGCCGCAAGGGCGAAATGGCCGCCATGGAGCTTGGCTCCGGTCTTCGGCAGGTTGGCGTTCAGGTGGTCGAGGCTGCGTTCGACCTTTTCCCATTGCCGGTCGATCCAGGGCTGATGCACCTTTTCCGGCGGGTGTGAACGTTTCTCGTAGACGATCGCGAGCAGGCTGTCGCAGACGCCGTCGCACAGGGCTTCGAGGATCTCGACATCGGTCCGCTTGCCCGCGTTCTTCGGGTAAAGCTTGCCCTTCGTTTCCCGATCGATGAAGTGCATGATCGCGCGGCTGTCATAGACCGAACGCCCATCGTTAAGGATGAGTGTCGGTATCTTGCCGAGTGGATTGTTGCCGATCAGTTCGGGTGGATTGGCTCCGGTGTCGGTCAGCACGCTATCGGCCGAGAACCCGGCATAATGCGCCGCCATCCGAACCTTGTTCGAATAGGGCGAGGCAGGAGAGTACAGTATCTTCATCGAGCGTCTTTCTTCTGGTCCAGAGCAATTCCGACAAGAGTGCGAAGCGGAATTGCGTCCGGAATTGACTAAGAACAAATACCTATGGAGCCGGAGGCAGTGAAATGCTGTCTTTCCTGCATGCCTGGCGATCGACCGCCGGGCAGGATCGGAAATTCAGCGACTTGTCGAAGCAGATCCGGATTTCTTCGAGCATGTTGCCTTCGCACGTAACCGCGACCGCGTCTTTTGTCATGCCAGGGTTTTTGGCGACGAGCGCGCTTTCGATCGCGTTGACGGACATGTTCGTTTGTCGTCGGGGAGGCGAGAGCTCTGGTGGCAGGGAGAGACTATTCCAGGCCGCGCGCGTGACGGCGAAGTAGTCCACCTGACTGAGCCCGGAACAGGTGCCGTGCTTGCGCCACTGATGGCCGATCAGGCCCATCGACGGAATGAGATCGAGATACTGCTTGCCAAGCGACGAGGGCACGCGGTCCGATTGCCGCGT
The DNA here is from genome assembly GCF_037120565.1 of Ensifer sp. CCNWLY38. Lineage (NCBI taxonomy): Bacteria > Pseudomonadati > Pseudomonadota > Alphaproteobacteria > Hyphomicrobiales > Rhizobiaceae > Ensifer > Ensifer sp. CCNWLY38. Next base: position 117,574 of record NZ_JBBBBO010000008.1, read on the forward strand.
CGGGCAGAAATCCGGATACCCCTTTTCGTTCTGAGGCCATAGGCCGTGCACAATCAGGCCGCGGTTGCTGCCGATTTCGCATTGGCTGGATTTGCCGTTGGGATCGTTGTCGCCGCACCAGGTCGGCGACCAGGAGAGCGAAAGCACATAGAAATCGAATCCGCTGCCGATCGGAACCGCGACGGCCGCTTTTGCAGGTTTCGTCTCGGCGGCCGGCGGCGCCTTCTCGGTGTTCTGATCGCTACAGCCGGCCAGGCTAGCCGCAACGAGAAGCGCCGGCAGAAGCCGGCGCAAAGTTCGGAGTGGAGCCATGTTTATTGAAGCGACGCGCAGTAGGCGCCGTAAACATACCAGGGATCAAGCCCGCCGACGCAGAACTCGATGCTGCGGCCGACACCGGCAAAGCCCCAGGGACGTTCGATGACATAAAACAGCGAGCGCTGATAACCGTCGGTCATCACAGCGGTGGCGCGGCAATACTCACGCTCGACCAGATGCGTCTCGTCGCGAAGCTCCTGCCGGCTCTGGCCCGTGTTGCGGATTTCGGTGATCGAGAGATTGGCGTGCAGGTAGTTCGCGTCGCGGTATTCGAAGCGCGAGGTGATGAAGCCGAGCACGGAGGCTTCGCTGCAAACCCCGGCGTCGTAAGATTGCGCTTGGCCGCTGCCGATATAGTCGGCAGCCGATGCACTTGGCGCTGCCGCGCCGGCGAGGGAAAGCGAAATGAGAAGCTTGGCGGCGAGCGTGCGAGTCATGGGCGTCTCCCTATGTCGTCACAGGAGATTGCGGTGCGTCGCGCCCGTCCGTCAAGCCCCTCGGCTCGCCTGTTCTTCTCCGCGCAGCCAGAAGCAGCGGGCGGAGGCGAAGCGATCCTGCGCCAGCCGTGTTTTCAGGAACGGCAGCAGCAGATCGAGTTCGCCCTTCAGCGTGAAGGGTGGGTTGACGATGATGAGGCCGGAGCCCGAAAGGCCGGTGGTTTCGCGGTCACTGCGGACCGACAGTTCGGCGCAGAGCATCTTCGGAATTTCGAGCGCCTTCAGTGCTTCGTGGAAAGCCTTGATCGGCGCGCCCTGCTTCAAAGGATACCAGAGGCAATAGGTGCCGCCGGCAAAGCGCCGGTAGGCGCGCGCCAGGCCATCGGCGAGGCGCTCGTATTCGCCTTCCTTTTCGAAGGGCGGATCGACGAGGATCAGTCCACGCTTCTCTTTCGGCGGCAGATGCGCGCCGAGCGCCAGCCAGCCGTCGAGTTCGGTGATCCGGCTCTGGAAGTCGCCGTCGAACAGTCGATGCAGGGTTTCGTAGTCGTCCGGGTGCAGCTCCATGGCAGACAGCCGGTCCTGCGGACGGAAGAGCATGCGGGCGAGCTTCGGCGAGCCGGGATAGAGCGTCAGCTCGGCGCCGGGATTAAGCGTGCGGACGGACTCCAGGTAGGGGGCGAGGATGGCAGCGATTTCTGTGGGCAAATCGCCCTCGAGAAGCCGACCGATGCCGTCGCGCCATTCCCCGGTCTTCTGCGCTTCTTCGCTGGAGAGGTCGTAAAGCCCGATGCCGGCATGGGTGTCGAGCACGCGAAACGCCTTCTCCTTCTGCTGAAGATAGGTGACGAGCCGCGCCAGCACCGCGTGCTTCAGCACGTCGGCGAAATTGCCCGCGTGGTAGATGTGCCGATAGTTCATGAGCGCCGCCGATGGCCCCGATCAATTGTTTCGATGGGTGAACGATTGGCTCTTTGAGCCCGTTTGTCGATGCCATATAGAAAAGCTATGAACGTTGCGACCCCCATCAAAGCAGAAAAATCGATCGGCCATTCGGTCTGTCCGCACGACTGTCCCTCCGCTTGCGCGCTGGAAGTGGACCTGACTGCTGAAGGGCGGATCGGCCGGGTGCGCGGCGCTTCCGCTAACACCTACACCGCCGGTGTGATCTGCGCCAAGGTGGCGCGCTATTCCGAGCGCATCTACCATCCCGGCCGTCTCATGGTGCCGCAGCGGCGCAAGGGCGACAAGGGCGAGGGGAACTGGCAGGACGTGAGCTGGGAGGCGGCGCTCGACGAGATCGCCGACCAGTTCATCCGCGCCGAGCAAAAGCATGGCGCGGAAGCTGTCTGGCCCTATTTCTACGCCGGGACCATGGGCCAGGTGCAGCGCGATTCCATCGAGCGGCTACGCCACGCCAAGCGCTATTCCGGTTTCTTCGGCTCGATCTGCACCAACATGGCTTGGACCGGCTTCGCCATGGCGACCGGCGCCTTGCGCGGACCCGATCCGCGCGAGATGGCCAAGGCCGATTGCGTGGTGATCTGGGGGACGAACGCGGTCGCGACCCAGGTCAATGTGATGACGCACGCGGTCATGGCCCGCAAGGATCGCGGCGCAAAGATCGTCGTCATCGACATCTACGACAACCCGACGGTCAAACAGGCGGATATGGGCCTGGTGCTGAAGCCCGGCACCGATGCAGCCCTTGCCTGCGCCGTCATGCACATCGCCTTTCGCGACGGCTATGCCGATCGGGCCTACATGGCGGAGTTCGCCGACGATCCGGCGGGACTTGAAGCGCATCTCAAGTCGCGTGGGCCTGAATGGGCATCCGCCATCACCGGGCTTGCTGTCGACGAAATCGAAGCATTCGCCAAACTCGTCGGCACGACGCCGCGCACCTATTTCCGGCTCGGCTACGGCTTTACCCGCCAGCGCAACGGCTCGGTCGCCATTCATGCCGCAGCGTCCGTGGCGACGGTTCTCGGTTCCTGGAAGCACGAGGGCGGCGGCGCCTTCCACTCCAACAACGACATCTTCAAGCTCGACAAACGCGAACTGCTCGGCTCGGCCTTTCACGATCCGGATGTCCGCATGCTCGACCAGTCGCAGATCGGCCGGGTGCTCACCGGTGACGCCGAGGCGCTTCGCCATCGCGGCCCCGTGACGGCGATGCTCATTCAGAACACCAATCCGGTGAACGTCGCGCCGGAACAGCGGCTGGTGAAGCGTGGCTTCCTGCGCGATGATCTCTTCGTCGCCGTGCATGAGCAGTTCATGACCGATACGGCGGCCGTTGCCGATATCGTGCTGCCGGCCACCATGTTCCTCGAACATGACGATCTCTATCGTGGCGGCGGTCATCAGCACATACTGATCGGTCCGAAGGTGGTGGAGCCGCCGTCGACCGTGCGCACCAACCTCTTCGTCATCGAGGAACTGGCCAAGCGCCTGGGCGTTGCCGAACATGCCGGCTTCGGCCTGACGGAGCGCCAGCATATCGACCGGCTGCTTGCCAATTACGGCATCGGTTATGAGGAGATGAGACAAGAGAAGTGGCTGGACTGCCAACCGGCATTCGAAGACGCGCACTACCTTAGAGGATTCGGCCATCCCGACGGCAAGTTCCGCTTCAAGCCGGACTGGACGGGAACGCCGGCGGCGAACCGGCCGCCGAAGTCCATGGGCATTCAGGGGCCGCATGCAGCGCTACCGGAGTTTCCTGACCATGTCGACCTGATCGAGGTTGCGGACGCCGAACATCCCTTCCGCCTCGCGACCTCGCCGGCCCGTTCCTTCCTCAATTCGACCTTTGCCGAGACGCCGTCCTCGATCCAGAAGGAAGTGCGCCCGGAAGTGATGCTCCATGCAGAGGATGCTGAGGCGCTCGGCATCGCCGATGGCGATATCGTTCAGCTCGGCAACGCGCGTGGTGAGATCCGCTTGCATGCGAAGATCGGTGGGGGAACGCGTCGCGGCGTTGTGATCGCCGAGGGGCTCTGGCCGAACGGCGCCCATCTCGACGGGGAAGGGATCAACGTGCTGACCGGTGCCGATGCGGTGGCGCCCTATGGCGGTGCCGCCTTCCACGACAACCGGGTCTGGGTCAGGATGGCCCGCTAAATCAGGTTGTTCAACGGCAGACGGAATCCTCCATGAGCGGCGACCACCACCATGCAGATGTCAGCAGCACGCCGGTTTCGAGGCTCTGGGCGTCGCTTGGCCTGACCGGCGGCTTCATGCTGGCGGAGGTCGTCGGCGGGGTACTGACCGGCAGCCTGGCGTTGATCTCCGACGCCATGCACATGTTGACCGATACGGCGGCCCTTGCGATCGCGCTCGTCGCCATCCATGTGGGCCGGCGCCCGTCCGACCTGCTGCGCACCTATGGTTATGCGCGGTTCGAAATCCTGGCGGCCGCCTTCAACGCGCTGCTCTTGCTCGCCGTTGCCTTCTACATTCTCTACGAAGCCTGGAAGCGCCTGTCGGAGCCGCAGGAAATCCAGTCGGGCGGGATGCTGGTGATCGCCGTCATCGGCCTGCTCGTCAATCTCGCCTCGATGCGGCTCCTGACCAGCCACAAGGATGAAAGCCTCAACGTCAAGGGCGCCTATCTCGAGGTCTGGTCGGATATGCTCGGCTCGCTCGCCGTCATCGTCGGTGCCGCGGTCATCTGGTTCACCGGCTGGCAATGGGTGGACTCCCTGCTCGCCGTCGGTATCGGCTTCATGGTCTTCCCGCGCACCTGGGTGCTGCTGAAGGAGTGCATCAATATCCTGCTCGAGGGTGTGCCGCCGGGCATGCGGCTCGCCGATGTCCATGCGACGATCGCCGCCGTGCCTGGTGTCGCCTCGGTGCATGACCTTCACCTCTGGGCAATCACCCAAAGCCAGCCGTCGCTGACCGCCCATGCGGTGCTCGCCGAGGGCGCCGATGGCGAAACGGTGCGCCGGGCGATCGAAGAGCGGCTGCGCGAAGAGTTCGACCTGCACCACACGACCTTGCAGATGGAGCGCGAAGACCGCGCGGCAACGGAACACGTTCACTGATCACCGGCGCTGCCGGAATATTGCCACCTTGAAGGACCTTGCATGAGCACACATCACGATCCGCGCGTCAGGATTATCGGTCGCCGCACGCTTTGGGACGGGTTCATCCATCTTGAGGAAGTGACGCTCGAACAGGACATGTCGAACGGCGTGACCGCGACCTTGAAGCGCGAGGTTCACGATCATGGCAGTGCCGCGACCATCCTGCTCGTCGACAGCAAACGGCAATGCGTGGTGCTCGTGCGGCAGTTGCGCGTTCCCGTGCTCTTGCAGGGGGACCAGGCCTATATGATCGAAGCGGTGGCCGGGTTGCTGGACGACGACACCCCGGAAGTTGCGATCACCCGCGAGGCATTGGAAGAGACCGGCTACCATGTCGAAGGCGCCACCCATCTTTTCGATGCCTATATGAGCCCAGGCGCGCTCACCGAACGCACGAGCTTTTTCGTCGGCCACATCGACGTCACGGAAAAGCGTGGGGATGGCGGCGGGCTTGCGCATGAGGGGGAGGACATCGAAGTTCTCGAAATACCGCTTGATCAGGCCTTCGCCATGATCGCCACCGGCGAGATTTGCGACGCCAAGACGATCATGCTTCTGCAATGGGCAAGGCTCAACCGCAACGAACTCGCTAGCTAAATCATTGTTTTATAAGAAGATAATTTATTACGGATATTTCACTTTTTGATCGGTATCGGGTAAGCTAAAGCGCTGATGTTCTCATCATTGACATGGGCGCCCCATGACATCCTCCCTTTCGGAAAGCGCAACTGACGACGAGCAGCAGGCGGAGGGGGGCTGGATTTCCTTCCTGCGCCGCAACCGTCGTTATCTTTCGGCCGCCGGTACGCTATTTGTGATCGCTCTCTTCGGCTTTGCGATCTTTCACCTGACATCCGAAGTTCAGTACGATGAAGTCGTCCAAGCCTTGGCAGATACGCCCTGGGCGTCGCTTGCGGCGGCGGTGTTCTTCACGGCGCTGAGCTTCCTGGCGCTGACCTTCTATGACGTCGGCGCGCTCGATTATGTCCGGCGCAAATTGCCCTATGCGGATGTGGCGCTGACGGCCGCTTGCGCCTATGCGGTCGGCAATACCGCGGGTTTCGGCGCCTTGAGCGGTGGCGCGATCCGCTACCGGTCCTATTCCCGCCTCGGCATCGAGCCGGAAAACATTGGCCGGATCATTGCCTTCGTGACGCTTGCCTTCGGGCTCGGCCTTCTGACGGTAACCTGCCTCAGCCTGCTTGCGGTCGGCGAATATGTGGCGCCGATGACCGGGCTCGATCCGCTGCTCCTGCGCCTGATCGCCGTCGTCATCCTCGGCGGCTTGTTCACCGTGTTCTTCCTTGCGCGCGACGGCCGCGAGGTCAGCCTCGGACGCCTGACATTGCGGCTGCCGGATTCGCGCACGGTCTCGCGCCAGTTCCTGGTGACGGCACTCGATCTCGCCGCTTCGGCGACCGTCCTCTATGTGCTCCTGCCGGCCGGCACCATCGGCTGGCCGGCTTTCCTCGCCGTCTACTCGCTCGCCGTCGGCGTCGGTGTCCTCAGCCACGTTCCGGCCGGTCTCGGGGTCTTCGAGACGATCATCATCGCGACGCTCGGCCACAATACCGATGTCGATACCATTCTCGGCGCACTGGTCCTCTATCGCGTCATCTATCACGTGCTGCCGCTGGTGATTGCGATTGCCGTCGTTATCGGCATCGAGCTTCGCCAGCTCTCCGGCCATCCGGTTGCCTCAAGTGTGCGGCGCGTTGGCGGCCGGATGACGCCGCTGCTGCTGGCGACGCTCGGCATCGTGCTCGCGATCATGCTGGTGCTTTCGAGCGTGACGCCGACGCCGGACGAAAATCTGGCCTTTCTTGAAAGCCTGCTGCCCCTGCCGATCGTCGAGGGTGCCCATTTCCTCGCAAGCCTGCTCGGCCTTGCGCTCGTCGTCGTCTCCCGCGGCCTGGCGCTGCGCCTGGATGGTGCCTGGTGGGCGTCGATCGTGATTGCGATCGCCGCACTCCTGCTGTCGCTGATCAAGGCGATCGCGGTGGTGGAAGCGGGCATGCTCGCCTTCTTCCTCCTGGGGCTGCTCGTCAGCCGACGCCTGTTCGTTCGGCCGGCATCTCTCTTCGGCCAGGCGCTCACCATACCGTGGCTGACGGCGCTTGGGGTCATCTGCCTCGGCGGACTGGTCGTCCTGCTCTTCGTCTACCGCGATGTCGAATACAGCCACGAGCTCTGGTGGCAGTTCGAGTTCTCCGCCGAGGCGCCGCGTGGGCTGCGGGCGCTTCTGGGCGTCACCATCGGCGCCAGCATGCTTTCCATCTGGAGCCTGATGCGCCCGGCAACCGGGGCGGCGGAGCCCGCCTCGGACAATGCGATGGAGCGGGCCTTGGCAATCGTCGAGGCGCAGAACATGTCCGACGCCAATCTGGTGCGCATGGGCGACAAGAGCATCCTGTTCTCGGCCGACCAGCGGGCCTTCATCATGTACGGCCAGCGGGCCCGTTCCTGGATCGCGCTCTTCGATCCGGTCGGCCCGATCGACGCCTGGCCGGAACTGATCTGGCATTTCATCGAGAAGGCGCGCGCCGCCGGCTGCCGGGCGGTCTTCTACCAGGTTTCGCCCGAAGGGCTCTCCTACTATGCCGATGCGGGGCTGCGCGCCTTCCGGCTTGGTGAACTGGCGCGCGTCGATCTCGCCCGTTTCGAGATGAAGGGCGGCAAGTGGGCAAACCTGCGCCAGCAGGTCAGCCGCGCCCAGCGCGACGGGCTGGAGTTCCAGGTCGTACCGCCGGCGGACGTTCCTGAAATCATGGCCGACCTGACGGCTGTTTCCGATGCCTGGCTCGCCCATCACAACGCCAAGGAAAAGGGCTTCTCGCTCGGCGCCTTCGATCCGGACTATCTGACCGAGCAGCCGGTTGCGATCCTTACATGCAACGGACGCATTGTCGCTTTCGCCAACCTCCTCGTGACCGGGACGAAGGAGGAGGGCACCGTCGATCTGATGCGTTTCTCGCCGGACGCGCCGAAAGGTGCCATGGATTTCCTCTTCGCCCAGGTGATGGAATATCTGAAGGCGGAAGGCTTTCGCGCCTTCAATCTCGGCATGGCGCCGCTTTCCGGCATGTCGACGCGTCAGATCGCGCCGGTGTGGGACAGAGCCGGCCGCACCTTCTTCGAGCACGGCGAGCGCTTCTACAATTTCAAGGGTCTGCGCGCCTTCAAGTCGAAGTTTCATCCACAGTGGCAACCGCGCTATCTTGTCGCCAGCGGCGGCATCAATCCGATCCTCGCCTTGATGGATGCGACATTCCTGATCGGCGGCGGTCTCAAGGGAGTGGTGAAGAAATGATCCGTGTCGCGAACGCCTGGAAATGCCTCACCTCGGCGGCGCTGCTGCTTTCGGCTTCCATTCTTCCTGCTGCCGCGGAAGACGCGCCGAAGAGCTACGATACCGGGATGATCCCGTCGCCGCACATCATGCTGCCCAAGGAAAAGGCGACCGCACTGGTCGTGCTGCTTTCGGATGCTTCCGGCTGGATGGACAAGGAGCAGGCGGTCGCCGATACGCTCACCGGTGACAAGACCGTCGTCATCGGTATCGACCTCAAGGCTTATCTCGCGTCGCTCGCCAAGGACGACGGCGATTGCATCTACATGGTCGCCGATATCGAATCGCTCAGCCAGCAGGTACAGCGCGCCATCGGCAGCGACACCTACCAGCTGCCCATCGTCGCCGGCGTCGGCGCCGGTGGCGCCATGGCGCTCGCGATTGCCGCCCAGACACCTCCGGCCACGATCGGCCAGACGCTGGCGGTCGACCCGGAAGAGGGGATCGCGCTCAAGAAGCAGCTCTGCACGCCGGCCGATAAGGTGAAGAAAGGCGACCGCATGGTCTATGGCTTGACCGACGGCGCCTTGCCGGACCCGGTCTCTGTCGTCTTCTCGCCGGCAGCCTCCGCGGATGGTCGTTCGCATGTGGCCGCGCTCATCGCCAAGCATCCGGATGTCGATCAGGAAGACAGCGACGATGACGCCTTCACGGCATTGTCCGACCACCTCTCGGATATCATCGACAGCGAGAGCGACGCCGGCAACCCATTCGGTCTGCCGCTGACCGTTCTCGACGCCAAGCCGACGCGCGATACGATGGCGGTGATCTATTCGGGTGACGGCGGCTGGCGCGACATCGACAAGGAGGTCGGGGACGTCCTCCAGCAACAGGGCGTTCCCGTCGTCGGCTTCGATTCCCTGCATTACTTCTGGTCCGAGCGCGATCCCCAGGCGACCGCGGACGACCTCGCCAAGGTGATGAGCTACTATCGCAAGCATTGGAACGTCCGCAATGTGCTCCTGATCGGCTATTCCTTCGGTGCCGACGTCTTGCCGCGAACCTTCAATCTGTTGCCATCAGGCGAAAAGGCGCATGTGCGCCAGGTGACGCTGATGGCGCTGTCGCACATGGTCGATTACAAGGTCTCGGTGCTCGGCTGGCTGGGTGCGGAAGGCGATGGCAAGGGCGGCGATCCGCTCGACGACATCAAGCGCATCGATCCAGCGCTCGTGCAATGCATCTACGGCACCGACGAAGAGGATGATGCCTGCCCTGAATTGAAGGGCACCGGCGTTGACGTCATCGGCATCGACGGTGGCCACCACTTCGACGAGGACTATCCAGCACTGACAAGGCGCGTGCTCGACGCACTCGACCGCAGGCTGGCGTCGGCGAAGTGATGAATTGGTCCAGCTTCCGCTTCTAGTAATTTCACTGAAAGCGGGGTGCTCTAATCAGGCGGCAGGCGAGATCAGCGTGGCGTTCGCTTCGGCAGCACTCTGGCTCACGGCGCGGCCGCCTTCCATGCGCACCTTGCCCTCGGCCATCAGCCGGAGCGCCATCGGATAGGTGCGGTGCTCGACGGTCAGCACCCGCGCTGCAAGGCTATCCGACGTATCGCCGGGGAGAACCGGCACCACTGCCTGCGCGAGGATCGGGCCTTCGTCCATGCCTTCGGTCACGAAGTGCACCGTGCAGCCGGCGACCTTCATGCCGGCGTCGATCGCCCGCTGATGGGTGTGCAAGCCGGGGAAGAGCGGCAGCAGCGAGGGGTGGATGTTGAGGATCCGCCCTTGATGGCGCTGGATGAAGGTTGCCGAAAGCAGTCGCATGTAACCGGCCAGGCAGATGATGTCGGGCGACAGGCGGTCGAGTTCGGCAAGGATTGCCGCCTCGTGGGCGTCTTTGCTGTCGAAATCCTTGCGCAGGAAACTACGTGTGGCAATGCCGAGTGCTGCCGCCTTGACGAGGCCGCCGGCATCCGCCTTGTCGGCGATGACCGCAACGATTTCGGCCGGGAAGCCCGGCTCGGCAGCAGCCTTCGCGAGCGCCAGCATGTTGGAGCCGCCGCCCGAAATGAAGACGACGACCCGCTTCTTGCCCGTCGAGACCTCAGTCGTCATAGGGCGAGGGTGCCCTTGTAGATCGTGCCGGCAGCACCTTCGTCGCGCGCGACCATCCGGCCGAGGGTGAAGACGGTCTCGCCTTCGCCGGTCAGCACAGAGGCGATCTCCGCAGCCCTGTCGGCCGGAACGACGACGATCATGCCGACGCCGCAGTTGAAGGTGCGCAGCATTTCATTGGCAGCAACGCCGCCGGTCTGTGCAAGCCACGAGAACACCTTCGGCGCCTGGATCGCATCGAGATCGATCTCGGCGGCGAGATGCTTCGGCAGCACGCGCGGAATGTTCTCGGGGAAGCCGCCGCCGGTGATGTGGGCGAGCGCCTTGATCGCGCCGGTCTCGCGGATCGCCTTCAAGAGCGGCTTCACATAGATGCGCGTCGGCGTCATCAGGAGATCGGCGAGCGTGCCTTCGCCGAAGGGTGCCGGCGCGTCCCAGGCGAGGCCCGAGAGCGCGACGATCTTGCGTACCAGCGAATAGCCGTTGGAGTGAACGCCCGACGATGCGAGGCCGAGGATGACGTCGCCTTCGCCGATGTCGCCGGCGGGAAGCAGTTGGCCGCGTTCGGCAGCGCCGACGGCAAAGCCTGCGAGATCATAGTCGCCGCCCGAATACATGCCCGGCATTTCGGCCGTCTCGCCGCCGATCAGCGCACAGCCCGCTTCGCGGCAGCCGCTGGCAATGCCGGCGACGATTGCGGCACCCTGGTCCGGATCGAGTTTGCCGGTCGCGAAATAGTCGAGGAAGAACAGCGGCTCGGCGCCCTGAACCACCAGGTCGTTGACGCACATGGCGACGAGATCGATGCCGACGGTGTCGTGCTTGTTGGCGTCGATGGCGATCTTGAGCTTGGTGCCGACGCCGTCATTGGCCGCGACCAGAACCGGGTCGGTGAAGCCTGCCGCCTTCAGGTCGAAGAGACCGCCGAAGCCGCCGATCTCGCCGTCGGCACCCGGACGCCTAGTCGAGCGCACATGTGGCTTGATCTTCTCGACCATCAGGTTGCCGGCGTCGATGTCCACGCCCGCGTCGCTATAGGTGAGGCCGTTCTTTCCCGACTGGCTCATGCTCGTTCTCCAAGGCTCGTCGTGCGACAGGTATTTTGCGGATGCGATTGGCACGGCAGGCAAGGGAGTGCAAGCCGAGACCACGGATTGGCGGCGTTTTTTCAACATTTTGCCCATATCCCACGATAGAAGCGAAGCAGCATGGCTCCAAACCGTGCGGCCTCGCCCGGTTGGACTTGACCGGCGCCCGCGCCGCCCCCTATCTCCTTTAAAGGGTTGTGATACGCGATCGGCGCATGCGGCGCGCCAGAGCGGGATGGGCAAAAGGGTGTGCGGTTTTCCGCCCGCATCCGGCTCTCGCTTGTGAGAAGCGACCACGGTTATGATTTCAGGTCGATCCGACCTAAAATCATCGCGATCTAAAGGGAGTGTCATGGATATCAAGGTCAGCGGTTCCGGATTGCAGCGCCAGGTTATTTTCTGGCTGCTGGTGCTTGCCGCCTTCATTGCCTTCCTCATGGTTTTCAGCTCGATCCTGCTGCCGTTCCTTGCAGGCATGGCGCTTGCCTATTTCCTCGATCCGGTCGCCGACCGTCTCGAGCGGCTGGGCCTCAGCCGGTTGATGGCGACGGTCGTCATCCTGATCGGCTTCGTTGTGGTCTTCGTGCTGGCGCTCATGGTCATCATTCCTGTGGTCGTCAGCCAGGCGGCCGATTTCATCGCGAATATCCCCGGCTACGCCGCCAAGCTGCAAGTGCTGGTCAACGAAGCGCAGACGCGGCTGATCCCCGATTGGCTGGCGAGCCAGATGCCGTCGCTCAAGCAGAGTTCCGGCAAGCTGCTGGAGCAGGGGGCGGCATTCGTCGGTACGCTCTTCCAGCAGATCTGGAACTCCGGCGTGGCGTTGCTTGACGTCATCTCGCTGCTCGTCGTTACCCCCGTCGTCGCCTTCTATATTCTGCTCGACTGGGACCGGATGGTGGAGAAGGTCGACAGCTGGGTTCCGCGCGACTACGTCTCGGATGTGCGCCAGATCGCCCGCGACATGAACACGACGATCGCCGGCTTCGTCCGCGGGCAGGGCTCGCTCTGCGTCATCCTTGGCCTTTATTACGGTATCGGCCTGTCACTGGTCGGCCTCAATTTCGGCCTGCTGATCGGCCTCTTCGCCGGCATGATCAGCTTCATTCCCTATGTCGGATCCATGGTCGGCCTCGTGCTCGCCGTTGGCGTCGCCCTGGTGCAGTTCTGGCCGGACTATCTTTGGATCGGCCTCGTGCTTGCAGTTTTCTTCAGCGGCCAGTTCATGGAGGGCAACATCCTCCAGCCGAAGCTGGTGGGTAAAAGTGTCGGCCTGCATCCGGTCTGGCTGATGTTTGCGCTCCTTGCCTTCGGCGCGCTCTTCGGCTTCGTCGGTCTGCTGGTGGCGGTGCCGGCAGCGGCGGCCATCGGCGTGCTTGTCCGCTTCGGCATCCAGCGGTACCTTGATAGCGACCTCTATCATGGGCACGGCAAGGCCGTGGAAAAGAAGGCGAAGAGCGACAAGGCCGCCTGATTTCCGACGATTGTCCCGAGTACAGCATGACAAAACGCCCATTCGAACAACTACCCCTGGCCTTCGGCCACGACCCGGCGACGGGTCGTGAGGATCTGCTCGTCTCCGACAGGCTGAGCGCTGCGATCGCCATCGTCGACCATTGGCCCGACTGGCCGTCGCCGGTCGTCATCATCGCCGGGCCGGTCGGCTCCGGAAAATCGCATCTGGCCAGCATCTGGAAAGAGCGGGCAGGGGCTGAAACGATCCATCCGCTCGCCGGCTCCGATGCCGCGCTGATTGCGGCGGAGAAGCCTGTTCTCTTCGAAGACGCCGACCGCAGCGGCTTTGACGACACGACGCTGTTCCACGTCATCAACAACGTGCGCCAACATGGCACCGGCCTCCTGATGACGACGCGGCTCTGGCCGATGTCCTGGCCTGTGACGCTGCCGGATCTGCGCTCGCGCCTGAAGGCGGCGACCGTCGTCGAGATCGGCGAGCCGGATGACGACTTGTTGACGCAGGTGCTGATCAAGCTTTTCGCCGACCGCCAGCTCTTCGTCGACGAGCGGCTCGTGGGCTATATCGTTCAGCGCATGGAGCGGTCGCTGGAGGCGGCGCAGACGATCGTCGAGCGCATCGACCATCTGGCGCTCTCGCGCGGCACGAAGCTCAGCCGGGCACTTGCTTCCGAAGTTCTCGAAGAACTGGGGAATCAGCGGCGGTCCGATTGACTGTCACAGAACCGTCGTCAAACTGAGATAGCCGGTGCAACCGGAGCAATGGGATCGAATGAGCATGGATAACGCGGTATCGGCGGTGAACGAAAACCAGGCGGCAGTGGAGGACATCGATCTGCTGACCAGCCCGCAGCGCTTCATCAACCGCGAATTCTCCTGGCTGCAGTTCAATCGTCGCGTGCTCGAAGAAACGCTGAATACGGCACATCCGCTGCTGGAGCGGATTCGCTTCCTGTCGATCTCCGCTGCCAACCTCGACGAGTTCTTCATGGTGCGCGTTGCGGGCCTGGAAGGGCAGGTGCGCCAGGGCCTTTCCATGCGCTCGCCCGATGGCAAGACGCCGGTCGAACAGCTCGAAGACATCCTCAAGGAAATCGACAATCTGCAGATGGAGCAGCAGGCCTCGCTTGCGGTGCTGCAGCAGTATCTCGCCAAGGAAGACATCCTGATCGTACGCCCGGCGTCGCTGTCGGCGCAGGACAGGAGCTGGCTTGCCAACGAGTTCGACCAGTCGATCTTCCCGGTGCTGACGCCGCTCTCGATCGACCCGGCCCATCCGTTCCCGTTCATTCCGAACCTCGGCTTTTCGATGGGCCTGCAGCTCGTCAGCAAGACCGGCCGCGAGCCGATGACCGCGCTCTTGCGCCTTCCGGTCGCGCTCGATCGCTTTATCCGACTGCCTGATGTCAAGAACGTCATCCGCTATATTACGCTCGAAGATATGGTCAGCCAGTTCATCGACCGGCTGTTCCCCGGCTACGAGGTCAAGGGTTCCGGTACCTTCCGCATCATCCGCGACAGCGATATCGAAGTGGAGGAAGAGGCCGAAGACCTGGTGCGCTTCTTCGAAACCGCGTTGAAGCGCCGTCGCCGCGGTTCGGTGATCCGCATCGAGACCGACTCGGAAATGCCGGCGTCGCTGCGCCAGTTCGTGGTGCAGGAGCTCGGCGTTCCGGAAAACCGGATCGCGGTCCTGCCCGGACTGCTGGCGCTCAACACTTTGTCCGAAATTACCAAGGCTCCACGCGACGATCTGCGCTTCGAGCCGTACAATCCGCGTTTTCCAGAGCGCGTGCGCGAACATGCCGGCGATTGCCTGGCCGCGATCCGCGAGAAGGACATGGTGGTTCACCACCCCTATGAATCCTTCGATGTCGTCGTGCAGTTCCTGTTGCAGGCGGCACACGATCCTGAAGTGGTCGCCATCAAGCAGACGCTTTACCGCACCTCGAACGACAGCCCGATCGTGCGCGCACTGATCGATGCGGCCGAAGCCGGCAAGTCGGTGACGGCGCTGGTCGAGCTCAAGGCCCGTTTCGACGAGGAGGCCAATATCCGCTGGGCGCGCGATCTCGAGCGCGCCGGCGTGCAGGTCGTCTTCGGTTTCATCGAACTCAAGACCCACGCCAAGATGTCGATGGTGGTGCGGCGCGAGGAGGGCAAGCTCAGGACCTACTGCCACCTCGGCACCGGCAACTACCACCCGGTGACGGCGAAGATCTATACCGACCTGTCGTTCTTCACCTGCAACCCGGTGATCGCCCACGACATGGCGAACATCTTCAACTTCATCACCGGCTATGGCGAGCCGGAGGCCGGCATGAAGCTCGCGGTTTCGCCGCACACGTTGCGCCCGCGCATCCTCAAGCACGTCGACGAAGAGATCGAGCATGCCAAGGCCGGGCGCCCGGCCTCGATCTGGATGAAGATGAACTCGCTCGTCGATCCGGAAATCATCGACGCGCTCTACAAGGCGAGCCGCGCCGGCGTCGAGATCGACCTCGTGGTGCGCGGCATCTGCTGCCTTCGGCCGCAGGTCCCTGGGCTCTCCGACAACATCCGTGTCAAGTCCATCGTCGGCCGTTTCCTCGAACATTCCCGCATATTCTGCTTCGGCAACGGCCATGGGCTTCCATCGGAAAATGCCCTTGTCTATATCGGCTCGGCGGATATGATGCCGCGCAATCTGGATCGGCGGGTCGAGACGCTCGTGCCTCTCATCAACCGGACTGTGCACGAACAGGTTCTGTCGCAGATCATGCTGGGCAATCTCATCGACAACCAGCAGAGCTACGAAATTCTTCCTGATGGCACCTCTCGCCGGATGGAAGTCGGCAAAGACGCCGAGCCTTTCAACGCACAGCACTATTTCATGACCAATCCCAGCCTCTCCGGCCGGGGTGAAGCCCTGAAGTCCAGCGCACCGAAGCTCATAGCTGGCTGGAAGAGCGGCTGGCACAAATAAACTGGAATTGCATGGTCGAATCAGAAGCGCAGGGGCGTCTGCCCGGCATCCGCCCGGTTTCCGTTATCGATATCGGTTCGAACTCCATCCGCCTTGTCGTCTATGAAGGCCTGAGCCGCTCGCCGGCCATGCTGTTCAACGAAAAGGTGATGTGCGGTCTCGGCAAGGGCATCGACGCTACCGGACGCATGGACGAAGAAAGCGTCGAGCGTGCGCTCAAGGCGCTGCATCGCTTCCATGCGCTCTCGAAGCAGGCGCGTGCCATATCGGTGTATGTGCTCGCCACGGCGGCAGCACGCGAGGCAAGCAACGGCCCGGCCTTCATCGAGAAGGCGGAGGCGATCCTCGGCCATAAGGTCCGTATCCTCACTGGCGAGGAGGAGGCCTATTATTCCGCGATGGGTATCGTCAGCGGCTATCACGATCCTGATGGCGTCGTCGGCGACCTTGGCGGCGGCTCCCTTGAGCTCGTCGACGTCTCGGGCACGAAGATCGGCAAGGGTATCACCCTGCCGCTCGGCGGCATCCGGCTGTTCGAACACAGCAATGGCTCACTCACGAAAGCGCGCACCTGGGTGCGCAAGTTCATGAAAAGCTCGGCCGTGCTGAAGACCGGTACAGGCCGCACCTTCTATGCTGTCGGCGGCACCTGGCGCTCGATTGCCAAGCTGCACATGGAGACTCGGGATTATCCGCTGCACATGATGCAGGGCTACGAGATTTCCTACGGCGAGGCGATGGCGCTGCTGCCTGAAGTGATCGAGCCGAAGAACATCAAGCCGTCGGCCTATGCGACGATCTCGAAAAGCCGGCGCACGCTGTTGCCGTTCGGGGCGATCGCCATGCAGGAAGCCCTGTCGATCATGGAGCCGGAACGGATATCGTTCTCGGCGCTCGGTGTACGCGAAGGCTATCTGTTCTCCTTGCTGAAGGACGAGGAACGCGCCCAGGATCCGCTGCTGACGGCGGCGAACGAAATCGCCATCCTGCGTGCGCGCTCCCCGGAGCACGCCCGCGAACTGGCGGACTGGACGGGCCGCATGGTGCCGTTCTTCGGTATCGAGGAGACGGAAGAGGAAAGCCGCTACCGTCAGGCCGCGTGCCTGCTCGCCGACATCAGTTGGCGCGCGCATCCCGACTATCGCGGCCTGCAGGCGCTGAACATCATCGCCCACTCGACCTTCTCCGGTATCACCCATGCGGGCCGCGCCTATATCGCGCTTGCCAACTATTACCGCTTCGAAGGGCTGAACGATGACGGCGCCACGAACGCGCTGGCCGGTATCACCACGCCGCGCCTGCTGGAACTGGCGAAGCTGCTCGGCGGCCTGCTGCGTGTCGCCTACCTGTTCTCGGCGTCGATGCCGGGGATTACGCAGAACCTGACGTTCCGCAAGTCGTCCCAGCCGGACGTGGATCTCGAAATCGTCGTTCCGGCCGCCTATTCGGAGTTTGCCGGCGAGCGGCTGGATGGGCGCCTGCAGCAACTCGGCAAGCTCACCGGCAAGAGGCTCGCTTTCCACTTCGAAAGCTGAGGCTGAGGAAAATCTTGTTTCTTGCGGAAAGGGCGCGCCAACTTTGGCTGGCGCGCCCTTTTTGATTATTCGGCCTTCAGGAAGTCGCCGACTTCGAGCAGCACGAATTCATTGTCGTCGGCCTTGTCGAGCGCGCGACCGGCCGAGAACGGCAGGTTGTTGTCGTTGCCGACGATGATGTGGGTCTCATCGACGCGGTCGACGTTCTCGATGGTGACGAAGGGCATGTCGTAGAAGCCTTCGCCGCCGCCCTGGCGCTTCTTGTTATCCGGGTCGGCGATCTTGAGCAGGTCGATGTAGCCGATCTTGCGGACGGCCTTGCCGACATTGCTGTCGTCGAAGGCGATCTTGTAGATGCGCTTGACCTTGGAGCCGGTGGCGAAGCAGTCCGGCTTCGGGTCCTTCGGGTCGGCGCAGGCCTTGTCGACCGTGCCGGCGCCGTTGTCGCGTTCGATCACCAGCGCGGTCTTGTCGTCGAGCATGTTGAAATCGCCGATCGCCTCGCCGCCTTCAGCCAGCGGATAGAGCCAGCTACGACCGGTCCAGGCCTTGCTCGCGACATCGAGTTCGATGATGCGCAGCGCCGGGCGGCCATCGGCCTGCTCGACCGTTTCGCCGTCCGTCCAGAGGGGGCCTTCGAGCAGGCCGTAAAGCTTGCTGCCATCCTTGGAAAGAGCCATGCCTTCATAGCCGCCGGAGCGCTTCAGGTTGAAAGCGGGCGTCTTCTTCGACGGATCGGCCTGCAGCGTCAGCGTCGGATTGTCGGGCGACAGGACCGGCTTGCCGTCGACCGTGGTCGGGATCACGTCCGTCAGCTTGCCATCGAGATCGAACTTGAGGATGTAGGGTCCGAATTCTTCGCCAACCCAGAAGCCGTCGGCGACCGGCTGGATCGATTCGACGTCGAAATCCGCCCCGGTGAGATAGCGCTTGTCAGAACCTTCCATCACGATCGGGAAGGGTGCCTTCTTGTCCGGGTCGGTGAGGAACAGGGTCTTCAGCGCTTCGACCTTGCCGCCATCCCAGTCCATCTTGACGTGATGCAGCATCAGCATGGCGTCGGTGGAGTTCAGCTTGTTGCCGAAGCCATTGTCGGAGAGGCTCCAGAAGGTGCCGTCTTCCATCGCCTTGATGCCGGAAAAGCCCTGCATCGGCTGGCCGTCGAAGGGGAGCGAAAGACCGGTCGGGCGAACGCCGTCCTTGCCCGGCACGGTGTCGAGCGCTTCTGCGCGCTTGCGGTCAGGTGTGGTGAACTTGCCCGAGGTTTTCAGGTATTCAGGCGCGTCGGAAGGGGCCGCAATGATCGTGTTCGCCGGCAGGATCGCGTGACCCTTCAGCGTTGCGGTAAAGGACTTTTCCTCGGCCGAGGCGGCCATCGTCATCAAAAGGGAGAGTGCCGCGGTGGCGAGAAGCGTTTTCGTCATGAAAGTCACCATGGGTTGGCGCGTCTGGTGAGACGCGCGGCGCTGTAGACGGCCATCCGATAGGCGGCTTTGATGACGGTTGGGTGATGCTTACCTGACAGGGGGATGAAGCTTTGGTGACAGGCTCAACCCGTAGCTGCGAGGGTCGCCCAGCGTCCAGGCGTGATGCCATAGGCGCGCTTGAAATGGCGGGTGAAGTGCGCCTGGTCGGCAAAGCCGGTTTCGAGCGCGGCACCTGCAAGATTTTCTCCCCTGGCAATCATCTGCCGGGCGCGCTCCAACCGGCGCATCAGGAGATAGCGGTGCGGGCTTGTGCCGAGAACTTTGCGGAACTGCCTCGCCAGCGTGAAGCGATCGAGCCCGCTGACGGCCTCGAGTTCCTGCGAACCGACGGACCGTTCGAGATTGGCGCGAAGGTATTCGGTTGCCTCCAGAACGGCTTGCTTGTCGGCCTTTCCGGGCTTGATGTCCTTGGCGCCGGCATGCCGGTAGAGGCCCTCCGCGATCCGAACGAGGATGTCGTCAAGCGCCAACTCGTCGATGCCATTGTCGAGATCCATGACGGCTTCTCCGACCGCCTGCCGCAGAGCCTCGTCACCCACGACAGGTGCTGCGACGAAGGGCAGGGCGCGCGCCGTTTCGCCGAGCGCGGCGAGCAAGCGTTCCGGCTGCAGATACATCATCCTGTAGCGTAGTCCCATCTCCGTTCCCGCGCCGCCATCGTGGACCTCGTCCGGGTGGAGGATGATGATGCTTCCGGGCCTGCTGAAACGGCTTTCACCGCGGTACTGGAACGTCTGGACGCCACCCAGCGTCACGCCGATCGCATAGGTGTCGTGGCGGTGCGGCTCGAAGAATTTCCCGTGCAGCCGTGCCTCTATGCGTTCGATGCCATCGACTGCGGGAGCGACCCGGATGCCATCGCCGGGCGAGCCGCACAATCGTTCAAGATCAAGCACGGCATCGTCCGATAATGCGTCTTCCGGCACGCCCTGTCGGGCTGAAATGGAGATGACCGTCATGTTCGATACCAAATTTGCGATCGTATTGCGCGAAGACCTGGCAACCTGGCAGAAGCTGAACGTCACCGCTTTCCTCGCCACCGGTATTGCCGGGCAGAACCCCGACATCATCGGTGAAGATTATCGCGATGGCGCCGGCAACGTCTACAACGCCCTGAGCGTCCAGCCGATCATCGTGCTCGCCGCAGATGGGAAGACGCTCGGCAACATTCAACGGCGTGCGATCGAAAGAGAAGTACGAGCCTCGATCTATGTCGACGCCATGTTCGCCACAGGCCACGACAGCGCCAATCGCGCGGTTTTCGCCGAGACCAGCCCGGATGATGCGGCGGTCGCCGGCATCGCCATCCATGCGGACAAGAAGGTGGTCGACAAGATCACCAAGGGCGCAAAACTGCACGGCTGAGGCGGTTATCGTCCGACGATGACTATTCCGCCGCACTGGGCGCAAGGGCAGGTGTCGAGCCTCCGACACGCAGCGCCAGAACACCGAGCTTCTGCCCACGGCCCTTGACAGCGTGCTCGCCGAGATCCTCGACCCGGACATAGTGCGGCAGACGCATCTTGCGGGCGAGGTCGGTGGAGATCAGCACCTGGTGGCCGAGTGTCTTGCAAAAGCCTTCCAGCCGGGCGGTGGTGTTCACCGTATCGCCGAAATAGGTAATCTTGTGCCTGTCGAGGCCGATTTCGGCAGCGACGATGGTGCCGCCATGAAGGGCTGCGCGCAGGCGCGGGACCTCGCCGAAGTCCTTCTGCCAGCGGTGCGCCTCCGCATCGATAATTTCCAGGATGTCGAAGACGCAATGAACGCAGGCCGCATTGTTGGTGGCGCGGTCGAAGGGCCAGGTGATGACGGCAGCATCGCCCACATAGTCGTCTATCGACCCGCGATAGCGCAGCACCGGGTCGGCAATCGTTGCGAACAGCCGGCCGAGATATTCCTGCATCCTAAGGTCACCGTGTTTCTCGGCGTAGCTGGTCGAGCCGGCGAGGTCGACGAACAGGAAGACGCGCTCTTCCTGGACCGGATTGCGGTAACGGCCCGTCAGCAGGCTCAGAAAGACATCGCGGCCCAATAGCTCGCGAACCCTAAGGATGAAGACGAGCGAACCCGAGATGCCCAGCGCGAAGAGCAGGACCGTCTTGGATGGCGTCATCGCCTCCATCCAGTTGTCCTCCATAACGCCGCTCGCCTGCATGATGAGGCCGGCCGCCGCGTAGCCGACATCGAGAAGCACGAAGTAGATCACAAGCGAGGCGACAAAGAAGACAGGCGTCGAGAAGGCGTGGATCCGCCGATTGAGGCGGCGGAAGATGATGCGCCTCTCGAAAGCAATGATCGGCAGGCACATAAAGAGCGCATAGGTGGCGCCGATCAGGGCGCCCTTTCCATAGAAAACCCATGCGTAAACTGCCCCTGCGCCCGCGATGACGAGCAGCAGCAGAAGTCCTTCGAAAGTGGAGAAGCGCCAACGCATAGGAAGCCCCGGTACGGAAGAAGCGGCATACGTGTCAGTCGGCACGTAACGTTGCCGCGCTGCCACGCCTGGTCACCTTCGTTCGAGACGATGGTGATTCTGTTCCGCCCGGCTTTCAGCTAGAGCCGGATTCGGGCGGAAACTTGACTCCGCCCGATACCATTGCCACCTGTCGCAAAGGTGATCTAGCTGCCGAGCTCCACCGTCTCGATCTTCTTGTCGACGAAACGAAGAGCCACTTCGCCGTTGATGAGCTTCAGCGCGGTTTCACCGAAGAGTTCGCGCCGCCAGCCCTTGAGCGCGCCGACATCGGCCTTCTCGCCCTCGGCGGCGATCCTGTCGAGATCGTCGCTGTTGGCGATGATCTTCGCGGCCACGCCCTGCTTTTCGGCGATGAGCTTCAAAAGAACCTTGAGCATTTCGCCTGCGGCAGCGGCGCCTTCCGGCGTATGGTTTTGGCGCGGTAGCTTCGGCAGATCGGCCTTCGGGATCGCGAGCGCCTCGTTGACCGCCTCGATGACCGCAGTTCCGGCGCTGGAGCGTTCCCAGCCCTTGGGAACGGTCCTAAGCCGTGCCAGGGCTTCCGCGTCCTTCGGCTGCTGCTGGGCAATCTCGTAGATGGCGTCGTCTTTCAGGATGCGGCCGCGCGGCACGTTGCGGGCGCGCGCCTCGCGTTCGCGCCAGGCAGCGACGGTCTTGAGGACGGCGAGTTCGATCGGCTTCTTGACGCGCATCTTGAGACGCTGCCAGGCGTCGTCCGGATGCAGGTCATAGGTGTCGCGCGCCTCGAGGATCGCCATCTCCTCGGTCAGCCACAACGAGCGCCCCTCGCGTTCCAGCTCTGCGGCCAGGTACTTGTAGATGTCGCGCAGATGCGTGACGTCGGCGAGCGCATAGTCGAGCTGCTTGTCGGTCAGCGGCCGGCGGCTCCAGTCGGTAAAGCGTGAGGACTTGTCGATCTGCGTGCCGGTCACGCGGTTGACGAGCTGGTCATAGGAGACGCTATCGCCGAAGCCGCAAACCATGGCCGCGACCTGTGTGTCGAAGATCGGGTGCGGAATGAGGTTGCCGAGATGGAAGATGATCTCGATGTCCTGACGCGCGGCATGGAATACCTTGATGACTTCAGGATTGGCCATCAGCGCGAAGAAGGGCGAAAGGTCGATGCCTTTGGCCATCGGGTCGACAATGACGGCGAGATCCGGACTCGCCATCTGGATCAGGCAGAGCTCCGGCCAGAAGGTCGTCTCGCGCAGGAATTCGGTGTCAATCGTAATATAATTTGAACGGGCCAGCTGCTCGCAGGCGGCCTCAAGGTCTGTGGTTGTTTCAATCATCAGATTTAAATCACTGTGGCAAAAATGCGGCTTAGATTTTCGTGTAGCTCTTCGCGGCATCTGTCACAATCGAAATTCTCAGACGATCTTGAAATAACCCGTCATGCCGGTCTTCTGATGCTCGATGATGTGGCAATGGATGACCCAGTCGCCCGGATTGTCCGCGACTAGCGCCACTTCCGCCTGTTCGTCGGGCAAAAGCAGGATCGTATCGGTGGGCGGCGGCAGGAAGGTCCGTTTGTTGGAATTGAGGATGCGGAAGCTCAAGCCATGCAGATGGATCGGATGCGCATGCGGCGTCCGGTTGGCAATCTGCAGCACATAGCTCTTGCCGAGCTTCATTTCCTCGATCGGCGCGATCGGATCGGGCGTGTCGCCCGGCCACGGCACCTTGTTGATCGCCCAGAACGTATAACCGAGAGAGCCGCAGATCGAAGGCGCCGCCTTGTGCTCGGCCGTCGCCGTCAGCTCGATCGGCACACGGGTCGCGACGGAGAGATCCGCCTCGGCGATCGGGTTGGCGGGCAGGGGGGCGACATCCCTAAGGTCGCGTTTCAGCGACGCGCCGATCGCCCGGAAGCGTGCGATGGTCCAGGGATGCGATCCGCGGAAATTGCCGAGGGAAACGGTCTGGCCCTCGCCATCGGGCATGCGCAACGTTAGGTCGACACGCTGGCCTGGGCCGAAGTCGTAGCGATCGAGGGAAAAGGGTTTGTCGACCGGGTTGCCGTCGAGCGCGATCACCATCGCCTCAGCGCCATCGAGGCCGATCGTGTAGATGCGGGTAACGTCGGTCGCGGCGATGCGCACGCGAATGAGCCCGCCGGCCGGTGCGTCGTAAGTCGGTTCCTGCTGCCAGTTGGCGGTGCGCACCGTGCCATAGGTCCCGCCGCGCGCGGCATCACGCGGCTTGAACGGATCGATGAAGGCGCCGCCCGTGCCAAGCCGCCAGTCGCGGAGGTTGAGCACGATCTCGGCATCGAACACCGGATCCTCGGGGTTCTCGACGACGATCACGCCGGTGAGACCGGCGCCCATTTGGGTCAGCGTGTTGCAGTGCGGATGGTACCAGAAGGTACCGGCGTCCGGCGGCGTGAAGAGATAGTCGAATTGGTCGCCGGGATAGACATAGGGCTGCGTCAGCTCGGGAACGCCATCCATGGCGTTGGCGATCCTGAGGCCGTGCCAGTGCACCGTCGTCGGCTCGTCGAGCCGGTTGATGAGGCGTGCGGCGTAAGGCTCACCCTTGCGCATGCGCAGGACGGGCGGCACGCCGCTGTTCTCAGCCCCGCCCAAACCGTAGGTCATCACCTTCGGCGTCACGCCATCCCTGGCGATCTGCGCTTCGGTGAGGCGTGCCGTCAGGATCTGCGGATCCGGCGCGGCCCCGGCGCGGGCCGCCATGCCGGCGCCGAGCGCAAAGGCACCTCCCAGAGCAGCGGAGCCTTGAAGAAAAGTGCGGCGGCTGATGACAGGCATTTCGGCAATCTCGGCTGCTGTTCAAGTTGCCGCCGGTTCTAAACCTGATTGTGGGGTTCAGCAATTATCCGAACTGCGCGCATCTTGCCGCAGGCTCAGCCATCCTTGCGCTTGTGGTTGTTGCCGGCGGCGAGCTTGTTGAAGAAGGACGAGGTGCGCAAAAGGTTGCGGAACGGCATCGCCCGCTCTCCGGCGGGCACTGGCCCACGCGCCGTCATGCGCTGCAGGGTGTAGAGCATGAACAGGAAGAGGATCGCCGCCGTGTAGATGAACAGCGCCTGCGGCCCGAAGATGTCGAGCAGGAAGGACGCAAAAAGAGGCCCGATGATCGCGCCGAGCGACCAGAAGAACAGCATGCCGGCGGAAACGAGCGCGTGCTGACCTTCGGCGGCATGGTCGTTGGCATGGGCCGAACAGAGCGAATAGAGCGGCATCGCGAAGGCGCCGAAGAGGAAGATGCCGGCAAAGTTCAGCCATTCGTCGTTGCCGGCGCCGAAGGCCAGGAACAGGCCGGCGAGCAGCGAGCCAAAGGTGGCGATCAGGATGATCAGCCGGCGGTCGATCCGGTCCGAGTAATGGCCGAGCGGATATTGCAGCACGACGCCGCCGATGATGCCGGCGCTCATGAAGGTGGCGATCGCCGTCACCGAAAGGCCGATGCCCTGGGCATAGATGGGCCCGAGCGAGCGGAAGGCGGCGTTGGTAAGGCCGACGACGATGCAGCCCACGGTCGCGAGCGGCGAAATGTTCCAGAGCGCCTTGACGTCGAAGCGGATCGCTTCGGGCGCTACCGGGCTCGACCGGTCGGCAAAAGAGATCGGCACGAGCGACAGTGTCAGTGCCATGGAGATGATGGCGAAGAGTTCGAAGCCCTCGAGGCCGATGCCGGGGATGACATATTGCGCCGCCGTCACCGACCCAAGGTCGACGAGGCGATAGACGGAAAGCGTACGCGCCCGGTTGGCGTTGGTGACGCTGGCGTTCAGCCAGCTTTCGACGGTCGCAAACAGGCAGGCGAAGCAGATGCCGGCAAGCAGCCGCATCAGAAACCACATCAGCGGATTGATGACGAGCACCATCGAAATGGCCGCAGCGGAGGCAATTGCCGCCATGGCTGAGAAGGTGCGGATGTGGCCGATGGCGCGCAGCATGCGGGTGACATAGACGCAGCCGAGCGCGAAACCGATATTGTAGCCGGCCCCGACGACGCCGATCAGGGATGTCGAGAAACCTTCCTCCAACGCACGAAGCGAGATGAAGGTGCCCTGCAGGCCATTGCCGCCGATGAGGATGCCTGCGGTGACGAGGAGGGGGATGAGCGGGCGAATCTGAGACATGGGGCAGGCGATATCCGGGAAAGCGGCCGCGACTCGGGGGATCACTGTGGGCCTTCCAATGTGTAGCCCCGCATTCCGTGGCCGGACAGCCCCGAATTGTGACGATTGCCGTTCTTTTCGCGGCATTTCGGCCTGCTTCTGTCTCAAGCGGCCTTGGACTGGCCGTTTCCTTGGTTTAGAACGCATCTCCATCTGGGGCGGCGGCGGGTCGCGCGGCTTGACAAAGCCGGCGCATCATGCGCTTTTCCGCCCGATTTTGACCATGTGCCGCGCGCCGTGTCCCACGAGCCTGCGCGGCTCTTTCGCAATTCCGGGATAAAACGATGCATCGTTACCGCAGCCACACCTGTGCCGCCCTCCGCAAGTCGGACGTCGGCTCCACCGTTCGCCTTTCGGGCTGGGTCCACCGTGTCCGTGACCATGGCGGCGTGCTCTTCATCGACCTGCGCGATCACTACGGCCTGACCCAGGTGGTCGCCGACCCGGACAGCCCGGCCTTCAAGGTCGCGGAAACCGTTCGTGGCGAATGGGTGATCCGCATCGATGGTCTCGTCAAGGCACGCACCGACGACACCGTCAACAAGGGCATGCCAACAGGCGAAATCGAGCTCTACGCCCAGGAAATCGAGGTTCTCTCGGCTGCCAAGGAACTGCCGCTGCCGGTCTTCGGCGAGCCTGACTATCCGGAAGACGTGCGTCTCAAGTACCGCTTCCTCGATCTGCGCCGCGACACGCTGCACAAAAACATCGTCAAGCGCACCCAGATCATCTCGTCGATGCGCCGCCACATGGGCGAAGTCGGCTTTACCGAGTACACGACCCCGATCCTGACCGCGTCGTCGCCGGAAGGCGCGCGCGACTTCCTGGTTCCGTCGCGTATCCACCCCGGCAGCTTCTATGCCCTGCCGCAGGCGCCGCAGCAGTACAAGCAGCTCCTGATGGTTGCTGGCTTTGACCGTTACTTCCAGATCGCGCCGTGCTTCCGCGACGAAGACCCGCGCGCCGACCGCCTGCCGGGCGAATTCTACCAGCTCGACCTGGAAATGAGTTTCGTCGAGCAGGAAGACGTGTGGTCGACGATGGAGCCGGTGATCCGGGACATCTTCGTCGAGTTTGCCGGCGGCAAGCCGGTGACGGAAAAGTTCCCGCGCATTCCTTACGACACGGCGATCCGCAAGTATGGTTCCGACAAGCCGGATTTGCGCAACCCGATCGAGATGCAGGCGGTCACCGAACACTTCGCTGGCTCCGGCTTCAAGGTTTTCGCGAACATGATCGCCTCGAACCCGAAGGTTGAAGTCTGGGCGATCCCGGCCAAGACCGGTGGCTCGCGTGCCTTCTGCGACCGCATGAACGCCTGGGCGCAGAGCCAGGGTCAGCCGGGTCTCGGCTACATCTTCTGGCGCAAGGAAGGCGAGAAGCTCGAAGGCGCCGGTCCGCTTGCCAAGAACATCGGCGAGGAGCGCACCGATGCGATCCGCACGCAGCTTGGCCTTGATGACGGCGACGCCTGCTTCTTTGTCGCCGGCGATCCCGCCAAGTTCTACAAGTTCGCTGGCGAAGCCCGTACCCGCGCCGGCGAGGAACTGAACCTCGTCGACCGCGACCGCTACGAATTCTGCTGGATCGTCGACTTCCCGTTCTACGAATGGCTGGAAGACGAGAAGAAGATCGATTTCGCCCACAACCCCTTCTCGATGCCGCAGGGCGGCCTTGAAGCGCTCAACGGCGAAGATCCGCTGTCGATCAAGGCCTACCAGTACGACATGGTCTGCAACGGCTTCGAAATCGCCTCCGGCTCGATCCGTAACCAGCTTCCGGAAGTCATGGTCAAGGCGTTCGAGTTGACCGGCAAATCGCAGCAGGAGGTCGAAGACCAGTTCGGCGGCCTCTACCGCGCCTTCCAGTATGGCGCACCGCCGCATGGCGGCATGGCCTTCGGCATCGACCGCATCGTCATGCTGCTCGTCGGCGCCAAGAACCTGCGCGAGATCTCGATTTTCCCGATGAACCAGCAGGCGGTCGACCTCCTGATGGGGGCGCCCTCCGAGGCGACGCCGGCCCAGCTGCGTGAACTGGCGCTTCGCCCGATCCCGCAGAAGAAGGATTGAGGTCGAAGAGACCTGTCAAAAACGAAAGCCCGGCGATCGTCTCGCCGGGCTTTTTTCATGGTCTGCCTGTGATCTGGGTTCAGTGCTTGCCGTAGAACGGCGCGGCTGAACTGGCCCCAATGCCCTCGACGGTCACGTTCGCCATGCGAGAATGAGCGTCTGGCGGCCGTCAGAAGTCCATTCCAGCACCAGACGGCGGCGTCGGTCCGTCCTTTTTCGGTTTTTCGGCGATCATGGCCTCGGTCGTCACCAGCAGGCCGGCGACGGAAGCCGCATCCTGCAGCGCCGCGCGCACCACCTTTGCGGGGTCGATGACACCCATGCGGAACAGATCGCCGTACTCTCCGGTCTGGGCGTTCCAGCCGTGGGCAAAGTCACTGTTCTCCCGCAGCTTTCCAACGATCACCGAACCTTCAGCGCCAGCATTCTCGGCGATCTGGCGCGCCGGCGCCTCGAGCGCCCGCCGAACGATCTCGATGCCGACGCGCTGATCGTCATTGGCGGCCTTGAGCCCGTCGAGCGCGTGGACGACCCTCAGCAGCGCGACGCCGCCGCCGGGCAGAATGCCTTCCTCTACCGCGGCTCGCGTCGCATGCAGGGCATCGTCGACCCGGTCCTTCTTTTCCTTCACTTCGACTTCGGTCGAGCCGCCAACCCGGATCACCGCAACGCCGCCGGCGAGTTTGGCGAGCCGTTCCTGAAGCTTTTCCCGATCATAGTCGGAGGTCGTTTCCTCGATCTGTGCCTTGATCTGGCTGACACGTCCGCCGATATCCGCCTTCGTTCCGGCGCCATCGACGATCGTGGTGTTTTCCTTCTCGACCATCACCCGCTTGGCGTGCCCGAGCGTGTCGAGCGTCACGTTTTCAAGCTTGATGCCGAGATCCTCGGAAATGACCGTGCCGCCCGTCAGGATGGCGATGTCCTCGAGGATGGCCTTGCGCCGATCTCCAAAGCCGGGGGCCTTGACGGCTGCGATCTTGAGACCGCCGCGCAGCTTGTTGACGACGAGCGTGGCAAGCGCTTCGCCCTCCACATCCTCGGCGATGATCAGCAAGGGACGGCTCGCCTGGATGACCGATTCGAGAATCGGGATCATGGCCTGGAGGTTGGAGAGTTTCTTCTCGTGGATGAGAATGTACGGGTCCTCAAATTCGACGCGCATCTTCTCCTGGTCGGTAATGAAATAGGGGGAGAGATAGCCGCGGTCGAACTGCATGCCCTCGACGATCTCAAGTTCGATCTCGGCGGTCTTGGCCTCCTCGACGGTGATCACACCCTCGTTGCCGACGCGCTCCATCGCCTGTGCCAGATAGTTGCCGATTTCCTTGTCGCCGTTGGCGGAGATCGTGCCGACCTGGGCGATTTCCTCGTTGTTGGAAATCTTGCGGGCATGGATCTTCAGTTGTGCCACGATCGCCTCGACGGCGAGGTCGATGCCGCGCTTGAGGTCCATCGGGTTCATACCCGAGGCGATTGCCTTGACGCCTTCCCGGACTATCGCTTGAGCAAGCACCGTGGCCGTCGTCGTTCCGTCGCCGGCAACATCGCTGGTGCGTGACGCCACCATGCGCAGCATCTGCGCCCCCATGTTCTCGAACTTGTCTTCGAGCTCGATCTCCTTGGCAACCGAGACGCCATCCTTGGTGACACGCGGCGCACCGAAGGCCTTGTCGATCACCACGTTCCGCCCCTTCGGGCCGAGCGTCACCTTCACGGCATCGGCGAGGATATCGACGCCACGCAGCATACGGTCGCGGGCATCGCTACTGAACTTGACTTCCTTGGCTGCCATCGTTGACCTCCCTCAACACAAAACACGTGGCCTGATGCTCCCGCCGCCCGCCGCGCGGGGGCAACCTTGCATGCAATCGAAAACACTAGCGCAGCCTCGCCGCCTGATCGGCTAGGTCGCGAAGTCCCGTTCCTCGTCATTGTCCGGCGTCAGGATATCGATCAACGCCGCAACCCGGCCGGCCGGCAGGTGGCGGCCTTCGCCGATCAGCGCCTCGTCGTTGTTGACCCAGGCAATAGCCTCGGCGAGTTCGCCGGCCGTGGCGCCCGTCGCAAGCAACTCGGCCATCAGTGTCTCGTCGACCGGGCCAAGGATAGCGGTGATATCCGCATGCTTCAGTCCCATGGGCTCCTCCTTCCGTTTTATCGGTCAGGAATGCGGGGACCTCGGATCCCCGCCCAATGTAAATAGGCCGGGGTCTGAAGGCATCAAGCGCTGATCATATCATGGAAGCCAAGAGGGCGGAAAACCGTGAGGCGTCATTCCGGCCGAAGCGCGTTGTCCAGGAAATACCATTGGTCGAGATGCGCACGAACGACGGGCTCGATCGCGTCGTTCAACAGCAGCATATCGTCCACGAGGCGGGCGTTCGGATCGTCTGAAACCGGAAGCCGGATGGGCTCCAGCGCCTGGCATTCGAAACGGAAACCGTCGGCGCGCAAGCCGTACCAGGGACAGATCGTGGCACCCGTCATGCGCGCCAGGCGAATGGCAAGCGCGAGATTGCCTTCCTGATGCGGCTTGCGATCGAACAACGGTCCGCGGATCATGCCGCCAAAGCCTTCGTCGCAGAACATACTGACGACGCCGCCGCTCCTCAGGATCTTGATCGCCGGTCGAATTCCTTCCATGCCCGGCGGCAGAAACCGCAATCCGGCCTTGCTGCGGACGCGCTCGGCGATCCATGCTTTGGCACGGCTCTTGGGTGGAACGTAGAAGGCATGAGGCTGGAGACCGAGACTGCGGAGCGCGATCGTCCCGACTTCCCAATTTCCGAGATGAAGCCCGACGAGGATGACGGGGCCGTCTTTCGCCACGTCGCGGATCGGAGCAAGGCCGTCGGTCCGCAACCTCTCGCCATGTCGCTGCAATCTGTTGATAACGGAAAACTCCGTCATCAGCTGTCCCTGGGCCTGGCAGTTTTCGAGAAACAAGGCTTCCTGTTCCTCGGAGCTCAGGTCCGGACGCAGATGTTTGATCGTATCCCGGGCGCGCTGCGTGGCGACCTTATGAAAGCGCGGCACCACGAAAAGACCGAGCGCGGCGCCCAGGCGTGAGCATGCATCCATCGGCAGGAGTTTCATGCCGAAATGGGCAGTGAGATTGGCAAGGTTCCACAGATTGTCGGAGATCCAATAGCGCCGGAAGGCCCGGGACCGGTCACCGCCTGCAAATGCGTCGGCAAGACGCGGCGCATGCTCTTCCGCGAAAGTCCAGGCTTTGCGCTTGGCAATCGGTCCCCTGCGGCCAGGATTATCCGGCGCCATGCGGCTTGCCTTCTCGCCTGTGTAAAGTGACCGGAAGCCCGCCCTTCGGTCTGAGCGTCAGCCGGCAGATCGGCTCGACCGCGTGGCGTTCGCGCAGGCGAACCCGGTAGCGCTGAGCGATGATCGCCAGGCAGAGGATCGCTTCCGTCAGACCGAAATGCAGGCCCGGGCAGACGCGCGGACCACTGGCGAAGGGAATGAAGCTGTAGGGCGTCGGGCGACGGCCTTCGGTGAACCGCTCCGGATGGAAGTGGTGTGGGTCTTCGAACAGACTTTCCGTGCGGTGCAAGAGCCATGGCACGATCAGGACGAGCGAGCCCGGCTCGGCGGCAACGTCGCCGATCATGTCCGCCTCGCGCGTCTGTCGCGCCAGGATCGGAACCGGCGGGTAAAGGCGAAGCGTTTCTTCGATGACGGCGCGGCACCATTCGAGCTGGGGTACGTCGTCGATCGTCGGCGTCCGGTCGCCGCAGACCCTGGCGATCTCGTCGTGCACGGCCTTCTCGATCCAGCCTGCTTTCGAAAGCAGATACCAGGTCCAGGTAAGTGTGGCTGCCGTCGTCTCGTGACCGGCCATGAAGATGGTCGCGGCCTCGTTGCGCAAGGCGACGAGGTCGAGCTTCAGCTCCGGATTTCGCTGCTGCCGCCGGATGAGCAGTTCGACCATCGAATTGTGGTCGCCGCGCCCGGCTAGGTGATCCTCCACCACCTTGTCGATGGTCCCATGGATGCGCTTGACCGAGCGGCGCAGGCTCGGGGTGCGCAGGACAGGAAGCCCGTCGTCGAAGCCGAGAAAATAGCCGATGTTGATGGAATCGACCAACGATTGGTAGCTGGTGAAGCCCTCGGTCACAGCGGCCGCACTGTCGTCTCCGAGCTGGTTGCCGAAGACGCTGCGTGCAATGATCTCGGCGGTCAGGCCCGCCATTTCGTGCAGTGCGTTGACCTCGGCCCCGTCGGGCATCTGGTTCCAGCGCTCGACGAGTTCGCTGGTCGTCTTCTCCATGACAGGACCGAAGGACGGCACTCTCTTGGCGTGGACGATGTCGGCCACCAGCGGCCGGCGCTGCTTCCAGGTGTCTCCATCCGAGATGAACAACCCGTCTCCGAGCAGAAACTCGAGCGCCCGGCGCATCTGCGGGCTCTTGCGCTCAAAGTTCTCGTGTCGCTTGACGACCACCTGTCGGATCAGATCGGGCGAGTTGACGACGATGATCTGCCGGCCGAGGATCCGGGTCTGCGAGACGTTTTCGGTATAGTCGCTGGCGCGCCAGATCGACAGGAAATCCGTCCGCGCCTGAAGCAGGAGCCTTAGCGGCTTACCTGGCGGACCCGAATAGTAATCGGCACGGACGGGGGCAAATTTCCCCTCCAGCAATTCTTCCCTGAAATTTACAGATTGCTGGAGCCAGGCGAGCATTTACGTCCGATCTGCCGTAACGTGAAGATGATATTCAGGCGTATATTTGTATTTCTTACACAGAGTCCGAGAATTCCCCTTCGAGGCTTAAATGCTCTCAAGTTCGCTGGACGTCGGATTCTCGGTCGCCTGAGTGTGGCATGCACGATTTTGATGAAAAACGCTATCGCCCGGCGGCGAAATTTTCTTGCCGCCATGAACAACGTGCTCCGAAAGTAACGGCCACTGCAACCGATGCGCGCGCCTTCAAGAAGCACGGTGCCGACCGTTCGCATGGCCGCAAGTAGAAACGGCCCTTGTTCTGTGGAGGGCCGGCGGATGCAAAATACAGATCTGCTTGAATGAAGCTGGACCGGAGGTCCTGCGGGCCACGGCAAATCGGGTAGGCTCAGCCGCGGGAGCCGCTAAAGTTTGCGCGCCCGGTGGGCGCGCAAAGCTCGTGGTAAGGTCGGTTGCCCCTAGCGGTCGGCTGATGCCGCGAGCAAGCGGCGACGATCAGTCGTTCGCGGTCACCTTGACGCCGAGCACCGACGGAATGGTGTTCGGTGCGCCCATGGCAGCGCCCATGATCATCGGGAACGGAACCGGCTTTTCCGGTGCGGCGCTGATCGTCAGGCTCTTGGGTCCATCGAGATAGGCGTTGACGGCGGCCGACACCTGGTTCTGCAGTTCCGGTACATTGAGCTGCGCCATCATGATCGGCACCAGGCCCTTCAGCGACTGAGCCATCTGCTCACCCGAAACGCCCTGCTGCGAACCGGCATAGTCGAGCGCCTTCTTGGTGATCGAGGCATCGTCGAAGCGGACTTCGGCGCTGTTGAAGGTCAGCTGCTGCATCAGGCCCATCATGGCAAGGCCCATGGCCTGGTTCGCCTCTTCCTTGTTCGGATTGGCTTCGGCGGCCTTCATCGCTTCCTGCATCGATTTGACGAAGGCGAGCGTGTAGCCGGAGATGTCGAGGGCGAAGTTCAGCCGACCGACGTTCTTGAAGTCGAGGGCATATTCTTCGAGTGCGACATTGCCGCTTTCGACCTCCCAGCTGCCTTTCATCGTCAAGGCGCCGTCGATCGTGGTGAGGCCGAGCTTTTCGATCGCCTCCTTGGTCTTGGCGTCCTCGACGGTCGACAGGTCGGCCTTGATGCCGGAGGCGGTCGCGTCGAAGTCGAAGCCGGCGTCATTTTCCTGGCGTGCCAGGTTCGCTTCGGTGCTTTCGAGCGAGAAGACTTCCTTGCCCTTGGCGTTGAGGGCGATCGGGCCGGTGCTGGCGCTTTCGTAGAGGAGAATGTCGTTGATCGTTCCACCGTTGGCATTGGCGGGGATCGTCAGGCCGGAAAGCAGGATGTCCTTGACCGAAATGCTTCCTTCGTCCTGGCTGACATTGACGTCAGGGAACGAAACGGTTTCGGCGTAGTAGCCGCCACCTTCAGTTTCCTCGACGCCTTCGAAGGTCAGATCACCGATCTTCAGGTTCGTCGGTTCGCCCGGCTGGCTGGCGACTTTCAACTGCACGCCGGTCACCGTCACCTTGTCGCCGTCCACTTCGGCCTTGTCATAGGTGATGGAAGTGCCGTTCGCGTTCGTTGCCGCGTCGAGCTTCTTCATCAGATCTGCGCCGTCGAGTGCGAAGGCCGGGCTGGCAAGCGTGAGGAGCGCGGCGCTCGCCATCATCAGGCGGATCTTGCGCGTGTGCATCATTGTCGAGTTCCTTCGTAAAATCTTTGATTGTGTAGCTGTTTCGAAGATGAGGCGTGGCTAATCTGGTTTGTCTCCGCAGAGGGCGTCAACTGGGAGCGAACGGCGACATCCGGAAGTTTTCGGCGGCCAGTTCGTGTCTTGCAATCCCCCTCACAAATCGTCCAAATCAACTGCAGCCGAAGCTATTACGAAACAGGGCGAAATTATATTCGCTTGGCCAAACCGCGCATGTTCCTGGTCGGGCATGCTTTCCGGGATGTTACCAAGTGCTCGCCTCCGACGCATAGCCGCCCGACCGTTACACGAACATTGCGCCGGAGCAAGCGGATCGCTTCACGTGCCAACTGTTGGCGGGCAAGGGGTTCTCCACAATCGCATCCCCTGAAAACCTTGCTGTTCCGGGTTTGTTGCGCTAGCAAGGACCTATGGGACAAAGCCTTAATCCCCCGTCAGGCGGGGACGACAATATTCAGCCGGTTGACCTCAAGGCGGCGCTGGAAGAGCGTTATCTTGCCTATGCCTTGTCGACCATCATGCACCGCGCGCTTCCGGACGTCCGCGACGGGTTGAAGCCCGTGCATCGCCGTATCGTGCATGCGATGAGCGAAATGGGCCTCAGACCCAACTCGTCGTTCAAGAAATGCGCCCGCATCGTCGGCGACGTCATGGGTAAGTTCCACCCGCACGGCGACGCCTCGATCTATGATGCGCTGGTGCGCCTGTCCCAGGAATTTGCAATCCGCTACCCGCTCGTCGACGGCCAGGGCAACTTCGGCAACATCGATGGCGATAACGCCGCGGCGATGCGCTACACCGAAGCGAAGATGACGGACGTCTGTTCGCTCCTTCTCGACGGGATCGACCAGGACGCGGTGGATTTCCGCCCCACCTACAACGAGGAGGACCAGGAGCCGACCGTGCTTCCCGGGGCCTTCCCGAACCTGCTCGCAAACGGCGCAACCGGCATCGCGGTCGGCATGGCGACCTCGATCCCGCCACACAACGCGCATGAACTGTGCGATGCTGCGCTGCACCTCATCCGCCATCCGGAAGCGACCGTCGAGGATCTGCTTTACGATCCGGCCAATCCGCAGAAGGGCGGCATTGAAGGTCCCGATTTCCCGACCGGCGGCGTGATCGTCGAAAGCCGCGAAAGCATGGCCGAATCCTACCGCACCGGCCGAGGCGGTTTCCGTGTCCGCGCCCGCTGGGCCCAGGAGGATCTCGGCCGTGGCGGTTACCAGATCGTCGTCACCGAGATTCCCTATCAGGTTCAGAAGTCGCGCCTGATCGAAAAGATTGCCGAGCTTCTGGTTGCGCGCAAGCTGCCTCTGCTCGAAGACATTCGCGACGAATCCGCGGAAGACGTTCGCATCGTTCTCGTGCCGAAGAGCCGCTCGGTCGATGCCGGCATCCTGATGGAGTCGCTGTTCAAGCTGACCGAGCTTGAGAGCCGCATCTCGCTGAACATGAACGTGCTGTCCATGGGGCGCGTGCCGCGGGTCATGGCGCTCAACGAGGTGCTCTCGGAGTGGCTGGCGCATCGCCGCGAGGTGTTGCAGCGCCGGTCCCGCCATCGCCTGGCGGCCATTGACCGCCGGCTCGAAATCCTCGGCGGCTATCTCGTCGCCTATCTGAATATCGACGAAGTCATTCGCATCATCCGCGAAGAAGACGAGCCGAAGCCGGTCATGATGGAGCGGTTCTCGCTCACCGACCTGCAGGCCGAGTCGATCCTCAACATGCGCCTGCGCTCCTTGCGCCGGCTCGAAGAGTTCGAGATCCGCACCGAATTCGACGCCCTGTCGAAGGAGAAGGCCGAGATCGAAGCGCTGCTCGCGTCGGAAGAGAAGCAGTGGCAGACCGTCGCCTGGGAGATCGGCGAGGTCAAAAAGAAGTTTGCCAAGGCAACCGAAATCGGCAAGCGCCGCAGCACCTTCGCGGATGCACCGGAGGCTGACGTCGAGGCGATCCAGCAAGCGATGATCGAGAAGGAACCGATCACCGTCGTCATCTCGGAAAAGGGCTGGATCCGGGCGCTGAAGGGCCACATCTCCGACACGTCGTCACTCCAGTTCAAGGAGGGCGACGCGCTCAAGGTGGCGTTCCCGGCGCAGACGACCGACAAGATCCTGGTGTTCACGACCGGCGGAAAGGTCTACACGCTCGGCGGCGACAAGCTGCCTGGCGGTCGCGGCCATGGCGAGCCGCTGCGCATCATCGTCGACATGGAGAACGACCAGGACGTCCTCACCGCCTTCGTCCACGATCCGGCGCGCAAGCTCATTGTCTCGTCGGCTGCCGGCAACGGTTTCGTCGTGACGGAAAGCGATATCGTCGCCAACACCCGCAAGGGCAAGCAGGTGATGAACGTCTCGATGCCGGACGAAACCAAGCTGGTCGTGCCGGTCAAGGGTGATCACGTTGCCGTCGTTGGCGAGAACCGCAAGATGCTCGTCTTCCCGCTCGTCCAGATCCCCGAGATGGCGCGTGGCAAGGGCGTCCGGCTGCAGCGTTACAAGGATGGCGGCATCTCCGATATTCGTTGCTTCACGATCGCAGAAGGGCTCATCTGGGAAGACAGCGCCGGCCGCGTCTTTACCAAGACGAAGGATGAGCTGATCGAATGGCAGGCCGATCGCGCATCGGCCGGCCGCGTCGTTCCGAAGGGCTTCCCGCGCAGCGGAAAGTTCAGCGGCTGACCACAAAATACCAGCCGTGCGGCCGATGAGCCGCA
Organism: Ensifer sp. CCNWLY38; assembly: GCF_037120565.1. Lineage (NCBI taxonomy): Bacteria > Pseudomonadati > Pseudomonadota > Alphaproteobacteria > Hyphomicrobiales > Rhizobiaceae > Ensifer > Ensifer sp. CCNWLY38. Next base: position 154,224 of record NZ_JBBBBO010000008.1, read on the forward strand.
TGGCTGGTGTCCCAATCCGGGGCATTGAATTCGCGCGTTAAGGTATTGGAAATACAGTCGAACCCGAGCGAAAAGCGGCGCTTGTATGTGCCGGCGTATCGTGGATGACTGCCCATCCAACAGGATGGATACGATGCCGAACGCCAATGCCCTCGACGAAATTCTCCTGGCGCTCGCCAGCCCGGTACGCCGGCGGATCTTCGAGATCCTCTTTGCCGGTGAGGCGCGTGTCGCCGATATCGCCTCGGCCGTTGCGGTGCGAGGCGAAGAATTGGAGAAGCACATCGCACTCCTTGAGGCAGCGGGCCTCATCACGCGCCTGCGGCGCCGCGAAGGCGAATCCTTAAGCGGAAATCCGGCGCCTTTGAGCGAGGCGGCGACCTGGATCAACACCAATCGCGAGCTTTGGGCGATGCGTGTGCAGATGCCGGAAACCCGGCTGGCCTCCGCTGCGCCGGAGCCTGTACCCGAGCGGACGCCGATTCGCGACCGCCGCAGCGAAACCGAGCAGAAGTCGCGCCGTCCCCGGCCGACCGGTCCTCGCCGTGAAAATTGATCGGTAGGGCTACTCGGCGCAGGCCACCGCGGCCCTCAGCGCTCTGCTGCGCATCTGCCAGAGCGAATGGCCAATGAGCGCGAAGATCAGGATCGCGCCACCCATCAAGGTCTGCGTTGTCGGGGTTTCGGCAAAGACCAGCCAGACCCAGATCGGGGCGAGGATCGTTTCCAGCAGGTAGAACATGCCCACTTCCGGCGCCGAGAGGTAACGCGGTCCCGTTGCTAGGCAGAAGAAGGCGAGTGGGATCATCACCAGACCGTTGAAGAAGATATAGCCGGGTTCCGCAATCGTGAATCCCGAAGGGGACAGCATCAACAGGGCGACCGCTGCCGGGAAGATCGCCGTGACCAGCGGCACCAACGCCATGTCGCGCTTGCTTGCGCGGCTGATCGTGATCGCGCTGGCAAGCAGGAAGGCGGAGGATGCTGCCATCACATCGCCGAAGAGGTGGCCGCTTTCCAACCCGTCCTGGACGATCAATCCGACGCCGAATACCATGACCAGCATCGTCACGAGCGTGGCGTTCGATGGTCGTTCCTTCAGGAAGATCCAGGATAAAATGGCGGCAAACATCGAGGTGAAGGCGAGGATGAAGACCACATTCGCCGTCGATGTGTTGAAGACGGCGAGCAGGAACGTGCAGGAATTGATGCCGTAGAACAGGCCGACGACGAGCCCGGTCTTGCCCGGCATCAGAGAAATCTTCCGGCCGAACACGCGGTTGATCACGAACCAGGCGCCGAGCGCGATGACGAACGTCGACAGGCTGCGCACCGCCAGCAGCGACCAGACGTCGCCACCGGCGGAGCGGATGAGCGGGATGTCGAAGGAAAGGGCAAGGCCACCGAGGCCGGTGATGGCAAGGCCGCGCCGGTGCATCGCGGCATCAGAAGATGAACTCAATGTCTAACCCGTTTTCGTAGGAGCGGCTTCCAAGGTGGTGTCTCCGCCTTCATAGCGTTCCCAGCCACGGGCCATAAGGTGTTCTTGCGGCAAAAACTTTGTTTTGTACCCCATCTTCCGCGATCCCTTGACCCAATAGCCAAGATAGACGTGGGGAAGGCCGCGCTCGCGGGCGCGACGAATGTGGTCGAGAATCATGAAAGTGCCCAGCGAGCGGTCCTCACGCGCCGGGTCGAAGTAGGAGTAGACCATCGAAAGACCGTCGCCCATGCGATCGGTCAGCGCTGCTGCGATGAGCGGCCCGCGTGCTTTCGCGCTGATGCCGTCGCCTTCGACCCGCAGGCGGTACTCGATGATCTTCGTGTGCACGTGCGTATCTTCGACCATCATTGCGTAGTCGAGCACCGACATGTCCGACATCCCGCCCTTCTGATGCCGGCGGTCGAGATAGCGGCGGAAGAGGTTGTACTGTTCGCTGGAAGGCTCAGCCGGATACTCTGCCGAGATCACATCCTGATTGGTGGCAAGCACCCGGCGCATGGAGCGCGTGGGCTTGAACTCGTTGGCAAGAATGCGCACCGAAATGCAGGCGCGACAGGTCTCGCAGGCTGGGCGGTAGGCGATGTTCTGCGACCGGCGGAAGCCGCCCTGTGTCAGGAGATCGTTGAGTTCCGGCGCACGTTCGCCCACCATGTGGGTGAAGACTTTTCGCTCCATCTCGTTCGGCAGATAAGGGCAGGCTGCCGGCGCAGTCAGGTAGAATTGCGGAGACGGTGTGGTCTGTGTGTTCATCGAGTGCGGAGGTCACTCTGCGCGCGGTTGTTCATGACAATAGCATGGCGGAAGAATGGAAAACGTCAACTCACTCGTTTGCAGCTTCCGCCTCCGCCGCCCAGTTATTTTAGCGTTGCCGACAATGGGCTGCGCTCTGGTCAGTACATGTCACGGCGGACCGTGACGGTGCCAATCAGGAGGTCGTGCAGCAGGCGGCTGCGGTCGGTAAAGAGGCCGATCAGCAGGATCAGAGGCGTCAGCAGAGCGTTGGCGATCCAGAAGATGACGAGGTGGACGATGGCGGTCAGGAAGTCCATCGGCCGCCCGTCGGTGCGGGCAATTGCCAGCCCCATCATGCGCATGCCGGGGGAGGCTTGCTCGCGGCCGCCGACCGTGAGGCCGAAATAGAGCATGGCGACAATCGCAAAGAGCGCCGGGTAAAGCATGAAGCCGAGGCCGAGCGTCAGGATGCCCAGGAAGAAGACGACGACCGCCGCCGGGATCCACAGAAGCGCGATGATGGCGTAATCGAGCAGGAAGGCAAAGATGCGCCGCGACAGCACGCCCTGATAGGCGCGCCAGTCATTGCTCGGCAGCCTCAGTTCATCGTTGTGCATGGTCATCCGTCTAAGCCTCGCTTGGTTGCATGCAGGATATGGGATGGTGATGCCCGCAAAACAAGGATTGGAGGCTCACGACAGCGCCGCGCGTCCTATCAGACGCGCAAAGGTCGCTGTAGAAGTTTGCCTTGCTGCAGCAGACGCTTGCGCTTAACGGCCCTTGGCAAGGATGCGGGCTACTTCGACGGCGAAATAGCTGAGGATGCCGTCGCAGCCGGCGCGCTTGAAGGCTAGCAGCGTTTCCAACATCACCTTCTCACCGTCGATCCAGCCGTTGGCGGCGGCGGCTTTGACTTGCGAGTATTCGCCGGAGACTTGGTAGGCGAAGACGGGCAGTCCGAAGGCCTCCTTCATGCGCCAGCAGATGTCGAGATAGGGCAGGCCGGGCTTCACCATCAGCATGTCGGCGCCTTCCTCGACGTCGAGGGCAGCATCGCGCATCGCTTCGGTGCCGTTGGCCGGGTCGATGTAATAAGTCTTCTTGTCGCCCTTCAGCAGTCCGCCGGTGCCGATCGCCTCGCGATAGGGGCCGTAGAATCCGGACGCGAACTTTGTCGCATAGGACATGATGCCGACATTCTGGTGCCCGGCGGCATCAAGCGCCTGGCGGATTGCGCCGATGCGGCCGTCCATCATGTCCGAGGGGGCGATGATGTCGGAGCCGGCATCCGCCTGCGCGACCGCTGCCCTTGCGATCATCTCGACGGTTTCGTCGTTGACGATCTCGCCGTCGCGAAGGATGCCGTCATGGCCGTGGCTGGTGAAGGGATCGAGAGCGACGTCGGTGATGATGCCGATCTCGGGCACCGCTTTCTTGAAGGCACGCGTCGCCTGATTGATCAGGTTGTCGGCGGCAAGGCTGTTGGAGCCGGTCTCGTCGCGCAGCCCCATATCGATGTTCGGGAAGGTCGCAATCGCCGGAATGCCGAGATCGGCCGCTTCCTTGACCGCTTCGACCGCCTTGTCGATGCTCATGCGGTTGACGCCGGGCATCGCATCTATCGGCTGCACGATGTTGTTGCCCGGTACGATGAAGATCGGCCAGATCAGATCGTCGACGGTCAGGCGGTTTTCCTGCACCAGTCGCCGCGTCCAGTCGGCCTTGCGGTTGCGGCGCATGCGGCGGTGGCCGGTGATCCTGTCCACAAGATTTGTCCTGTCGTTCATCGCGCCCACGCCTTTCCAGTCAAAATCGTCGTTAGCCAAGCGCTTTATCATGGGGCGGCGGCAATTGGGAACCGTGCGCCCGGCGAACGGGCTGCGGCATTTCTTCTGTTCAAAAAGAGAGCGGCAGGGGAGGGGAAACTGCGATCCCGCTGGCGGATGAGGAAGACCCGCCCTATCTTGCCGGCCATGCTTCATGATTCTGCCCATGTGCTGAAACCATCGCTGACCGAGATCCTCTTCGGTATCTTCCTGCGTCTGGTCTCTGCCTCGTGCATCTGGTTCGCACTTAACTACTGGGCCATGCTGATCGGCTTTTCCCATAGTGGCGCCGGACGCTTCGATCTGTTGTCGCCGGAGTGGCGCGCGGCTGCGACGGCGCTCGCCGTCGTCTATCCCGTTGCGGCGCTCGGCCTCTGGTTGCTCGTCTCCTGGGGGCCTGTGGTCTGGGTGGTCGCAGCGGCGATCGAGATTGCCATGTATGAGTTCTATCCGGCCAGTTTCGGCGCCCGTCCGCTGCTGGTCGTGCTGCATGTGGCGGTTGCCGTAACCTTCGTTCTTTTCCGGGCGGCACTCCTCTTTCAGCGCTGGCGGCAGGCCAAGCAGGTAAGAGTTGATTCACCCTGAGACAGGCTCGTCAAATGGCAAGCTCTTGTTAAGGCTGCGGTTTAAGTAGAATTTTAGACGTATTCGATAGGGTCTCACTCAAGGCGGGAAGACAAACAGACACCGCCAAACAAAACAGTGAGGCAGTCAAATGAACACGAAGATGAAGCCGCAGGCGGCTCAGCCCCGAGACCCTCAGGAAGAAACCATCCGCGGTCTCTACATGGAATCCCTCCACCTCGTCGAGCGTCTGCACCGCCGTCTGCTCGACGTCATCAAGGACGAATTCGACCGTGAAGGTCGCAGCGACGTCAACGCCGTCCAGGCCCTGTTGCTCTTCAATATCGGCAACTCGGAACTGACCGCCGGCGAACTTCGCTCCCGCGGCTACTACCTCGGCTCGAACGTCTCCTACAACGTCAAGAAGCTCGTCGACCTTGGCCTGATCAACCACCAGCGCTCCCGCGTCGACCGCCGCTCGGTTCGTATCAGCCTGACGGAAGACGGCCAGGAAATCGCCGAAACCGTCGCCAAGCTCTACGAGCGCCACGTCGGCTCGATCCAGAAAGTCGGCGGTATCGGCTCGGACGAGTTCACCCAGATGAACAAGCTCCTGCAGCGCCTCGATCGCTTCTGGAACGACTCGATCATGTACCGCCTGTAATCCGGGCCAAAACCTCCAGTTCAAGGGTCGGGCGCAATCCCTGCGTGTCCGACCTTTGCCATTTGCCGGCTTCTCATCCTGTTGCGGAAAAGCCGCACCGCTTCGGCACGCCATTCTTGCGTTCGGACGGCTTTCCAAACGGAAAATATTAGAAAATCAAAATGTTGCCGTCTGTCGCTCGTCCGCCGACTTGTCCGTTGCGGCGAAAAGCAAAAGGCGTGCCATGTCGCCGTTCAACCTGTCCGAGACACGAATTGGCCATATTGCTGTGACAGCGACGACGACATGCGGTAGGTGCGGCCACGTGTTTTCTTGAGCGTGGATTCGTTTCGCGTTTCGCCTGCCGGATGAGGGTCCTCACTCGCGGTATCGTGAAATCTTGTGAGGGCAGGGTGGCTCGTTGGTTGACCTTTGTTAACCACGATCGTGTTAGGGCTCCGGCAACGTGCGTGTCAGCGCATAGGGCGCGTGCCAACGCATTGGGATGGTAGGAATATGTCGAAAAAGAATGGAATTGATGCATTCTCGCGCCGCGCCTTTCTGCGCTCGGCAGCAACCTTCGGCGCCGTTGCAGTCGCCGGCGCGGCAAGCGCACAGGACGCCCTGAACGAGATCATCAATTCGCCACGCCGCGGCTCCTGGGACGACCAGTACGACGCCAAGGCATCGCGTACGGCGACCGCGGTCGTTTCGAATACGCCGGTCTTCGGCCCGGAAACGATCGCCCACGTACAGCAGGCAATCTTCGACTACCAGAATATCGTTTCGCAAGGCGGCTGGCCGATGGTCCAGACCAGCGTCAAGCTCGAGCTCGGCGTCACAGATCCGTCGGTGCAGCAGCTCCGCCAGCGCCTGATGGTCTCCGGTGACCTGCCGCAGTCGGCCGGTGTTTCCTCGTCCTTCGATTCCTACGTCGAGGGCGCGGTCAAGCGCTTCCAGGCCCGCCATGGCCTCCCGGCCGATGGCGTTATCGGCGAATACACGCTGAAGGCGATCAACGTCGACGCCAACACCCGCCTCGGCCAGCTCCAGACCAACCTGGTGCGCCTGCAGTCGATGTCCGGCGATCTTGGCCGCCGCTACGTGATGGTCAACATTCCGGCCGCCTATATCGAAGCGGTCGAGAACGGCCGCGTGGCGCTGCGCCATACGGCGATCGTCGGCAAGATCGACCGCCAGTCGCCGATCCTCAACTCGAAGATCTACGAGGTCATCCTCAACCCCTATTGGACCGCGCCGCGCTCGATCATCCAGAAGGATATCATGCCGCTGATGCGCAAGGACCCGACCTATCTCGCACGCAACTCGATCCGCCTGTTCGATGGTAGTGGCGGCGAAGTGTCGCCGGAAACGGTCGATTGGAACGCCGAGAAGGCGCCGAACCTGATGTTCCGTCAGGACCCGGGCAAGATCAACGCGATGTCGTCGACGAAGATCAACTTCCATAACGAGCATCAGGTCTACATGCACGACACCCCCCAGCAGGGTCTGTTCAACAAGCTGATGCGTTTCGAGTCTTCCGGCTGCGTTCGCGTGCAGAACGTGCGCGATCTTTCGACCTGGTTGCTGAAGGATACGCCCGGCTGGTCGCGCCAGCAGATCGAGGCGACCATCAAGACCGGCGTCAACACGCCGATCACGCTTGCCGAGGAAGTGCCTGTGTTCTTCACCTACATCACCGCCTGGTCCGCCAAGGATGGCGTGGTGCAGTTCCGCGATGATATCTACCAGCGCGACGGTGCCACCGAGCTGGCGCTGCAGTCGCCTTATGGCGTTGAGCAGTCGGCCGGCTCGGTCGATCAGGACGCGCTGCCGCAGTAAGCGAATTTGCGACACGGAATTCCTAAAGCCGCGCTTCCCCTGGGAGCGCGGCTTTTTCATGCGCCAGCCGCCGCGATATTTCGGCGCGGCAGATGGGGGAAATGACGCAAACCGCACAGCAGATATTGCTCTCGCCGTGCGAGGAAGCTAAAGAACTGCCACCCTTGAGAGGAGCCTCGCGCCGATGCCTGACCAGACCAATGACGCCTTCTTCACCCGCTCTCTGGCCGACAGCGATCCGGACATCTTTGGTGCGATCGAGAAGGAGCTGGGTCGTCAGCGCCACGAGATCGAGCTGATCGCCTCCGAGAACATCGTTTCCCGCGCCGTGCTCGAAGCCCAGGGCTCGATCATGACCAACAAGTATGCCGAGGGTTACCCGGGCAAGCGCTACTACGGCGGCTGCCAGTTCGTCGATATCGCCGAGGAACTGGCGATCGACCGCGCCAAGAAGCTCTTCGGCGTCAACTTCGCCAACGTTCAGCCGAACTCCGGTTCGCAGATGAACCAGGCCGTGTTCCTCGCGCTCCTGCAGCCGGGTGACACCTTCATGGGCCTCGACCTCAACTCGGGCGGCCACCTGACGCACGGTTCGCCGGTCAACATGTCCGGCAAGTGGTTCAACGTCGTCTCCTACGGCGTGCGTGAAGACGATCACCTGCTCGACATGGACAACGTTGCCGAACAGGCGCGCAAGCACAAGCCGAAGCTGATCATTGCCGGTGGCACTGCCTATTCGCGCATCTGGGACTGGAAGCGCTTCCGCGAGATCGCCGACGAAGTCGGCGCCTGGCTGATGGTCGACATGGCGCACATCGCCGGTCTCGTTGCCGGCGGCCAGCATCCGTCGCCGTTCCCGCATTGCCACGTTGCCACCACGACCACGCACAAGTCGCTGCGCGGCCCGCGCGGCGGCATGATCCTGACCAACGACGAGGACATCGCCAAGAAGATCAACTCGGCCGTCTTCCCGGGTCTCCAGGGCGGCCCGCTGATGCATGTCATCGCCGCCAAGGCTGTTGCTCTCGGCGAAGCGCTGCACCCGTCGTTCAAGGACTATGCGGCCCAGATCGTCAAGAATGCCCGTACGCTCGCCGAAACGCTGAAGGCCAACGGCCTCGACATCGTCTCCGGCGGCACCGACAACCACCTGATGCTCGTCGACTTGCGCAAGAAGAACGCGACCGGCAAGCGTGCAGAAGCTGCTCTCGGCCGCGCGTTCATCACCTGCAACAAGAACGGCATCCCGTTCGACCCTGAAAAGCCGTTCGTCACCTCGGGCGTCCGTCTCGGCACGCCGGCCGGTACGACCCGCGGCTTCAAGGAAGCCGAGTTCAAGGAAATCGGCGAGTTGATCGTCGAGGTCCTCGACGGCCTGAAGGTCGCCAACTCCGACGAAGGCAATGCCGCCGTCGAAGCCGGCGTTCGTGACAAGGTCCTCAAGCTGACCGATCGCTTCCCGATGTACGGCTACATGTGATCGATCGCTCATGCGCTGCCCCTACTGCGGTTCTGAAGACAGTCAGGTGAAGGATTCCCGTCCTGCAGAGGACGGGAATGCTATTCGCCGCCGCCGGATTTGTCCGGATTGCGGAGGTCGTTTCACGACCTTCGAGCGGGTGCAGTTGCGTGAACTGATGATCATCAAGAAAACCGGTCGGAAGGTTCCTTTCGACCGGGATAAGCTTTTGCGCTCCTTCGAGATTGCGCTGCGCAAGCGCCCCGTCGATCGCGACCGCATCGAGCGGGCGGTTTCCGGCATCGTACGGCGCCTCGAAAGCTCCGGCGAAACCGAAATCCCCTCGGAGGAAATCGGCCTCCAGGTGCTCGAAGCCCTGAAGAGCCTCGATGACGTTGCCTTCGTGCGCTACGCTTCGGTCTATCGCGATTTCTCGCATGCCGAGGATTTTGAGAAGGTCATCACCGAGATCAGCGCCAAGATCGCGCGCGATCCGGGCGAATAGGCGAAAGCTGGATAGAGCCATGGCAGGACCCACCCGTGAAGACGAGAGGTTCATGGCCGCGGCGCTGAGGCTGGCCCGCCATCATCTCGGACAGACATCCACCAATCCTTCCGTCGCCTGCCTGATCGTCAAGGACGGCGTCATTGTCGGTCGGGCCGTGACGGCGCGAAGCGGCCGACCGCATGCGGAAACCCAGGCGCTGGCAGAGGCCGGAGAGACAGCGAGGGGCGCGACCGCCTATGTGACGCTGGAGCCCTGCTCGCATCACGGCAAGACGCCGCCTTGCGCCGACGCCCTTGTCGCATCCGGCGTTGCCCGCGTGGTGATCTCGATCCTCGATCCGGACGAGCGCGTCGCCGGGCGCGGCGTCGTGCGCCTGCGCGATGCCGGCATCACTGTCGATATCGGCGTTCTCGCCGAAGAAGGGCAGCACGCACTCGAAGCCTATCTCATGCGCCAGGTAAGCCGGCGGCCCTATGTGATTCTCAAGCTTGCTGTTTCCGCCGACGGCATGATCGGCCGTAAGGGGGCAGGGCAGGTCCGTATCACCGGTCCCATTTCCCGCGGACAGGTGCAAATGCTGAGAGCCGAGACGGACGCGATCCTGGTCGGGATCGGCACGGCGACGGCCGACGACCCGGAATTGACGGTGCGGCTACCGGGGCTCGAAAATCGCTCGCCGCTGCGCATCGTCCTCGACCGCCGGCTCGATCTGCCGATTTCCTCGAAGCTGGTGCGAACGGCGCGGGATGTTCCTGTTATCGTGGTCTCCAGTGACGGATCCGGTGATGCGGACGCGGAGGTTGATGACGGTCGGGCCACACGCAAGGCAGCCCTGGAGGCCGCCGGCGTGGAGGTGCTCGAAGCCGGTTCAATTGCGGACCTTCTGACGGCGCTGGCGTCGCGCGGCATCTCCTCGCTGATGGTCGAAGGCGGAGCCGTCGCGGCGCGTGCCTTTCTCGATGCGGATCTTGTCGACCGTATTCAGCTTTACACCGGGCCTGGAACGATTGGCGAAAACGGCATTCCATCCCCATTTGACCGTAAATCCGTACCATCTGGCTTCCGGCGCGTCGCTGAAGCACGGTATGGCGACGATCTGTTCGAGGAATACGAAAGAGAGAACTGATGTTCACAGGCATTGTTACCGATATCGGCACCGTCGATGCCGTCACCCCGCTCAAGGAAGGCATCAAGCTGCGTGTCGCCACGAGCTATGATCCGAAGACCATCGACATGGGCGCCTCCATTGCCCATTCCGGCGTGTGCCTGACGGTGACCGCCCTGCCTGAAGCCGGCAGCAACGAGCGTTGGTTCGAGGTTGAGGCCTGGGAAGAAGCGCTGCGGCTGACGACGATTGCGGGCTGGACAAGGGGCACGCGGATCAACCTCGAGCGGTCGCTGAAGATTGGCGACGAGCTCGGCGGCCACCTGGTCTCCGGTCATATCGATGACAAGGCGGAAATCCTATCGGTGGAGCCGGAGGGCGACGCGGTGCGCTTTCGCCTGCGGGCACCGGAACATCTGGCGCGGTTTGTCGCGCCGAAGGGGTCGGTTGCGCTCGACGGTACGTCGCTGACGGTCAATAAGGTCGATGGCGCCGAATTCGACGTGCTCTTGATCCGCCATTCCCTGGAGGTCACGACCTGGGGCGAACGCAAGGCGGGTGATTTCGTCAACTTCGAGGTCGACACCATGGCTCGTTACGCGGCGCGCCTCGCGGAGTTCCCGGCGCCGAGGCCGGCATGAACGAAGTCTGAGGTTCTTTGCCGAATATATCCTAGGAAAGCGAACCGCCCCCGACTGGGGGCGGTGGCGTTTTGGGAGGGCGGTTTTCGGCTTAGCGCAGATAGAAGGTCAGGCTGCCATCGGCCGCCTGTTCAGCGCCGGCGATGTTGTTCATCTCGACGTTCTGGCCCTTCAGCTTGGCTGCAAGCGGCTTGTTGGCGTTGACCGCTGCGTGCAGGGACGAGAGTTGTCGCGGCGTGGCTTCGTTGATCCACACGCGCGTCTGGCTCGATTGCTTGAGCGTGTCGACGTCAACGACTGTGAAGTGGTCACCCTTGAAGTCGCGCACTGTCCGGTCAATTTCAGCCGGCCAGTTCATCGCGGCGCCTGCCGCGTAGGAAACGCCGCCGAAGGACAGGGCGGAGAGGGCAGCGATGACGGAAAGCTTGGCTATGCGGTTCATGGTCATGCTCCTTTGTTTGCTTGCGACATCGCGACCGCCGGCCTCCTACCCGAACGCGGGACCCTTATGGGCCTCGGACACCGGTCACCATCTCGTGCCGCAGCGGCCAGCAAACGTCGATTGCGGGTGGCGTCACCCGCATTGAGACGTGCTGGACTGTTTCGACTGATTGGGGCGGCGTTTCCTCGGCTTGGGGCGGGGACGCGCCGTGCCAACGCCTAGAAAGCTGGCCCGGAATCTGGCCGTTTCCGTGGCGTAAAGGTCTGGAAAACAATTAAAAATTGTTCATGTTTCGGCGTGAGCACGCAACTTGTGCGTCGTCGTTGCCTTCTGATGGCGCTCGAACATGATCACGTGGTTGCCATGGTAGGTCGTCCGCCAGAATTCCTTGAAGCCATGCTTCTCCGCAACCCGGATCGAGGCACGGTTGCCGACATCGATGATGCAGGTTTTGCGGAGCGTGGGAAACTGGCGATCGGCCCATTTCAGCGCCGCACTGACCGCTTCTGTCGCAAGCCCCTGGCCATGGGCCATTGGCGAAAGCGCCCATCCGGTCTCCATCGTGCCTTCAAGCGAGGGCGTGATGGCGCGGTGTACATCGTGAAACCCGGCCTCGCCAAGAAAGGCGCCTGTTTCCCGATCCTGGATGGCAAAGAAGCCAAAGCCGAAATAGTGCCACATGCCCACCTGGCGCAGGAACCGCGTCCAGGATTGTTCACGCGTAAAAGGAACCCCACCGACATAGCGGATAACCTCGGCATCGCCGAACAGCGCTGCGTAGGAGGGGAAGTCGTCACGGCGATAGGGGCGCAGGATGAGGCGGTCTGTCTCGATGATAGGCACGCTATGCATGTTCGATCCTATGCTGTGGTGAACTCAGGCGCCGGGCTCGCCGTCCCAATAGTCGACAGTGTCTTCCGGTCTGCCGATGAAGCGGAATCGCCTCTGGCCATCAGCACTGCGCGTCTTGGCGAGGAACTTGCCCGAGTCCGGGTACTCGCAGATCTCGGTGGCCGCCATGGTCGAAATGGACAAGTATTTGAGCGCCACGCTGCCAGTGTTGATCAGGTGATGCGCCGTTTCCGGCCCGCCCGCAGGTGCGCCAAGTATGTCGCCCGGCCCAACCGCATGGCGCTCGTTGCCGAAGCGATACGTGCCTTCGCCTTCGAGGATGATGAAAAGCTCCTCCTCGACATGGTGATTGTGGAACGGGCAGCCGGACTTGCCCGGCGGCACTTCACCGTAGCCGATACCGAGATCCTTAAGGCCCAGCAACGCGCCGAAGGAGGCGTCGCTCGATTCGAACCCTTCGCCTTTCGTCCAATGGTCGAGGGTGAGGGTCTTCGGATTGACGATCGGTTTTCGCGTTTCCGTCATGTCTATCTCCCTGATGCCGTGCATTTCGCAAGAAGCATCCACTGTCCGCTCCTATCCGTGTCGCGCGATCGAGGGAACGTCAACCGACAAGCGTCGAAATTGATAAACGTTACGTTGATTGTGCCTCGATTTTGCAATCCTATGACGGTAACTGCGGCGGAGCGCGCGGATCAAATTGGATCGCGTGCTTGCCGCGCCGTCTCCTTGAGTGCATCACCAACGTCGTGGAGGCTATTGGCAATGCCAACGCAGATGGCCCTGACGTCCTGCGTCGCGGGCAACAGGTCGGGAACCATCACCGTCATCATGCCGGCCGACGCTGCCGACCGCACGCCGTTGTGGCTGTCCTCCAGGGCGAGGCAGAATTCCGGTGCTACGGCGAGCCGTTTTGCTGCCGTCAGGAACGGATCCGGATGCGGCTTTCCATGGGCATAGTCGCCATAGGCAACGACGGTTGGGAAGCGGTCCATCAAGGCGAGTGCCCCGAGATTGCGCTGGACGTCGTCGTGTCGCGACGATGTGGCGATCGCAAAGCGCAATCCCATTTCTTCCAGCAGGTCGATGAGTTCGGTGACCCCCGCCTTCAAACGGAGTTCCGTGGCCACCATCATTTCGAAATGCGCCGCTGCACGGTCCCAGAATTTGTCGGCATCGAACGCTTCGCCGAAATGCTGTCTCAGCACGGACCGCGTCGCGTCGCCCGGAAGGCCGATCGTGTCGAGATAGAGTGAGACGGGCATCTCGTAGCCGAAATCCGGTGCGGTCAGTATCATGGCGTCGCGGGCAAGCGCCTCGGTGTCGAAGAGCAGCCCATCCATATCGAAGACGACCGCTTGAGGGGCGCGGGGGAGGCGGATCGTTGATGGGGTCTCAAGCATGCGGATGCCTCGTTCAATTCCTGTCTGGTACCTGAACTTGCTGTTCTGACCTGCAAACCGCAAGCACCCATGCGATTGTGTTCGAAGCCCGAACGGCAAGGATGGTCCTTCGGGCTTGGTATTCTGGCGCTGTTCGGCGCGGCAAAAGGCCGTTTGCGGCGGAATTTGCTTGCCATTCGGCGCCGGGCATGGTTTGACCGCCGCCTGCCGGTCGCAACCGGCGACGAACTCTCAAAGACAGGTGATCCATGGCAGAGACCACGGCAGCCCACATACTGATTGTGGAAGCGCGTTTCTATGACGATATGGCCGATGCATTGCTCGATGGCGCCAAACATGCGCTGGACGCAGCCGGGGCCACCTATGATATCGTGACGGTTCCGGGTGCGCTCGAAATCCCGCCGGCGATCGCCATGGCGCTCGACGGTGCCGATGAAGGCGGTACGGAATATGACGGCTTCGTCGCGCTCGGCATGGTCATTCGCGGCGAGACCTATCATTTCGATATCGTCGCGAACGAATCTTCGCGGGCCATTATGGATCTCGCCGTGAGCGAAAGCCTCGCCATCGGCAACGGCATCCTGACGGTCGAGAATGACGACCAGGCCTGGGCACGCGCCCGCCGGTCGGAAGGCGACAAGGGTGGTTTTGCCGCGCGTGCGGCGCTCACCATGATTGAATTGAAGAAGAAACTGGGCACGGAACAGTGACGAAGACACCCTCGGATCAGCCGCAGAAGCAGGTCAACCAGCGCGGCGCCGCGCGCCTTGCCGCGGTGCAGGCGCTCTATCAGATGGACATTGGCGGCACCGGCGTGCTCGAAGTGGTTGCCGAGTACGAAGCCCATCGCCTCGGCCAGGATGTCGACGGCGACACCTATCTGAAGGCTGACGCCTCCTGGTTCCGCTCGATCGTCGCCGGCGTCGTGCGCGACCAGCGCAAGCTCGATCCGTTGATCGGTTCGGCGCTTCAGGACGACTGGGCACTGTCGCGGCTCGATTCTACCGTGCGCGCCATCCTGCGTGCCGGCACCTTCGAAATGCTGGAACGCAAGGACGTGCCGGTTCCGGTGATCGTCACCGAGTATGTCGAGATCGCCAAGGCCTTCTTCGAGGATGACGAGCCGAAGCTGGTCAATGCCGTTCTCGATCGTATTGCCAAGCAGGTTCGTAGCGAGTTCAGGAAGTAGAGTTTATGGTTGCGGTTGCTGCGGATGACATGGGGGCCACCCTTCGCGAAGCACGCCGCAACGTTTTCCATCTGACTGCCGCGCAGGCCATTCTCGGCGTCGTCGGACCGATCTGCTTCTCGATCGGCGGTGTCGCCGGCTACCAGTTGCTGGCGCAAGACAAGTCGCTGGCAACAGCACCTCTCACCGCCTTCAACGTCGGCATGGCGCTTGGCGTCGTGCTGGTCGCGATGCTCTCGCGCCTGATCGGCCGCCGGTTTGCCTTCATGACCGGGACCGGGATCGCTGCCGCAGGCGCGGCGCTCGCCGCGGTCGCGCTCTTCCGCGAAAGCTTCTGGCTCTTCGCCTTTGCGCTGGCGATGCTCGGCTCGTCGAACGGTTTCACCCAAAAGCTGCGTTTCGCCGCCGCCGATGCCTCCCCGTCGTTCTACAAACCCAAGGCGATCTCGCTGATCCTTGGCGGCGGCATTGTTTCGGCCGTGCTCGGTCCCCAGATCGTCATCTTTGCCGGCGACCTGTTCGCGCCCGTCGCTTTTGCCGGCGCCTTCGTCGTGCTGCTGCCGATCTGTCTGCTTGCTGCGTTCTTTTTCGCCCCCCTGCGGCTGCCCGAACCGGGCACGATGGTGAAAGATCACCACCATGAGGCCGTGCGTCCTCTCGGCGCGATCGTACGCAGCCAGCGCTTCGCCACCGGCATGGTCTGCGGCATCTCCAGCTATGCGCTGATGACCTTCATGATGACCGGTGCTCCTGTCGAGATGGTGGTGGGCTGCGGGTTTTCGACCGAACTCGCGACGCTCGGCATCCAGTGGCACGTGCTGGCGATGTTCGCCCCAAGCTTCTTCACCGGCTGGCTGATCAGCCGCTTCGGCGCCGAGCGCATCGTCGGCTGCGGCCTGCTTCTCCTGATGGCATGCGCCGCGGTTGCGCACATGGGTATCGAACTCTGGAACTTCTGGGGCGCGCTGGTGCTGCTCGGCCTCGGCTGGAATTTCGGCTTCATCGGCTCGACGGCGATCGTCGCCAGCAGTTACCGTCCGCAGGAAGCCGACAAGGTCCAGGCCTTCCACGACATCATCCTGTTCACCACCGTGGCGCTGTCGTCCTTTGCCTCGGGCAAGGTGCTATCCGCCTATGGATGGGACATGCTGAACGCGGTCGTGTGGCCGGTCACCATCGTCTGCGTGGTGCTTCTGCTGCTCCTGAAGCGCACACCGCGGAACGCCGCCGCCTAACTCCATTCTCCCGACATTCAAAGTCGCCGGAGCGCCTTCTCACTGGCGTTTTCCGGGGCTTGACGATCTCCCGTTGCAACCGCACTCTGGCCGCGCCGTGGGGGGTGCTGCTTGAGGAGGTGGCGCGTGATTCGCGGTTTTGAGGGGCCCGTGGCCGGGAGTGAGTCCGCGGGTTGTAACGGAGGGTAATGCGAAATGACCATTTTATTGGGCGTTATCGCATGCGGGTTGCTCGCGGTGGTCTACGCCATCTGGGCAACACAGTCGGTGATGGCCGCCGACCAGGGGAATGCCCGCATGCAAGAAATCGCAGGCTACATTCGTGAAGGGGCGCAGGCCTATCTCACGCGTCAGTACAAGACCATTGCCATCGTCGGTGTTGTCGTTTTCATCGCCGCTTGGGTTCTTCTTTCTCCCGCCGCCGCTTTCGGCTTTCTGGTCGGTGCGATCCTTTCGGGCGCTGCGGGCTTCATCGGCATGCATGTTTCCGTTCGGGCAAACGTCCGCACTGCCCAGGCGGCTTCCGTCAGCCTTGCCTCCGGCCTCGACATCGCTTTCAAGTCAGGCGCGATTACCGGCCTTCTCGTAGCGGGCCTGGCGCTTCTCGGCGTCTCCGTCTACTACGTCGTCCTCACGGCCGGCCTCGGGCATGAGCCTGCCTCGCGCGAAGTCATCGACGCGCTGGTCGCGCTCGGTTTCGGCGCTTCTCTGATCTCCATCTTCGCCCGTCTCGGCGGCGGCATTTTCACCAAGGGTGCCGACGTTGGCGGCGATCTCGTCGGCAAGGTGGAAGCCGGCATCCCCGAGGATGATCCGCGCAATCCGGCGACGATTGCCGACAACGTCGGCGACAATGTCGGCGATTGCGCCGGCATGGCGGCCGACCTGTTCGAGACCTACGCCGTCTCGGTCGTCGCAACCATGGTGCTCGCCGCGATCTTCTTCGCCGGCACGCCCGTGCTGGCGACGGTCATGGTCTATCCGCTGGCGATCTGCGCAGCCTGCATCATCACCTCGATCATCGGTACCTTCTTCGTGAAGCTCGGTGCCAACAACTCGATCATGGGTGCGCTCTACAGGGGCCTGATCGTGACCGGCGTGCTGTCGATCCTCGGTCTCGGTGCGGCCACGTCCTTCACGATCGGATGGGGCACCATTGGTACGGTTGACGGCAAGGACATTACCGGTTGGAACCTGTTCCTTTGCGGTATTATCGGTCTGGTCGTCACGGCCCTGATCGTGGTGATCACGGAGTACTATACCGGCACCAACAAGCGGCCCGTGAATTCGATCGCCCAGGCGTCCGTCACCGGCCACGGAACCAACGTGATCCAGGGCCTCGCCGTATCGTTGGAATCGACGGCTCTGCCGGCGATCGTCATCGTCGGCGGCATCATCGCCACCTACCAGTTTGCCGGCCTCTTCGGCACGGGCATCGCCGTCACCGCCATGCTCGGCCTTGCCGGCATGATCGTGGCCCTCGACGCATTCGGCCCCGTGACGGACAATGCCGGCGGCATCGCGGAGATGTCGCATCTGCCACCGGAGGTGCGCAAATCCACCGACGCACTCGACGCCGTCGGTAACACCACCAAGGCTGTCACCAAGGGCTATGCGATCGGCTCTGCCGGTCTCGGCGCGCTGGTGCTCTTTGCGGCCTATTCGAATGACCTACGTTACTTTGCCGCCAACGGTGACAAGTATCCGTACTTCGCCGATGTCGGGCAGATCTCCTTCGATCTCTCCAACCCCTACGTTGTGGCAGGCCTGATCTTCGGCGGTCTCATCCCCTACCTCTTCGGCGGTATCGCGATGACGGCGGTCGGCCGTGCGGCCGGATCTATCGTCGAGGAGGTTCGTCGACAGTTCCGCGAAAAACCAGGCATCATGGAAGGCACGGAGCGGCCGGACTACGGCCGCGCCGTCGACCTTCTGACGAAGGCGGCGATCCGAGAAATGGTCGTTCCCTCGCTGCTGCCGGTGCTCGCACCTATCGTCGTCTACTTTGGCGTGCTGCTTCTGTCGGGCTCGAAGGCCTCGGCCTTCGCAGCACTCGGCGCATCGCTTCTCGGTGTCATCGTCAACGGCCTCTTCGTGGCGATCTCGATGACGTCGGGCGGCGGCGCCTGGGACAATGCCAAGAAGAGCTTCGAGGATGGCTTCGTCGACAAGAACGGCGAGCGTCATCTCAAGGGCTCGGAGGCGCACAAGGCATCCGTCACCGGCGACACGGTGGGCGATCCCTACAAGGATACGGCCGGTCCGGCAGTGAACCCGGCGATCAAGATCACCAACATCGTGGCACTGCTGCTTCTGGCCGTCCTCGCCTGATCGCATCGCTGAAACGAAAAAGGCCCGCGGAAGCGACTTCCGCGGGCCTTTTGTTTTGTAATCGGTGAACTACTTGCTGCCGAAGTCCTTGAACAGGCTCTTTGCGGCAGCCTGTCCGGCACCTGGTCCGCTCAGCAGCTGGCCGAGGAAGCTCGTTTCCTTGCCGCCGGTCGGCGTCGTGCGCGACAGCATGTCGAACACCTTGCCATCCTTCAGCGTATAGTGTGCGAGCTGGCTGACGGTGCCTTCCTTGTCGAAGTAAACGGCGAGGATCGACTGGTCGACCAGTTGAGGCTTCATGAAGGCGACGGGACGCTTGCGGGTCTGCGAAATGTAGTAGAACACTTCGTTGTCGAAGGTCGCGGTCGTCGACGGGGTGCCGAGCGACAGGAGCACCTGCTCGCGGCTGGAGCCGACCGGAACGAGGTTTAGCGTTTCCTGGTCAACCACATAACCCTGATGAAGGACTTCACCGACATTGGCGGACTGGCAGGCTGAAAGGGTGAGACCGGCGATGGTAGCTACGGCCGCCACGCGGCCGAGGGTTTTAAAGTTTTTTCTCAAATACCGCTTCGTCAACGACAGCTCCCCTTGGAGAAACGATGGCAGATCCGCCATTGCAATTCGTGCCTGCTTCGGTAAACCAGCTTCGGCTGTCATGCAACAACGGGATGGGCGCTTGCGCGCATTTCGAGAAAGCCAAGCCCGAGCTTTGTGATGATTTTTGGACTGTTCAAAAGAAAAAGCGGCAATGCCGCGATTGTCGAGCGTCAGTATGCACTGCTGACGTCGGCCGCGCGCCAACCTTATCTCTACACCGATCTCGATGTGCCGGACACGGTCATGGGGCGGTTCGAGATGCTGTCGGCTATGCTGATCCTCTACTTCCGCCGCACACGTGCTTCGGCAAGGCCCGGCCAGGAAATCGCCCAGGAGATCATCGACGCTTTCTTCGAGGACGTCGATCACTCGATCCGCGAACTCGGCGTGGGCGATGCCGGCGTTCCGAAGAAGATGAAGAAGCTGGCCGGCATGTATTACGGTCGCCTCGAATCCTACGCGGCAGCGCTGGAAGCGAAGGATACGGCCGCCTTGGCAGCGGCACTCAAGCGCAACTTCCATCCGGAAGGCGGCGATGCAACACCCTCGATGGAGGCGCTTGCAGCCTATCTGCTGACTGTCGAGGCGCAACTCGCCGACATCGCCGAAGAGGTTGTCGAGACCGGTCAGTTGCAGATTCCATCCGCTGGCGTTTAATAGAGCGGTTATTAAGAGATATCAGCGCCGCGAGCCGGAACCCGGGCGGCAGCTGCATTCGCGACTGGGCGGCATCAATCGCCCTGGCGAGGAAGGATCCGATCATGAAAGACGATAGCCAGCCGGCCTTCTCCTATCCGGTGAAGGTGGGGCATATCTCGGCGAACGCTGTCAGCGTGCAGCTTTCCGCAAACGAGCGGGAAAGGGCGGCACTGGCGAAGCTCTGGGGCGTCAGGGATGTGCTGTCGCTCAGCGCAGAGCTGCAGATCGCGCGCTGGAAGAAGGATGGCGTCAAGATCAAGGGCGATGTCACGGCCCGCATCGTGCAAAGCTGCGTGGTGACGCTCGAGCCCGTCGAGGCCGACATCCATGAACCGGTCGAAGCGATCCTGGTGCCCGAAGGATCGCGGCTCGCCCGCCAGGCGAGCAACGATGGCGGCGAGATGATTCTCGACCCGGATGGTCCCGACATCCCAGACACGTTCACGGGCGATACGATCGATGCCGGCGTCGTCGTCAGCGAGCAGGTGGCGCTTGCCATCGACCCCTATCCGCGCAAGCCGGGTGCGGCTTTCGGCGAGCGAATCGAGAGCACTGCGGCGGACGACAAGAAGCCGAACCCGTTTGCTGTTCTGAAGGACTGGAAAAAGGACTGAGGCCGCGAAAGCCTCTTCTACAATTCGGTTGTCACGCAAAGGAAAAGCAGTATTTTGGCCCCAAACCGGCCAAAAGAGCCGCGAAGCGATCTGCCGCGTGCTTGGCTCAAGCGTCAGAAGCAATATGTTTCGTCAATGCGTCCCAGGTGAGTGCGCCACGACGGCACGTGTTGTGTGGCAGAAATGAAGGATAAGACACGCGTGGTCAGAATTTCACTTGACGTGATGGGTGGCGACTATGGTCCAGAAGTCGTCATCCCGGGTGCCGCAAGAGCGCTCGAACGTCATCCGGACATCAAGTTCGTGTTGTTCGGTATCGAAGCGCAATGCGCGGAACTTCTGGAAAAATATCCGAAGCTCAAGGCCAGCAGCACCTTTTACGATTGTGAAATCGCCGTGGCGATGGACGAGAAGCCGAGCCAGGCGCTTCGCCGCGGCCGCGGCAAATCGAGCATGTGGAAGGCGATCGACGCGATCAATGCCGGCGAGGCCGATGTTGTCGTTTCGGCCGGCAATACCGGCGCGCTCATGGCCATGTCGGTCTTCTGTCTGCGCACGATGCAGGGGATCCAGCGTCCGGCGATCGCTGCCATCTGGCCGACGCTGAAGGGCGAGAGCATCGTGCTCGACGTCGGCGCAACGATCGGTGCGGATGCGCAGCAACTCATGGACTTCGCGCTGATGGGCGGCGCCATGGCGCGGGCCCTCTTCGAGATCGAACGACCGATGGTTGGGCTTCTCAACGTCGGTGTCGAGGAAATCAAGGGACAGGAAGAGGTCAAGGAAGCTGGCCGCCTGATCCGTGAAGCCAACATCGATGGCTTTGACTATTACGGTTTCGTCGAAGGCGACGACATCGGCCGTGGCACGGTCGACGTCGTCGTGACCGAAGGCTTTTCCGGCAATATCGCGCTGAAGGCAGCCGAAGGCACCGCGCGCCAGATTGCCGAATATCTGCGCGCTGCAATGTCGCGCACCCTGCTTGCCAAGATCGGTTATATCCTGGCCAAGGGTGCGTTCGATCGCCTGCGCGAGAAGATGGATCCCAGGAAGGTCAACGGCGGTGTATTCCTTGGCCTCAATGGTGTCGTGATCAAGAGCCATGGTAGTGCGGATGCCGAAGGTTTCGCAGCCGCGATCGATGTCGGCTACGACATGGTGAAGAATGGCCTGAAGTCGAAGATCGAGCTCGATCTGGCGAAGTACCATGGCGCAGAACCGTCCCAGGCCCTTTCCGCCGGCATGAATGATGAGGTTTGAATAGATGATCCGTTCCGTCGTTCGCGGCTTCGGCGCAGCATTGCCGAAGCGCGTTGTCACCAATCAGGAGCTGGAATCCAAGGTCGATACGTCCGATGAGTGGATTGTGCAGCGCACCGGCATCCGGCAGCGCTACATCGCCGGCGACGGCGAAACGACCGCGTCGCTCGGCGAAGGCGCCGCCCGCGCCGCACTCGCCAATGCCGGGCTTACGCCAGATGACATCGACCTCGTCATCCTGGCGACCTCGACGCCGGACAACACGTTTCCGGCAACCGCAGTCAATATCCAGGATCGCCTTGGCATGCGCCATGGCGCAGCGTTCGACATGCAGGCCGTTTGTTCCGGCTTCGTCTATGCGGTGACGACGGCCGACGCCTACATCCGCGGCGGGCTTGCCAAGCGCGTGCTGGTGATCGGCTCGGAGACGTTCTCGCGCATCCTCGACTGGACCGACCGGACGACCTGCGTACTCTTCGGCGACGGCGCCGGTGCCATCATCCTGGAAGCCCAGGAAGGCGAGGGTACGAATGCCGACCGTGGCGTGCTGACGGCGAAGCTTCGCTCGGACGGCGCGCATCGCGACAAGCTTTATGTCGATGGCGGCCCTTCGACCACGGGAACGGTGGGCCATCTCAAGATGGAAGGCCGCGAAGTCTTCAAGCACGCGGTCGGCATGATTACCGACGTGATCGAGGCAGCCTTCGAGGCGACCGGAACGACTGCGGAAGATCTGGACTGGCTGGTGCCACACCAGGCCAACCGTCGCATCATCGATGGCTCGGCCAAGAAGCTCGGCATCCCGCTCGATAAGGTTGTGGTGACAGTCGATCTCCATGGCAACACGTCTGCGGCGTCCATTCCGCTGGCCCTGAACACCGCGGCGGCCGATGGCCGGATCAAAAAGGGTGATCTCGTTCTGCTCGAAGCCATGGGTGGAGGCTTCACTTGGGGCTCCGTTCTGATACGCTGGTAAAAAATGCTGAGGCAACGCAGGCGCTTGACCACAATAGGCAAGGGCAATAGTCTTCGGTCGCTGATCGGCGTGCCAGACGTTGGTGGGGGAAGATGAGCGGAAAAACAGTAACACGAGCAGACTTGGCTGAGTCGGTTTTTCGCAAGGTAGGTCTGTCACGCACAGAGTCTGCCGAGTTGGTGGAAACCGTCATTGACGAAATATGCAACGCAATCGTGCGTGGCGAGAGCGTGAAGCTGTCTTCTTTCGCGACCTTCCAGGTCCGCGACAAGAACGAACGCATCGGGCGAAACCCGAAGACCGGCGAGGAAGTGCCGATCTCGCCGCGCCGTGTGATGACCTTCAAGGCGTCCAACGTGCTCAAGCAGCGCGTGCTGAAGGCCCATCTCAGCCGTAGGGCGAAGCAGAAGCCGGCATCTCCCGCGGCGTGAAGTCATGGCTTCAGCCACAAATGTGGTTGAAAACCCATCCATAAGCCGTTGAAATGGACCCGATTCGTGCCATCATCGGTATGATATCGGTTCATTGCGGCCCGCGAGCGTGAGTCGCGTGACATGGATTGGGAACCACATGGAAAAGAGCCCGGACGCTTTCCGCACCATCAGCGAGGTCGCCGACGACCTCGATCTGCCGCAGCATGTTCTGCGCTTCTGGGAAACCCGTTTCCAGCAGATCAAGCCGATGAAGCGCGGCGGCGGTCGTCGCTATTATCGGCCGGAGGATGTCGATCTCCTGAAGGGTATCCGGCATCTGCTCTATGATCACGGCTACACCATCAAGGGCGTGCAGAAGCTGTTGAAAACCAACGGCAACAAGTTCGTTGCCGCCATTGCCAGCGGCGATCTCGCAACCGTCGAAGCGCTTGCGGCGTCGAGCAACGAGGAGCCGGCACCGCCCAAGGCCGGCGTTTCGGAAGAAGATCAGATCGTCGGCCGCGCCAAGGCACCGGCGAGCCGCCGCTTCTTCTCGTTCGGCGGCGGCAGCGACGACGTGCCGGAAATCTCGCTCGGCAAATCGTCGTCCGTCGGCAAGGAAGACCGGGCGCTGCTGCAGGAGGCGCTCTACGATCTCCTGGAATGCAAACGCCTGCTCGATCAGGTGCGCTGAGAGTACCGCGGTCGCCTACCAAGCGCGTGCTCGTCCGACGAGGCGCCCCGCCTTCAAGACCATAGGAAAATTGACCGACGACGCAGGCGTGACGCTTGCGCGGTCGTGGGTCGCATAACAGTCAGCCGACGGTTCCGGCCGAGCAATCGGCGAATACTCGTTCGATCGTCAGTTTGTGAGATTGGCGGCTCGCATTCAAATGCTGCAGGCCTAAGGGAAGGGGCAAACCACGCATGCATTGACGTGAGCGACTGAGGGATGCCCACAGGGCCCGTGTTCTGCCGCTCACACTAAAGTTGCCGCGTTTAGTAGGACATACGGAAACCACCGGGGCTGGATGCGGAAACATCAGGCTGCGGATAGGGGCCGTTCCACTGCGCGTAGGTTGTGTTGGTCGAACCGGACGTCGCGCATCCGGACAGCGTCAGGACGACAAGTGCGGTTACGGCCATCAGAGATTTAAGAGGCATGGTCTACTCCTGAAAGGGAGGCTCCAGGCCTCAAGGGCCAGTACCAAACTGTCCCTCAAATCGGTTGTGATGGCAAGCTCACGTTACGTCAGGGGCAGCGTTTCCAACGATGTGATTTCAGGTTTGGTGAAGGTTCCATTGCGATCGAGGATCGCCGATCGCTACAGCGCCGCGCGTCTTATCAGACGCGCAAAGGTCGCTGTAGCACTTAGAAGTGCTGCATGTTTTTGTCCTTTAACCGGCTACGATTAAAGGAAACGTGCAGTAGGCGATCTTCCGACAAAATGGACTTTTCTTCTGATCGACTCGCCGAGTGCCCGCAGCTTTTCCACGCCGGAGATTTCTTTTTCACGCCGAGTTCGAAATTCCCGCTTGCGCTCTAAGCGCTGGTTATATAGGGGTTTCCTCGGTTCGGAGCGTAGCGCAGCCCGGTAGCGCACTTGACTGGGGGTCAAGGGGTCGTGGGTTCGAATCCCGCCGCTCCGACCATTTTTCTCAATCCTCAATCCCCCATAGAGCGATTGATCTACTTTCATTTCCCTCTTTGCAGCGCTACTCCGCCGGCTGAAGGATCGCCTGTACGCGGCGTTTGGCGGCCGCCTTCTGATAGAGCATTTCCGTTTGATCGAGCATCACGTCGAGGGTGAAGCGGTCTTTCAGGCTTTGCGCGATAGCGGACAGTTTTCCGAACGTTTCCGGTGCGGCGGCTTTGACCATGGTCTTGGCGAGCAGGGACGTGTCGTCACTGTTCGGCAGGATGAAGCCGTTCTGGCCATCTTCGATGACCGTGCGGGCGCCGCCGATATCGGTGGCGATAATGGGCTTGCCTGCGGCCGCGCCTTCCAGCATCACGTAGGACATGGCCTCGTATCGGCTCGGCATGACCAGAAGATCGAATGCCGGTGCGGCCTGCGGTCCGGTGAAGGCCGAGGTCAGGTGCATGCGGTTCTGCAATCCACTCTCGGCCATTGCCTTGCGCAGGCTCCCTTCGAGTTCGCCGGCGCCGACCATCACCAGATGGCTGTTTTTCACGGATGCGGCGACGCTCTGGAAAGCAGCGATCAGCCGCTCCGGCGCCTTTTGCGCCGAGAGGCGGCCAATGAAGCCGAAGACAAAGGCATCCGGCGCGATCCCGAAGCTGGCGCGAATCGTTTGCGCCATCTCGCATGAGGGCGGGGCAACGCCGTTGACGATCACCGACATCCGCTTTTCCGGCATGTTCAGCGACAGGGCGTGACGATACTCATCCTCCGAAACACAGATCAGATGGTCGGTGAGGAAGCTGGCGAGGCCCCATTCGATCGTGCCGTAGATCAGGCGACCGGCGCGGCCGAGTGTCGGGTCGAGGGTCCGGAAGGCGTGCGGGGTATAGACACGCGGAACATGGGGGCCGGGCAGCCGCAGCCGCGTCAGCGCGCCGGCCTTCGAACTGTGGCCGTGGATCATGTCGAAGTTGCCGCGGCGAATGAGGCGGTGCAATTCAAGAAAGCGGCCGATATCAGAAGGTCCCGGCGCGCGCTTCATATCGACGGCGTGGACGGCCGGCAGGCCGATTGCCTTCAATTCGCGCACGAAACCTTCCTCGGCGCGCACTGGCGAATAAACTGCCTCCACATGGTGCCCGCGCTCGTGCATGCCGCGGCAGAGGTCGAGGAAGTGTCGGCCCGAGCCGCCGCCGCTCGGCTCCAGCACTTGGAGCAGGCGCAGGGGAAGGGCCGGGCGCCGGCCCGCAACGATGTGTTCCATGATCAGGAGCTCCAGCCGGCGCGTGCCTGCCGGCGATGGCGGTATTCGAGAGCGGCACATCCCCAGATGATGCCGAGGAGCAGGTAGAGATGGCGCCAGTGGTCGGTATCGATGACATTGCCGACGCCGACATGGCCGAGAACAGCGACCCAGGCGATCATCAGGTAGCTTTGCCAGGGGCGGTTGAGCAGCAGGAAGCGGAAGCCGAGCGAGAGCGTCCAGATGATCAGCGTGACATAGCTGATGAAGCCGAGCCAGCCGTAGGAGGTCAGCGACTTCAGCCAGACATTGTGCTCGTCCTCCGGGAAGATCGTGCTGAAGACCATCGGCCCGATCCCGAGCGGCTTCTCCATCGACATCAGAAAGCCCAGGCGATGGCGGTCGAAACGGCCGAGATGCCCGCCGTCATAATCCTGCACGAGCTGCGACCGGCTGGAAAAGAGGGTTGCGACTTGCTCGGATTGAAGGGCGACGAGAAGAGCGCCGACGACCATAAGCCCGCCGACGAGCGCCAGCACGAGGATCCTGAGGCGGAAGAGGCCGCTGCGTTCCTTGAGTAGCATGACGAAGACGAAGGCGACGACGCAGAAGAGGTTGAGCGCCCAGGCCGCACGCGAAAACGACAGGAAGACACCGAGCGCGAGGATCATCAATGCGGCGATCTTCGGTGGGGCCTTCTGGATCGGCTGCGTCAGGATGCCATGGATCAGATACATGGCCGGCACCGAGAGGAACGGCCCGAATACGTTGGGGTCCTGAAAGGCGCCCTTGGCACGGCCATAGAGCGTGAAATTCTCCGCACCCGGAACGGCGCCGAAATAGCCGAGAATGCCGAGCAGCGCGGTAATGATGGCCGCTGCCACCCAGGCATTGAAGATCAGGCGCAGGCGCTCGTGGCGGTCTTCGATGATCGCGGCGTAGAACACCGACGATAGCGCAAGAAAGCCGGAGACCGCCATGTACATCGGACCCTTGGTCAGGTCGACCATCACCGTCAAGGACAGGATGCCGCCCACCATGAACAGCGTCAGGAGCGTGAGCAGGGGAGCGACGCTGCGGGAAATCTTGAGACCGAAGAGCGCCCACAGGCCAATGAGCGCGACCAGGAACAATTCATAGGGCGCGGGCTCGAAGATGACAAAACCGGAGAGAAACACGGCGAACGCCACGAGCCCGGAGCCAAGCAGCGCGAGCGCCGCAAGCTGGGGACGAGCGATCGGGAACCGGCCTGTCTCGACGGTGCTCAATAGGCGTTCTCGGTGTTGAGAAGCCGGAACGGTGTCAGGAACAGGATCTTGAGATCGAAGAGCAGCGACCAGTTTTCGATGTAGTAGAGATCGAAGGCCGTGCGCAGGCGGATCTTCTCGTCATTGTCGATCTCGCCGCGCCAGCCATTGATCTGCGCCCAGCCGGTAACGCCTGGCTTGACGCGATGGCGAGCGAAATAACCTTCGACGACGTCGGAATAGGTCCGGTTCTGGGTCTGCGCCGCGACGGCGTGCGGACGTGGCCCAACGAGCGACAGTTCGCCTTTCAGCACGTTGAAAATCTGCGGCAGTTCATCGATCGACGACTTGCGGATGAAGCGGCCGACCGGCGTGACGCGAGGGTCGCCCTTGGTCACGGCGTTGCGTGCCGAAGGGTCGCTCATATGCGTATACATCGAGCGGAACTTGTAGACCTCGATCGTCTCGTTGTTGAAGCCGTGCCGCTTCTGCTTGAAGATGATCGGGCCGGAAGAGGTGGCTTTGACCGCGATGGCGGCGCCCAGCATGATCGGCCATAGGAGCACCAGGGCAACCAGGCTGAAGAAGATGTCGAAGCCGCGCTTGGCGACCGAGTCCCAATCGGCGATCGGCTTGTCGAAGATGTCGAGCATGGGCACATCGCCGACATGGGAATAGCTGCGCGGACGGAAACGCAGATTGTTGGCGTGGGCCGCGAGCCGGATGTCGACCGGCAGAATCCAGAGCTTCTTGAGGAGCTCGAGGATGCGCTTTTCCGCCGTAAGCGGCAGCGAGATGATCAGCATGTCGATGCGCGCCAGGCGCGCGAACTCCACGAGCTCGTTGACCGTTCCAAGTTTCGGATAGCCGGCGATGACATTCGGCGAGCGGCGCTCGTCGCGGTCGTCGAAAATGCCGCAGATACGGATGTCGTTGTCGGGCTGATCCTCAAGCGTGCGGATCAGGTCCTTCGCCGGCAGGCCGCCGCCGACGACGACGGCGCGGCGTTCCATCGTGCCGTTGCGGGCCCAGTGGCGAATGGAGTAGGCGATGAAGGCGCGTTCGGCGACGAGAAAGAGCGCGCCACCGACGAACCAGCCGCCGAACCAGACGCGGGAATATTGGTGGCCGGATTTCAGGAAGAAGAGGGCGATGGCAATCCCACCGAAGGCGACCGCCCAGGCTGCGAGAATGCGCGGCATCACGCGCAGCAAGGCACGCAGTGCAGGGATCTGGTAGGTATCGGCGATCTGCATCGCGGCAACCGCCAAGGCAGAGCCTCCGATCAGGATCGCCAGATAGAGCGGCAATTGCTCGAAGCCCGGTTGAACGTAGAGCGCGTTGATCGCGTAGCCGATGGCGAACAGCGCGCTGAACTCGAAGAGCCGCATCAGCCCCATGATCATGGCCGGCGAATAGGTGTCGGCCCGGAACTGTTCGGCGATTTGCCGCGCCAGCGGATTGAGTTCTGCAGACGGCTCGCCGCTCGGCATCTCGCCCGGCGCACGGGCGCGGATTTCCGAAATCTTCTTGCGAAGCGCTTCGGGATCGAATGAATCCGGTCGGTCAAACTTGTTCATGGCTGTCTTCCGGCGCTGAAGTCCCTCAGTCCGGATAGCAGAAAGCCACTAAGAAACGCTTACGTTGTAGGCGACACGCTATCCGTGGACGGCTGGTAACGGCACAATTCCCGATAGAGATCTAGCATATCGGACGACATTACCGAAGCGGCGAAACGCGATTTGAACGTGTTCGGCTCAGGCATGACCTGTACCGCCCAGTCCTTCTCGCTGATCGAGCGCGCCATGATGGCGGCCAGTGACTGAACGTCGGCCGGTTCGGCGAGCGCGGCGCTGTCGGCCCCCAGTATTTCCGGGATGCCGCCGACACGGCTGGCAATGACCGGCTTTCTCGCCGCAAGCGCCTCGAGGACGATGTAGGGCATGGACTCGGCCCGCGAGGGAACGACGACGTTGCGCGCCAGCGTAAACGCCTCGCGGGTCTTCATCGCCGGTTGCATCTTGATGCGGCGGCTCAGACCCTGCTGCAGCATCAGTTCGCTATATTCCTGCTGCTGCGGGCCGTCGCCGATCATCAACGCCGAAAGCGGTCGTCCGACCAGGCGCTCGGTGCGCGCGAACGCCTCCACAAACAAATCGGGACCCTTCAGGTCCCGCATCATGCCAATATAGAGAAAATCGACAGCATCCGGCCGGGGGGCGATCACCTCGAACTCTCCGTCGTCTATCCCGTTGTAGATCAGTTCGTGCCGTACACGCGGCGCACCGACCTTGGAGAAATAGGTCTGGCGCTCGAAGTCGCAGACGAAAACGAGCGCATCCGCGAGCCGCTCCTGAACCCGTTCCAGCGGGAAGACAAGCCGCCCGATCAGGGAGCGGCGGCGATAGTGGAGGCTCCCCCCGTGCGGGGAATAGAGGCGGGCTACGCGATACCTGTTGACCCGCAAGACTGAACCGATGAGGCGGGCAATGGCGCCACCCTTGGCGCCGTGCCCATGCAACACATCCGGTCGCAAACTTCTGATTTCCTTGTAGCCGCGCCACAGCGCGGCAAAATCCGACGGCCCGACCGAGCGGTGAATCGGCATGCGAACGAGGCCGAGCGCCAGATAGGGCCGGATCTCGTCGAACAGTGAATCCTCGTGGCTACCCCCGGTGGTACTGTCGCAGAGAATGCCGACCTCATGGCCGGCGCGGGCGTGCGCCTCGGCAAGATCGCGCACATGGCGGAAAATTCCGCCGACGGGCGATCTGAAACAATGGATGATGCGCAAGGGACGCTGTTGCTGCATCGAGATCAGAACAGACGTTCGCGGACGTAGATCGTATCGCCGGCGAGAACCGCGTCGGTGATCGGAACGCGGCCTGTGATGATGCGGCCGTTGATCTTGCGGGTAATGTCGGCGTTGGATTGGTTGGCGCGCGGCGAAAAACCGCCGGCGACGGCGATCGCATTCTGCACGGTCATCCCGGGTACGTAGGCATATTGTCCGGCCTGGCCGACCTCACCCATGATGAAGACCGAGCGGTAGCGATCGACCTCGATCGTCACGTCGGGGTCGCGCAGATAGCCCTGGCGCAACTTGGCGGCGATCATGCCTTCGAGCTCCGGCAGGGTCTTGCCGCGCGAGGCGACCGTGCCGATCAGCGGAAACGCGACGTAACCGGCCTGGTCGACCGTATAGGTGCCGCTGAGGCCGGCCTGTTCGAAGACGTTGATGCGCAGGCGATCGCCGCTGTCGAGGCGGTAGGGCTGGATCGTGGCTTCGCTGAAGGCCTTCGGGGCCGGCTGGTAGCTTGTGCAACCGCTGAGCAACATCGACAGCACTGCCGCCGTGATCGCCAGACCTGTCTTGATAGCTGCGGTTGACATGCGGTTCATAGGCTCCGGAAACGACCCACCTTTTCAGACGTTATCGATCCGTTAGGGTTAATAGCCGGTAAACTCGCGGTAGAATTTTTGCGCCGTATCGCTGCAACGGGTAAGGGTTTATCACCCGGAGGTTGATCGCATTAACCCTTGCGTTACCATGTTCATTTACCCTCCGGCAAAATTTGAGGGTTCGGAGCCAGTAGCATGTCGGGAAGCGGCAGCGGTCAACAGGATGTGGATATCGACCTCGGCGGCCTGTTTCGCGCTGTCTGGGATCGGCGCGTCAAGGTGTTGCTCGCAACAGCCTGTGTGACAGCACTCGCCTTCGGTGCGGCGAAGATGATTGCGCCGGACTATCAGAGCGAAACCCGCGTGCTGATCGAATCGCGCGAACCGGAGTTCAGCGGCCCAAATCAGTCTTCGCAGGCCGGCGCCGATCGTGTCTTCGACGAATCCGGGATCCTCAGCCAGGTGCAGGTGCTGCGTTCGGCCGACCTCATCAAGCAGGTCGCGCGCAATATGAAGCTCTATGAGCTGAAGGAATTCGATCCATCGGCGGCGCCCTCGGCGCTTTCGGATCTTCTCGTCATGCTCGGCCTCAAGAAGAACCCCTTGGAGATGCCGCCTGAGGAGAGGGTGCTCAAGGAATTCAACGACAAGCTCCAAGTCTATCAGGTCGAGAAGTCCCGCGTGATCGCGATCGCCTTCACCTCGAAGGACCGCCAGCTCGCGGCCGCCATTCCAAACGAAATGGCGAAGGTCTTCCTTACGTTGCAAAGCGGCGCCAAGCTCGACACCAATTCCGAGGCGACCCGCTGGCTGGAACCGGAGATCGCCAATCTGCGTGAGAAGGTGCGGGATGCGGAAGCGAAGGTTGCCGCCTACCGCTCTTCGTCCGATCTGTTGCCGACCGGCGAGACCGAGAATTTCGCGACGCGGCAATTGACCGATATTTCGACCGAGCTTACCCGGGTGCGCGGCGAGCGCGCCAATGCGGAGGCACGCGCTGCCGGCGTGCGCTCAGCCCTTGCAAGCGGCCGGGCGGCGGACACGATCACCGACGTCGTCGGCTCGCAGATGATCCAGCGGCTGAAGGAGACCGAAGCGAATCTGCAGGGGCAGGTTGCCGACCTTTCGACGACATTGCTGGATGGCCACCCACGCCTGAAGGCACTGAAATCGCAACTCGAAGGCATACGCGGACAGATTCGCAGCGAGACGCGCAAGATCCTGGCGAGCCTGGAAAACGAGGCCAAGGTCGGCGAACTGCGCGAGCAGCAGCTCGTCCAGCAGTTGAACGCGCTGAAGGCTCAGTCCGCACAGGCCGGCGAGGAAGAGGTGGGACTGCGTGCGCTGGAGCGCGAAGCGACCGCGCAACGTCAGTTGCTTGAGACCTATCTCGCACGCTACCGCGAGGCGACGTCGCGCACGGTGGAAAATGCGACACCCGCCGATGCACGTGTGATTTCAAGCGCGGTGGTTCCGACGAGCGCGAGCTTCCCGAAAGTGCTGCCGATCACGATCGTTGCCGCCCTGGCGACGTTCCTGTTGAGCTGCGTCGTGATCATGCTTGGCGAACTGTTCAGCGGCCGGGCGCTGCGTCCGGTTTCGGCAACCGGCGGGCGGCTTGCACCGGTTCGCCCGCGGCCGGCCTTGGTCGCAAACGCCACCGATATCCCGATCGTGGCAGCGGACACGAAGCCTGAAGTGGCGCCTGTCACCGAGGATGATGATGATGCAGTCGACCTGCTGCCGGCGGCGCAAGTTCCGGCTGCAGACACGGACACCGTGGAGGCTGCCGCCGAACCGGACTTCTCGATCGAGGCGGTGGCTGAACATCTTCGCGCCACCGGCGTGCGTGTTGCGATTTCGGTGTCGCCGGGCGGAGACGAAGGGTCGACCGCAACCGTGATGCTGGCGCGCCTGCTGGCTGAGGACGATATCAAAGTGGTGCTGATCGACCTGACCGGTTCGGCTTGCCCGACGCGCCTGATGGCGCGCTCGCCGCAGCTTCCCGGCATCACCAACCTGCTGGCCGGTGAGGTGCCCTTCACGGATACGATCCACGCCGACCGCTTCTCCGATGCCCACGTCATTCCTCAGGGCGATGCCGATCCGCGGCAGGCGATGCGGGGCATCGAACGGCTGAAGATGATCATCGACGCCCTGACCAACGCCTACGATCTCGTACTGGTCGAGTGCGGCCCGGCGGACGAAATGGCTGTCGAGAAGATTGCCGGCCGCGATGGAGCAGAGATCATCCTCTCTGCGCCGTCGGTCAGTGATGAGCGGATCGTCGAGGTTCTGACCGGTTTCGGTGCGGCCGGCTATCGCGACATCGTTCTCATGACCGGGCAGGCAGCCGATCCGGACTATCCTGACCGGGATGCCGCCTAACCGATGACGGCGTGCCGACTGCGAGAAGTCAACGCGCTGCTGTTCAGCCCTTCAGTCCGCGGTGCTTTGTGAATCGACTTTGCCTTGTCTGAACCGCCTCGCTCGCTGCAGCCGAGCGTAAACGGCCTTGTTCGACTTCGCCGCTGCCTTTGCGCGCACGACAAGGTGATGGCGCAAGGCGGCAAGGCGCCCCGGAAGGGTCACCGGTAATGTGATGTCACGCAACGGCGTCTCGATGGTGCACCAGGACCGCTTGTAGGGTTGGTCGCCGACGCCGAAATCGAACAGGCGCACGCCTTGCGTCGAGAGGCGCTCGATCATCCGATAGAACAGCAATTCACCCGGACTTGCTTCGCCTGCCAGCGCCTCGTCGATCGAGCCGAATTGGCAGATGACATGGTCGCCTTTGAGCGAAATCCCGGCGACGGCAACGACCTGCCCGTCACTTTCTCCTCTAAGCCGGATGGCGTTGAGCTGCATGAGCTGTGGGTTGCCGTCCTGATAGGAGGCAAGCGCATGGAAGAAGGCTTGTGTCTCGGCGTCGTGAAAGACGTCGGGGAGGCCGAGTGTTGCGAAGCGTGTCGCCTTCTGCCGGAAGAAGGTATCGAGCAACGTCTGCGCCTCGCCGGGGGTGCGGGCGATCACATAGTCGTAGCCGCCCATCTCCGTCAGTCGTCGTTCGGAGATGCGCATCTTCTTGCGGCGGCGCTTGGCGTTGATCTGCGCCAGTGTGAGCTGAATGCTGCCGAGGAGGGGCAGCTGGAATGACGAATTGGGGTTTGCGACGCCTGGAAGTGCGGCAAAGGGGCTGACGCCACCACGCCACTCGCTCGGCATCCGTTCGAGCATGACGACATCGGCGAAGCCGCGGAGCGCCGTTCGAATATCCCGGGCCAAGGCATGGGCCAGTGCCGGAGTGATGACTGCGCAGGCGCCGTCGACAAAGAGCCCCGTGTTGAGGTTGCTGTGTTCCGTTCCGATCAGGCGGGCTGTTCGAAACAGGCGCCCGTGCCTGAGTTCCAGCGGCAGAATGAGGAAAAGCGCGCCATCGAACGCAACGCGCAGCAGCAAGAGATCGCTGTTGTGGGTTTCCGCCCAGGCACGGCACCAGTCATAGGCGTGATGCAGCGAATTGCCAGCGAGGCTGTCGAGTGCACGCCATTCGGCCTCCAGCGGCTCCATGGCGCGATGGATCGTAACATCGAAGCGGCGCGTCGTGGTATCGGACGGACCGACACGCATGGACACGCGCGGGCAACGGTCGCCAGAGCCTTCCATGGTCAGATCGGAGTTCGTCATCGAAGGTGCCATCCGGTCCCTGTTGCCGAGCGATTGAACCTCAAGGCAGCTACGATCCGTTTAATGCAGCAACTCTTATGAACGGCAGTGAAGAATAACCGGAGAACGCAGTTAGCAAAGCGTGAAGCGTTGCGGATATCTCACGGCGCGGCTTCAATCGATAAAGCCTGTGGCCAGTGCCCTTGCCCATTCCAGCCGGTTGCGGCTGGCCGCGAGCCGGGACATCGCCATCCAGTCGTAGGGAACACTGCGGAAGGTGACGCTCCACCCTGACGGCGTCTGCTCGACGACGGCGTAGCGTGCATCCGGCGAGCCCGCCTCGACCTTGTGCGGCACGGGCTGGTCGTCGTCATAACCGGGGCAGCCGACGCTGCCGGGGTTGACCACGAGGCGGCCGTCTGAAAGGCGGATGGCGCGCTGGATATGCGTGTGTCCGCAAAGGATGACCGGATAATTGATGCCGGCGGCTTCAGCCTCGATTGCCGAGCGCGCCGCCATGTGGACGGTGCCGTCGGTCGTCAGAGCCTCTAGCCAGTAGGTCTCATCGTTCGTCGGCGTCGCGTGGCACAGGAAGAACGTTTCCCTGTGGACGTGCGCGACGGGCAGGGTGGCCAGCCATTCGCGGTGCTCCGGCTGCAATTCATCGTAGGCAGAGCGATCCGATAACCCCAGGTCCCGGGGGGCGACTGTCAACAGATAGCGATCGTGATTGCCTCGGATCGAGGGGATCGCGCGCTTCATGAGGATGTCGGCAGTGCGCGCTGCATTGAGCGGGCCGCTCACGTGATCGCCGAGGTTGACGATGTCGGTGATACCGAGCGCATCGATGTCGGCGAGAACGGCCTCGAGCGCGAGATCGTTGCCATGGATATCGGCGATGACCGCAAGTCTCATTTTTGCGTCTCCTCAAATGGCCGCTGCGCTTTGGCTCAGCGATCGCGAGCCGGCTTTTCCATCCATTTGATAATCAGCATGGCTGGCAATATCCAGAGCAGGCCGGTGAAGAAGAAGTAGGCCAGATGCACCCACCCGGGTGCGGCGCCGAGCAGCAGCGAGGCAAAGGTGACGGCAGCCAGTGCGTAAACGACGACGAGGATGATGATCAGGATCGTGCCGATCAGCTTTCTGAGGCGTACGGGCATTTCACTTCTTTCAGATGGCTTGCATGGGCGCGGACCGACCGCGACGGCATGCCGCAAAGGTTTCGGTCTTGTTTTGCATGCCGCTCTGGTGCAAATCAACGGCTTTCCGAAAGGTGCGACCGTTGATCCGTCCGGTCGCGCCGCCGACAACCCTGCGATACCAGAGGGA
Organism: Ensifer sp. CCNWLY38; assembly: GCF_037120565.1. NCBI lineage: Bacteria > Pseudomonadati > Pseudomonadota > Alphaproteobacteria > Hyphomicrobiales > Rhizobiaceae > Ensifer > Ensifer sp. CCNWLY38. Next base: position 189,598 of record NZ_JBBBBO010000008.1, read on the forward strand.
AAATAATGGCCGGCGTCGAAATGGCGACAGAACAGATGCTTCGAAACGAGATCGGCAAGACCGAGCGCAACCGCCGGCAGATCCGCGGCTGGCTCGCCGTCGTTATTTTCACGCTCTTTGCGCTCGTGCTTGTCGGTGGTGCAACACGCCTCACGGAATCGGGGTTGTCGATCACTGAATGGAAGCCGATCCATGGTGTGATCCCGCCGCTTTCGGCCGCTGAGTGGGAGGAAGAGTTCCAGCTCTATCAGCGCATTCCGCAGTATCAGCAGATGAACAACGGCATGACGGTTGACGAGTTCAAGACGATCTTCTGGTGGGAATGGGCGCATCGCCTGCTGGCCCGCACCATCGGGATCATCTTCGCTCTGCCGCTCGCGTTCTTCTGGCTGACTGGCCGGGTCGAGCGCAAGCTCCGGATGCCGCTTCTCGGCATCCTCGCCCTTGGCGGCTTTCAGGGTTTCATCGGCTGGTGGATGGTTTCCTCCGGCCTCGTCGAGCGCACCGAGGTCAGCCAGTACCGGCTGGCGACGCACCTCGTCATTGCCTGTCTGATCTTCGCCTCTTGTATGTGGATCTTCCGGGGGCTCAGTCCGCATTCGAACGACGCAGCGCCCACGGATCGTTCGCGCAAGATGGCAATGATCATCGCCATCTTCAGCCTGTTCCAGATCTATCTCGGCGCGCTCGTCGCCGGCCTCGACGCCGGCTTCAGCTACAACACCTGGCCGCTGATGGATGGGGCGATCGTTCCGCAGGACCTGTTCCTACAGCAGCCCTGGTGGATCAACCTGTTCGAGAACCCGAAGACGGTGCAGTTTGTTCACCGGATAGGCGCCTATGTGCTGTTTGCCTTCGCGCTGATGCATATGGTTGCCTCTCTGAGGGCAGCGCCCGAAACCACCCATGCGCGGCGCTCGGTACTTCTGTTTCTGCTCGTCAGCGTCCAGGCGGTCATCGGCATCACCACGCTGGTGCTGCAGGTGCCGATCGGCTGGGGTGTACTGCACCAGGGCGGCGCCCTCGTGGTTCTCGGTTTCGCCATAGCCCATTGGCGCGGCTTCGTCGGCGAGTATCCGCGCCCGACAGCGATAGAGTTACGCGACTGACATCCAACAGATGCATAAATGAAAAAGACCCCGGTGAGCGGCTCGCCGGGGTCTTTTCTTTTCAGCCGACGTTGCCGGTCAGGCCGACAGCATCAAGTCCATGTTCTGGACGGCAGCACCCGATGCGCCCTTGCCGAGATTGTCGAGCAGGGCGACGAGGTTGACGTGATTGCCGCCGGCGGTGCCGAAGACGAAGAGCTTCATCGTGTCCTTGCCGGCAAGCTCGGTCGCGTCGATGCGCCCGAGCTTCTCGCTTTCCGCAAGCGGCACGACCTCGACGATCGATTGATCGGCATAATGCGCGACAAGGGCGGCGTGGATCGTTTCCAGCGTGGTGCCGGCGACGAGATCCTCGAGGTAAAGCGGAACCTGAACGATCATGCCCTGCGCGAAGTTACCCACAGAGGGAGCGAAAACTGGCGCTCGGTCGAGCAAGCCGTGCATTTTCATCTCGGGCACGTGCTTGTGCTTGAGCGGCAGGCCGTAGAGGAAGTGCGGCGCGCTGATGTGGTCCGGATTGGTCTCGTCTTCCATCTGCGCGATCATCTGCTTGCCACCGCCGGTGTAGCCGGAGACCGCATTGACGGTGACCGGATAGCCATCCGGCAGGATGCCGGCCTGTCGCAGCGGCCGGATCACGCCGATCGCGCCGGTCGGATAGCAGCCGGGATTGGCGACGTGGCGGGCGTCACGGATCTTTTCCGGCTGCGCCTTGTCCATCTCGGCAAAGCCATAGGCCCAATCGGGCGCGATGCGGTGTGCCGTCGAGGTGTCGATGATGCGCACCTTGTTGTTGCCGGAAACCATCGAAACCGCTTCGCGCGACGCATCGTCCGGCAAGCACAGAATGGCGATGTCGGCGTCGTTCAGGAGATCTTCGCGCATCGCGGCGTTGCGTCGCTCCGCTTCCGGGATGGAAAGCAGTTTGAGATCGCTACGACCGGCCATGCGCGTGCGGATCTGCAGGCCCGTGGTGCCGTGTTCGCCATCGATGAAGATCTTCGGTTTCATGATTTTCCCGTTCTGTCAGCGATTTACGGATAGTTCCGGAATCAGTCTGGCATAGAATTGAATCAATTTCTCAACAGGCCGGCGGACCGCCGCCAGCCCTGTCAGTTCCTATACAAGCAGCCGCCCTTGGTCGCAACGGCGATACGGTTCTTCAGCGCAGCGGCGCGCGCTCCGCAAGCTTCTCCGCATGCAGGCCGAGCATGTACATGGCGACGGTCGCGCCTGCGATTGCGGTGATATCGGCATGATCGTAGGCGGGCGCCACTTCGACGACATCGCTGCCGACGACCGTCAGGGCGCCGAGCTTGCGCAGCACCGAGAGCATCTTGGCGGTCGACGGGCCGCCGGCAACCGGCGTGCCGGTGCCGGGGGCGTAGGCCGGGTCGAGGCAGTCGATGTCGAAGGTGAGATACGCCTGGCGCTCGCCCACCTGCCGGATGATCGTTTCGGCAATCTCGGCAGCACTCATTTCCTCGACGTCATAGGCATAGAGAATGCGAATGCCGCAGTCTTCGGGTGCGTGGGTGCGGATGCCGATCTGGATCGAGGCGTCGGTATCGATCAGCCCTTCGCGTACAGCACGGCCAACGAAGGAGCCATGGTCGATCCGCCCCCTTTCGTCCGGCCAGGTATCCTGGTGTGCGTCGAACTGCACGAGGGCGAGGGGACCGTGGATGGCCGCCTGCGCCTTCAGGATCGGATAGGTAACGAAGTGGTCGCCGCCGAGCGTCTGCAGGTAAGCGCCGCTTCTGATGATTTTCGCCGCTTCGCGCTCGATCGTCGCCGGCGTCTTCGAATGGTTGCCGTAGTCGAGCAGGCAGTCGCCGTAGTCGATCGTCGCCATCGCTGCAAAAAGGTCGCGCTCGAAGGGGTATTGCGGGTCGTTGTCGAAGATGGCGGAGGCGCGACGGATCGCCTGCGGTCCGAAGCGGGCACCGGGGCGATTGGACGTGGCCGCGTCGAAGGGAATGCCCCAGACGACGGCTTCGACATCCTTCAACTGCTTCGAATATTTGCGGCGCATGAAGGAGAGGATGCCGGCATGCGTCGGATCGGATGCCGCCGATGTGAGTGAGCGCGCCGTCAGCGCATGATCGATTGTCCTGTTGGCCATGTCCCGCCTCTGCTCCAGGGCGGAACGTCGGCGCGATGTCCCGTCATTCCGCTCTACTTCTCGTGGCGAGACGTTGGACAATCGTCGCCGGCAAGGCAAGGCCCTGCCGGCCGATTCTTCCGCGATTACGAAGCCTTGGCTTCGTAGGTCGGGGCGAAGTCGCCAAGCGCCTTCGCTTCAGTGATGCGCGCGGCGATGTCTTCTTCGATGATCGTTTCGAGCTGGGCGAAGCTGTCGATCACGTAATAGATAGGCTGCACGATATCGATGCGATAGGGCGTGCGCAGCACGGTCATCAGGTCGAACGGCCGGAACTCGACGCCTCGTGTCTCCATGGCGTTGCGCGTCTCGTTCGGCGAAGAGACGATGCCTGCGCCGTAGCAGCGGCGGCCCTTCGACGTGTTGATCAGGCCGAACTCGACGGTGAACCAGAAGATCCGGAACAGGTGCCAGGAGTAGCCTTTGCCGAGCGAAACGGCCTTCTCGCCGAAGCGACGGACGAAGTGGGCGTAGCTCTGGTTGGTGAGCAGCGGGCAGTGCCCGAAGACTTCGTGAAAGATGTCGGGCTCTTCGATGTAGTCGATATGCTCACGCCGGCGGATGAAGGTCGCCAGCGGAAACTTGCCCTGGGACAGAAGCTCGTAGAAACGGGACGGCGGAATGAGCGCCGGCACGCCTTCGACGCCGAAGCCGGTGGTTTCCGCAAGACGGAGGTTCACGTCCTTCAGCTGCGGCACATGATGTGGCCCCAGGTCGAGCGTCTTTGCGCCTTCCAGATATTCGTCGCAGGCCTTGTCGGCGAGAAGCTTCATCTGCCGCTGATAGAGTTCGCCCCAGATCGCATCTTCTTCCGGGGTGTAAAGATATGTGCCGTCAGGCTCCGGTAGCTTGGCGGTGTATGTGCTTTCCTTGGTCATGACGTCTCCTCATGTCGTCAGAACAACTCTTTCTGTTGCAATTGTATCGCCGATGGAGCGAGTATTTGTTTCAGAGTTGTCAGGTTGCCGCCTGTTGGCGAGAGGAAATTTCGCTATGCCGTCCGATGTGAAGGAAAATTTCCAGCCGTTGCGCAAATTGTTGCGGCTGATTCAAGCCGATAGCGGCCAGTCGCTGTCGGAGTTAGCGGAAAAGGCGGGCATGTCGCAGAGCTCGGCCTGGCGGCGGCTGCAGGAACTGGAGACGGATGGCGTCATCCGCAAGCGTGTGGCGCTTCTCGACCCGGCTAAGCTCGATCTGAAACTCTGCATCATCGCTCACGTGACGCTGGAGGATCACCATGACGAGGCCATCGCAGCCTTCTCGGCGTTGGTGCGCGATCGGCCGGAGATCATGGAATGCTACGCTCTATCCGGCACCTTCGATTACATGCTGAAGATCCGCGCCACCGACGTCGAAAGCTACGACGCCTTCATGACGCGCTACCTGATGCGCAACCCCCATGTGCGCACGGTCGTGTCGAGCTTCGTGTTGCGTGAACTCAAGTCGACGACGGAACTGCCGATCTGAAGCGGTTCGGTTATGACGACTGCCGGGCCCTATGAGCGCTCGAACCCGTATTGCCGCTCGATCTTGCCGACGCGCACCTGGTAGTCCTCGTACCAGCGCTCGCGGCCGAGCCGCTGGGCGGCCAAATGCCGGACGTTGCTTTTCCACGCCGCGATGCTCTCCTCATCCGCCCAATAGGAATTGGTGATGCCGAAGCCATCGGTGCCGCGCACGCTTTCGAGCCCGAGAAAACCTGGCTGTTCGCGCGCCAGCCTCTCCATCTCCGTGCCCATATTGTCGTAGCCGTGATCGCCGGCCGTCCGTCGCGAGGAGAAGGTCACGATGTAGTAGGGCGGCTCTGGGGTCTTGGCGACGGGGGAACTTGCCATGTTGTGCCTCGGAGGATCGATACTGCGGGATATGGTGGGGGCGATGATAACAAAAAAAGGCGGAGCAAAGCCCCGCCTTTCCAAGTCGCAGTTTGGAAGCGATTAACGCTTCGAGAACTGGAACGAACGACGTGCCTTCGCACGGCCGTACTTCTTACGCTCGACCACGCGGCTGTCGCGGGTGAGGAAGCCACCGCGCTTCAGAACGGAGCGCAGGCCCGGTTCGAAGTAGGTGAGGGCCTTGGAAATGCCGTGACGAACGGCACCGGCCTGGCCGGAGAGGCCACCGCCAGCAACGGTCGCGTCGATGTCGAACTGGCCGTCACGGGCAGCTGCGACGATCGGCTGCTGCAGGATCATCTGCAGAACCGGACGGGCGAAATAAGCCGAGTAGGGCTTGCCGTTGATGGTGATCTTGCCGGAGCCCGGCTTGACCCATACGCGGGCGACAGCGTCCTTACGCTTGCCGGTCGCGTAGGAGCGACCCTGGGCGTCGACCTTCTTGACGTGAACCGGAGCAGCCGGTTCCGCGGTCGTGGCGATATCCTTGAGAGCGGAAAGGTCGGCCATTATTAGGCGCTCCTTGTGTTCTTGCTGTTCAGCTTGGCGACGTCAAGGACGGCCGGCTGCTGTGCTTCATGCGGGTGGTTGGCGCCTGCGTAAACGCGCAGGTTCTTCATCTGGCGACGGCCGAGCGGACCGCGCGGAACCATGCGCTCGACGGCCTTCTCGATGACGCGCTCCGGGAAGCGGCCTTCGATGATCTGGCGCGCAGTGCGCTCCTTGATGCCGCCGGGGTAGCCGGTGTGCCAGTAGTACTTCTTGTCGGTGTACTTCTTGCCCGTCAGAACTGCCTTCTCGGCGTTGATGACGATGACGTTGTCGCCGTCGTCAACATGCGGGGTGAAGGTAGCTTTGTGCTTGCCGCGCAGGCGGTTTGCGATGAGGGAAGCGAGGCGACCAACAACGAGGCCTTCGGCGTCGATGATGATCCACTTCTTCTCCACCTCTGCAGGCTTCTGAACGAAGGTTGCCATATCTAAACTCTTTCTTTGGACCCGGGCGGCGAGCCGCCGGGCGTTTCTTGTTGCTTGGTTTTGCCCGGTTTCCCGGACAAAAGAAGAAAGCGGCCCTTGAGGACCGCGATCTGCGGCAGCTTATACGCAAGTGCGAAACAAGCGTCAAGAACGTGAAATCTGCTAGATGGAAATAAATGCTAGTAAAAACAATGAGTTACATATATGGTATTTTGATACCACACTTTAACTTGGTGGAATCGAATAGGTCGCCGTTGCATGCGCGACGAGATCGTCGTCACCGACCTTGACGATCGATGCGTCGAGAACAGCGAGCCGCTTGCCGAGTTTGAGGATGCGGCAGGTGCATTCGAGCGGTTCCGGCTCGGGCTTGCGCAGGAAGTTGATGTTGAGGTTGGTGGTAACCGCAAGTGCTACCGGCCCGATATGGGCGATCAGCGCGACATAGGCGGAAACGTCCGCAAGCGCGAAGAGGGTAGGGCCGGAGACGGTGCCCCCCGGGCGGATATGCCTTTCGTTCGGATCGAGCCGCATGGTGGCAAAGCCGGGGCCTGCCGCCGTCACATGAAAGACCTTGCCATCGGTGTGGACCTGCGGAAAATCCGTGTCGAGAAACCGGTTGAGGTCGTCGACGGTCATGATCGGCTCGATGGTCATGCATTGCATCCTTCAATATATCTGCCCGTCACCTGAAACCGACCGCGGGGCCGGACGCAAGGCGGAAAAAGGTCTTAGACGGAACGCGCCGCCTGGTTCTGCGCTCAGCTTGCACCGCGCGCGCGTCCGGCGTACCACCAAGCCCGAGTTCAAGTTTCGGGAGAAAGAGATGGCCGAAGTGGTATCGTTCAAGAAGGAAGAGCAGAACGGCCTGCTGCTGCGCGAACGCTCCGGGCCGGTGTTGCGGCTGACGCTCAACAACCCGCCGGCCAATGTATTGTCGATCGCCATGATGGAAGCGCTGCACGCCGAGTTCGATGCGGTCGCCGCCTCCAAGGAAATCAGAGTTGTTGTGCTTTCCGCGTCGGGCAAGCTGTTTTCGGCGGGGCACGACCTCAAGGAGATGACGGCACACCGCGAAGACGACGACCGGGGCAGGGCTTTTTTCGAAAGAACGATCCGCCTTTGCGCAGACTTGATGCTGAAGATCACCCGGCTGCCGCAGGCCGTCATCGCGGAGATCGACGGGCTCGCGACCGCGGCTGGCTGCCAGCTTGTCGCAAGCTGCGACCTCGCGATCTGTACCGACAGCTCCACCTTCTGCACGCCGGGCGTCAATATTGGCCTCTTCTGCTCGACGCCGATGGTCGCGCTCACGCGCGCCGCGCACCGCAAGCAGGCAATGGAGATGTTGCTCACCGGTGAGACCATCGACGCCTCGACCGCCAAGGACTTCGGCCTCGTCAATCGCATCGTGCCGCAGCAGTATCTGCGCCAGGTGGTCGACAAATATGCGGCTGTGATCGCCTCGAAGTCGCCGCAGGCGCTGAAGATCGGCAAGGAAGCCTTCTATCGCCAGGCGGAAATGGACCTGCCGCAGGCCTATGACTACGCCGTCGGCGTGATGGTCGAGAATATGCTGGCTCGCGATGCCGAGGATGGCATCGGCGCGTTCCTCGGCAAGCGCATGCCGGAGTGGAAGGAAGACTGATCTGCGGCGTCGTCAGGCCAGCTTCAGCAGCAGCGCGCCAAGCGCGATGACGCAGGCAGCCGCGATGCGCCAGACGCTGACCGGTTCCTTGAGGAACACGACCGAGATCACCACCGCAAACAGGATCGACGTCTCGCGAAGGGCGGCGACGGTGGCCACCGGTGCCTTGGTCATCGCCCAGAGCGCCAGGCCATAGGCGCCAATCGATCCGGCGCCGCCGATGAGGCCCCGCCACCAGTTCTTGTAGACATGGCGGGCGACTGGCTTGATGCCGCGGCGGGCAAAGGCCCAGGCGAAGAGCAGCACCGGCGGCAAGAGCGCCATCCACAGCGTGTAGGAAATCGCATTGCCCGATACGCGTGCGCCGATGCCGTCGACAAAGGTGTAGCTGGCGATGACGCAGGCGTTGAGGAGGGCGAGCACGATCGCGTGTTTGCCGCCCTTTCTGGACTCGAAGGCGAGCGTCAGCACGCCGACAGAGATTGTCAGAATGCCGAGCATCGTGCCGAAGGTGAGCTCTTCGCCGATCAGCGCGCCGCTGGTGGCCGCAACGATCAAGGGCGCGGTACCGCGCATCAGCGGATAGACGAGACCGATATCGCCTGCGCGATAGGAGGCGGCGACAAGCTGGAAGTAGGCGAACTGGAACAGCGCCGAAACCAGGATGTAGGGCCACGCTTCCGGCTTGGGCAGCGGCAGGAAGGGCAGGAACGGGATTGCGACTGCGGCGGCCCCGAGCGCGATCATTGCTGCGTCGAGCGATTTTTCCGAGCCTGCCTTGACCAGGGCATTCCAGGTCGCGTGCAACAACGCCCCGAACAGGACGAGCGCAATGACTTCAAGGGGCAAGATGGAACCTCGGAAAACGATGTGGCAGGCCTTGTGACGCTTGTCGCGCCGCTCGGCCGCAAAAGCAATCGGAAAGTCTCATATAGACGTGCGTCCGAAGCTTCACGCAGCAGGCATGGAACGCACAGTTGACTTGCCTGGTCCCGGCATCATTATACGGCCGTTCAATTGCAATGGATCCGAAGCCTTAAATGAATCACGACGCCTATCCGGACTACTATCTCGCCGACATCCTGCGCGAGACCAAGACGATCGCGCTTGTCGGTGCCTCGCCGAATGCGGAGCGACCGAGCCATCGGGTCATGGCGTTTCTGCTGCGCAAGGGCTATCGGGTGATCCCGATCAACCCCGGCCATGTCGGCAAGGCGATCCACGGACAGACCGTCGTCGGCCGGCTCGCAGACGTGAAGGAACCGATCGACATGGTCGATGTTTTCCGTGCCGCCGATGCCTTGCCGGTGCTCGTCGACGAGATCCTGGCGCTGGACACGCTGCCGAAGGTGATCTGGGGGCAGCTGTCCGTGCGCCACGACGGCGCAGCGGCGAAGGCGGAAGCCGCCGGGATCAAGGTGGTCATGGATCGCTGTCCGGCAATAGAATATCCGCGCCTGATCGGCTGACCTCGGCCCGCAGAACGGCTGCAGCTTGCGCAACCGTCAGTTTCGTAAAAATCCTCTTTGACCGCACACGTAGGCTCTGGAATAGTGCCGCCACCTCCGCGCTGAGCCGCGGAGGTTCGATAGCGGATCACACGCAGATTCAAGGTGATAGAGCGTCCTCGGCGCCGGCTGGTGGCCGCGCTCTGGTCATGGGAGGTACGAAATGACGAAAGACAATCCTGGTTTCAACACGCTCGCCATCCACGCGGGGGCGCAGCCCGATCCGACCACGGGCGCGCGGGCGACGCCGATCTACCAGACGACGAGCTTCGTCTTCAACGACACCGACCATGCCGCGGCACTCTTCGGCCTCCAGCAGTTCGGCAACATCTACACCCGGATCATGAACCCGACCCAGGCGGTGCTGGAGGAGCGCATCGCAGCGCTCGAAGGCGGCACGGCTGCGCTGGCCGTTGCCTCCGGCCACGCGGCTCAGCTGCTCGTCTTCCACACGATCATGAACCCCGGCGACAATTTCGTTGCCGCCAACCGGCTCTATGGCGGCTCGGTCAACCAGTTCGGCCACGCCTTCAAGTCCTTCGACTGGCAAGTCCGCTGGGCCGATCCTGCTGACCCCGCCTCATTCGAGGCGAAGATCGACCGGCGCACCAAGGCGATCTTCATCGAGAGCCTCGCCAATCCCGGCGGCACCTTCGTGGATATCGCCGCCATCGCCGAGGTCGCCCGCAAGCACGACCTGCCGCTGATCGTCGACAACACCATGGCGACACCCTATCTGCTGCGGCCGCTGGAGCACGGTGCCGATATCATCGTGCATTCGCTGACGAAGTTCATCGGCGGCCATGGCAATTCGATGGGCGGCGTCATCGTCGACGGCGGTACCTTCGACTGGTCGAAGTCGGGCAAGTATCCGATGCTTTCGGAGCCGCGTCCGGAATATGCCGGGGTCGTGTTGCACCAAACCTTCGGCAACATCGCTTTCGCCATTGCCGCGCGCGTCCTGGGACTGCGCGATTTCGGTCCGGCAATCTCTCCGTTCAATGCCTTCATGCTCGTGACCGGTGCCGAGACCCTGCCGCTGCGCATGCAGCGCCATTGCGACAACGCGCTTGCGGTCGCCAAATGGCTGAAGACGCACGACAAGATTTCGTGGGTCAACTATGCCGGGCTTGAGGATGACCCCAACCACGCGCTGCAGCAGCGCTATTCGCCGAAGGGGGCCGGTGCAGTCTTCACCTTCGGCCTCAAGGGAGGCTACGAGGCGGGCAAACGCTTCGTCGAGGGGCTGGAAATGTTCTCGCATCTGGCGAACATTGGCGACACGCGCTCGCTCGTCATTCACCCGGCTTCGACCACCCATCGGCAGTTGACGCCCGAGCAACAGGTGGCGGCCGGCGCCGGCCCCGATGTCGTGCGTCTGTCGGTCGGCATCGAGGATGTCTCCGATATCATCGCCGACCTCGAACAGGCGCTGGCGAAACTCTGATGAGGTGCACACGTGATGGATGCGCCGGTCGGTCGCAACTTTCCGTGACCGGCTTCCAATGAACGTCGCGCCATGCAAGCATAGCTGCGTGTTCGCTGTCGTTGCGCTCCGGCGCTTTCTCTGTGTGTTGGCGTTGCTCGGGATCGTAGTCGGTCCCGTGAGCGTCAGCACGGCTGCGAGCGCCATGGCCCTTTCATCCGACATGCAGATGGATGCCATGACAGGCATGGACGACATGTCCTGCTGCCCGGAGCAACAACCCGTTCAGAAGAACGATTGCGGCAATACGTGTCCTCTCGCGCTCGTCTGTTCGTCCATTATCCTCGCGCACGGCAGCAAGGCCAATAGCTGGCGCATCGATCTGTCGGCACGCGAACTGTCGCATCCGATCCTCCAGGAAACCCGCCTGCCGTCCGCTCTCGTCGAACCGCCGGCGCGACCTCCCAAGGCCTGACCTCACCCCTTGATCCGCTGGATTTGCTCTGCCCGAGATGGCGGAGGGCATCCGACTATCATGATTTTTCAAGGACGCGGCCGACGTGCCCGTCTTGGGTGAGATTTCGTATGACTGCAATCAAATCATCTGCCAGAGCACTCCTCGCTTCGCTGGCTGTTGCGCTGGCCTCGACTACCCCATCCCACGCCGCCGCGACGGACTACGAGTTCCAACTCGTTCAATCGGAGGTCGCGCAAGGCCCCGAGGCGACGGTCGCCGTCCGTCTCGTCGACAAGAGAACCGAAAAACCCGTCTCCGACGCCGTGATCTTCACCACGCGGATGGACATGGCACCGGAGGGCATGGAGGCGATGACCACTCCGGTCGAGGCGCTTCCGTCGACGGAGCCTGGTATCTACCGCTTCAAGACGAACCTGAGCATGGAAGGCGGCTGGCGTTTCAAGCTGGCGGCCAAGGTCCAGGGCGAGACCGAGACCGTCCAAGGCGAACTGGTTCTGCAGGCACAGCCGTGAATATGTTCAAATTCCTGCTCCTTGTTAGCTCCCTCGCCGTTGCCGGCGGGGGAGGCTACGTGGCGGGCACGCGCGGCCTTGCCACCCACATCAACAAGGTCTTCGCCGAGCAAGCGCTCGGGGAAACCTCGCCCCCTGCAGCCATGCCGACTGGCAAGGTCATCTACTACAGGCACCCGGACGGCCTGCCGCAATACGCCGCGACGCCCAAGAAAACCGCGGACGGTCGTGATTTCGTCGCCGTGCGCGCGAGCGAGGACGTCGCCTTCGATACGGTGAAGAAGGTCGAGGTCGAAAAGGCGGAAGCCACGCCGAGCACTGACCAGCGGAAGGTACTTTATTACCGTAACCCCATGGGCCTGCCCGACACCTCCAGGGTGCCGAAGAAGGACAGCATGGGCATGGACTACCTTCCGGTCTTCGAGGGCGACGAGACGGACAGTTCCGTCGTAAAGGTCTCGCTCGGCAAGCTCCAGCGAACCGGGGTGAAGACGGCGACGGCAGAGAACGCCGTCGTCTGCCGCCAGGTGCGGGTGCCTGGAACGGTCACGTTCGACGAGCGCCTGGTGCGGATCGTCTCGATGCGCGCGAACGCCTTCATTGAGGGCGTCGCCGATGTGACGACTGGCGACCGGGTGCTGAAGGGCGACGAACTCTTCCACTTCTTCTCGAAGGACATCGCCAAGGCCGGGGCCGAATACGCCACGGAACTGCGCGGTGGTGGCAAGCCGGACCTCGACGTCGGCGGTGCGCTGCAACTGCGCAATCTCGGCGTGCCGGAAGAGACCGTCAAAGCGATTGCCCGGACCCGGACGGTGCCCAGGAGCATCGCTTATCTCTCTCCGAGCGATGGCGTCGTCCTCGAACGCAGCGCGACAACGGGCATGATGGCCGAGGCCGGCGACGTCCTCTTCCGGATTGCCGACATGTCGAAGGTATGGGTGATTGCCGACGTACCCGAATTCGATGCCGCGACCATCCGGCAAGGCGCGCACGCGACGGTCAGGGTGCGGAATCTGCCCGGCAAGGCGTTCGAGGGCACAGTCGATCTGATCTATCCCGAGCTTCAGTCGCAGACGCGGACGGCCAAGGTGAGGATCGAGCTTCCCAATACAGGCGGACTGTTGCTCGCGAACATGTACGCCGAGGTCGAGATCGCAACTGGGCAACCAAGCCCGGTGGTTGCTGTCCCGAACAGCGCCGTGATCGACACCGGCGACCGACAGGTGGTGTTCGTCGACAAGGGCGAGGGCCGCTTCGAACCGCGAGACGTCGCGCTCGGGATGCGTGGCGACGACCGGACGGAAATCAGGAAAGGGGTTGAAGCCGGAGAGAAGATCGTCGTCTCCGCGAACTTCCTGCTCGACGCCGAGAGCAATCTCAATGCGGCGCTAAGTGCGCTCGTTGCGGACGAGGTGCAGCCATGATCTCGAATGTCATCGCCTGGTCCGCCCGCAATCTGGTGCTGATCATCGTCGGGGCCGCGCTCTCGATCGCCGCGGGCGTGTACTCCCTGCGCTCGCTTCCGCTCGATGCCATTCCCGACCTCTCGGACGTGCAGGTCATCGTCTTCACCGACTATCCCGGCCAGGCACCGCAGGTGGTCGAGGACCAAGTCACCTATCCGCTGACGACGTCGATGCTGACTGTACCGCGGTCGAAGGTCGTGCGCGGCTTCTCCTTCTTCGGCATCTCTTTCGTCTACGTCATCTTCGAGGACGGGACCGATCCCTACTGGGCGCGAAGCCGCGTGCTCGAATACCTCAACTCCGCCGCAAGCCGGCTTCCCGAAGGCGTCTCGCCGAGCCTCGGCCCGGACGCGACGGGTGTTGGCTGGGTCTACCAGTACGCCCTTGTCGCCAAGGAGCTGTCTCTGGCTGAGCTGCGCTCCTTGCAGGACTGGGTCGTGCGCTTCGCCGCCTCGAAGTCCGACGGCGTCGCGGAGGTCGCGAGCGTCGGTGGCTTCGTCAAGCAGTACTCCGTCGTCGTCGATCCGGCGCGCCTGCGCGCCCAGAACGTGACGCTGAAACAGATCGCCGACGCGGTGCGGGCCAGCAATCGCGACGTCGGCGGGCGGACCGTCGAAATCTCCGAATTCGAGTTCATGGTCCGCGGCCGCGGTTATCTGCAGGGTATCAAGGACATCGAGAACATCGTGCTGATGACCGAAGGCGGTGCGCCGCTGCGCCTCGGCGATGTCGCGCGGGTGGAGACGGTTCCCGATGAGCGGCGCGGCATCACCGAGTTGAACGGGGAGGGCGAGGTCGCAAGCGGCATCGTGCTGCAGCGGGTCGGCGAGAACGCCCTCAACGTCATCGACAGTGCCAAGAAGAGCCTGTCGGCGGTCAAGGACAGCCTGCCAGCGGGCACCGAGATCGTTCCCGTCTACGATCGCTCGGAACTGATCAAGGCCGCGATCGAGACGCTCAAGGGTACGCTGGTGGAGGAGTCGATCATCGTCGCCCTGGTGACGATCGCCTTCCTCCTGCATGTGAGGAGCGCGCTCGTTGCCATCATCATGCTGCCGATCGGTATCCTGATCTCCTTCATCGCGATGCGGGCGCTGGGCATTGGGGCGAACATCATGAGCCTTGGTGGCATTGCGATCGCCATCGGCGCGATGATCGATGCGGCGATCGTCATGATCGAGAACGCCCACAAGCACCTGGAGCGCGCGCCGCCCGACAAACCCCGAACCGAAGTCCTGATCGAAGCGGCAAGCGAGGTCGGCCCGGCGCTGTTCTTCAGCCTGCTGATCATTACCGTGTCCTTCCTGCCGATCTTCACGCTGGAATCGCAGGAGGGGCGACTGTTCGGGCCGCTTGCCTTCACGAAGACCTTCGCGATGGCGGCAGCCGCACTGCTATCGGTGACGCTCGTTCCGGCACTGATGGTTCTGTTCGTGCGCGGCCGGATCGTGCCGGAGCACAAGAACCCGCTCAACCGCTTCCTGATCTGGACCTACCGCCCGATCATTCACGGCGTGCTGCGCGCGAAGACGATCACGATCCTGCTCGCGGTCGCCGCCCTCGCCGCAACGGTGTGGCCGGCGCGCCAGATCGGCAGCGAGTTCATGCCGACCCTCAACGAAGGCACGCTCATGTACATGCCGACGACGTTGCCCGGCCTGTCGGTGACCAAGGCAGCCGAGCTGATGCAAACCCAGGACCGCATCATCAAGTCGTTCCCGGAAGTGGAGACGGTCTTCGGCAAGGCGGGCAGGGCGCTGACTGCCACCGATCCCGCGCCGACGGAGATGTTCGAGACAATCATCACCCTGAAGCCGAAGTCGCAATGGCGACCTGACGTGACCATCGACAGCCTCAAGCGGGAGATGGACGCAGCGCTTCAGTTCCCCGGCGTCTCCAACGCCTGGACCATGCCGATCCGCGCCCGCATCGACATGCTGTCGACCGGCATCCGCACGCCCGTCGGCGTCAAGGTCTATGGCACCGATCTCAAGGAGATGGAGCGGGTGGCGCGCGACATCGAGACGGTGCTGAAGGCGATCCCCGGCACGTCCAGCGCCTACGCCGAGCGTGTCATAGGCGGATACTTCCTCGACATCGTGCCCGACCGCACCGCGCTCGGGCGCTACGGCCTCAGCATCGGTGACGTGCAGGATGTCATCGCCACGGCGCTCGGGTCCGAGGTGGTCACCTTGACCGTCGAGGGAAGGGAGCGCTACGGCGTCGCCGTCCGTTATCCGCGGGCGTTCAGAAGCGATCCGCAGTCGATCGCGCGCGACATCGAGGTCGCGCTTCCCGGCGGCGGCACGGTGCCCCTTGGCGCAGTCGCGGACGTCAAGCTCGAACGCGGTGCGGCGACGATCCGGACCGAAAACGGCCAGCTCGCGGTCTACATCTTCGTCGACATCGCCGACCGCGATCTTGGCAGCTATGTCTCCGAAGCTCAGGAAGCCGTTGCGAAGAGCGTATCGCTTCCATCAGGCTATTCGGTCGCCTGGAGCGGGCAGTACGAATATCTGGAACGAGCAAAAGCGCGCCTCGCAATCGTCGTGCCGCTGACCCTCGCGCTGATCTTCCTGCTGCTCTACTTGAACTTCAAGGCGCTGACGGAGACCCTCATCGTCATGCTGTCGCTGCCCTTCGCGCTGGTTGGCGGCATCTGGCTGATGTGGTGGCTGGGCTTCAACGCCTCGGTGGCGGTGGTCGTCGGCTTCATCGCGCTTGCTGGCGTAGCGGCAGAGACGGGTGTGATCATGCTGATCTATCTGGACCAAGCGCTTCGCGAACGCCGTGAGGAATGCACCAGCGAAAAGCGCCCCTTCACGCGGGACGACCTGCATCACGCGATCATGGTCGGAGCGGTGGAACGGGTGCGACCGAAGATGATGACAGTCGTGGCGATCATCGCGGGGCTGGTGCCGATCCTCTGGAGCACCGGGGCCGGATCGGAAATCATGCAGCGCATCGCCGTGCCGATGATCGGCGGCTTGATCTCGTCGACGGTGCTGACGCTGGTGGTCATCCCGGCAATCTACGGACTGGTAAAGGGCTGGCGCTTGCCAGCCCTAGCCGACACCCGGTCGCCGACGAGAGCGGCCAGCGCCGGGCTTCTGACGCCGATGGACGGCAGGGTCCAGCGGTAGACGAGATGGTGAAGGTTCAAGGCCGGGTGGGGCGGGAGCCGAGCTGCTTCGAAATGCCGGTCCACGTCCGCCCCGATCGAGGAACGGCAGCACCAGCAGAATGGAGGCGGGAATACCTCGAAAAAACAATGGACGTTGCCCCGGAGGTGTGTGACGAAACCAAATCTGAAACCCATGACGGGGGAGGTTGCAGTGCCTCCAGCAAAGGTGCCCAATGGCGAATATGCAGAAGTTCGATCTGTCTTCCGTCGAGCCGGAAACCGGCACGCCCGCTGCCGACCGGCTGATCTCCGGGGCGCCGCAATTCAGTACCTGGAACCTGGAGGAGGCCGATGGCGGCCTCTATGCCGGAGTCTGGGAATCCACGCCCGGCAAATGGCGGATCGTCTATGAGGAGTGGGAGTATTTCCACATCATCTCCGGCTATTCGATCGTCACGCAGGATGGCGGCGAGGCGGCGCATTTGCGCGCCGGCGACAGCATGATCCTGCGTCCCGGCTTCGAAGGCACCTGGGAGGTCGTCGAGACAACCCGCAAAGATTACGTCATCCGCCTTTGATGCGTAGGCGCCGAGATCAAGGATTTTCGGCGCCGTCCAGCTCACCAGACGAGGTCGAGGCGCTCCAGGCCGTGGAAATGAAATGCGTCCTTCACCTCGGGCTCGTTCTTCAGCCGCATGTCCGGCAGCCGCCGAAACAGGATCGGCAGCGATAGATTGAGCTCAAGCCGGGCCAACGGCGCCCCGATGCAGAAATGCAGGCCGGCCCCGAAGGAGACGTTGGCGCCTTCATCGCGCGTCGGCCGGAACGCATTTGGGTCCGTGAACTTCTTGGGGTCGACATTCGCCGCCCCAAGCAACAGGCCGATCTTGTCGCCCTTGCGAAGGGTGATGCCGTCTTCGAGTTCGACATCCGACAGAGCGTAACGCTGGAAAACATGCAGCGGTGCCGCAAAACGCAGGCACTCCTCGATCGCCAGCCCCGTTGATGCCTCCGTGGCAAACAGGTCCTCGGCGGAAAGCCCCGATTGCAGGATGGCCCGAACGGCGTTGCCGATCTGATGCACCGTCGCTTCGTGACCCGCATTGAGGAGCAGGGCCGTGGTCGAGACCAGCTCTGCCTCGGAAAGTCGTTCGCCATCCTTTTCCGAGGTGATCATGTGCGTCAGCAGGTCATCGGCGGGACTGCGGTGTTTCTCGGCGATGATCTCTCGCAGATAGCCGGCAAAGTCGGCGGACGCCTGGTTGGCGTCGAGTTCGGTCTCGTGGCTCGGGTTGAAGACATACATTCGGACCATGCGGTGCGACCAGTCGAGAAGATCGGGCGCCGCCTCGACGGGTATGCCGAGCATGCGGGCGATGATCGTCACGGGGATCGTTTCGGCGTACGTCTTGAGCAACTCCACTTTGCCGTCGCCTTCGAAGCCATCGATCAGCGCGTGCGACAGTTGCTCGATATCCGGTCTCAGCTGTTCGATCTGCCTTGAGACGAAGGCCCGGTTGACGAGGGTGCGCAGCCGCGTGTGTGCCGGCGGCTCGAGCTCCAGCAGCGAATGTTCCTCCAGCGCGTCGAAATCCCTCAGATGTGGCTTCGGCGCCGGTAGGCCGACCTCTTCGCGCGTCGCCACATGCAGGATCTGCCGACCGAAACGCCGGTCGCGGAGCAGCGCGTTTACCTGGTCATAGCCTGCGAAATACCATTGTTGCCGCTCCTCCCAGAAAAAGGCCGGACATTGCGCGTGGATCCCGGCGTAGGCGGTGAGCGGCTCACGGTAGAAAGCGGGATTGCGCGCATCGATGGAAACGCGCCGTTGGGCGCCGTCAATGGTTATGGCATGCATGCAACGGGCTCTTTACAGAATTTGACCGACGTCTATTTCTACGGGAACCGGCGTTCAGCCGGCAAGTGCAGATATCCCTGCGGGCGTCGGCATGGCGTTGACAGTGTCGGTAATGGCGGTCAATCTCCTGGCGCTGCGTAGGGCGCATCGGCAAGAGGCTGAAAGGGCAACGCCCGCCTACGGGAGACAGACCGTAGTTGCGCCCATGCCAAACCTTGAAAACCTGAAGAAGCAGGCGAAGCAGTACCTCAAATGGCATCGCGAACGGTACCATCCGGTCGCAGCGGAGATCAGGGCGGCCTTGCCCCGTTACCGTGACCTTGATGACGACGCCATTCTAAAAGCGGAGTTCAAGCTCGCCGACGCGCAGGAGCTGATCGCGCGCCAATCGGGATTCGACAGTTGGCAGGCGCTCAAATCAGGAGCCCTGACAATGCCCCCGCACTCAAAACCCACCACATCGCAGCCGGTGCTGCAGTCGATCGCCGCTCAGCTCTTCGTTGCCGATATCAAGGCTTCGTGCGCCTTCTTCACGGAGAAGCTCGGCTTTGCCGTCGATTTCGTCTACGGCGATCCGCCATTCTATGGGCAAGTGATCCGCGACCATGCCAGGCTCGCTCTACGCCTTGTCTGCGAGCCGGTCTTCGTCGGCGACATCCGCCAACGCGAGGACCTGCTTTCGGCTGCCATCACGCTCGAAACCGTCAATGACATCAAGCAATTGTTCCTAACCTATCAGGCTGCTGGCGTACACTTTCACCAGCCATTGCGGACAGAACCCTGGGGCGCCCGCACCTTCATCGTGCTCGATCCGGACGGAAATCTGATCCTGTTCGCAGGGCCGGCCGACTGATAGAGAGCGGCGAAAATGGATGCCGGCGCTGCTCCTGCTGTCCCGGCATCCATCCGTTCGCTCCCATATCGCAGTTGCGAAACAACTTCTGCTCTCCACCCTTTTTCAGTGGCGCCCGGTGACCTATTTGCGCAATGATGCGGGCAGCAGGCAGGGAGCGGCATGGCAAAAAACCAGTCCAGTCTATCGGCGGGGATCGTGGCGGCGATCCGCAAGCGGCGTCCCACGGTCGTTCATCGCGAAGCTGCGGTGAACCGCGGCGACATCGTCATCGCCTCCTACAACATCCACAAATGTGTCGGTACCGACGGGCGTTTCGATCCCGGGCGGACTGCCAATGTGATCGGTGAACTGGGCGCCGATATCGTTGCGCTTCAGGAAGCGGACCAGCGGTTCGGCGAGCGTGCCGGTCTTCTCGATCTCGAACATCTCCGCCGCGAGGCCCACCTCGTTTCGGTGCCGATCTCCGGCTTTTCGGCGAAGGGGCATGGATGGCACGGCAATGTGCTGTTGCTACGCGAAGGCGCCGTTTCCGATGTCAGGCAGCTGAAACTCCCAGGTGTCGAGCCGCGTGGCGCGCTCGTCGTCGATCTCGACCTGAAGGTCGGCCCCTTGCGCATCATCGCCGCCCATCTCGGTCTTCTCCGGCATTCCCGCGCCCAGCAGGCCGAAGCGATCCTTGAGGCGGCAGCCGGCGCGAACGGGCGGCCGACGCTGCTGATCGGCGATCTTAACGAGTGGCGCATGGGCCGAAGGTCGTCGTTGTCGTTCCTCAGTCCTGTTTTCGATCCGTCGCACGCCACGGTCGCGAGCTTTCCGTCGCGTTTTCCGCTGCTGCCGCTCGATCGCGTGCTTGGCAATCCGCACCATCTGGTAACGTCGGTCGCCGTGCATGACTCACCGCTTGCGCGGATCGCCTCGGACCATCTGCCCGTGAAAGCCTCCATCGCCTTGAAGGGCGCCCAGCAGGATCACCGAGACGGAAATCGGGTCGAGGCCGGCCGTGCGGGGTCGGGCTGACGGCGAGGTGCGCTTTCGATGTTATCCTCCGTTCTGATCACCGTCGCCGCGATCGTTGGTGTGGTCGTGGCGGCCATCTTCTACATCTATGGCCGGTTCGGACGGCGCCCGCACGGGCCGCCGTCAACGGCACTTCCGGTGGCTGAGGCGGGTTCGGACCTCGATCGGCTTATCATGCCGCTTCTTGCCGGCCGTCCGAACGCAAATGGCGTGGCGCTCGTGTCAGACAATATCGAGGCCCTGGTGGTGCGCGCGCATGCGGCGCGGCGCGCCGGGCGCAGCCTTGATCTGCAGTATTATTACTGGAAGGATGATCTGACCGGTCTTCTGCTGGCCCGAGAGATTTTGGCGGCGGCCGATAGAGGCGTATGTGTCCGGTTGCTGCTCGATGATATCAACGCCGGCATTCACGATCGCATGTGCATCGCGCTCGACGCTCACCCCAATATCGATGTGCGCTTGTTCAACCCCAGCCGGGCGCGGACCGACCGCTTTCGCCGCGGCTTCGAGATGGCGATCCGCGCCTTCAGCGCCACCCGCCGCATGCACAACAAGCTGTGGGTGGCGGATGGCCGTGTCGCGATCGCCGGTGGGCGCAACATCGGCGACGCCTACTTCGATGCCGCCGAACTTTCCAACTTCCGTGACCTCGACGTCTGGATGGTGGGGCCGGTGCTGGACCAGGCGTCCGCCATGTTCGACCGGTACTGGAACAGCGACTCCGTCCTCCCGATCGCTGCACTGCGCACGCCACGCAAGCAATATTTGCCGGCGCTCCGTGAGGCCGTCGACGGGCTTGCCCGGACACCCGCGGGCCGGTTTTACATCGAGCGCGTCGACAGGGCTGCCCAGGAAACCGACATCTATCACGGTACGCGGCGGCTTCACTGGAGTTCGCAGATCCGCCTGGCATCCGACCCGCCGGAAAAGGCGCTGATGCAGCGGCGCCAGAACTGGTTGCTGCGCGAACTCTTCCCGTTGATCGAGGCGGCGACGCGGGATTTGCGGATCATCTCTCCCTATTTCATCCCCGGCGTTGCCGGCACGCGAGAGCTTGCGGCCATCGTTTCGCGCGGAGCTCGGGTCGCGGTGCTGACCAACTCTCTCGCTGCGACCGATGTCGCAGCCGTTCACGGCGGTTACATCAAGTATCGCCGGAAGCTCATCCGGGCCGGCATCGCTCTCTTCGAATTGAAGGAGCAGGGCGACGTTGCCGAAGGGCACCGCATGACGTTGTTCGGGCGCCGCAATGCGAGCCTGCACAGCAAGGCTTTCGTGGTCGATGGCTTGAACGGGTTCGTCGGCTCGATGAACTTCGACCCCCGCTCCGCGTCCCTCAATACGGAAATGGGCGTCGTGTTTGCCGACGCGGCTCTTGCCGGCGAGCTGGCCAGCATGTTCGAGGAGGAGACCTCGCCGTCGATCAGCTATCGGCTCGGGATGGACGGTTCACGGCTTGTCTGGTGTGATCGCGCCAACGGCTCCGAGCGGCTGTTGCGGCGCGAGCCGGATGCCAGCCTTGCCAGGCGGATGATTGCCAACCTGATCCGTATTCTGCCGATCGAGTCACAGCTCTAGGAGGGCGGCGGCGCCGATACACGATTTGCCGTTCGTTTACCGACGTCATCGAACCCTGTGTGAAATGCCCGGTCGCGGCGGCTTGCGCCGCGCATGTCGGCGAAAAAAGGCTCTATTGACAACCATGTGTGGAGGAGCGCCGAACTTCGCAGCAAAGGGGGCTTCGATTAAGCTTATCGAAGCTTCGCGACTTGAAGTGAAGGGTGTTGACACTCTATGTAGGGGCAGAAGGCAAATTCCGTGATTCCCGGTTCGCAAAGGTTTTGCGAGCCCGATTGATGAAGGTTCGATATGAGAAATCCCGTTGATACCGCCCTGGCACTGGTGCCGATGGTTGTTGAGCAGACCAACCGCGGTGAACGTTCCTACGATATCTTTTCGCGCCTTCTGAAGGAGCGCATCATCTTCGTCACTGGTCCGGTCGAAGATCAGATGGCGACGCTCGTCTGCGCCCAGCTCCTTTTCCTCGAGGCGGAAAACCCGAAGAAGGAAATTGCGCTCTACATCAATTCCCCGGGTGGCGTCGTCACCTCCGGTATGGCGATCTACGACACGATGCAGTTCATCAAGCCGGCGGTCTCGACGCTTTGCGTCGGCCAGGCGGCCTCGATGGGTTCGCTGCTCCTGGCGGCCGGCCACAAGGACATGCGCTTCGCCACGCCGAATGCGCGCATCATGGTTCATCAGCCCTCGGGCGGGTTCCAGGGCCAGGCTTCCGATATCGAGCGCCATGCCCGTGATATCCTCAAGATGAAGCGCCGCCTCAACGAGGTCTATGTCAAGCATTGCGGCCGCACCTACGAGGAAGTCGAGCAGACGCTCGATCGCGACCATTTCATGAGCGCGGACGAAGCTCTGGAGTGGGGTATCGTCGACAAGGTACTGACCTCGCGCGAAGAGATCGAAGGCACCGAGCAGGCCTGATAACGCGCTTTTGTGTCGCGATAGATGTAATTGTGACACAATTGTAATGGCTCAAGGGCTTTATCGTCAGGGTAAAGCCGGTAATATGGACCGTTAATGCTATGTTGGATTCTGAGGGCATAGTGTTCGGATGAGTTGGGAGAGTCGTTGCAGCCGCATCGGGCATGGTCGCCCAGGTGCGGTAAGTACTCCCGGAAGCCCTGCGTGAGGATAGGCTACAGGGCGAATTGAGTGGTCCGCGATACTTTGCTTGAAGTGTCCGGCGTGCTGGAAGGAAGTGGAAATGAGCAAGGTCAGCGGAAGCAACGGCGGTGACTCGAAGAATACGCTTTATTGTTCGTTCTGCGGCAAAAGCCAGCACGAAGTCCGTAAGCTGATTGCCGGACCGACCGTCTTCATCTGCGATGAATGCGTCGAACTGTGCATGGACATCATTCGCGAAGAGAACAAGACCTCGATGGTCAAGTCCCGCGACGGTGTGCCGACCCCTCAGGAAATCATCAAGGTCCTCGACGAATACGTCATCGGCCAGCAGCAGGCCAAGCGCATCCTCTCGGTGGCCGTGCACAACCACTACAAGCGCCTGGCGCATGCCGCCAAGGGCAGCGACGTCGAACTGGCGAAGTCCAACATCATGCTCGTCGGCCCGACCGGCTGCGGCAAGACCTATCTCGCCCAGACGCTCGCCCGCATCATCGACGTGCCGTTTACCATGGCCGACGCCACGACACTGACCGAAGCCGGTTATGTCGGTGAAGACGTCGAAAACATCATCCTCAAGCTGCTCCAGGCCGCCGACTACAACGTCGAGCGCGCGCAGCGCGGCATCGTCTACATCGACGAAGTCGACAAGATTTCCCGCAAGTCCGACAACCCGTCGATCACCCGTGACGTTTCGGGTGAGGGCGTGCAGCAGGCTCTGCTGAAGATCATGGAAGGCACTGTTGCTTCGGTTCCGCCACAGGGTGGCCGCAAGCATCCGCAGCAGGAATTCCTGCAGGTCGACACCACCAACATCCTGTTCATCTGCGGTGGCGCATTCGCCGGCCTCGACAAGATCATCTCCGCCCGCGGCGAGAAGACCTCGATCGGTTTCGGTGCAACGGTCCGCTCGCCGGAAGATCGCCGCGTCGGCGAGGTTCTGCGCGAACTCGAGCCTGAAGATCTGGTCAAGTTCGGTCTGATTCCGGAATTCATTGGCCGTCTGCCGGTTCTGGCGACGCTCGAAGATCTCGATGAAGATGCGCTGATCCAGATCCTGTCCGAGCCGAAGAACGCTCTGATCAAGCAGTACCAGCGCCTGTTCGAGATGGAAGACGTGGAGCTCACCTTCCACGAGGACGCGCTGCGCGAGATTGCCCGCCGGGCGATCGTGCGCAAGACCGGCGCCCGCGGCCTCCGTTCGATCATGGAGAAGATTCTGCTCGACACGATGTTCGAGCTGCCGACGCTCGAAGGCGTGCGCGAAGTGGTCATCTCAGACGAGGTGGTCAAAGGCGCGGCGCGGCCGCTCTACATCTACTCCGAGCGGTCGGACGAAAAGACCAACGTTTCGGCCTGATAACGCCGAATTATCGTTTGAGAAGCCCGCCTTGTGCGGGCTTTTTCATGTTCGCGCACTTAGCTGTTGAGACAAAGGCGCCCGAGCGCAGATTTCACAATTCGATTGTTGCTAAAGTGTCTCAAACAACGCAATGATGTGACGATTCAATGAAGGACCTTTATCGTTGCGCGTCCTTGAGCCTCGTTCTCCGTCGCAAGGCCCGCAACAGAAATGATGCGTAGTCAGAAGGACCCGGCCACGGTTGGTGGATGTCGCGTCCAGCCTTGAAATGGACGCGGTGGCACTCCACTTTCATGTGGAAAATATGACAACCGGGAGTGCCTGCGGGGCTCCCGGGAACGGGCCCGAAATCGGGACGGAAAGGAAATGACATGACGAACAAAACGTCACCGGCGACTGAAAGCGCGACCTACCCGGTCCTGCCGCTCCGCGACATCGTAGTCTTCCCGCACATGATCGTGCCGCTCTTCGTCGGCCGCGAAAAGTCGATCCGTGCGCTTGAGGAAGTCATGGGCACCGACAAGCAGATCATGCTTGCCACCCAGATCAACGCCACCGACGACGATCCGGAACCGTCCGCGATCTATGAAGTCGGCACCATCGCCAATGTCCTGCAATTGCTGAAGCTGCCTGACGGCACCGTCAAGGTGCTGGTCGAAGGCCGCGCGCGCGCCAAGATCGACGGCTACACGCCGCGCGACGAATTCTATGAGGCATCCGCGCATACGCTGAGCGAGCCGGAAGAAGATCCGGTCGAAATCGAAGCGCTGAGCCGCTCGGTCGTTTCCGAGTTCGAGAGCTATGTGAAGCTCAACAAGAAGATCTCCCCCGAGGTCGTCGGCGTCGCCAGCCAGATCGAAGATTATTCGAAGCTGGCCGATACGGTCGCCTCGCACCTGTCGATCAAGATCGTCGAGAAGCAGGAAATGCTGGAGACCACCAGCGTGAAGATGCGTCTGGAAAAGGCGCTCGGCTTCATGGAAGGTGAGATTTCCGTCCTGCAGGTCGAAAAGCGCATCCGCTCGCGCGTCAAGCGCCAGATGGAAAAGACCCAGCGCGAGTACTACCTCAACGAACAGATGAAGGCGATCCAGAAGGAGCTCGGCGACGGCGAAGATGGCCGCGACGAGATGGCCGAGATCGAGGAGCGCATTGCCAAGACGAAGCTTTCCAAGGAAGCGCGCGAAAAGGCTGACGCTGAACTCAAGAAACTGCGCCAGATGAGCCCGATGTCCGCGGAAGCGACCGTCGTTCGCAATTATCTGGATTGGCTGCTGGGCCTGCCCTGGGGCAAGAAGTCGAAGATCAAGACCGACCTCAACCATGCCGAAGACGTGCTCAACACGGATCACTTCGGCCTCGACAAGGTCAAGGAACGCATCGTCGAGTATCTCGCCGTGCAGGCGCGTTCGTCGAAGATCAAGGGGCCGATCCTGTGCCTCGTCGGTCCTCCGGGCGTCGGCAAGACCTCGCTCGCCAAGTCGATCGCCAAGGCGACCGGCCGCGAATACGTGCGCATGGCGCTCGGCGGCGTTCGTGACGAAGCCGAGATCCGCGGTCACCGCCGTACCTATATCGGCTCGATGCCGGGCAAGGTCGTGCAGTCGATGAAGAAGGCGAAGCGGTCCAACCCGCTGTTCCTGCTCGACGAAATCGACAAGATGGGCCAGGACTTCCGCGGCGATCCGTCGTCGGCTCTGCTCGAGGTGCTGGATCCGGAACAGAACTCGACCTTCATGGACCACTACCTGGAAGTCGAATACGACCTGTCCAACGTGATGTTCATCACCACCGCCAACACGCTGAACATTCCGGCGCCGTTGATGGATCGTATGGAAGTGATCCGCATCGCCGGCTACACCGAAGAGGAAAAGCTGGAGATCGCCAAGCGGCACCTGCTGCCAAAGGCGATCCGCGACCACGCGCTGCAGCCGAAGGAGTTCTCCGTGACCGACGGGGCCCTGATGGCGGTTATCCAGACCTACACGCGGGAAGCCGGTGTTCGTAACTTCGAGCGCGAATTGATGAAGCTCGCCCGCAAGGCGGTGACCGAGATCATCAAGGGCAAGACCAAGACGGTCGAAGTCACGGCGGACAACATCAACGACTACCTTGGTGTTCCGCGCTTCCGCCACGGCGAAGCCGAACGCGACGATCAGATCGGCGTGGTCACGGGTCTTGCCTGGACCGAGGTCGGCGGCGAACTGCTGACGATCGAAGGCGTCATGATGCCCGGCAAGGGCCGCATGACGGTCACCGGCAACCTGCGTGACGTGATGAAGGAATCGATTTCGGCGGCGGCGTCCTATGTCCGCTCGCGGGCGATCGATTTCGGCATCGAGCCTCCAATGTTCGACAAGAGCGACATCCACGTGCACGTGCCGGAAGGTGCGACGCCGAAGGATGGTCCGTCGGCCGGTGTCGCCATGGCAACCGCGATCGTGTCGATCATGACCGGCATCCCGATTTCCAAGGATGTCGCGATGACCGGCGAGATCACGCTGCGCGGCCGCGTGCTGCCGATCGGCGGTCTCAAGGAGAAGCTGCTGGCAGCGCTCCGGGGTGGCATCAAGAAGGTGCTGATCCCCGAGGAGAACGCCAAGGATCTCGCCGAGATCCCGGATAACGTGAAGAACGCGCTCGAAATCATCCCGGTTTCGCGGATGGGCGAGGTGCTCGTACACGCTCTTGTGCGCATGCCGGAGCCGATCGAATGGGACCCGGCAAGCGTGCCGGCAACCGTCGCAGCGGTTGATTCGCAGGACGAAGCGGGCTCCTCGATCGCCCACTAAAAAGTGCCGGTGAATGGGCGCAGCGACCTCACGCGGCGCCCATTTTGCAGAAAAATTGGGAAGACCGGCCTCTGGCCGGTCTTTTTTGTTGTAAAAGCGCCCTGCAAGCCTTGCATTCCAAGGGATTAGGCGCAATTGGGAAAGGCAAGACGCGGGCGATGCGCAAGCCACCGCGGCTTAAAACACAGTCGTTTCGAACCAATCTGAAAGGGGTGGAAACATGAACAAAAATGAGCTCGTGTCTGCCGTTGCTGAGAAGGCCGGACTTTCCAAGACCGACGCATCTTCTGCAGTTGATGCAGTTTTCGAGACCATCCAGGGCGAGCTGAAGAGCGGCGGCGACATTCGCCTGGTCGGCTTCGGCAACTTCTCGGTTTCGCGCCGCGAAGCCTCGAAGGGCCGCAACCCGTCCACGGGTGCGGAAGTTGACATCCCGGCCCGCAACGTGCCGAAGTTCACGGCCGGCAAGGGCCTGAAGGACGCCGTCAACGGCTGATCAGATTTGCTTGGCGGCCGGACACGAGGCCGGCAGTCCAGGTATTCGAGGGTTCGGCGAAAGCCGGACCCTTTCGCATTTCGGGGGCTGCCCTTGCGGCCTCCTGCCATTTGCTCTACGGCTTGCCCATTCTCAGGGCGGGGTGAAAGTCCCCACCGGCGGTAAGGGCGCTGCAACACCATGCGGTGGCCCAAGCCCGCGAGCGCCTTTCTCCGGAAACGGAGAAGGGGTCAGCAGATCCGGTGCAATTCCGGAGCCGACGGTCATAGTCCGGATGAAAGAGAATGGTCGTCGGCACGAAGGGGCAGGCCCGCCCGGCGTCGTGCCGTGCGCTCATGCGTCCTGATTTGTGTTCTCAGGATGCGTGACATGAATCAGAATTCCCTCGGTTTGTCCTCCTCGCGCGCCATGGCCGGTGCCGGCTTCATGGTACTGGCCGGTATTGCCTTCGCCGGGCTCAATGTCGTTACCCAATGGCTGACGATGAAACTCGGCTTTCCCGCTGCCGCCACGGCCTTCTGGCAATATGCCTTCGCCCTTCTCTTTTCTTTGCCGTTCCTGCGGCGCGTCGGACTTCCGGCGATGCGCACCGATTACCCGTGGCGCCACGTGGTGCGCGTGGCGCTTGCGGCCTTCGGCGTCGGGGCCTGGGTCTCCAGCCTTGCGCATGTGCCGATCTGGCAGGCGATTGCCCTGGTGATGACCTCGCCGTTCTTCATCATCCTTGGCGCTCGCTTGTTTCTCGGCGAACGCGTCGGTCCGGCCCGCTGGACCGCGACCGCGGTCGGATTTGCCGGTGCGATGATCATTCTTGAACCCTGGTCGGACAGCTTCACCTGGGCAGCGCTGCTGCCGATCCTCTCCGCCTTGCTCTGGGGCGCCTCGTCGCTCATCACCAAGAGCCTGACGAGCAGCGAGCGTCCCGAAACCATCACCATCTGGCTGCTTGTCCTTCTGACCCCGATCAATGGCGCCATTGCGCTCATGGCCGGTTTCGCGGTGCCGCAGGGCGTGGCGCTCGGCCTTCTCGTGCTCGCCGGGGTCATGACTGTGTTCGCGCAATATTTGCTGACGCTCGCCTATACGGTTGCCGACGCCGCCTATGTGCAGCCCTTCGATGATTTGAAGCTGCCGCTCAATGTCTTCGCCGGCTGGCTGGTCTTCGGTTACGCACCGACAGGCTATCTCTGGTTCGGTGCGGTCCTGATCCTTGGCGCGTCGCTGTTCATCATGCGCAACGAGATTCGGCGCGAACGGGAGGCTGTTGCAACCTGAACGGTGTAAAACCCGGCCGGTGTCATTCGGCTGTCATCGCAGTCGCGCAGAACCCCCATGTTTTCAGTATTCTCCATGGGGGATTTCAATGATCATTACTTCGCGCGTGACCGCGCTCGCGGCCGTCCTTCTTGCTTCCGCGGCATTTCCTGCGGCGGCTGATCCTGTATTCAATCGTATTGCGTCCTTTGCCGTTGCCGACAATCTGCCTGATGGTGACGCGCGCAAGGCGCCGACGTCCGCCGAGATCATCACGGCCAGCGAAGACGGCAATACGCTGATCTACTCCGACAGCCCGGGCAAGCGCGTCGGCCTCATCGACATCACCGATGCCAAGGCGCCGAAGGCAGCCGGCACGATCTCGTTCGACGGTGAGCCGACCTCCGTTACCGTTGCCGGCGCCAAGGCGCTCGTTGCGGTCAACACGCGCGAAAGCTTCGTCAAGCCTTCCGGCCTTCTGGCAGTCGTCGACCTGGCATCGAAAAAGGTGGATGCGACCTGCGATCTCGGCGGTCAGCCGGATTCGGTTGCCGTCAACAAGGACCGCACGCTTGCAGCCATCGCCATTGAAAACGAGCGCGACGAGGAAGTGAACGACGGCAAGATCCCGCAGATGCCGGCTGGCGATCTGGTGATCCTGTCTCTGAAGGACGGCGTTGCCGATTGCGGCTCGCTGAAGCGTGTGACGCTGACCGGTCTTGCCGAAATCGCCGGCGACGATCCAGAGCCTGAATTCGTCTCCTTCAACGGCAACGACGAGATTGCGCTGACGCTGCAGGAGAACAACCACATCGTCATCATCGACGGCAAGACCGCGACGGTGAAGACGCATTTCTCCGCCGGCACGGTCGACCTCAAGGACATCGACACGAAGCGCAACGGCGCCATCGCTTTCAAGGACGAGCAGCCTGGCCGCAAGCGCGAGCCCGATGCAGTGAAGTGGCTCGATGACAACCGCATAGTCGTTGCCAACGAAGGTGACTACGAAGGCGGCTCGCGCGGCTTCACCATCTTCGACACGGCCGGCAAGGTGCTCTACGAATCGGGTGCGAGCTTCGAGCATGCTGTTGCCGCGATCGGCCACTACCCGGAAAAGCGTTCGTCGGCCAAGGGTGTCGAGCCCGAGGGTCTGGAAGCCGCCAAGTTCGGCGACGACAACCTGTTCTTCCTGCTCGCCGAGCGGGCTTCCGTCGTCGGCGTTTACAAGGACACGGGTGCGGAACCCGAACTGCTGCAGCTGCTGCCGTCGGGCATCTCGCCCGAAGGCGCCGTCGCAGTCCCGTCGCGCAACCTGCTTGCAACCGCCAATGAAGTCGACCTCGGCGAGGACGGCGGCGCACGTTCGCATGTGATGATCTACGAGCGCGGTGAGGGCGAAGCTGCCTATCCGCAGATCCGCTCGGCCGAGAAGGACGGACTGCCGATCGGCTTCGGCGCACTCTCCGGTCTTGCTGCCGTCTCGGACAAGCCGGGCTTCCTGCGCGCCGTCAACGACTCGGTCTTCTCGTCGCTGCCGACGATCTTCACCATCGACGCCACTCAGAAGCCGGCGCTGATCACCGAGACGCTCGCCATCACCCGTGACGGCGCACCTGCTCAGAAGCTCGACATCGAAGGCATCGCCAATGACGGGGAAGGGGGCTTCTGGCTCGCATCCGAAGGCAATTCGGACAAGCTCTACAGCCACGCGCTCTTCCACGTGAACAAGAAGGGCGAGATCAAGAAGGAAATCGCTTTGCCTGAGGCACTGCGTGCCGGTGAAACGCGCTTCGGCTTCGAAGGCATCACCGTCGTTGGCGAAGGCGACGACCAGACGCTGTGGATGGCTGTTCAGCGCGAATGGAAGGACGACGAGAAGGGCTTCGTCAAACTCGTCTCCTACAAGCCGAAGAGCGAAGAGTGGGGCGCGGTGCGCTACCCGCTGGAAAAGGCCGGTGACGGCTGGGTCGGCCTGTCGGAAATCTCCGTTCATGGTGACTACGCCTACATCATCGAGCGCGACAACCTGATCGGCCAGGCAGCCAAGCTCAAGAAGATCTATCGCGTCGCGCTGACGGAACTGAAGCCGGCAGCACTCGGTGGCGAACTGGCTGTCGCCAAGAAGGAAGAGGTTCGTGATCTCATTCCGGATCTGAAGGCGCTCAACGGCTATGTCGTCGACAAGGTCGAGGGCTTCACCGTCGATGCAGCCGGCAATGGCTACGTCGTGACCGACAATGACGGTGTCGACGACTCCTCCGGCGAAACCCTGTTCTTCTCCATTGGCGCCATCAACGCGATGTAAGCGTTAACGCCCGGAGAAAACGGAAGAGGCCGGGACATGATGTCCCGGCCTCTTTCTGTTTCGGACTGGCAGGAAATAAATAGCACGATCCCGAATAGCGGGCGCCGACTAGCGGGCGACAGCGACCTGCGCTGCCTCTTCGGCCTCATCCTTGCGCTTGCGGATCTCGTCCGTCCTGTCGACCAGCTTGCCGACGATGCCGTAGAGGGCATCGAGTTCCTCGTCGTCGAGCGCCGAGAAAATCTCCTCGAGCAGCTGCTTGCGTGGATGCTCTGCGGCTTCAAGCACGACGCGACCCGTTTCGGTAATCGAGACGATCTTGGCGCGCCGGTCCTCGGGATCGGGCTTGCGCATCACCAGGCGGTCGCGTTCCAGACCGTCGATGGCCTCGGTGACCGTGCGCGGCGCGAAGTTCAGCGCACAGGCGATATCTGTCGAGCGACAGGGACCGAGCTTGCTCAGGAAGAAGAGGAACTTGCTGCGTGCCAGCGACACGCCTTCTTCGGTCATCGATTCGTTCACCAGCCGGTGGACCCGGTGGTAGAGCTCGAACAGTCTATCGGAAACTTCAAATGTCTTCTTCATGATCGTCGCTGGAATTTCATGAGGTGCCATGTGAAATGGCAGTAACATTAGTGATAGTTACAATTGCCACCTTTGTCGACAGAAACCTCTGGGACTTCACGGTAAGCACTTGGCAGACAAAGAAACGGCCGCCGCTTCCGGCGGCCGTTTCTGTTGGTTTGTCAAGAATTTCGTGTCCCGAACGCAGGCTATGATTGTTCATACACTTCAAGGTCGGTTGCGAGATCTCCGGCGCCCGCCCGCGAAAAACCAAGCACGGGCGTGCGTCGTGGTTATGCCGCCCGGCGTGTCGAGCCGGCCGACGGCGCGTAGCCGTAGGCCTGAGCCTCTTCCAGCGTGAAGCGGGCGATCAGCTCGCGCAGGCGGCCGGCTTCCTGGGCAAGCGTGGCGCTTGCGGCATTGGCTTCCTCGACCATGGCTGCGTTCTGCTGCGTCACCTGATCCATCTGGTTCATGGCGGTGTTGACCTCCGACAGTCCGGCGGACTGCTCCTGCGCCGAGATGGCGATCGCATCCATGTGCTGGTTGATCGTGACGATGAAGCCTTCGATGGTGCGCAGAGCCTCGCCGGTTTCGCGCACGAGCCGGACACCGCTTTCGACTTCGACGGCGGAGTTGCGGATCAGGTCCTTGATCTCCTTGGCCGCATTGGCCGAGCGCTGGGCAAGTTCGCGGACTTCCTGAGCGACGACGGCGAAACCCTTGCCGGCATCACCGGCGCGGGCTGCTTCGACGCCGGCGTTCAGCGCCAGAAGGTTCGTCTGGAAGGCAATTTCATCGATGACGCCGATGATGTTCGAGATCTGGCTCGACGAATGCTCGATGCGGCCCATGGCATCGACGGCGCCCGAGACGATGGCGCCGGATTTGCGGGCGCTTTCGTTTGCCTGGCTGGCGACGGCACGGGCCTCGTTGGTGCGCTTCGACGAATTGCCGACATTGACGGTGATCTGGTCGAGTGCTGCTGCGGTTTCTTCCAGTGAGGCCGCCTGCTGCTCGGTTCGGCGCGACAGGTCGTCGGCACTCTGGCTGACTTCGCGCGCACCGCTGTCGATGCTGCCGGAGCTGGCCGAAACGGCAGCAAGCGTATCGGCCAACTGAGCGACGGCCTGGTTCAGGTCGTGGCGGAGCTGCTCGAAGTCCGGCGCAAAGGGTTCGTCGAGCTGGAAGGCGAGATCGCCGGAGGCAAGCCTGCGCAGGCCGCCGGCAAGACCGGCCGTCGCTTCCTGGAGGCGGCGCTGTGCCGCAGTTTCGGCTTCCTCGGTCAGACGCAGGCGATCGGCCTCAGCCCGGGCGCGCTGTGTCTGGGCATCCGCTTCGAGCTGCTGGTTGGTGATTGCCGCCTGACGGAAGACTTCGACGGCACGGGCCATCTCGCCGATTTCGTCCTTGCGGGCGCCGTAGGGGATGCTGCTGTCCGTGTCGCCTTCCGCAAGGCGCGCCATCGAACGGGTGATGATCTGGATCGGGCGGGCGATACCGCGCACGGCATAGAGAATGGCGCCGAGCACGATGATCGCCGCGACGGCGATGACGGCCATTTCGATCATGCGGATCTGGTCGTGCGTCGCCGAGCTTGCTGCAACCGCGGCGTCGGCGCCGGCGACGTTGAGCGCGCGCACTTCCTTGATCGCCTCGTCGACCTTCTGCTCGGTCTCCCGCATCTCGACCTTGAAGACACTCTGCGCCTTCATGTTCTCGAGGTTGTTGGAGAGCTTGACCATGCCATCGGCAATGGAGAGATAGGCCTGATAGGCAGCGCGTACCTTTTCCAGCGCGGCCTTGTCGGCGTCCGTTACCATCAGCGCCGCATAGTCGTCGGCGAGCTTGTTGAAGCCTTCGACGGTCTGGCCGATGACTTTTTCTGCGGCCTTCTTTTCGAAGGGCGTCAGCGAGATCAGGTGGCGCGCAAAGGCCATGCGGGTATCGGAAAGCTGGGTTTCGAGCGCGCGGGAAAGCGAGACACGCGGCAGCCAGGTGGTGGCGATCTCGTTGTTGCGCTCGTTCATCATCTTGATGCCGCCGAGCGAGGAAACGGCAAGCGCCGTGACGATGGCGGCGACCACGAGGAAAAGGGCAATGAGCGTGTGTGAAATCTTGAGCCGTGACATAGGTTCCCCCCGGAAGGACGGCCGTCCATAAAAGCTGTACTTGATGAAGTCGTTCCGGCTCTTGATCGTCATGACGGAGCGGATGCCAAAGCAGGAATCATTCCGGTGCCTGGATGCGCAGGGAGCGCAGCCGGCGGAAACCTAGCGAACAAGATGTTACAAAAGCCCTAATCGATTGAAGTGAGTATAATCTGATATTTGCAGGTACTCCGGCTGTGCTGTTGACCATTCGTTTTCGGCAATCTCTGCGGAGATGTTCTGTATTAGTCTTGGCTTTACTTGGATGGTCTGAAGAATGCTCGTCTGCAGCCGGCCAATCTCCCACGTGGATGAAGGGTCCACGCTGATTGACGGGCGCCGGCCTGCCGGGCCATGGTCGGCCATGCCCTTCCGCTTCGTCCATACCGCAGATCTTCATCTCGATTCGCCCCTCCGCAGCCTCGCCCTTAGAAACGCCGACCTCGCGGAGATCGTGCGCGGCGCGTCCAGGCGCGCCTTCGTCAAGATCGTCGATCTCTGCATTGCCGAGAAGGTCCATGCGCTGCTGATTGCAGGCGACCTCTATGATGGCAGCCAGACGTCGATGAACACGGCGCTGTTTCTCGGGAGGGAGTTGCGCCGGCTGGATGAGGCGGGGATCCGGGCGTTCATCATCCGTGGCAACCACGATGCCCAGTCGCAGGTCACCAACGAGCTCACTTTGCCGCCTTCGGCGCATGTGTTCAAAGGCAGAGCGAAGGCCGTTCTTGCCAAGACCTTGGCAAGCGGGCGCGACGTCTATGTGCACGGGGTGAGTTTCGCCAGCCCGCACGCGCCGGAAAGCCTGCTGCCGGCCTTTCAGCCGCCGATGTCGGGGGCGCTCAACATCGGCATGCTGCACACAAGCCTTGCCGGTGCGGCCGGCCATGATCTCTACGCGCCCTGCAGCGCCGCCGACCTCGTGGCACATGGTTTTGACTACTGGGCTCTCGGCCACATCCATCAACGCCAGATCCATGCAACGGCCCCCTTCGTCGTCATGCCCGGCATACCGCAGGGCCGCGATGTCAACGAAGCCGGTGTGAAGAGCGTGACGCTGGTGGCGATCGATGACGACGGCCGGATCGAGATTAACGAGCTGCCGATCGGCATCGCCAGTTTCGAGCGCCTGTCAGTCGATATTGCCGGCCTCTCCGAGTGGCGCGACGTGCTCGATGCGGTCAGGCAGGCGCTGGTGCGGACATCTGTGGATACGCCGGCGGAAAATGTGATCCTGCGCGTAACGCTGACGGGCGCAACACCGCTGGCCTGGCGCCTTCGCCGCGACACGGATTTGCTGCGCGCCGAGATCGACAACATCGCGGCCGGCATCGTCGGTTGCTGGATCGAGAAGCTGGAACTCGCCTGCGGCAATCCCCTGGTGGAAAAAGCGGGTGCAATGCTGGATCCGGTCGATGAGCTGGTGGCCCTCGTCGAGGCCGATGTTCTGCCGGCTCACGGATTTCGCCAGGAAGTCCGGGCAGCCGTGGAAGATCTGCTGCAACAACTGCCTCCTGAGCTGCGCCAGGCGTTGGCACCCGATGAAGACGCGATCGAGCGCCTCGCTTTCGAGGCCAGCGCGTCGGGAGGCACGGAAGTGCTTGCCCATCTTCATGGCAGCGGTTCCGGCGAGGGCATCCACTGATGCGGCTCAGCGCGCTCGATCTCGTCCGCTATGGCAAATTCACCGATCGCCGCCTCGACTTCGGTGAGAGCGTGGCCGGCGTGCCCGACCTGCACATCGTCTACGGGCCGAACGAGGCGGGCAAGTCAACGATGTTCTCGGGCTTCCTCGATCTGCTCTTCGGGATCGAGCACTCGAGCCCCTATGGGTTCCTGCATCCCTATCCGACAATGCGGGTCGGTGGCACCATCGAGGCGGCTGATCGGACGCACCGCGTGTTCCGGGTCAAACGCAAGTCGAACTCGCTGGTCGGCCCCGACGATCAACCCTTGCCCGACAATCTCTTCTCCGGTGTGCTGGGCGCGATCGACCGCGACACCTATCAGACGATGTTTTCGCTCGATGACGAGAGCATCGAGAAGGGCGGCGAGGCGATCCTGAAGAGCGAGGGAGAGCTTGGGTCGCTGTTGTTTTCTGCAAGCTCCGGCCTGCCGGACAGTACGGCGATCCTTGCCGCCTTGCGCGGCCAGGCCGACGCCTTCTACCGGCCACAGGCGCGCAAGCATCAGCTTGCAGAGCTGAAGGCGCAGCTTGACGCCCTGAGGGCGGAGCGAAATGCCCTCGACATCAACGCACGCGAATATGCGGCGCTGCGCAAGACGCTGGCGCAAGCACGCGACCGGCATGAGGAAGCGATCACACGTCGCGCCGAACTTCGGGTCGCGCAGTCTCGCCTGAAGGCGGAGATCGAGGCCCTGCCGCACTTTGGCCGGCTGCGTGCGCTTCGCATGGAACTGGCGAGCGCGCCGGTACTGCCGGTCCCGCCGGCCGAGTGGGCAGCCGAGCTGCCGGCGCTTCGCCGCCGGGAGGCGGAGATCGAAGTCAGGCTCCGCCAGAACGAAAGCGAGATGCAGCACCGCCGCGACGCGCTGGAAGAATTTCCGCTAGACAAGGAAGGGCTCTGCCTGGCCGAACGGCTGACGGCGCTGCAGGAGACTGCCCTCGATGCGCGCTATGCCACGGCCGCGCGCGATATGCCGTCACGATTGGAAGAATTGGCGAGAACGTCGACGGAGATCGTCGGTTGCCTGCTGCGGCTCGGTGAACCGGCAGACCGCGACCCTTTCGATCTGCTGCTGCCGGCAGGGGTTGGTGCGCGACTGCAGGATCTGGCGCGCCGGCATTCTGCACTGGCCGAACGGTGCGCTTCGGCTCACCACGAAGTGCAAGCCGCGGCCGAGGAAAAACGGATCGCTGAATGTGAGCTGGTGCGGATTGATGGAGAAGGGGGGCTGGCGGATACCTCCGGTCTTTCCGGGCGACTGACGCTGCTGCGGCGCAGTGACTGCCTGCTTAGGAAACAGGCCGCCGCGCAATCTCTGGACCGGCTGGAACCGGAACTTGCCGACAAGCTGCTGCAGCTGAAGCCTTTCGCTGGAAGCGCCGACGATCTGCTGGCGCTCGGCGTTCCAGCGCCCGGAGCGCTTGAGGCGTTGCGCAGGGCCGCAGCCACTTTGGAAGAGCGGCAAGCGCGCGTATCCGATCGCATTGCCGGCGAGCAGGAGCTGCTTGTGGGCGAGGAGGCGCGGCTGGCCGCGCAGTCCGCCGTTGGCGGCACTCTGGACGATGTTTCGGCCGCGGCACTGCGTCGCCGTCGTGACGAGGCCTGGGAGCGGCACAAGGGCCGGCTTCTTCAGGAAACGGCTGTCGCTTTCGAAGAGGCGATGGGTAGGGATGACGAAGTTACCGCGCTGCGCCTCGCCGAAACGGCACGGCTTGCCGATATGCGCGGCCTGTCTCTTTCGATCGCCGAGCGACGTGCCCGCCTAGCGGCGCTGCGCGAACAGCAGCAGCGATGCAGCGAGGAGGTGGCGGCCGAGGCGCAGTCTCTGGAAGCCGTCGCTACGTCCTGTGGGGTGCCCAGCGTCATGAGCTTGCCGCAACTGGAAGCCTGGCTCGCTATCCGGGGTTCGGCGCTCGAACTTCGCGCGCAATTGCGCTCTATCCGTCTGGAGTTCGAGCGGGCGCATGCCGAGGAGGCCGAAGCGGTTCGCGGGCTCAGCGACGAACTCGCCGGCATCGGCATGGAAGAAGGGCTGTCGGAGCGGCTCGACGATCTCCTGCAGATCGCAGAGCGGGTCGTATCGCAGGCACAGACCGCAGCCGCCGCCCGCAACACGGCCCGCGAGGCGGCAAAGCGCAGCGCGATGGTTCTTGAAAGCCGACGCTCGACCCTTGATCGTGCTGAAACCGAAATGACCACCTGGCAGGAGCAGTGGAATACGCTTCTTGCCAAGAGCTGGCTTGCCGAACGCAGCGAACAGCTTGTTCCGGAGCAGATTGGTGCGATGCTTGCGGTCCTGCAGGACCTGGACAAGCTCGCTCAGCGCAAGGCCGATCTCGAGTATCGTGTCGCCGGGATGCGCAAGGATCAGGCGGCTTTCGAACGCGCCATCGCCGACCTCGCCGGCGGACCGCTGACAGACGATACGTTCGCAACGTTTACGGCGTTCAAGGCACGTGCCGCCGAGGCCCAGCGGCTTTCAGACCGCCGGGCGACATTCCTGTCGGAGCTGGCCCGCTTGGACGACGAGCGACGCGCAATCTGTGCCGAGCAAGAGCTCCACATAGCGCGCCGGCGCCTCGTCCTCGAGTTTTTCGACTGTGAAACGGTCGACGATGCCATGCAGCAGTTCGAAGCTGCGCGCGAGCAGGAGCGCCTGCGCCAGCGAATCGCCGAACTGGAAGCGGATATCGCCTCCCGATTGGGCGTCGCCACGTGCGAGCAGGCCGAGGTGTTGCTCGCGGAACTCGATGACGCGGCAGTCCGGTTGGAATTGGCGCGGCTCGATGCGGCGCTCGAAGACAGCGACCGCGAAGTCAGCGAGTTGCACACGGATATGCGCGGCAAGGAGAAGGCGCTCGCCGATGTCGAAGGCGGGGACACGGTTGCCGAACTCGATCAGAAGCGGCGAACGCTGCTGCTCGACATCGAGAGCAAGGCGCTTGCCTATCTGCGGCTCCGGGCCGGTGTCATTGCCGCGGAGACGGCGCTTCGGCTCTTCCGCGAGCGCCACCGCAGCGCGATGATGCGCCGCGCCTCGGAAACCTTCAGCCGGATCAGTGGCGGAGAATATTCCGGGCTGTCGGCGCAGTCCGACAAGGGGCAGGAATTCCTGATCGCCAATGCCGCTGGCGGCGGATCGAAACTTGCCAAGGATCTCTCCAAAGGCACCCGATTCCAACTCTATCTGGCGCTCAGGATCGCCGGCTATCACGAAATCGCGGCAGCACGCGAATCGCTACCCTTTATCGCCGACGACATCATGGAGACCTTCGACGACGGGCGTGCCGGCCGCGCCTTCGAGCAGATGGCCGAAATGGCGCGCGTGGGCCAGGTGATCTACCTGACGCACCACGAACATCTTTGCGAGATCGCTCGCAGTGCCTGCCAGACTGTGACAATCCACAGGTTATGATAGGCTCGCGGGCCAGGCGGTGCCTGTTGGCCGTGACGCGCTTTCGCTGAAAAGAAGCGCCGCAAACGAAAACCCGGAGGAACGAGAGATGGACATCATACCCGGTGGGTCGAGACCTTCGATGCGCGCGCCGGCCGAGTATTTCACCGGTACGGTGCGGCAGGATCCGGTGATCGAGACCGCCGATCCGGCGCGGGTCCGCGCCGTCAGCGTTACCTTCGAACCGGGCGCCCGCACCGCCTGGCACACGCACCCGCTTGGCCAGACGCTGATCGTGACCGCCGGCCGCGGCCTCGCGCAAAGCTGGGGCGGCCCGGTACGCGAGATTCGCGTTGGCGACGTCGTCTGGTTCCCGCCGGGCGAAAAACACTGGCACGGTGCCGCGCCCGATACCGCGATGGTGCACCTGGCCATTCAGGAGGCGCTCGACGGCAAGGCTGTGGACTGGCTGGAGCAGGTCAGCGACGAGCAGTATCGCGGCGCGTAGGGCCACGCGACAGAATCAGCTGACCGACAGGAACGGCCGGTCACGTCGATGATGGGGAGCGCACGGCTGACGGCGGCTGTCAGGCACAGCGGCTCCTGTCCCCGACAGGCGCCGCTCAACATAAGCGCTATCGTGGCACAAATGGCGGCCGCCGGAGCGAACGCATTCTCGGCCTATGAACAGTCACGAACGCAGCAAGGTTCTAACGCCGTGAGGTCGCTGTCTTATGCGATGAATTGGGAAGAGAGGAAAATGGTGGGCGATGAGAGACTCGAACTCCCGACATCCTCGGTGTAAACGAGGCGCTCTACCAACTGAGCTAATCGCCCTTCAGCGTCCGGACCGGATCAGTCCGCCGCGTCGGTGGCCGTGATCTAGGCGTAACCGAAAAAAACCGCAAGAGCATTTGTATCGTTTTTATGATTTTTTTTGTTGCTGGTCGCGCGACACCCTGAATCGTCGGGGTTCCTGGTTGTGGACAAGAAAGCGCGTCTTCGGCCGTCACCCGCGGCAGGGGAGGGTGAGAGATAAAGATTCGCCGTTCGGTATCATCGTAGAGTATGTAAGAGGCAATCGGAGTGGGCGTATGGCTGCGTCGAGCATGATCCGGCCTCCTGAACTTTGTCGTCACCTTACCCTGTGGATCATTTTTCGCTCCTTCATGGATTTGTCTTGAAACACGCTTGACACCCAAATGCGAACCGCTTAGTTAGCCGCTCATCGAACGGGCAAGCCCGCTCGGTGCCGGGGCGGAAACGCTCCAACCAAGTCAAGATGATGCGGGTGTAGCTCAGTCGGTTAGAGTGCCGGCCTGTCACGCCGGAGGTCGCGGGTTCGAGCCCCGTCACTCGCGCCACTCTTGATCTGGATTTGCCTAGGCATTCTCAGGAAGCGCCGATGGTGGTAATAATGATCGTTCGCGGTCATCATGCGCGGGTGTAGCTCAGTCGGTTAGAGTGCCGGCCTGTCACGCCGGAGGTCGCGGGTTCGAGCCCCGTCACTCGCGCCATTTCTTCTTCTCAGCCTCCTCCTGTTTTCGTGTGCGCTGGCGCTGATTTGTGCACTGCGGCAATCTGTCTCTGCTTGCCTCTGTTTACGGTAAAGTCGGTCACGGCTTGCGATTCCGAGCTTTGTCGTCTCCACCCATTCGATCCTGTGTCGCGAACCGGTTTAATTGACCCTTGAAGGCTTGCGCACGGGCGCGGGCTGCGCTAACCACTCTGGCGTTGCAACATATTTTTCGGCCTGCGAGATCTGTTGTTCTGGCGCTCTCCCATGCGCCCTCCCGCAGGCAGGGACGGATAACAATGACTGAACTTCTCGGTTCCTACGTTCCGATCGCGATTTTCATTGGAATCGCATTGGTGATCGGTGTGGCGCTTCTAATTGCTCCCTTCGCCGTCGCCTTCAAGGCTCCTGATTCGGAAAAACTGTCGGCCTACGAGTGCGGCTTCAATGCGTTCGATGACGCCCGCATGAAGTTCGACATCCGCTTCTATCTCGTGTCGATCCTCTTCATCATCTTCGACCTCGAAGTGGCCTTCCTCTTCCCCTGGGCGGTTTCGTTCCATGAACTGGGCTGGTTCGGCTTCTGGTCGATGATGGTCTTCCTCGGTGTGCTGACGATCGGCTTTATCTATGAATGGAAGAAGGGAGCGCTGGAATGGAACTAGCAGCATCCGGCACTACGCTCGTTGCGCCCAAGCCGAAGGGGATCATCGATCCCTCCACCGGCAAGCCGATTGGCAGCAATGATGCATTCTTCGGCGAGATCAACAACGAACTCGCCGACAAGGGTTTTCTCGTCACCTCAACGGATGAGCTCATCAACTGGGCCCGTACCGGCTCGCTGATGTGGATGACCTTCGGTCTCGCCTGCTGCGCGGTCGAGATGATGCAGATGTCGATGCCGCGTTATGACGCCGAGCGTTTCGGTTTCGCGCCGCGCGCCTCACCGCGTCAGTCCGACGTCATGATCGTCGCTGGTACGCTGACCAACAAGATGGCGCCTGCGCTCCGCAAGGTCTATGACCAGATGCCGGAGCCGCGCTACGTCATCTCGATGGGCTCCTGCGCCAACGGTGGCGGTTACTACCATTATTCCTATTCGGTTGTCCGCGGCTGCGACCGCGTCGTTCCCGTCGATATCTATGTGCCAGGCTGTCCTCCCACGGCAGAAGCGCTGCTTTACGGCGTGCTCCTGCTGCAGAAGAAGATCCGCCGGACCGGCACGATCGAGCGCTAAGGGCAGGGGGTCTTTGATATGAGTGAAGCCCTGAACGAGCTTGCGTCCTACCTGCGCGAAACGCGCGGTGCGCTGATCTCCGATGCGTCGCTGAACTATGGCGAGCTGACGCTGACGACGACGTCGGCGAACCTCATCGCGCTGCTCACCTTCCTGCGCGACGACGTGCACTGTGCATTTATCAACTTCGTCGATGTCTGCGGCGTCGACTGGCCGCAGCGGCCGGACCGTTTCGATGTCGTCTATCACCTGCTGTCGCCGCGCCAGAACCTGCGCGTGCGCATCAAGGTCCAGACCGGCGAGAACGAGCCTGTGCCGTCGGCGACGCCGGTCTATCCCGGCGCCGACTGGTTCGAGCGTGAAGCCTACGACATGTACGGCATCCTGTTTACCGGCCATCCGGACCTGCGCCGCATCCTGACGGACTACGGTTTCGAAGGACATCCGCTGCGCAAGGACTTTCCGGTCACCGGTTTTGTCGAGGTCCGTTACGACGACGAAGCCAAGCGCGTCGTCTACGAACCCGTCGAGCTGAAGCAGGAATTCCGCAACTTCGACTTCCTCTCTCCCTGGGAAGGCACGGATTACGTCCTGCCCGGCGACGAGAAAGCGAAAGCACGGTGAGACTAAATGGCCCGCGGTAGCCGTTGAACGGCTACCGTCCGGCCTGGAGCAATCGGTATGACCGAACATAACGTCCGCAATTTCAACATCAACTTTGGTCCGCAGCATCCGGCGGCGCACGGCGTTCTTCGTCTGGTGCTCGAGCTTGATGGCGAAATCGTCGAGCGCGTCGATCCGCATATCGGCCTGCTGCATCGCGGCACCGAGAAGCTGATCGAGACCAAGACCTATCTGCAGGCCGTGCCCTATTTCGACCGCCTCGACTACGTGGCGCCGATGAACCAGGAGCACGCCTTTGCGCTGGCGATCGAGAAGCTGACGGCCACGGAAGTGCCGATCCGCGGCCAACTCATCCGCGTCCTCTACTCGGAAATCGGCCGCATTCTCTCGCACCTCTTGAACGTGACCACGCAGGCCATGGACGTCGGCGCGCTGACGCCGCCGCTCTGGGGCTTCGAAGAGCGCGAAAAGCTGATGGTGTTCTATGAGCGTGCCTGCGGCGCGCGCATGCACTCCGCCTATTTCCGTCCGGGCGGCGTCCACCAGGATCTGCCGCACGAGCTGGTCGAAGACATCGGCAAGTGGATCGATCCGTTCCTGAAGACCGTCGACGACATCGACGAGCTCCTGACTGGCAACCGCATCTTCAAGCAGCGCAACGTCGATATCGGCGTCGTCAAGCTCGATGACGCCTGGGCCTGGGGCTTCTCGGGCGTAATGGTGCGTGGCTCGGGTGCTGCCTGGGACCTGCGCCGCTCGCAGCCCTACGAATGCTATTCCGACATGGAATTCGACATTCCGATCGGCAAGAACGGCGACTGCTTCGACCGTTACCTGATCCGCATGATCGAAATGCGCCAGTCGGCACGCATCATGCGCCAGTGCGTCGATCGCCTGCTCGGCGATGCCAAGGTCGGCCCGGTTTCGTCGCTCGACGGCAAGATCGTTCCGCCGAAGCGCGGCGAGATGAAGCGCTCGATGGAAGCGCTGATCCACCACTTCAAGCTCTACACCGAAGGCTATCACGTGCCGGCCGGCGAAGTTTACACCGCCGTCGAAGCGCCGAAGGGCGAGTTCGGCGTCTATCTCGTCTCCGACGGCACCAACAAGCCCTATCGCTGCAAGATCCGTGCGCCGGGTTACGCGCATCT
This sequence comes from Ensifer sp. CCNWLY38, assembly GCF_037120565.1. Lineage (NCBI taxonomy): Bacteria > Pseudomonadati > Pseudomonadota > Alphaproteobacteria > Hyphomicrobiales > Rhizobiaceae > Ensifer > Ensifer sp. CCNWLY38. The sequence continues at coordinate 232,876 of NZ_JBBBBO010000008.1, forward strand.
CCAGGCGATGGATTTCCTCTGTCGGGGACACCAGCTTGCCGACGTTTCGGCCGTGCTGGGCTCCCTCGATATCGTGTTCGGTGAGGTGGACCGCTGATGCGTCTCGTGCCCCTGGCCACGCTTGCTCTTCTCGCGCTTGCATCGACCGCTTCCGCACAGGAGTCGGTCGATAGCGGTGCGACGTCGGGCGGCATGCGCGGGGGCTCGATGGCCGATCTCGTGGCCAAGGGCTACGAGATCAAGGCCGCGGTCGCCAATGGCACGCGCTACATCGTATTTTTGCAGAAAGACCAGTCAGCCTATGCCTGCGAATTCGTCTCGGTGACGAAATCGCGGTGCGGTTCGATTAACTGATAAGGTGTCCACTAGAATGTCCGTTCGTCGACTAGCCGAAGACACCGTCCAGCCAGCGAGCTTTGCCTTCAGCAAGGAGAACGCCGCCTGGGCGAAGGAAACGATCAAGAAATACCCCAAGGGTCGTGAGCAGTCCGCCGTCATCCCGTTGTTGATGCGCGCTCAGGACCAGGACGGCTGGGTCACGAAGGCCGCCATCGAGTCGATCGCCGACATGCTCGGCATGGCCTATATCCGCGTGCTCGAAGTCGCGACCTTCTACACCCAGTTCCAGCTGAAGCCTGTCGGTACGCGTGCGCACGTTCAGGTTTGCGGCACGACGCCGTGCATGCTGCGTGGCGCCGAAGACCTGATCAAGGTCTGCAAGAGCAAGATCGCCCACGATCCCTTCACGCTCAACGAGAGCGGCACGCTCTCCTGGGAAGAAGTCGAATGTCAGGGTGCCTGCGTCAACGCGCCGATGGTCATGATCTTCAAGGATACCTTCGAAGACCTGACGCCCGAGCAACTCGAGCAGATCATCGACCGTTTCGAAGCAGGCAAGGGTGCCGAAGTCACCCCCGGTCCGCAGATCGACCGCATTTACTCGGCTCCGGAAGGCGGCCCGACGACCCTGATGCTTGCGGATGCGGCTCCGGCCAAGGCCGCGACCAGCGCGAAGAAGGTGGCGAGCGATGCCCCGGCCGTTTCCGTGCCGCCGTCCAACGCCGGCCGTGTCAAGACGGCTGCCAGCGAGACCAATGCTTCCCTGAAGACGCCGGCTACGGCAAAGGCCGAGGCTGCTGCCAACGCCAAGGTCGAAGGCGACACCGTCGACAAGTCGAAGCCCGCCAAGGCGGCCGCCGCTCCCGGCAAGCCGTCGCTCGAGGACAAGAACCGTCCGGCTGGCATCGAAAAACCGGCTGCCGTCGATGACCTCAAGCTGATCTCGGGCGTTGGTCCGAAGATCGAGGGCACGCTGAACGAACTGGGCATCTACACCTATACGCAAGTTGCTTCGTGGAAGAAGGCGGAGCGCGAGTGGGTCGATGGATACCTGAATTTCAAGGGCCGCATCGAACGCGACGACTGGGTCAAGCAGGCCAAGGCGCTCGCCAAGGGCGGCGAAGCCGAATACATCAAGGTCTTCGGCAAGAAGCCGCGGTAAAGAGGTGAATTATGCTCAGAGATGAAGACCGCATCTTTACCAACATCTACGGCCTCAAGGACAAGTCCCTGAAGGGCGCCATGGCGCGCGGCCACTGGGACGGCACCAAGCAGCTGCTCGAAAAGGGCCGCGACTGGATCGTCAACGAAGTGAAGGCCTCCGGCCTTCGCGGTCGTGGCGGCGCCGGCTTCCCCACCGGCCTCAAGTGGTCCTTCATGCCGAAGGAAAGCGACGGCCGTCCGCACTATCTCGTCGTCAATGCCGACGAGTCCGAGCCCGGCACCTGCAAGGACCGTGACATCATGCGTCACGATCCGCACACGCTGATCGAAGGCTGCGTCATCGCCAGCTTCGCCATGGGCGCACATGTCGCCTACATCTACGTGCGCGGCGAGTTCATCCGCGAGCGCGAGGCGCTGCAGGCGGCGATCGACGAGTGCTACGCCTACGGCCTGCTCGGCAAGAACAACAAGCTCGGCTACGACATCGACATCTACGTGCACCACGGCGCCGGCGCCTATATCTGTGGCGAAGAGACGGCCCTGCTCGAAAGCCTTGAAGGCAAGAAGGGCCAGCCGCGCCTGAAGCCGCCGTTCCCGGCCAACATGGGTCTCTACGGCTGCCCGACGACCGTCAACAACGTCGAGTCGATCGCCGTCACTCCGACCATCCTGCGCCGCGGCGCCGGCTGGTACACGAGCTTCGGTCGCCCGAACAACCACGGCACCAAGCTCTATTCGGTCTCCGGCCACGTCAATCGCCCGTGCACGGTCGAAGACGCGATGTCGATCCCGTTCCACGAGCTGATCGAAAAGCACTGTGGCGGCATCCGCGGCGGCTGGGACAACCTGCTCGCCGTCATCCCCGGTGGTTCGTCCGTTCCTTGCGTGCCTGGCGCGCAGATGAAGGACGCGATCATGGATTTCGACGGGCTGCGCGAAGTCGGTTCCAGTCTTGGAACCGCCGCCGTCATCGTCATGGACAGGTCGACAGACATCATCAAGGCGATCTGGCGTCTCTCGGCCTTCTACAAGCACGAGAGCTGCGGCCAGTGCACGCCGTGCCGCGAAGGCACCGGCTGGATGATGCGCGTGATGGAACGCATGGTTCAGGGCCGCGCCCAGAAGCGCGAGATCGATATGCTGTTCGACGTCACCAAGCAGGTGGAAGGCCACACGATCTGCGCGCTTGGCGACGCAGCCGCCTGGCCGATCCAGGGCCTGATCAAGCACTTCCGTCCGGAAATGGAAAAGCGCATCGACGAATACACGCGCAATGCCTCGTCGCATGGCGCGGTTCTGGAAGCGGCGGAGTAACAGGCGATGGCCGGCGCACGCGAGGAGGGACAGATGAAAGGGCAGGCCGAAACAGGCATTCCATTCGCACGTCCGCTCGGCGGCGATCCGGCCGATCCGTTCGGCATGGCCGAATGGATGAAGGGCCTGCCGCAAATGCCGCTACATCCGCTGATGGTTCATCCAGCTGCGGCAGTTGCCGCAGCTACCGCAATCGGCTTCGGCCTTACGAGCCATTTTGCTGGCGCGATGTTCGGCGCGATGCGGGGTGCGGTCGAGGCAGCGCAGAAGCGGGTGGAACCGGCAGAGCAGGACGCAACCACCGTTGTCGCCGAGACGGTGCTCCCGGCAGAAGCGGAAGCGAAAACGGTCGTGAAGCCCGCCGCTTCGCCAAAACGTGTTGCGGCAATGCCGGCCGTTGAGAATGTTGCCGTCGAGAAGGTGGTCAAGGCTCGCGCCACGCGCGTCAAGCAGAAAGCCGCCGACGACCTCAAGCGGATTTCCGGCATCGGTCCGAAGCTCGAGCAGGTGCTGAACGCAAAAGGCATTCGCGGTTTTGCCGATATCGCCGGCTGGAGCGAGGCGGACATTGTTCGCTTTGACGACGAGCTCGGTTTCGGTGGGCGGATCAAGCGGGACGATTGGGTTGGACAGGCCAAGGCGCTGAAGGGCGCGTGAGACAATAGGGGCGGGGACCTGAGACGGTCATCGCCCGCAAGCAGCAAGGCTGTGTTGGAATTGTCCGTCGCCGGAAGGCCGATGGACGGAAGACAGGATTGAGTACGAAGATGGCAAAGCTGAAAGTCGACGGAAAAGAGATCGAGGTACCGGATCATTTCACGCTGCTTCAGGCGTGCGAAGAGGCCGGAGCCGAAGTTCCGCGCTTCTGTTTCCATGAGCGGCTGTCGGTCGCCGGTAACTGCCGCATGTGTCTTATCGAGGTGAAGGGAGGGCCGCCAAAGCCCGCCGCTTCCTGCGCCATGGGCGTGCGCGACCTGCGTCCGGGCCCGAACGGCGAAACGCCGGAAGTCTTCACGACCACGCCGATGGTCAAGAAGGCGCGCGAAGGCGTGATGGAATTCCTGCTGATCAACCACCCGCTCGACTGCCCGATCTGCGACCAGGGCGGCGAATGCGACCTGCAGGACCAGGCGATGGCCTTCGGCATCGATAGCTCGCGCTATCAGGAAAACAAGCGCGCCGTCGAAGACAAGTATATCGGCCCGCTCGTCAAGACCGTGATGAACCGCTGCATTCACTGCACGCGCTGCGTTCGCTTCACCACTGAGGTTGCCGGCATCGCCGAACTCGGCCTGATCGGCCGCGGCGAAGACGCCGAGATCACCACCTATCTCGAGCAGGCCATGACGTCCGAGCTGCAGGGCAACGTTGTCGACCTCTGCCCGGTCGGCGCGCTGACCTCGAAGCCATTCGCCTTCACCGCCCGTCCGTGGGAACTGAACAAGACCGAATCCATCGACGTGATGGACGCGCTCGGTTCGGCGATCCGCGTCGACACCCGCGGTCGCGAAGTCATGCGCATCATGCCGCGCGTCAACGAAGACATCAACGAAGAGTGGATCTCCGACAAGAGCCGCTTCATCTGGGACGGCCTGAAGACGCAGCGCCTCGATCGTCCTTACGTCAAGAAGGACGGCCGACTGCAGTCGGCGACCTGGGGCGAAGCCTTCCAGGCGGTCAAGGCGGCCGTTGCCAATACCTCCAGCGACAAGATCGGCGCCATTGCCGGCGACCTCGCTTCGGTCGAAGAAATGTACGCACTGAAGCAGCTGATTGCTGCGCTCGGCTCCGAGAGTGTCGACTGCCGCCAGGACGGCGCAGCGCTCGATCCGTCGCTTGGCCGCGCCAGCTACCTCTTCAACCCGACCATTGCCGGCATCGAAAGCGCTGATGCGCTGCTGATCATCGGCTCCAACCCGCGCTTCGAAGCTTCGGTCCTCAACGCCCGTATCCGCAAGCGCTACCGCATGGGCAACTTCCCCATCGCCGTCATCGGCGAGCCGGGTGAGCTGCGCTACGAATACGAATATCTCGGCGCCGGCACCGAAACGCTCGCCGAGCTCGTCTCCGGCAAGGGCAAGTTTGCCGCGACGCTCAAGAAGGCGCAGCGCCCGATGATCCTCATCGGCCAGGGCGCGATTGCAGGGGAGGGCGGTGCTACCGTTCTTGCTGCCGCTGCCAAGCTCGCGGGTGCCGTCGGTGCGGTTACTGCCGAATGGAACGGCTTTGCCGTTCTGCACTCGGCTGCTTCCCGCGTCGGTGGTCTCGATCTCGGCTTCGTTCCGGGTGCGAACGGCAAGTCGGCGGCCGAAATGGTCACCGCTTCCGACGTTCTCTTCCTGCTCGGCGCCGACGAGATCGACCTTGCCGGTCGCAAGTCCGGCTTCACCGTCTATATCGGTTCGCACGGCGACAACGGCGCACATGCCGCCGACGTCATCCTGCCGGGTGCGACCTACACCGAAAAGTCCGGCACCTGGGTCAACACCGAGGGCCGTGTTCAGGTCGGCAACCGCGCCGGCTTCGCACCGGGCGATGCGCGTGAGGACTGGGCGATCATTCGCGCACTCTCCGACGTTCTCGGCAAGAAGCTGCCCTTTGATTCGCTTGCCGAATTGCGCTCGAAGCTTTATGCGGCCCACCCGCATTTCGCTGATGTCGACGCGATCGCGACCGGCAACGGCGACGAAATTGCCGCACTCGGCCAAAAAGCCGGTGAGATGGGCAAATCCGTGTTTGCGTCTCCGGTCAAAGACTTCTATTTGACGAACCCGATAGCGCGCGCATCCGCCGTCATGGCCGAATGCTCGGCTTTGGCACGCAACAACTTCAAAGCTGCGGCGGAATGAGCGCGAGGGAATAGAGTATCATGGACGCTTTCGTTTCGACCTATGTCTGGCCCACGCTCATCATGGTCGCCCAGTCGCTGCTGCTCCTGGTCGCGCTGCTGCTTTTCATCGCCTACATTCTGCTCGCCGACCGTAAGATCTGGGCTGCAGTTCAGCTCCGCCGTGGTCCGAATGTGGTGGGCCCGTGGGGGCTTTTCCAGTCCTTCGCCGACCTTTTGAAGTTCGTCTTCAAGGAGCCGGTGATTCCGGCTGGCGCCAACAAGGCGATCTTCCTGCTCGCACCGCTCGTCTCCGTGACGCTAGCGCTTGCCGCCTGGGCGGTGATCCCGCTCAACGCCGGCTGGGTGATCGCGAACATCAACGTCGGCATCCTCTTCGTGTTCGCCATATCTTCTCTTGAAGTTTATGGCATCATCATGGGCGGCTGGGCGTCGAACTCCAAATATCCCTTCCTCGGCGCGCTTCGCTCCGCGGCTCAGATGGTCTCCTACGAAGTCTCTATCGGCTTCGTCATCGTTACCGTCCTGCTCTGCGTCGGCTCGCTGAACCTGACGGACATCGTCAACGCGCAGTCCACCGGGATCGGCACGAACCTCGGCCTGCCGGCATCCTTCCTCGACTGGCACTGGCTGGCGCTGTTCCCGATGTTCATCGTGTTCTTCATTTCGGCGCTTGCCGAAACGAACCGCCCGCCCTTCGACCTGCCTGAAGCCGAATCCGAACTCGTCGCCGGCTTCATGGTCGAATACGGCTCCACTCCGTACATGATGTTCATGCTCGGCGAATATGCCGCCATCTGCCTGATGTGCGCGCTGACGACGATCCTGTTCCTCGGCGGCTGGCTGCCTCCGGTCGACGTCTGGTTCTTGAACTGGGTTCCCGGCATCATCTGGTTCGTTCTGAAGGCATCCTTCGTGTTCTTCATGTTCGCGATGGTGAAGGCTTTCGTTCCGCGCTACCGCTACGACCAACTGATGCGCCTCGGCTGGAAGGTCTTTCTGCCGATCTCTCTTGCAATGGTCGTGATCACTGCATTCGTTCTCAAGCTGACGGGAGCCGCATGACGATGGCTCACGTTTGGCAGCATACCGCCGGTCGCTCCCAGGCCGGCAATTCTGGAGGTAAATGATGGCCGGTCTTTCGCAAGCCGTCAGCTCGCTGTTCCTGAAGGAATTCGTCGGCGCGTTCTTTCTGTCGATGCGCTATTTCTTCAAGCCGAAGGCGACGTTGAACTACCCCTTTGAAAAGGGACCGGTCAGCCCGCGCTTCCGTGGCGAACATGCGCTGCGCCGCTACCCGAATGGTGAAGAGCGTTGCATCGCCTGCAAGCTGTGCGAGGCGATCTGTCCTGCACAGGCCATCACCATCGAAGCCGGCCCGCGCCGCAACGACGGCACCCGCCGTACGGTGCGCTACGACATCGACATGGTGAAGTGCATCTATTGCGGTTTCTGCCAGGAAGCCTGTCCGGTTGATGCCATCGTCGAGGGCCCGAACTTCGAGTTCGCCACCGAGACGCGCGAAGAGCTTTACTACGACAAGGACAAGCTCCTCGCCAACGGCGACCGTTGGGAGCGCGAAATCGCCCGCAACATCGCAATGGACTCGCCCTATCGCTGAGGCCAGAGCGTAGCGCCGCCCCGGGGAGGGCGGTGCATGTGACATAGGTTTGGGCAACGGCCGGACGCGTGTCCGGCTTTGCCTGTGGAGTGGGGCCCGAAGCGCCTCACGCCGTGCAAGACGAAGAAGGCACCGATCATGGGTCTGCAGGTTCTTTTTTTCTATCTCTTTGCCTTCATCGCGGTGGCGTCGGCATTTATGGTCATTGCGGCCAGGAACCCGGTTTATTCGGTTCTGTTCCTGATCCTGACCTTCTTTAACTCGGCAGGCCTGTTCCTGCTGACCGGCGCCGAATTCCTCGCGATGATCCTGCTGGTCGTCTATGTCGGTGCGGTCGCGGTGCTCTTCCTGTTCGTCGTCATGATGCTCGACATCGACTTCGCGGAATTGCGGGCGGGCGTGCTCGAATACGCGCCGATCGGCGCGCTGATCGGCCTGATCCTCGCCGCCGAACTCATCATCGTGGTTGGCGGCGCAACGTTCTCGCCTGAGATCGCCAAGGCGATTTCGATGCCGATCCCGGCCGTGACGGAGCGGACGAACACGGCAGCCCTCGGCGACGTGCTCTATACGCACTACGTCTATTTCTTCCAGATCGCTGGCCTTGTGCTGCTCGTCGCCATGATCGGCGCGATCGTGCTGACCCTGCGCCACCGCGAAAACATCAAGCGCCAGAATATCCCGCAGCAGGTTGCCCGTACGCCTGAGACCGCCGTCGAAGTGGTCTCGGTCAAGCCGGGCCAGGGCATCTAAGTCGGACGCGAGATCGAGGAACATAAAATGGAAATCGGAATTTCCCACTATCTCACCGTCAGCGCCATCCTGTTCACGCTGGGCGTCTTCGGCATTTTCCTGAACCGGAAGAACGTCATCGTTATCCTGATGTCGGTCGAACTCATTCTTCTTGCGGTCAACATCAACATGGTCGCCTTCTCGGCGTTCCTGAATGACATCACTGGCCAGGTCTTCGCCCTGTTCATCCTGACCGTCGCGGCTGCGGAAGCGGCCATCGGACTTGCAATTCTCGTCGTCTTCTACCGCAACCGCGGCTCGATCGCTGTTGAAGACGTCAACATGATGAAGGGCTGATTGGGCTATGGATACCATCATCAAGGCTATCGTCTTCCTGCCTTTGATCGGCTTTCTGATCGCCGGCCTCTTCGGTACTTCGATCGGCGCCAAGGCATCGGAATATGTCACCTGCGGTCTGATGATCATCGCCGCTGCGCTGTCCTGGTACGTCTTCTTCGACGTCGCCCTGGGCCACCAGGAGATGATCAAGGTTTCGGTGCTGCGCTGGATCCAGTCCGGCAGCTTCGATGTCGAATGGGCGTTCCGCGTCGATACGCTGACGTCGGTCATGTTCGTCGTCGTCAACACGGTGTCGACGCTCGTGCATGTCTATTCGATCGGCTACATGCACCATGATCCGCATCGTCCCCGCTTCTTTGCCTATCTGTCGCTCTTCACCTTCGCGATGCTCATGCTCATCACGTCGGACAACCTGGTGCAGATGTTCTTCGGCTGGGAAGGTGTGGGTCTCGCGTCCTACCTGCTCATCGGCTTCTGGTACAAGAAGCCGTCGGCCAATGCTGCCGCGATGAAGGCCTTCATCGTCAACCGCGTCGGCGACTTCGGCTTCTCGCTCGGCATCTTCCTCGTCTTCGTGCTGTTCGGCTCGGTCAACTTCGAGACGATCTTCGCCGCCGCCCAGACCTATCTGCCGGCCGAAGGCGCTGCAGCAGGGGAGGCGGTTGTCACCCTGTTCGGTATGCATCTCGACAAGGCTGACGCGATCACCGCTGCCTGCCTGCTGCTCTTCATGGGCGCGATGGGTAAGTCGGCGCAGTTCCTGCTGCACACCTGGCTGCCGGACGCGATGGAGGGCCCGACCCCGGTTTCGGCTCTTATCCATGCCGCAACCATGGTTACCGCCGGCGTCTTCCTCGTCGCCCGCATGTCGCCGCTCTTCGAACTGTCGCCGGACGCACTGACCGTCGTGACGATCATCGGTGCCATCACCGCCTTCTTCGCAGCGACCGTCGGTCTCGTCCAGAACGACATCAAGCGCGTCATCGCCTATTCGACCTGCTCGCAGCTTGGCTACATGTTCGTGGCGCTCGGCGTCGGCGCCTATGGCGCAGCGATCTTCCACCTGTTCACGCACGCCTTCTTCAAGGCCCTCCTGTTCTTGGGTGCCGGTTCGGTCATCCACGCCGTCGATGGCGAGCAGGACATGCGCTACATGGGTGGCCTTAGGAAGCATATCCCGGTCACCTACTGGATGATGTTCATCGGTACGATCGCGCTGACCGGTGTCGGTATTCCTGGTACGCTCTTCGGTACGGCAGGCTTCTTCTCGAAGGACGCGATCATCGAGTCGACCTTTGCTGCGCATAGCTCGGTATCCGGTTTCGCCTTCGCCCTGCTGGTGGTCGCCGCGCTCTTCACGAGCTTCTATTCGTGGCGCCTGGCCTTCATGACGTTCCACGGCAAACCCCGTGCGTCGTCGGATGTCATGCATCACGTGCACGAGTCGCCGCAGGTCATGCTGGTGCCGCTCTACATTCTCGCCGCCGGCGCACTGGTCGCGGGCTTCCTGTTCCACGACTACTTCTTCGGCCATCACTACGCCGAGTTCTGGAAGGGTGCGCTGTTCACCTCGGCGGAGAACGAGATCCTCGAGGAGTACCACCACGTACCGCTGTGGGTTAAGTGGAGCCCGTTCTGCGCCATGGCGCTCGGCCTCTTCACCGCCTGGTACATGTATATCCGCCGGCCGGAACTGCCGAAGTATCTGGCGGACCAGCACCGTGGCCTCTACCAGTTCCTGCTCAACAAGTGGTACTTCGACGAGCTCTACGATCTGCTGTTCGTGCGCTCGGCCAAGTGGCTCGGCACCTTCCTCTGGAAGGAAGGCGACGGCCGCGTGATCGATGGCTACGGCCCGAACGGCATTGCCGCGCGTGTGCTCAACGTCACAGACCGCGTTGTCCGCCTGCAGACTGGTTACCTCTATCACTACGCGTTCGCGATGCTGATCGGCATTGCCGCGCTTGTTACTTGGATGATGTTCAGGAGTTCCTTCTGATGACCGATTGGCCCGTACTTTCCGCGGTCACCTTCATGCCGCTCGTCGGCGTACTGCTTCTCTTGCTCACAAGGGAAGACAGCGCCTACGGCCGCCGGAACATCCTGAACGTTTCGCTGCTGACGACGATCTTCACCTTCGCGGTGTCGGTCTACATCTGGTACCAGTTCGATGCCTCGAACCCCGGCTTCCAGATGCTCGAAAAGCACGAGTGGCTCGGCACCGGCATTTCCTACCATCTCGGAGTCGATGGCATCTCGGTGCTCTTCGTCGTGCTCTCGGCCTTCCTCATGCCGTTCTGCGTGCTCGCAAGCTGGCTGTCGATCGAGAAACGTCTCAAGGCGTACATGATCGCGTTCCTGGTCTTGGAAACGTTCATGATCGGCGTCTTCGTGTCGCTCGATATCGTGCTGTTCTACGTGTTCTTCGAAGCCGGCCTGATCCCGATGTTCCTCATCATCGGTGTCTGGGGTGGCAAGGACCGCGTCTACGCTAGCTACAAGTTCTTCCTTTATACGCTGCTCGGCTCGGTGCTGATGCTGCTCGCGATCATGGCGATGTACTGGCAGGCCGGTACCACCGACATCACGCAGCTGCTCGCCTATAACTTCCCGCGCCAGATGCAGACGTGGCTGTGGCTTGCCTTCTTCGCTTCCTTCGCCGTGAAGATGCCGATGTGGCCGGTTCACACCTGGCTTCCGGACGCGCACGTTCAGGCGCCGACGGCGGGCTCGGTCATCCTGGCCGGCATCCTCCTGAAGCTCGGCGGTTACGGCTTCCTGCGCTTCTCGCTGCCGATGTTCCCGTTGGCATCCGACTACTTCGCGCCGTTTGTCTTCACGCTCTCGGTCGTCGCCATCATATACACCTCGCTGGTCGCGATGATGCAGACGGACATCAAGAAGCTGATCGCCTATTCGTCGGTTGCGCACATGGGCTATGTGACGATGGGTATCTTCGCCGCCAATGTTCAGGGCGTTCAGGGCGCGATCTTCCAGATGCTCTCGCACGGCATCGTCTCCGGCGCACTCTTCCTTTGCGTCGGCGTCGTCTATGACCGTCTGCATACCCGCGAGATCGCGGCCTATGGTGGCCTCGTCAACAACATGCCGAAGTATGCTGTCGCCTTCATGGTGTTCACCATGGCCAACGTTGGCTTGCCGGGCACGTCTAGCTTCGTTGGTGAAGTGCTGACCCTCGTCGGCGCCTTTCGTGTCAACACCTGGGTTGCGCTCTTCGCTACTTCGGGCGTCATTCTCTCGGCCGCCTACGCCCTCTGGCTTTATCGCCGGGTCGTCTTCGGTGCCCTGGAGAAGGAAAGTCTGAAGTCTTTGCTCGACCTTTCCGGTCGTGAAAAGGCGATCCTCTATCCGCTGGTGATCCTGACGATCTTTTTCGGCGTCTATCCGGCACCGATCTTCGATGCGACCGCGGCTTCCGTGGATCTGCTCGTCAACAACTACTCCGCAGCCCTGCAGGCAGCGCAAAACGTTGCGCTTTCGGTGCAATGACCACAGGACGTGATTGGACATGACTGCTGAAACCCTCCTTGCAAGCCTGCAACTCTCGATCCCCGAGTTGATCCTCGCGGTCGGCGCGATGGCATTGCTGATGATCGGCGTGTTTGCCGGCGAAAAATCGGCGTCGACGGTCACCGGCCTTGCGGTTGCCGTTCTGATCATCGCCGGTCTCTGGCTCGTGCTAAAGACCGGCGAAGGCTCGGCCTATGGCGGCGCCTTCCTCTCGGATCCCTTCGCCAAGTTCATGAAGGTGTTGGCGTTGATCGGTTCGATCACGGCACTGGTGATGACAGTCGGTCACGCGCGTTCCGCCCAGATTGATCGCTTCGAGTTCCCGGTGCTTCTGGTGCTGGCAACGCTCGGCATGCTGTTGATGATCTCGGCCAACGACCTGATGTCGCTGTACCTGTCGCTGGAACTGCAGTCGCTGGCGCTCTACGTCGTCGCTGCGATCAACCGCGACAGCATCCGCTCGACCGAAGCTGGCCTCAAGTACTTCGTGCTCGGTGCGCTTTCCTCGGGCATGCTGCTCTATGGCATGTCGCTGATCTACGGCTTCACCGGTCACACCGGCTTTACCCAGATCGCCGCTGCGCTGACCGCAGAGGGACGTTCGCTCGGCCTTATCTTCGGTCTCGTTTTCGTGCTCGCCGGTCTCGCCTTCAAGATCTCGGCCGTGCCGTTCCACATGTGGACGCCGGATGTTTACGAAGGCGCGCCGACGCCGGTCACCGCCTTCTTCGCGGCGGCGCCGAAGGTTGCGGCCATGGCGATCCTCGTGCGTATCGTCATCAATGCCTTTGAACCCGTTGTTGCCGACTGGCAGCAGATCATCGTCTTCATCTCGATCGCTTCGATGCTGCTCGGTTCCTTCGCGGCGATCGGTCAAAAGAACATCAAGCGCCTGATGGCCTATTCCTCGATCGGCCACATGGGCTATGCGCTGGTCGGCCTTGCCGCCGGCTCGATGGCGGGCGTTCGCGGCGTGCTGCTCTACATGCTCATTTACATGGTCATGACGCTCGGCACCTTCGCCTGCATCCTGGCGATGCGGCGCAAGGAAGGCGAAAACGTTGAAAACGTCGACGACCTCGCTGGTCTCTCGCAGACGAACCCCTTCATGGCGACCGTACTGACCATCCTGATGTTCTCGCTCGCCGGCATTCCGCCGATGGCAGGCTTCTTCGGGAAGTACTTCGTTTTCATGGCCGCGATCGAAGCGCAGCTCTATGCACTCGCCATCATCGGTGTCCTCGCATCCGTTGTCGGCGCCTATTATTATCTGCGCGTCATCAAGGTGATGTGGTTCGACGACGCCAAGGGCGAGTTCGCCCGCACGGCTGGCGAACTGAAACTGGTGTTCGGTCTCTCGGGTCTGTTCGTCCTTGGATACGTCCTGATCGGCGGTCCGCTTGGAAGCGCTGCCGAGGCCGCGGCGCGGACCTTCTTTTGATCGCCCTTGAAAGCGGCGGCCGGATATCGCCCGACGATTTCCGGCACGTCGCTCTCGATGCGGTCGGATCGACAAACAGCGAATGCCTGGCGCGCGCGCGCCAGGGCGATCCGGGCAATCTCTGGGTCACGGCTGTCAGGCAGACCGGTGGCCGGGGACGCCGCGGTCGCGCTTGGTTTTCAGAACCTGGCAATCTCTACGCATCGCTTCTCCTGATTGATCCGGCGCCGATCGAGCATCTGCATTCCCTGCCGCTCGCCGTTGCTGTTGCCGTGCACCGGGCAATCCGCCAGGTGATGCCGCCGGGCGCTGCACCGGTCGAGATCAAATGGCCGAACGATATTCTCATCGACGGCAAGAAGACCTGCGGCATCCTGCTCGAAGGTGAGGCGCTTGCAGATGGGCGCCAGGCACTGGTCATTGGCTGTGGCATCAACATTGCCGTCCAGCCGGATGAGGCCCTCTATCCCGTGACCTCGTTGAAGAGCGAAGGCGCTACGGTTTCTCCGGACGAACTTTTCGCGCGGCTGTTCATGACGATGGCGGAGACGTTGTCGCTGTGGGAGCGCGGCGCAGGTATTGCAAAGACCATAGAACAGTGGCGATCCGCCGCCCGCGGCATCGGTGAGACGATAACTGTGAACCTGCCGGACCGGTCGCTTTCGGGTCGCTTTGCCGGTATTGATGAGACCGGGCGGTTGATGCTCGATACCGGGTCAGGCACGATGCACGCGATTGCCGCCGGCGACGTATTTTTCGGATAATTCCTAGAACAAGGGCGCATTACAATATGGCGCAAGAAGAAGAACTGGTGTTCTTGCCGCTCGGCGGCGTCGGCGAAATCGGCATGAATCTTGGCCTATACGGCTACGGACGGCCTGGAAGCCGCCAGTGGATCATGGTCGATTGCGGCGTCACCTTTCCGGGGCCGGACCTTCCGGGCGTGGATCTGGTTCTCGCAGATATCAGCTTCCTGGCGGAAGAGCGCCGCAATCTCAAGGGCATCATCATTACCCATGCCCACGAGGACCACTACGGTGGCCTGAACGATCTGTGGCCGGGCCTCAACGTTCCGGTCTATGCCTCGCCGTTCACGGCAGGCATGCTGGAAGCCAAGCGCGATTTCGAGAGAAGCCGCAGTGAGATCCCGGTGACGATCTTCAAGCAGGGCGACCGCATCAATGTCGGCCCGTTCGAGATCGAGGCGGTCGGCGTCAACCATTCGATCCCCGAGCCGATGTCGCTGATCATTCGCACGCCGGTCGGCACTGTCGTTCACACCGGCGACTGGAAAATAGACCTGCATCCGTCGCTCGGGCCCCTGACCGACGAGACGCGTTTCCGCCAGATTGGCGACGAAGGCGTGCTGGCGCTCATCTGCGATTCCACCAATGCGATGCGCGATGGTGTTTCGCCGTCGGAACAGGAAGTCTCCGAGAGCCTGACGAAGATTATCGCCAACGCCGAAGGCCGGGTCGCGATAACGACTTTCTCCTCGAATGTCGGGCGCATCCGCTCGATCGCCGAGGCGGCGGAAGAGGCGGGCAGGGACGTGCTGCTGCTCGGCAGTTCGATGAAGCGGGTCGTCGCCGTGGCTGCGGATCTCGGCCTCATGGAAGGCATCAAGCCTTTCCTTGCCGAAGACGAGTTCGGCTACGTGCCGCGCGACAAGGTCGTGGTCATCCTGACCGGTAGCCAGGGTGAGCCTCGGGCAGCACTCGCCAAGATTGCCCGCGACGAGATGCGCAACGTGGCCTTTTCCGCCGGCGATACGGTCGTTTTCTCCTCGCGCACCATCCCCGGCAACGAGAAGGCGATCAACGACATCAAGAATGGTCTGGTCGAACAGGGCATACACATCATCACCGACAGTGAAGCGCTGGTGCATGTGTCCGGTCATCCCCGCCGCACCGAACTGCAGCAGATGTATCAATGGCTGCGCCCGCAGATTCTCGTTCCGGTTCATGGCGAAGCCGCGCATCTGACGGCCCATGCCGAACTCGGTCAGCAGTCGGGCATCGCCAGCGTTCCGCGCCTTCGAAACGGTGAAATGCTGCGTCTTGCACCAGGCCCGGCCGAGGTCATCGACGAAGCGCCGCATGGCCGCATCTACAAGGACGGCAACCTCATCGGCGATTTCGAAGAGATGGGCATCGGCGAACGCCGCAAGCTCTCCTTCGCAGGGCACGTCGCCGTCAACGTCGTTCTCGACGGCCGCTACGATTTCCTTGGTGACCCGGACATCGTGGCGATCGGTCTGCCGGAATTCGATGACGAGGGCGAAGACATGG
Source organism: Ensifer sp. CCNWLY38 (assembly GCF_037120565.1). NCBI lineage: Bacteria > Pseudomonadati > Pseudomonadota > Alphaproteobacteria > Hyphomicrobiales > Rhizobiaceae > Ensifer > Ensifer sp. CCNWLY38. The sequence goes on from NZ_JBBBBO010000008.1 coordinate 248,517, forward strand.
AGGATACGCTCTATGACGCGATCCTCGGTGCGGTCGAGAGCATTCCGCGAGCAAAGCGAAAGGATCTGGCCATGCTGCAGGAGGCGGTTCGCCGCGCCGTTCGCAGCACAGCCAACCAGACGTGGGGCAAGAAGCCGATTGTAACGGTGTTCGTCACCAAAGTCTGATTGGCGGTCGCCCCGCGGCAGTGTAAGCGGGGCCGGTACAGGACGCGGGAGGATCGCAATGCTCGGAAGAGTAAACCATATCGCCATCGCCGTGCCGGATCTTGCCGCCGCCGCCGAAAGCTACCGCTCGACGCTTGGTGCATCCGTCACCGAGCCGCAGACGTTGCCGGAACACGGCGTAACCGTTGTGTTCGTCACGCTGGCCAACACCAAGGTCGAGCTGTTGGAGCCGATCGGCGAGACCTCACCGATCGCCGCTTTCCTGGCGAAGAACCCTTCGGGCGGGATGCATCACATCTGCTACGAGGTGGACAATATCCTCGCTGCACGCGACGCGCTGCGTGCGGCCGGAGCTCGCGTTCTGGGGGACGGCGAGCCGAAAATCGGTGCGCATGGCAAGCCGGTGCTTTTCCTGCACCCCAAGGATTTCCAGGGTACGTTGATCGAACTTGAAGAGGTGTGACAGTTGACCGCGCGATGCGCGTTTGTCTGATCGGGCAGGCGGCGCTATAAGGCGGACAGAATGTCGCGGAAGTCGCGGCGAAACGGCCTGCGGTCGTTACGTCGATCGCCTTCACCGGGAGCCGGAAATGCCACTGTTTTCAACTTTTGCTATTTACTTCATCATCTGGTGGATCACGCTGTTTGCCGTTCTTCCCTTGGGAGTGCGCACGCAAGCGGAAGAAAACAGCGTCGTCCCGGGAAGCGTCGAAAGCGCGCCGGCCAAGTTCAATGCGAAACGGGTCGTGTTTTTGACCACGGCGATTGCGGCTGTCATCCAGCTCGCCTGGTATATCGTCTCCGTCAAACTTGGCTACGGGATCGATTCCATTCCGCGGTTTTATCCGAAATTCTATTGATAATTTCGGCAAGGCGGATGGGCTGAGCCCAATCGCAAGGCGACCGAAGAGTTTTCAGGATGCAGAGCGCTGGATTTCTGCGTCATGATGACGCCGCGCGCGATGCTGTGGGTGGAACCAGCGCAATTGCAGGGTTGACCGCCGCCGAATTGACATAGTTCAATTTTTACATCTGCTTCGTGCTCGCGACGAGGTCGAGAAAAGCAAAAAAAAACAAGGCTAAAAGCCTTGTTTTTCAAGTTTCGCGTGATCCTAATCCGTTTCCGGCGGCAGCGACGAAGCGCGCCTAAGATCTTATCCTCCCAAGACTTGACCGCGAAAGTCGGCAAGAATTTAGTCTTCATGCCTGTTTTGTGAGCCGAAATTAGCCCAAACATTAAGCTGTGTCATCCTGTTTTTTTGCATTTTTGCTACAGTTGGGTAAAATATTCCCGTTGACAACTCCTGTCGTAATCTTGTTACTAGCGTGCTCTTTTGACGCAGGCTTTTCCGGTCTTTTCCCCTCAAAATCAGTGGCTCCGAACTTTCCGGCGATGGCCAGAGAGTAGGGTTTTCTTCCGCCTGCGAAGCAGATATGAACGCAAGGCTCATAAAGGTTCACGCTGGCTTTGCCGGCGATGGATAATGGAGAGCTCGACCCCGAGAAGCAACGGTCGCCCTTGCCAGTCTACCGGCGAAGAAGGCACCCGAGCTCAACGTCATTTCGCCCGAATCCGCCGATAGTGCGACGTTCATCAAGTTCTGGAACCCGTCATGCGCCTGTCCCGCTTTTTCATGCCCATCCTGAAGGAAAATCCTAAGGAAGCGGAAATCGTTTCCCACCGCCTCATGCTCCGTACCGGCATGATCCGGCAGCAGTCCTCGGGCATCTATACCTGGCTGCCACTGGGCAAGCGGGTTCTCGACAAGGTCAATGCGATCATCCGCGAAGAGCAGAACCGCTCAGGCGCAATCGAACTCTTGATGCCGACGCTGCAGTCCGCAGAGCTCTGGCAGGAAAGCGGCCGCTACGACGCCTACGGCAAGGAGATGCTGCGCATCAAGGATCGCCAGGACCGGCCGATGCTCTATGGCCCGACGAACGAGGAAATGATCACGGACGTCTTCCGGTCCTACGTGAAGTCCTATCGTGACCTGCCGCTCAACCTCTACCATATCCAGCTGAAGTTCCGCGACGAGATCCGTCCGCGTTTCGGCACCATGCGCTCGCGCGAGTTCCTGATGAAGGACGCCTATTCCTTCGATCTCGATCGCGAAGGGGCAGAACACGCCTATAACCGCATGTTCGCGGCTTACCTGCGCACGTTTGCGCGCATGGGTCTTCGCGCCATTCCGATGCGTGCCGACACCGGCCCGATCGGCGGCAACCTCAGCCACGAATTCATCATTCTCGCCGACACCGGCGAATCCGAGGTCTATTGCCACAAGGACTTCCTCGGCTTCGATATTCCGGGCGAGGAAACCAACTTCGAGGATGTCGCCGGCCTGAAGGCGATCTTCGACAAGTGGACCTCGCGTTACGCCGCGACATCGGAAATGCACGACGAGGCCGCCTTCAATGCGGTTGCTGAAGGCGACCGCCTGTCGGCCCGCGGCATCGAGGTCGGCCACATCTTCTACTTCGGCACCAAGTATTCCGAAGCCATGGGCGCCAAGGTTCTCGGCCCAGACGGCAAGGAGCATGCCGTGCACATGGGCTCCTACGGCATCGGCCCGACCCGCCTCGTGCCGGCGATCATCGAAGCGTCGCATGACGACAACGGCATCATCTGGCCGAAGTCGATCTCGCCGTTCGATGGCGTCATCATCAACATGAAAGCGGGCGATGCCGCTTGCGACGGCGCCTGCGAGACGCTCTACTCCGAACTCGGCAAGGCGGGATTCGAAGCACTGCTCGACGACACGGACGACCGCGCCGGTGCGAAGTTCGCAACTGCGGACCTGATCGGCGTGCCGGTCCAGATCATCGTCGGCCCGCGTTCGATCGCCAACGGCGAAGTCGAGGTCAAGGACCGCAAGACTGGCGAGCGCGAGACGATGACCGTCGAAGCGGCGATCAACAAGCTGATCGCAACGAAGTGATGAGGCGAGGGAAGGCAGGATGACCGCCGTGACTGAAGATCAGGTGCAGGCTGCGACGCAGCCTGAAAAGTCCTCCAGCCGTCCCTTTTCCGCCTTCGAGCGCATGGTAGCCTGGCGCTATCTGCGTTCCAGGCGCAAGGAAGCCTTCATCTCGGTGATCGCCGGCTTCTCCTTCATCGGCATCATGCTCGGCGTCGCGACGCTGATCATCGTCATGGCCGTGATGAACGGGTTCCGCACCGAGCTCATTTCCCGCATTCTGGGCATCAACGGTCACATGATCGTGCAGCCGATCGACGGGCCGCTCAACAACTATGCGGAGCTGGCGACCAAATTCTCGGGCGTCAAGGGCGTCACCATGGCAATCCCATTGGTCGAGGGCCAGGTTCTGGCCCAGGGCGTGGGCGACAGCTCGACCGGCGCTCTGGTGCGCGGCATCCGCGCCGACGATCTCGGCAAGATGAAGTCGGTCTCCGACCATATCCAGTCCGGCGACATGGTCGGCTTTGCCTCCGGCTCCGGTGTCGCGATCGGTTCGCGCATGGCCGAGCAACTCGGCATCCGCGTCGGCGGAACAATCACGCTGACCTCGCCCAATGGCGACGTGACGCCGCTTGGCATGAATCCGCGCGTCAAAGCCTACACCGTCTCGGCGATCTACGAGATCGGCATGTCGGAATACGACTCGACGATCATCTTCATGCCGCTTGAAGAGGCGCAGCTTTTCTTCAACGCGGAGGGGCTTGCGCAGTCGATCGAGATCTTCGTCGAGCACCCTGATGTCGTCGACGAACTGCGCCAGCCGATCGAGGATGCCGCGGGACGACAGATCTTCATTACCGACTGGCGCGACCGCAACAAGACCTTCTTCTCGGCGCTCGAAGTCGAGCGCAACGTCATGTTCATGATCCTGACGCTGATCGTGCTGGTCGCGGCGCTGAACATCATTTCCGGCCTGATCATGCTGGTGAAGGACAAGGGCAGCGACATCGCGATCCTCAGAACGATGGGCGCGACTTCCGGGTCGGTGATGCGTATCTTCTTCATGACGGGTGCGGCGATCGGCGTGGCAGGAACGGTCGCCGGCGTGGCGCTCGGCGTCGTCGTCTGCCTCAACATCGAATCCATTCGGCAGTTCTTCTCCTGGATCTCTGGAACCACACTTTTCAGCCCAGAGCTCTACTTCCTGAGCCAGCTTCCCGCCGACATGAATGCCGATGAGACCGCGCTCGTCATCGTCATGGCACTCACCCTTTCCTTCCTCGCCACAATCTTCCCGGCCTGGCGTGCTTCGCGCCTCGATCCGGTGCAGGCCCTGCGTTACGAATGACAAGGACATCAACTGAATGAATGCGCGCGTGGCACTGCAGCTTTCCGGCGTCGAGCGACACTACGGGGAGGGCGAAACGTTCCTGTCCATCCTCAAGGGGGCGGATTTTACGCTGAGAAGTGGTGAGACGGTTGCGCTGGTCGCGCCTTCGGGTACCGGCAAGTCGACGCTCCTGCATGTCGCCGGACTGCTGGAGCGCCCGGATGGCGGCGAAGTGCTGGTCAACGGCGTCTCCTGTGGTGGCCTCAATGACGATCGGCGCACGGCGATCCGCCGCAACGAGATCGGCTTCGTCTACCAGTTTCACCATCTGCTTCCCGAGTTCTCGGCACTTGAGAACATCATGATGCCTCAGCTGATCGCCGGCTTGCCCAAGGCTGAGGCCGCCGATCGGGCAAGGGCGCTGCTCGACTACATGCGCATCGGTCACCGTGCCGATCATCGCCCGACGGAGCTCTCCGGCGGCGAGCAGCAGCGCGTCGCAATCGCGCGCGCCGTCGCCAACGCGCCGCTCGTGCTTCTTGCGGACGAGCCGACAGGCAATCTCGATCCGGAAACCGCCGGCTATGTCTTTGAAGCGCTGGAGGCGCTCGCGCGCCAGTCGGGCCTCGCGGCCCTGATCGCCACGCACAATCATGAACTCGCCGGGCTGATGGATCGGCGCGTGACGATCGAGGACGGGAAGGTCGTCGAGATGAACTGATGGCACCGGCCGAGCGGGCGCGTTGATCGCCCAGCGCCGTTGCCTCCAACTGTCTTTGGCCAGCGCGGAAGAAACGTCTCACAGTTCAGTCCCAGACCGCCCTGGGCATGGCGTACGTGTCTTCTGGCGTCGCTCCTAACGCCGGATCAGGCCGCCGCGATAGTCGAGTTCGTAAGCTTCCTCGCCATCGACGAAGATGACCTCATGACCGGAAAAATGTTCGGTGTCGCCGCGGCTGCTATCGATGTAGTAGCCATGCGCATGCCGAAACTCCATACCGCCGAGGAAGTGCCGCTTCTCACGATACATCGCCTGTAGCGCAGCCTTGATGACCAGACCTGCCTTCTCTCCAGTTATGAGCTCGGGGCGCATAATCCGGCCGAAGTAGTTCATCGCCCAATGCGGTTCGCCATCCTGCCAGACCGTTTCCTGTCCTGCAAAATCGGTTCCGCCGAAATAGCTGTCGAGATAGCGCCAACTGCCCGTTTCGTAGCCGATGTCATGGGAGCCTTGGCGAGAGGAAGGCCGCGGCACGCCTCCGCCGACATAGGTTTTCGATTTGGCTTCGACGATAAAGTCCTTCAGGTCTTCGAGCGCGGTCATGATCGTCCCTCGTATGTTCCATGTCGAGGATGTCTTGATCCGCGAAAGTTGTAAAGAACAGATAGAGAACAGGTGCCCGATTATTGAACGCCGCAAGCCTTCTGCCCGCGATCGTCGTTCCAGTCCTTGAGCAGGACGAGTTCGCCCTTGGTGGCTATGGCCTTGTCGTTGGATTTGCCCTTGCCTGTCAGAACGTTGAGGTCGCACTTCAAGGTGTTGTCTAGATCGAGCGTATCATAGGATGAGTAGGTATAGCCGGCGACCACGAACTCGAAATTGCGGTAGGCGACCGTCAGTTTCTGTTCCCAGCGGTCACGTCCGATGGAATCGTTGTGGCTGGAGATGAGCAAAGAACCGCTCGGCAGCGCCTCGACCCACGGCGCCTGTCCGGCAAAGTCAAAGTCGCCCCAAATCTTGTTCGGGATCGCCGACTTCAGCTCAAGAGCGCCATTCTCACCGGTCAGATAGAGATAGACACCGTTGTCATCGTCGCTTCCATCTGCGGGGCGCACGATCAGGGCGAGGTCCGCGTCACCGTCCTTGTTCCAGTCGCCGGTCGCCGCGGAGACGATGCGGGCAGGGTCGATCGTTTCGGCCGCGGAGGCGACGGCCGGAACCAGAAACAGCAATGGCAGAATCAGCCGTGCATGCATGTCGGAACGCTCCGCTTGGTTGTTCTTCTTGATATGCGGGCGCGGCGCTTTCCTCAAGCGGCTTCCTCACCAGTTAACCTGCTTTCGACTGCCGTGTTAACCATCGTGAACAGAACGTCTGTGCTCGGCTTGACGAGTGAACAAAAATAGAACAAAGTGAAAACATAACGGAAAAGGAGCCATGTTATGACTGATTTTGTTCGTGACCTCGCCGCCTTCGCTTCGATGAGCCTGTTCATCGCAAGCATCTCTTTCATCGCGCTCGGCCTCTGAGGAGCGTCGATATTTCCTCTCAAGCACTTCCCGAAATTCGCCCCCTGGACTGAATAAGGGGGACGGCGTGTCAGGTGAAACTGGACATGTCGGGTGATAAACGGGATATCCTGCCGAACGGACAGGAATCAGGGTGCGAATAATGGCAGACGACGGCAAAGCAGCATCGAGCGAGGCGCTTGGTTCGGACCCGCAGTTTGTGCATCTGCGCGTCCACTCGGCCTTCTCCCTGCTCGAAGGCGCGCTGCCGCTGAAGAAGGTCATCGGCAAGGCGGTTGCCGATAATCAGCCGGCGATCGGGATCGCCGACACCAACAATCTCTTTGCCGCGCTCGAGTTTTCGCAGAAAGCAGCCGACGACGGACTGCAACCGATTACCGGCTGCCAGCTTTCCATCGACATGGAAGACGAGGCGGATGGCGAACGGCGCGGCCACGTGCAACATCTCGCGAAGCTGCCCGCGATCGTCCTGATCGCCGCGACCGATGATGGTTACACCCGGCTCGTGGATCTGGTGAGCCGTGCCTATCTCAGCGGCGAGGGCAGCCAGGCGACTCGGATCACGCGCTCCTGGCTTGCCGAAAACGGTACGGACGGATTGATCGCGCTGACCGGTGCGTCGGGCGGCCCGGTGGACCTGGCCCTGAAGGCGGGCTCGACGGCACTGGCCGAAGCGCGTCTCGAGGCGCTGCATGATCTCTTCGGCGACCGGCTCTATATCGAGCTGCAGCGGCACGGCGGATTTGACCGCCGCCATGAGAGCCGGATTATCGACCTTGCATACAAGTTCGACATTCCGCTGGTTGCCACCAACGAAGCGTTCTTTCCGTCGCCGTCCGATTACGATGCCCACGACGCCCTGATGGCCGTGGCGCACAACGCCATGGTCTCGGATGACAGCCGTTTCCGCCTGACGCCCGATCATTATTTGAAGAGCCGCAAGGAAATGGCGGCACTCTTTGCCGATCTGCCCGAGGCGCTGGAAAACACCCTCGAGGTCGCCCGGCGCTGCTCCTTCATGCTGAAGACCCGTGGACCGATCCTGCCGCGCTTTACCGGCGCCACTGCAGATCCGGAGGAGGCCGAGCGCGCCGAGGCGGACGAACTGCGTCGCCAGGCGGAGGAGGGCCTCGAAGACCGTCTCGCCAGGCTTGGCATGGCGCCCGGCTATAGCGAAGAGGAGTATCGCGAGCGCCTGGCCTTCGAACTCAGCGTTATCGAGCGCATGAAGTTCCCCGGCTACTTCCTGATCGTTGCCGACTTCATCAAATGGGCGAAGCAGCACGATATTCCCGTTGGGCCGGGCCGTGGTTCGGGTGCAGGGTCGCTCGTTGCCTATGCGCTGACGATCACCGACGTCGATCCGATGCGCTTCTCGCTGCTGTTCGAGCGCTTCCTCAATCCTGAGCGCGTCTCGATGCCCGACTTCGATATCGACTTCTGCCAGGACCGGCGCGAAGAGGTGATCCGCTACGTGCAGCGCAAGTATGGTCGCGAGCAGGTGGCGCAGATCATTACCTTCGGTTCGCTGCAGGCGCGCGCCGCACTGCGCGACGTCGGCCGCGTGCTCGAAATGCCCTACGGCCAGGTCGACAAGATCTGCAAGCTCGTGCCGAACAACCCGGCCAATCCGACGCCGCTCTCCAAGGCGATCGAGGAGGAGCCGCGCCTTCAGGAGGAGGCCGAGAAGGAGCCGGTGGTCGCGCGGCTTCTCGATATCGCCCAGAAGATCGAAGGCCTCTATCGCCACGCCTCGACCCACGCCGCCGGTATCGTGATCGGCGACCGTCCGCTGTCTCAGCTCGTGCCGATGTATCGCGATCCGCGCTCCGACATGCCGGTCACCCAGTTCAACATGAAATGGGTGGAGCAGGCGGGCCTCGTCAAGTTCGACTTCCTCGGCCTGAAGACCCTGACCGTATTGAAGGTCGCGGTCGATTTCGTGAAGCAGCGCGGCATCGAGGTTGATCTGGCGAGCATCCCGCTCGACGACCCGAAGACCTATGAGATGCTCTCGCGCGGCGAAACGGTTGGCGTGTTCCAGGTGGAAAGCGCCGGCATGCGCAAGGCGCTGATCGGCATGCGGCCGGACTGCATCGAGGATATCATCGCGCTGGTGGCGCTCTATCGCCCGGGCCCGATGGAGAACATCCCGGTCTACAATGCTCGCAAACATGGCGAGGAAGAGGTCGAATCGATCCATCCGAAGATCGACCATCTGCTCAAGGAAACGCAGGGCGTTATCGTCTACCAGGAGCAGGTGATGCAGATCGCCCAGGTGCTCTCGGGCTACTCGCTCGGCGAGGCCGATCTTCTGCGGCGCGCCATGGGTAAGAAGATCAAGGAGGAGATGGACAAGCAGCGCGCCCGCTTCGTCGACGGCGCCGTGAAGAACGAGGTGTCGAAGCCGCAGGCGGACCTGATCTTCGACCTGCTCGCCAAGTTCGCCAATTACGGCTTCAACAAGTCGCACGCAGCGGCTTACGCCATCGTCTCCTACCAGACCGCCTATATGAAGGCGCACTATCCGGTGGAGTTCCTGGCGGCGTCGATGACGCTCGACATGTCCAACACGGAAAAGGTCAACGACTTCCGCCAGGACGCAAAGCGCCTGGGCATCGAGGTGATTGCACCGTCGGTGCAGTCCTCATTCCGACATTTCCAGACGGGCGAAAACCGCATCTATTATTCGCTTGCCGCAATCAAGGGCGTGGGCGAATCCGCGGTTGAGCATATCGTCGAGGTGCGCGGCGACCGGACGTTCGCGAGCCTTGAGGACTTCTGCCTCAGGATCGACCCCAAGCTTCTCAATCGTCGCGTCTTCGAAAGCCTGATCGCTGCCGGCGCGTTCGAATGCTTCGGCTATGACCGTGCGGAACTGGTCGGCGGGCTCGACCGCATCCTCGGCTTCGCCCAGCGTGCGCAGGAGAACAAGACGAGCGGCCAGAGCGATATGTTCGGGGCAGGGGCGGCAACCGGGCCGGAGCGTATCGCGCTCCCGACCTATACGCCTTGGCTCGCTTCGGAGAAGCTGCACCGCGAATTCCAGGTGCTGGGTTTCTACCTCTCCGCCCACCCGCTCGACACCTACAATGCGTTGCTCGCCAAGATGCGTGTGCAGACCTTCGGCGATTTCGCCGGCGCGGTGAAGAAGGGGGCAACCGCCGGCCGGCTTGCGGGCACGGTGACCTCGAAGCAGGAGCGCAAGACGCGCACCGGCAACAAGATGGGAATCGTCGCCTTCTCGGACTCCTCGGGCCAATTCGAGGCCGTGCTGTTCTCCGAAATGCTGCACCAGTATCGCGACCTCTTGGAGCCGGGCAAATCACTGGTGATGACGGTTGCCGCCGAGGAGCGGCCGGAAGGCATCGGGCTGCGCATCCAGACCCTGCGCTCGCTCGAGGAAGAATCGCTGCAACTTCAGAAGGCGCTGCGCGTCTATGTGCGCGATTCCGGCCCACTGAAATCGATCGCCTCGCACCTCAACACCAGGGGCGACGGCCTCGTCTCCTTCGTCGTCATCAAGGACAATGGTCAGCGCGAGATCGAGGTGGAACTGAGCGAGAAGTTCCGGATCTCGCCGGAGATCGCTGCGGCGCTGCGCTCGGCGCCGGGCGTGGTCGACGTCGAGTTGGTTTGATCGGCGGATTTCTCCGTTTCGTTCGAAGCGAAGAAATCACACCGATCACCTTGAGGGTGGGCAGCTGGGACAGAAAGCGCACATGTGCTTTCCTGCGGTTGCTCGGGATCAGTCACCGGGACGCGATCGGGTGACGGTGATGAAATCGGTGCCCTGGCCGGTTTCCAGCCCGCTTTCCGTGTCGGCGATCGAGAGCGAAGAGCCCTCGGCCAGCAGTCCTTCAACCCGCTTGCGAACGTCGTCGGATATCGTCATTCGCGCCAGCGTGCGCTGTATGCCGTTATAAGCGAAGGGATCGGCCTCCATGGAAATGCCGAGCCGCTTCTTCATCGAGGCGGGCAGGTGGTTTTCAAGTGAAACGCCGAACCATTTGCCTTCGGCGCCTTCTTCTTCATTGTGCCGGAACTGGAGGAAATGCGTCCCAAGGGCCTCTTCCGGTTTGTCGATGGTGAGGCCGGCTTCGAAAAGCGGCTTGAAACCTTGCCGCACGAGGATCTTGCCGTTCTGCGGCGGCGTTCGGCCGGCCTTGCGCAGGAGCCTGTCGGTCAGTTCCGGCGTCAGCTTGCCATCACTCTCGAGACCTTCGCCCGTCTGGAAGGCGCGGAGCGCCGCAATGGTTGCCGTGCCCGCATGGCCGTCGATCGAGCCGGGCGCGTATCCGAGGAATTCCAACGAGGTTTGAACCTCGCGCATGGTGTCGCGTGCGTCGCTGCGCGTGATCAGGATGCGGATCGGTTCTTCCATCGATCTGGACGTGCCGGCACCGCCGGTCGGCTCTCTCATCGCCACTTCCACCGGCGTATCTCCGGCCTGGCTGATCGCCGGTCTGAGCGGAACGTCGGAAAGCGGCGGTTGGATATCTACCGGAACCGGACGGAAGAGGAGGGCGCTTTTAACCTCTACGGGCGATATCTGCCGGTCCGAGATCAGCACATGCACGCCGCGCTCGGTCATCTTGTAGAGCGAGGCGGCGAAAGCACTCGGCAGGCGCACGCAGCCATGCGACGCGGGGTAGTCGGGCACGTGGTTGGAGCCGTGCAGTGCAATACCCGACCAGGTGAGCCGCTGCATGAACGGCATCGGCGCGTTCGAATAGATGTTGGACTTATGATGGCGTCGCTTTTCCAGGATAGAGAAGATTCCGGTCGGCGTCGCATGGCCGGCCTTGCCGGTCGACACCGGTGACGTCGCAATCACGGCGTCGCCGTCATAGACGACGAGCGATTGCTGGTCTTTAGAGACGATGATTTGCAGCGGCCCGCGACTGCCTGCAAAGCCGGTGGCCGGCGACAAAAGCAGAGCGACGAAGCTGGCGGTGAGAGCGAAACGCGATACCATACACTCAACCCAACACGTGACTTGGCGAACGAGCCTAGCCGGCAATCTTTAAGGAATTCATCCAGTCCGTGTGTCGGCCACATCAAGGTTGCGTGATCGCCGTGTATCTACGTTCAGTGATCGCGTTTGCGGGTACCGAAGGTATAGCCGGTCTCGACGCTCTCCTTGCCGAACTTGTCGCGCAGCTTGTTCATGGCGTCTTCGGCCGCTGCCCGGCGGGTTGCCGCCGGATCGACAAGGTCCGGAGGGTCGGCCAGATCCGGGGCGGAGAGATCGCTGACGCCAATCCCGATCAGGCGATACTTCGTGCCATCCGCCTCTTTCTCCAAAAGCTGAAGCCCGGTGCGGAAAATGCGGTCGGCAAGCCGGGTGGGGCTGTCGAGCCGCCGGTTGCGGGTGCGAAGCTTGAAGTCGGTGGTTTTGAGCTTCAGAACGACGGTCTGACCCGCGAGTTCGGACTTTCGCAGCCGGTGGGCCACCTGCTCGCTCAGGCGCCTAAGGTGTGTGACCAGGTCGTCGTAGCGTGCGATGTCGTCATTGAACGTCGTCTCCGCGGAAACGCTCTTCGCCTCGCCGTCGATTTCGACCGCCCTCTCGTCGAGCCCGCGCGACAGGCGATAGAGCCGCTGCCCCATGGTGCCATAGCGGCGCATCAGGTCGGCTTCCTCCATGGTCTGCAATTGCCCGATCGTGCGCACGCCATCGCGTTCCAGGGTGGCGGCGAAGGCCTTGCCGACGCCCCAGATCAGCGTGACCGGTTTTTCCCTCAGGAACTCCAGCGCCTCGGCCTGACCGATGACGGAAAAGCCGCGCGGCTTTTGCAGATCGGAAGCCACCTTGGCGAGGAACTTGCAGTAGGAGAGGCCAACCGAAACGGTGATGCCGATCTCCTGCTCGACACGGCGGGCGAAGCGCGCGAGCGTGCGCGCCGGCGGATCGTGATGCAGTCGCTCGGTGCCTTTGAGCTCAAGAAAAGCTTCGTCGATCGACAGTGGCTGCACCAGCGGCGTCAACTCCTGCATCAGCGTCCGCACCTCGCGGCCGACGCGCGCATATTTCTCCATGTTGGGTTTGATGACCACGGCCTGCGGGCAGGCCTCCAGCGCCTTGAACATCGGCATTGCCGAGCGCACGCCGTGAATGCGGGCGATGTAGCAGGCCGTAGACACCACGCCACGCTTGCCGCCGCCGATGATCACCGGCTTGTCGGCAAGCTCCGGATCATCGCGTTTCTCGATCGACGCATAGAAGGCGTCACAATCGATATGCGCCAAGGTGAGATCGTAGAGCTCGCTATGGCGCAGCAGGCGCGGACTGCCGCAGGCCGTGCAGCGCCGCGCGCTAGCGGCCTGTTCCTTGAGGCAGTCGCGGCAGAAGCCTGGAGATTGAGCAGTGCTGTCGAGCATATCAGGAACAAATATTGAACATCGCGACCTTACGCTCTACGCTAGTGAGTCTCAAGGGAGGCTCTGTTGGAAATCACACTCCAGTTCTCACCTGTCACGGCGGATAGTTGGGCGGATTTCGAGCAGCTTTTTGGGCCGAACGGTGCCTATGGCGGTTGCTGGTGCACCGCGTTGCGCCTGCCGCATTCCGTTCGAACGGCAATGCCGGCAAGGGAGCGCAAGGCCTTTATCAAGGCTCGTATCGATACCGCGCCGTCGCCCGGTATCCTCGGCTATTTCGAGGGAACGCCGGTGGCCTGGGTTCAGGTTGGTCCGCGCCAGGATGTTCCGCAGTTCAATTCGCCGCGCACGGTCGCGCGACCGCTGGAGGACCGCGAGGCGACCGATCCGACGATCTGGGCGCTGAGCTGTCTGTTCATGCAGTCGAAGCTACGGGGCAGGGGCTTGAGCCATCAACTCGTGCGCGCCGCGATCGACCACGCCAGGGCGGGCGGCGCGCACTATCTCGATGCTTGTCCGATCGATCGTGCCAAACAGTCCAAGTCAGTCGCCATTTGGGTCGGCGCGACGACGGTCTTCGAGGCTGCAGGATTCGACATCGTGGCGCGCCGCAAGGATGGTAGACCGCTGATGCGATTGGATTTGCACTGATGGGAACCGGCGCTGAACTAGCCCTCGAAATGCGCGCGAATGGTCGCCGCCGCTTCTGGCCAGTCGGCCACAGCGCGGATGCCGGCGTCCGGCTTTGGTGCAAACGCGCGAAACTCCGCGTTAACCATCAGGTTGATCAGCAGGCAGGACGGCGCGTGATGCTGGACCGACTGCAGGTTGCGAAGAATATCATCCACGAAGACCAGCGGGACCGGGCGTCCGCCGTGCAAATTTTGGACGATCGGTCCCTTCGGTTCCTCGGAGGCAAGCAGCGGGTAGGGAAGGCCAAGCCGGTCGAGCAAGGCACGGCGGACCGCGGCGTGATGCGGTGGCATAGCCGTGAGGAAAACGATGTCCGCATCCTTCGACAGCGCGGCCAAGGTCTCGACCACCTGTGCAGCCGGCGTCTGCCAGCGATCCTGCGTCCCGTAGAAGGAATCGAGCAGGGCTTTGACCTCCGCCTCCGTCAGCGGTTGTTCGTTCGCGCGATCTACAATGTTGCCGGTCAGGCGGAACGACCGGGGCAGCAGAACGTGGCCGCAGCTATCGAGAAAGGCTTTGAACGGATTGATGAATTCGAGCACGACCTCATCGATGTCGCTGACGATCAGCGGGCGCTCTCGAAGCTGGATGCGGTCGTCTATAGACGTGCCTGGCACGCTCAATCCTCAAAACCCGAATGGCCCGAAAGTGCCGCATGGGCGCGCACGACATCTTCCGGTGCCGTGCCGGTCGCCTGGCAGAATGCCATCAGCGTCGGCTCGTGGTCCATGAGAAAGGCAATGAGGCCGCCCATGAAACCGGGTTCGGCGATGGCATTGCGCAACGCCGTGGGATCCGTGCCCGTCAGTGCCAGGAAACGGGACAGAAGCTCAGGCTCGCCGGCGAGCCAGGCAAGGATGTCGATGGCGATTTCTTCGGCGCTCTTCAATGCTTCGTCCCCGTATGGTTTTTACGCGCGGAGTTACCTATTTTTCAACCAAATAGGCCTATCTCTGAAGTTGAGGAAATGGGTCGAGTCGTCGGTTCTGCAAGTTAAATGTCCTGAGGATACTTGCAAGACGACGATGGACAGCAAGGGATCGACATGCCCAAACAGGTAATGATTGTTGAGGACAACGAGCTGAACATGAAGCTGTTCCGCGACCTGATTGAGGCTTCCGGCTACGCCACGATCCAGACGCGCAACGGCATGGAGGCGCTCGAGCTCGCGCGCAAGCACCGGCCCGATCTCATTCTCATGGACATCCAGTTGCCGGAAGTATCCGGTCTGGAAGTGACGAAATGGCTGAAGGAAGACGACGAATTGCACGTCATTCCGGTCATTGCGGTCACCGCATTTGCGATGAAGGGCGACGAGGAACGGATCCGCCAGGGTGGATGCGAAGCCTATGTTTCCAAGCCGATTTCCGTACCGAAGTTCATAGAAACGATCAAAACCTACCTGGGCGATGCCTGAGCGGCGGGAAAATTGATATGACTGCGCGTATTCTTGTCGTTGATGATGTTCCAGCCAATGTGAAGTTGCTCGAGGCCCGGCTGCTCGCCGAGTATTTCGACGTACTGACGGCCAATGACGGCTATTCGGCGCTGGCGCTTTGCGAGAAGACGCCCATTGATCTCGTGCTTCTCGACATCATGATGCCCGGCCTCGACGGCTTCGAGGTCTGCGAACGTCTGAAGGCCAATCCGCGCACGGCGCATATTCCGGTCGTCATGGTGACGGCGCTCGACCAGCCGTCGGATCGCGTGCGCGGCCTGAAGGCCGGCGCCGACGACTTCCTGACCAAGCCCGTCAACGATCTTCAGCTAATGTCGCGCGTGAAGAGCCTGGTACGGTTGAAGAATGTCAGCGACGAATTGCGCCTGCGCGCCCAGACTGCGCAGACCATCGGCCTCGAAGACCCCGGCCGTGCGGACCGTCCGGACGAGCCGGGCAATGTTCTGCTCGTCGACGGCCGTGGCTCTTCGCAGGAGCGGCTGCAGCGCGCGCTCAAGCCGATCGCCGATGTCTCGGTGATTTCCGATCCGCAGGCTGCGCTCTTCGAAGCGGCCGAGAACAATTTCGACCTGGTCATCGTCAACGCGAATTTCGACGATTACGATCCGCTGCGCCTTTGCTCGCAGTTGCGCTCGCTGGAGCGCACCCGTTTCATCCCGATCCTCTTGATCGCGGAGCAGGGCAGCGACGAGATGGTGGTGCGTGCGCTCGATCTCGGCGTGACGGACTATCTGATGCGGCCGGTCGATCCCAATGAGCTGATTGCCCGCTCGATGACCCAGATCCGGCGCAAGCATTGCAATGACAGGCTGCGCTCGAGCGTACAGCAGACCATCGAACTTGCCGTCACCGATGGCCTGACCGGCTTGCACAACCGCCGCTATTTCGACACCCACCTGAAACTGCTGATGGATCGGGCTGCGGCGCGCGGCCGGCCGCTCTCCATCTGCATGACCGACATCGACCGTTTCAAACAGGTCAACGATACCTACGGCCATGATGCCGGTGACGAAGTGCTGCGGGAGTTCGCCAACCGCATTCGCACCACCGTACGCGGCGCCGATCTTGCCTGCCGTTTCGGCGGAGAGGAATTCGTCGTCGTGATGCCGGATACGTCGGCTGAAATGGCGGCGGGTGTCGCCGAGCGCTTGCGCATGATTATCGAAAGCCTGCCGTTCCCGGTTCCGCAGGCGGATGGCGTTTTGAAGGTAACGGCGTCGATGGGAATAGCGACGCTCAGGCCGGGTGCTGACACGGCCGAAGCTCTGCTGAAGCGCGCGGATACGGCGCTCTACCAAGCCAAGCACGAGGGCCGCAACCGAGTGGTGGCGGCGGCCGCCTGAGCGTTTGTCCGTCCAATCCGGGCGCTCCGCGACCCAGTGATTTTCTTGGGTCACCTCTTGCGGGTCGCATTTAAAGTTGTATTCTCGCCACAGCTGATGCTACCGGGGAGTTTGGGTAGCCGCGGCGCCCATGCGCGTGCCTGTCTTACTCTGATACAGAATTAACCATGCGCTTAGCGGCACCGCTTCGCGCATTAAGAATTCGTTGATTTTTTTCCATTTTCAGGTGATGCTGATGAACAAGTAGGCATCGCCTACCAACATTTTGCTTACCCCATGATGCTCAGGTCCGCCGCATCTCCTGGGTCGTGGGGTCGGTCGGTTGGCTTTTGACGTCAGCGGAATCCTCGTGCCGCAGTCAGACGCCAGCCGGCCCCCTTTTCCGAAGCGCCGTCCCATCTTGGGGCGGCGTTTTTGCTTTCTCGGTGCCGGGCGAGGGGGCGCCGAGTCGGCATGTCTTTCGAGCATCCTTTGACCTCACCGGGCCAGTGGTGCCTTGCGCGCCGTTTCCCGGACGTCCAAAAGGAAAGGGCGCCTGACCTTGTGGTCGGCGCCCTGAATTCCCGAGAAACGGTCGATCTTACTTGATCTTGGTTTCCTTGAACTCGACGTGCTTCTTGACGACCGGGTCGTACTTGGTCTTCGTCATCTTTTCCGTCATCGTACGGCTGTTCTTGGTCGTGACGTAGAAGAAACCCGTGTCGGCTGTCGAAAGCAGCTTGATCTTGATGGTGGTGGCTTTTGCCATGGTCGTCCTGCCTTTGTAACAATGAAAGCCGTGGACAACCGGTTGCGGGCCACGGGCAAGGTTGGCGCGAAACTACAAATCGCGGCCGAAAAGTCAAGGCCGTTTTGGTTTCAAAACGATCCTGACCACCGAAAGCGCGACATAGAGGCCGAAAAACCCGGCGATCGCCCAGGCAAAGCCATTGTTGCCGGTGGCATCCATTGCCGCACCGATGGCCTGCGGCCCCGCAACCGTGCCGACGGCATAGGAGAACACGAAAGCGGCGTTGGCGGCGGCAAGATCGGCGCCCTGCAGCCGCGAGCCAAGGTGGCTGAGACCGACCGTGTAGAGCCCGGAGACACAGCCGCCCCAGAACAGCAATACGATCGCCATCAGGAACCAGCTTTCGACCAGAAGCGGCAGGAACAGCGCGCCAACAAGGCCGATAACAGTCATGGCCGAGAGCAGGGTGCGCCGGTCTTTGACGCGGTCGGACAACATGCCGACCGGGATCTGGAAGATGAAATTTCCGACCCCCATGACCGTCAGCAGGAGGGCCGCCTGCGATTCGCTGAAACCGGCTCTCGTTCCGAAGATGAGGAACAGCGAAAGACCGCCTGATTCGACCGCGCCGAAGATGAACACGGCGGCGGTTGCGGTGGGCACGAGGAAGACGTAGCGCAGGAAATGCCGCTCCGGCTTCTCGTCGATGACGGGGCTTTCGTCGCGGGCGAGGAAGATCGGCACCGAGGCAAGCAGGATGACGCCGGCGCCAACCATGAAAGGCAGGATGCCTTCACTGCCGAGGATTGAAAACAACAGCGGCCCGGTCAGGAAGCCCAGCGACAGGAACGTGCCATAGATGCCGAGCACGAAGCCACGCTTTGCCGGCGGCGCCGTGGCGTTGATCCAGAACTCGGAGAGAATGAAGAGGACGGTGATCGCCCCATGGAAAACGATCCGCAGCGGGAACCAGAGCCAGAAGTTGGTTATGTAGTAAAAGCCGAGCGAACTCGTTGCTGCGATCAGCACGGCCCACAGCATTGTCGGCGCGACGCCGTGTCTATGAGCGAACTTGGTCGTGAACGGGGCGGCAACCATCGATGCCAGGCCAGCCATGGCGGAGTTCAAGCCGATCAGCGTCGAGGAGATCCCCCGCTTCTCCATGATGATCGACAGGAGCGGCAGACCAAGGCCAATTGCGATGCCGACCGCACTGATGGCGGCAACGGCCGCTATCAGCGACCGCCAGTGAATTTCCTCAACCGGTGCAACTGTACCGGGCGACGGCTGTGACATGCGACGAGGGTCCTTAGAGCAACGTGCGGACGAGGCGCCCACGGCGCGCGGCATAAAGTGGCACCGCTCGTTCACAGGGGAGCGACGGATCGATGTCGAGACTGCTTCTGAGGTCCGCAAGTATGATGGCGGTGATGTCCGGTATCCGCAGAGACGGAGAATCGTTCACATCGATCCACTGCAAATCCTGAAGCTCCCGGCTGTCCAGGAAGCGTGTCGGATCGATCTCGGCCTCGTCCGCAAACAATGCGAAGAAGCGCGTATCGAACCGCCGCGCGTGGCCCGGAGGAGTAATGGCCCGAGCCATATAGCGCAACTTTGCAAGATCGGGAAGAAATGGAACCGCTGCGGTGGCCGAAGCAGACGGTTGACCGACGGCGATGCCGGCCTCTTCGTAAAGTTCGCGCAGCGCGGCAAGGGCGAGCGCGCGTGCGCGTGCATCCGTCAACTCGCGCGTGCCGGCCGCTTTCAGCGCATGCAGGACGGAAGGGTGCAGGTCGGAGCCGAAGCCGATGCGGTGATCGCCGGCATCGCGCCGCCCACCGGGGAAGACATAGAGATCCGGCATGAAGACATGTGCGCTGTGCCGTTTACCCATCAGGACGCGCACGCACCCCCCTTGGCGGTCAAGCAGCATGACGGAGGCCGCATCGCGTGGCCTGACGGCAGCGGAACGCTGGCGCTCGACCTCGCCGCCCGGGCTCCGCGCAGACGTCATGTCCTGTCGTCTCGCGGCGGCAGGACATCTTCCGGTGCATCTTCGTGACCGCCGAAACCGTGCATCCTGAGCGCCCATTGCAGGCCGATGACGGCACCCTTGACCGGCTGCAGCAGCGCCAGCGAACTGATCACGGTGATCGGTGCCCAGATCGCCAGATGCTGCCACGTTGTCAACGGCAGGATGAGATCGGTCATCATGTAGCCCGCCAGCACGACGTGGCCGACGATCGTCACGACGATATAGGGCGGGAAGTCATCGGCGCGGTGATGGTCCATGCGCTCGCCGCAGGCGGCGCAGGCATCGACGGACTTGACGTAGCTGCGAAACAGCTTGCCGCTGCCACAGGCCGGGCAACGGCCGAGAAAACCGCGCTTCATAGAAAGGCCAACGGAGCGCTTGTCGCTTTCGCTACTGCCCAGTTGAAGTGTTTCGCCTGCCGCCGCTTTCATGCCTATTCCTCTGCCTTACGGGAATTCTAACGCCTGCCTCGCGGCGGCCGCGTTCCCGGCGTCTTACGTGCTCCGGTGCGATCGCGCCGGCCGGACTTGTGGAAGGAGCGCGTTGCCGTCGGCATCTTGCGCCCCTCGCTTTGCATCTCGAACCTGAGCGCACCCGCAAGCGGCACAGCTTCAACGAGCTTGACGCGCACGGGATCGCCGAGGCGATAGCCAAGCCCGGTCTTTTCGCCGGAAAGCGCCTGGTGCGCCTCATCGTAGATGAAGTAGTCGCGTCCGAGCGTAGATATCGGAACGAAGCCATCGGCGCCATAGGCGGGCAGGGTGACAAAGAGTCCCGCCTTGGTGACGCCCGAAACACGGCCTTCGAACTCCTCGCCGACGCGGCCATTCAGATGGTGCGCGATTAGCCGGTCGACGGTGTCGCGCTCCGCCGCCATGGCGCGACGCTCGAAGGTCGAGATCTCGGCGGCGATATCGTCGAGCACGCCCTCTTCCTGCGGCGTCAGTCCGCCTTCGCCGAGACCGAGCGAGGCAACCAGCGCCCGATGCACGATCAGGTCGGCATAGCGTCGGATCGGCGAGGTGAAATGCGCGTACTTCAAGAGGTTCAGACCGAAGTGCCCGATGTTCTCGGGGCTGTAGATCGCCTGGCTCTGCGACCGCAGCACCATCTCGTTGACCATCGTCTCGAAGGGTTTTCCCTCGGCCTTGGCGAGAACGCCGTTGAAATGGTTCGAGCGCATGTTGCCGCCCTTGACGAGCGAGATGTCGAGCGTCGCCAGGAACTCGCGCAGGCTTTCCTGCTTGGCGAGCGACGGCTGGTCGTGCACGCGGTAGATCAGCACCTGGCGCTTCTGCTCCAGCGTCTCGGCGGCCGCGACGTTTGCCTGGATCATCATCTCCTCGATCAGCTTGTGGGCATCGAGGCGTTCGGGAACGAAGACACGGTCGACCGTGCCGTCGGGCTTCAGGATGATCTTGCGCTCGGGCATGTTGAGCTCGAGCGGCTGGCGCCGGTCGCGCCCGCGCGTCAGGATGCGATAGGCCTCCCAGAGCGGCTTCAGGATCGTGTCGAGGATCGGCCCGGTCTTGTCGTCCGGGTTGCCGTCGATCGCTGCCTGCGCCTGCTGGTAGGAGAGCTTCGCAGCACTCTTCATCATGATGCGGTGGAAGGTGTGGCCGGCCTTGCGGCCCTCCTTGGAAAAGCGCATGCGCACGGCAAGCGCCGGGCGGTCGACGCCTTCCTTCAGCGAGCAGAGGTCGTTCGAAATCTGTTCGGGCAGCATCGGCACCACCCGGTCGGGGAAGTAGACCGAGTTGCCGCGCTTCAACGCTTCCAGGTCCAGCGCCGATTTCGGCCGGACATAATAGGAAACGTCGGCGATCGCGACCGTGACGATGACGCCGCCTGGATTGTCCTCGGACGGGTCGGGTTCGGCGTAAACCGCATCGTCGTGATCCTTGGCATCGGCCGGGTCGATGGTGATCAGCGGCAGCGTGCGCCAATCCTCGCGATGCGCCATCGTGGCGGGACCGGCGGCGTTCGCCTCGTCGATAACCCGCTCCGGGAAGATGTGGGGGATGCCATGCGCGTGGATGGCAATCATCGAGATTGCCTTCTCCGAGGCCACGGAGCCGATGACGTTTTGGACCTGGGCACGTGGCAGACCGTAGCGACCGAGACGCGAGAGCTGCACTTCGACCAGATCGCCGTCCTGCGCATTGCCGGTGAACTCCGGATCAACGAGCACTTCGTCGCCGCGCTTCTCGATCGGCATCAGCCGGCCGCCGCCGCCTGGCGTGGCGCGGAAGACGCCGAGCACGGCGTCCTTGCGCTTGTCGAGAACCTTGATGATGCGCGCCGTATAGGCAGGACCGCCACGCTCCTTTGCGGGGAAGATCTTCGCGAGCACCCGATCGCCGAGACCGCCGACCGGTATCTTGCCCTTGGCCTTGCCGACTGCCGACTGCTTGATCAGCACCGCCGGCGCGACGCCGTCATCGTCCAGCCACTCGGCGGGACGGCCGATCAATTCGCCGTCGACATCACGGATGGTGATGTCGAGCACGGTCACAGGGGGCAGGGCGCCGGGACGTACCAGCGACTTGCGCTTCTTTTCGACGAAGCCGTCCACTTCCAGCGACTTCAGCAGCGCCTTGAGCTCGACACGGGTATCGCCCTTCAGCCCGAAGGCCTTGGCGATCTCGCGCTTGGAGGCGCGGTCCGGGTTTTCGGCAATGAAACGCATCAGCACGTCACGCGGAGGAACCGCACCGTGGATGATGGGCTCGCTTGCCGGAGCCGGTCCTCCCTTGGCCGCGCGAGCAGGCTTCTTGCCCAGGCTTCTCTTGCCGGACTGTTCGGTCGGATCGCGCGGTATTCTGGTCAAAATCAGCCCTTCTTGGCCTTCGTGGCCGTCTTGGATTTGCTTTTTGCGGGCGCCTTGGCCTTGGTCGTCTTGGCTGCACCGTCCTCGGACTTCGCCGCCGCCTTGGTCGTCTTGGCCTTCGCGGCCTTGCCCTTGGTCGTTCCGCCCTTGGCGGCACGCTCGGAAATCAGCTGAAGCGCCTCCTCGACGGTCACCGACTGCGGATCCTTGCCCTTGGGCAGGGTAGCGTTGACCTTACCCCAGTTGACATAGGGACCGTAGCGCCCGTCGCGCACGGTGATTGCGCCGCCTTCCGGATGGTCGCCGAGTTCCTTGAGCGATGCGGCAGCGGTGCGACCGCGGCCGGCACCGGCCTTCGATTGCTTGTCGGCGAGAACCGACACGGCGCGATTGAGGCCGATCGAGAAGACGTCCTCGATCGATTCAAGGTTGGCGTAGGTCCCGTCGTGCAGCACGAACGGTCCGTAGCGGCCAAGGCCGGTCGAGATCATCTTGCCGCTCTCGGGGTGCGCGCCGATATCGCGCGGCAGCGAAAGCAGCGCGACCGCCTTCTCATGGTCGATCGTCGACGGTGTCCAGCCCTTCGGCAAGCTCGAGCGCTTCGCTTCCTTGCCGTCGCCGCGCTGGACATAGGGGCCGAAACGGCCGCTGCGCAGCGTGATTTCCTCGCCGGTGTGCGGGTCCTTACCGAGCGCCTGCGGTTCATTGGAGACCGCCGCTTCCTGGTCGCCGTTGCTGTCGGAGGAAAGCTGGCGGGTGAAGTTGCACTCCGGATAGTTCGAGCAACCGACGAAGGCGCCATACTTGCCGAGCTTCAACGACAGCTTGCCGGTGCCGCAGACCTGGCAGATGCGTGGATCACCGCCGTCATCGCGCTTCGGGAAGACCAGCGGCGCCAGTTCCTCGTTCAGCGCATCGAGCACGTTGGTAACGCGCAGCTCCTTGGTTTCTTCGATCTGCGCGAAGAAATCCTTCCAGAAGTCGCGAAGAACATCCTTCCAGTTGACCTCGCCGGCGGAGACCTGGTCGAGCTTTTCTTCGAGAGACGCGGTGAAGTCGTAGCCGACATAGCGCGTGAAGAAGCTTTCCAGGAACGCCGTCACCAGACGGCCTTTGGCCTGGGGGATGAGCTTGCGCTTGTCGTTGGTGATGTAGTCGCGGTCAAGCAGGGTCGTGACCGTCGCAGCGTAGGTGGACGGGCGGCCGATGCCGAGCTCTTCCATCTTCTTGATCAGGCTCGCTTCCGAATAGCGCGGCGGCGGTTCGGTGAAGTGCTGCGAGGCGTTGATCTTCTGCTTGGCGAGGTTCTCGCGCGCGTTGATCTCCGGCAGGCGGCCATCCTCGTCGCCGTCGTCAGTCTGCTCGCCGTCTTCCTTGGCATCCGTATAGGCGGCGATGAAGCCGTCGAAGCGGATGACCGAGCCGACGGCGCGCAGGCCGGCCTTCTGGCCGCCGTTGTCGGCAGTGATTTCCGCGGTCGTGCGTTCGATCTCGGCGGACGCCATCTGGCTGGCGATGCCGCGCTTCCAGACGAGGTCGTAGAGCCGCAGCATGTCGCCGTCGAGGAAGCGGCGGACCTGGTCGGGCGTCCGGTTGAAGTCGGTCGGGCGGATGGCTTCGTGCGCTTCCTGGGCGTTCTTCGCCTTGGTCGAATAGAAACGCGGCTTTTCCGGGAGATAACGGTCGCCGAACTGGCTGGCGATCGCCTTGCGCGAGGCCTCGATCGCTTCCGGCGCCATCTGCACGCCGTCGGTACGCATATAGGTGATCAGACCGACTGTCTCTCCACCGATGTCGACGCCTTCATAAAGCTTCTGCGCGACCTGCATGGTGCGCGAAGCGGAGAAGCCGAGCTTGGAGGACGCAGCCTGCTGCAGCGTCGAGGTGGTGAAAGGTGGCGAGGGGTTACGCTTGACCGGTTTCGCCTCGATGCTGTCCACGACATAGGCGGCACCGTCGAGCAAGGTCTTCAGCCGGTTGGCCTCTTCGCCGTTGCCGACAGCCCTCGGCGCGAGGCGTTTGCCATCGGCCGAAACGAGGCGGGCCTCGAATTCGTCGCCGCGCGGGGTCTTCAGCAGCGCCGAGATGTTCCAGTATTCCTCGGAGATGAAGCGCTCGATCTCGGATTCGCGGTCGCAGACAAGGCGCAGCGTAACGGACTGCACGCGGCCGGCCGAGCGGGCGCCCGGCAGCTTGCGCCAGAGTACCGGCGAGAGGTTGAAGCCGACGAGATAGTCGAGTGCGCGGCGTGCCAGATAGGCGTCGACCAGTGCGATGTCGATGTCGCGCGGGTGGGCGATCGCCTCGAGAACCGCCTTCTTGGTGATGGCGTTGAAGGCGACGCGCTTCACCGGCTTGTCGCCGAGCACCTTCTTCTTCTTCAGAAGATCGAGCACGTGCCAGGAAATCGCTTCGCCTTCGCGATCCGGGTCGGTTGCCAGAATGAGGCCGTCGGAGGCTTTCACCGCATCGGCGATATCCTTCATGCGCTTGGCCGAAGCGCCATCGACCTCCCAGGACATTTCGAAGTCTTCATCCGGACGGACCGAGCCGTCCTTCGCCGGCAGATCGCGCACATGGCCAAACGAAGCCAGCACCTTGTAGCCAGGCCCGAGGTACTTGTTGATCGTCTTTGCCTTGGAAGGCGACTCCACCACTACAACATTCATCGTCATTTTCTGAGACAACCGGTTCTGGTTCGGGCGTCAGCGCTGTCAGCGCCGTGTGTCGCCTTGTATCGATGCCCCGAAATGGACAGGGATTCGTGCGGGGTCAAGAGGGTTCACCCAAAATAACGATGAGAGGAGGTGATGCAACTCATGCAAGATTGCATCGTATCTGCAATCTGGAATGGGTGTTGGTTGCTTCCTCACGGCCGCGGGGTCGCCATCGAAGGCGTTCATTCGCTTGTCGTGAGAGACACGAGCCCGCCGGCGTGGCGCTCGAGCCGCCCGGCGAGATCGAGTTCCAGGAGAAGAAGGTAGACCTGCGCTGGCGAAAGCTCGGTGTGCCTGACGATGTCGTCGGTTTCGACCGGCGTCGGGCCAAGCGCATTGATGATGGCCGCACGGTCGTTGTCGCTGGTCGCGGCAGGGGTGCTCGATTGCGCATGCCCCTCCGGTTCCCTGACACTTGGCAAGCGTAGCTCGAATTGGCTGAGCGGCGCCAGTGCCTCAAGGACATCGTCCGGTGACGTCGTGACGATCGCGCCCTGTTTCAAAAGGTCGTTCGTGCCATGGCACCGGGGATCGAGTGGGGATCCTGGAACCGCAAAGACCAGCCGGCCGAAATCGGCGGCATAACGGGCGGTGATCAACGAGCCGGAGCGATTGGCCGCCTCGACGACGGTCACGCCGAGGCTGACGCCGGCAATCAGGCGGTTGCGCCGGGGGAAATCGCGGGCGCGTGGCTCCCAGCCAAAGGGCATCTCGCTGATTGCCAGACCCCGGCCCGACGTGATCTCGTCAAGCAAGCCGATGTTTTCGGGCGGGTAGGGCCGATCCAAGCCGCCGGCAAGTGCGGCGATCGTGCCGCTTTCGAGGCTTGCGCGATGGGCGGCGGTATCGATACCGCGCGCGAGACCCGACGTGACGACATAGCCTGCGCGACCGGCATCACGGGCAATCATCGCCGCGAACTTGGCGCCGCTGACCGACGCGTTGCGCGAGCCGACGATGCCGAGCGACGGGCGGGTTGCAGCTTTGAGATCGCCCTTCATGGCGAGGAGAGGGGGAGCGCCGTCGATCTGCCGAAGCGCTGAAGGATAACCTAGCTCGCCGATGCCGACAAAGACCGCGCCGCAACGTCGCGCCGCTTCCAGCTCCCGTTCGGCCTCGCTTACCGTTGCCACGCGATAGGCCTGTTTGGTCCCTCCGCGCCGGGATAGTTCTGGAAGCGCGTCGAGAGCATTTTCTGCGGTGCCGAAATGGTTGATCAGGTCCCTGAAGGCGATGGGGCCGACATTGTCGCTGCGGATCAGCCGCAGCCAGGATATTTTCTGTCGTTCAGTCAGCGCCACCCCGGTTCGTCCTGCGCTGTCCTCAGACATTATCCCTTGTCTCCGATCTTGCTTTCCGTGCCGGCGATCAGCCGTTGAATATTGGCGCGGTGCTTCACCCAGCTAATGATGGTCATCACTGCGAAGAGCAGGGCGACTTTTCCGTTCCCTACCGCGTAAAGTAGTACCGGGATGATAGCCGTTGCAACCAGGGCGGACAATGAGGAGTAACGGCTGATTTTCGCCATGGCGAGCCAGATCACCGCAAAGGCAAGCACCATGACGGGAGCGAGGCCGAGCAGGACGCCGATATAGGTGGCAACGCCCTTGCCGCCCTTGAAACCGAGCCAGACCGGATAGAGGTGGCCGATGAAGGCGGCGAAGCCTGCGGCGATCCCCGCTTCCACGCCCCAGTAGGAGGCGATGAAGGCCGCGGCGGTGCCCTTCAGGGCATCCAGAAGCAATGTTGCTGCCGCAAGTTTCCTGTTGCCGGTTCTCAGCACATTGGTTGCGCCGATATTGCCCGAGCCGATCTTTCGCACGTCGCCCAGCCCGGCCATGCGGGTCAGGATCAGTCCGAATGGGATCGAGCCGAGCAGATAGCCGAAGCCCAGGCTCAACAACGTCAAGGGCAGCCCAAGCTGCCAAGAAAATAGATCCACCGGTTCCCCTCCCGCGCGACCGCTTTGGGCTTATGCGGAATGCACAAGCTTGCCGGCAACATAGGTTTGCACAACCCGGCCGGTAAAGCGTGCATTTTCAAACGGCGTGTTCTTGGAGCGCGAGACGATCGCTTCCTTGTAGAGCACCCACGGCTCGTCGAGGTCGAGGACCGCGATATCGGCCTTGGCGCCCGGCTTCAGCGTACCGGCGTTGAGACCGAAGATCGCCGCCGGGCGGGTCGACATGGCGTCGATCAGGCGCATCAGCGGAACCTGGCCGCTGTGGTACAGGCGAAGAGCGGCCGCTGCCAGCGTTTCAAGGCCGATCGCACCGTCGGCGGCGTCGGCAAACGGCAGGCGTTTGGTGTCGACGTCCTGCGGATCATGCGAGGAGACGATGATGTCGATCGTGCCATCGGCCAATGCCTCGGCCATGGCGACCCGGTCGTCTTCGCTGCGAAGCGGCGGCGAAAGCTTGAAGAAGGTGCGGTACTCGCCGATGTCGTTTTCGTTGAGCGCCAGATTGTTGATCGAGATGCCGCAGGTGACGTTGGCGCCGCGCTGGCGCGCGGTGCGGATGGCCTCAGCCGATTCGGGAACCGAGATTTGGGCGGCGTGGTAGGCAGCCTTCGTCAGGCCGGCGATGCGCAGGTCGCGCTCGAGCGGGATGATCTCCGATTCGCGCGGGATCCCGGCAAGGCCGAGCCAGCTTGCGAGCAGGCCCTCGTGCATGACGCCGTTCGCGCCGAGATACTTGTCGCGGGTCTCAAGGGAAATGACGGCGCCGAATTCGCGCGCATAGGTCATGGCCCGGCGCAGAACCAGCGTGTCGTGGATCGACCGCCGGCCATTGGTAAAGCACACGGCGCCGGCTTCGCGCAGCAGGCCGAATTCGGTCATCTCTTCCCCGGCCAGCCCCTTAGTGAGGGCGGCTGCAGGGTGGACATTGACGAGCGCCTTGTCGTGTGCGGTCTTTTTTACGTATTCGACGAGCGCAATATCGTCGATGACGGGATCGGTATCCGGCATGGCGATGAAGGTGGTGACACCGCCGGCAGCCGCTGCCCGCGACGCCGACTCGAAGGTCTCGCGGTGTTCGCTGCCCGGCTCGCCGACGAATACGCGGGCATCGACGAGGCCGGGAACGGCGGTCAGGCCATCGCAGTCCTTGACGAAGGCGCCATCGGGCGCGCCCTGGTTCTGTGCATCCGCGCCGGCGGCCAGGATGCGGCCGTCGTTTCCGACGATGACGGTGCCGACCTCATCAAGGTTGCGCGAGGGATCGATGATGCGGAGGTTCTTCAGAACGAGTGGTCTGGTCATAGGCGCGGCCCCTGGTTCTGCGAGAGAAGCAGCGTTTCCATCACCGCCATGCGCACGGCAACGCCCATCTCGACCTGCTGTTCGATCACGCTCTGCGGCCCGTCGGCGATTTCCGAGGCGATCTCGACGCCGCGGTTCATCGGCCCGGGATGCATGACGAGCGCATTGTCCTTGGCCGCCTTCAGCTTCTCCGCATCGAGCCCGTAGTAGTGGAAGTATTCGCGCACCGAAGGCACAAAGGAGCCGGCCATACGCTCGCGCTGGAGGCGCAGCATCATGACGACATCCGCGTCCTTCAGGCCCTCGGCCATCGAGTGGTAGACCTCAACGCCCATGTCGGCGATCCCCGAGGGCAGCAGCGTTGCCGGAGCGACGACGCGGACGCGGGCGCCCATCTGGTTCAGAAGCAGGATATTGGAGCGCGCCACGCGCGAGTGTAGCACGTCGCCGCAGATCGCCACGATGATGCGCGAGAGCTTACCCTTGGCGCGGCGGATCGTCAGCGCGTCCAGCAGCGCCTGCGTCGGATGCTCGTGCTGGCCGTCGCCGGCATTGACGACGGAGCAGGAGACTTTCTGGGCAAGCAGTGCTGCGGCACCGGCCGAGGAATGGCGCACCACCAGTACATCCGGGTGCATGGCGTTCAGCGTCATCGCCGTATCGATCAGCGTTTCGCCCTTTTTCACCGAGGAGTTGCCGACCGACATGTTCATGACGTCGGCGCCAAGCCGCTTGCCGGCGAGCTCGAACGAAGACTGCGTACGGGTCGAAGCTTCGAAGAAGAGGTTGATCTGCGTCAGCCCCCGCAGCGTCGAGGTCTTTTTCTCTCTTTGACGGGAGATTTGGACGGCTTCATCGGCGCGATCGAGCAGATAGGTGATATCCTGCTCCGTGAGCCCCTTGATGCCGAGCAGGTGGCGATGCGGGAAAGTGATCATGGGCCGCCCTTGCGCTCTGGAAATGTGGTCGCTCTATAAGACCTGGTCCCCGGCACGGCAAGGCTTGGGCGTCACCGTCCGCAGAAAACTTGCAACGGCCATCCTATCTTTTTCGCGCCCCGTTCCGTGGTGGTGAAACTTGCGCTAGAACCGGCCCATGAATCAGATGAACCGGACTGAACAGAAACTCGCCGAGCTGAACCAGCCCAAGCCCTGGTCCGGTGTCAACGCCTATCGCTCCGATCCGCTGGTGGTGGACATCACCTCGTCGATGAGCAAGACGCTGCGCGACGAATTCGACGTGCTCGGCCGTTACGTCACCTCGCCGGAAGCGCAGGAACTGGCGCGCATGGCGAATGAAGGTCCGCCGAAGCTGAAGACGCATGGTCCGCGCGGCGAGCGTCTCGATGTTGTCGAGTTCCACCCCGCCTGGCATGCGCTGATGCGCCGCTCGATGTCGTCGGGCCTGCATGCGTCGGCCTGGGAAAACTTGGCCGACGAGCGTAACCAGTCGCACAAGACTCGCGCTATCCGCTTCTACCTGACGGCGCAGCTCGAATGCGGTCATCTCTGCCCGTTGACGATGACCAGCGCGTCGCTTGCCGCGATCACCGCGTCGCCGGCGGTCCAAAAGGAATGGGCGCCGAAGATCCTCTCGCGCAAATACGATTCCACCAACCGTCCCTGGATGCAGAAGTCGGCGGTCACCGTCGGCATGGGCATGACCGAGAAGCAGGGCGGCACCGACGTGCGCGCCAACACCTCGACCGCCGAGCGCGTCGGCGAGGGCATTTATCGGTTGAACGGCCACAAGTGGTTCATGTCGGCGCCGATGAGCGACGCCTTCGTCATGCTGGCACAGACCCGCGAGGGCCTTGCCTGTTTCCTCGTGCCGCGGCTTCTGGAGGACGGCAGCGCCAACGGGCTGCGTTTCCAGCGACTAAAGGACAAGCTCGGCAACCGTTCGAACGCTTCGTCGGAGGTCGAGTTCTCCGACACGTTCGGCTTCATCCTCGGCGCGCCGGATGCCGGCATCCGGACGATCCTCGACATGGTCACGCTGACGCGGCTCGACTGCGCGCTGGCATCCGCCGGCATGATGCGGGCCTCGCTCGCCGAAGCCGTGCACCACACCCGCGGCCGCAAGGTCTTCGGCAAGCCGCTCGTGAGCCAGCCGATGATGACGCGCGTGCTTGCCGACATGGCGCTCGACGTCGCTGCGGCAAGCGCCCTTTCGTTCCGTCTGGCCGAGGCGTTCGACAAGGCCCGCAACAGCCCGGAAGACGCAGCCTATGCGCGGATCATGACGCCTGTTGCCAAGTACTGGGCCTGCAAGATCGCCCCGGCACTGATTTACGAGGCGATGGAGTGCCTTGGCGGCAACGGTTATGTGGAAGAGCGCGCGCTGGCGCGCCATTACCGCGAAGCACCTGTCAACGCCATCTGGGAAGGGTCCGGCAACGTCATGGCGCTGGACGTGCTGCGCGTGCTCGCCAAGGGCAAGGATCTCTTCGAGCAGCTCTTCGTCGTTTTGGCTCGCGATCTCGGACCAGCCGGCCGCAAGACGATCGACGTGCTGCGGGCCGCCATGTCGCTCTGCGAACGGGACGAGGGTGCTGCGCGCATGCTGGTCGAGCAATTGGCGCTCGCCGCCGCCGCCGCCGAACTCTACCGTCTCGGTGCCGGCCGCATTGCCGACGCTTTCCTCGAATCGCGACTGGCTGCCGGATGGCGCTCCACCTACGGCATGCTCGATTCGCGCTTCGATTCTGCCTACATCCTCGATCTCCTCTATCCCCCTGCGACGTAAGTCGTCAGGTAGAGGACGAGTGGTATCGTGAAGAACGAGACAACCGTCTGGACGGTTGCGACCGCCGCATAGAGTTCGGCGTCGCCATCCATCTGCTTGGCGAGCAGATAGCCGTTCATCGCCGTCGGCACGGCCGCGCCAAGCGCGATGACCAGCAGGGCGTCGCCGCGAATGCCGAGCAGATAGCTCGCGCTCACCATGAAGACCGGCATCACGATCAGCTTGAGGAAAACTGCGAGCAGCGCCGTCGCGCTCGGCTTCAGCGCATCGGAAGCGCGCAGGCCCGCGCCGACCATCACCAGCCCGAGGCTGAGCGAGGCGCTTGCCAGCATCTCGATCGTGGTCATCACGGGGCCGTAGATCTTCAGTCCCACCAGGTTGACGAGAATGCCGAGCACCGAGGCGACGATCAGCGGATTGGTGGCGATCTTTGCGAAGAAGCGCCTGAAGTCACGATTGCCCCCGCCGAACCAGACCAGCACGCCGATATTGTAGAGATTGATAGGGATGATCACGAGCGTCATCACCAGCGCGGTCAACGTCAGGCCGATCGGGCCGTAAAGCTTCTGCGCAATTGCCAGTGCCATGAAGCCGTTCCAACGTGTTGCCGTCTGGAAGACTGAGGTGAACGAGGCGCCGGACACGTGCCGGTCTCGCAATACTGGCCAGAGGAGCAGCACGAAGGCCGACATCAGGCTGACGCTGCCGATCGTCGCGATGGCCGTCGCGTCGGCTTTCAACCCGACAAAGTCTGCCTGGGCGAGCGTCGAGAACAGCAGGGCAGGGAACAGGATGAAGTAGCCAAATTGCTCGAGCCCGAGCCAGAGGCTCTGGTCCACGAATGTCGAGCGTTTGAGCCAGACGCCGAGCAGAACCAGCAGGAAGATCGGAAGGATGCTTTCAAAGACGACGGTCATGGAGGAGGACCTGCGAGGGGGAGGGATATCGCTACCCGAATTTTGCTGAGGCCGGAATGGGCTTGCAGCTATGTGGTGAAAGATCGGGCGCGACCGCAAGCGTGAGCGCAAGAAGACCTAGCCTGTGAAAATTAACCTTAACAAATGGTTTACGTTGCACGCCTTGCCTGTAGGCGCGAAATTGACCAGGAATTTCAACAGATCCGGAATGGAGCGGTTCGGTGAGAACTGGTCTTTTGATCATCATGATGATGTTTTTCGCCGGACTGGCGCTGGATATTGCGGTCCCAACAATGGTCCTGCTTGCCTTGTTGCTGGCAGACCGCGCCATATATCCGCTAGTCTACCGCCGCATCTCGGAAAGGGGAGCCGCATGAAGTGGTTTCTAATCCTTTGGGCCTGCCCGGTCATGTTCCTCACGTCGTGGTATGGTCTCTCCTACTACGACATGAGCTTCGGCTTCTTCATGCTGACGCGGCAGACCCATGACCTCGTGTTCCAGGTCTACGGCAATGTCCTTGGCATCCCGCCAGAGACGATCCCGCCGCTCGTCGCCCGTGCGATCATCTTCGATAGTTTTGTGGTCTTTGCCATTATCGGCTTTCGCAAGCGCCGTGAGATCGCGGCCTGGTATCGCCGTCGTTTCGGTGCCGGCGTAGCTCAGTCCGAAAGGCCGTCCCTCGCAAGCGAAGCCAGCCTGTCGAGCGCGCCCTGAAGAATGAAGGAGGCGGCGGCCGAATCGATGCGTTCGGCCCGCTTCCGTCGCGACACATCCATCTCGATCAGCACACGCTCGGCCGCAACGGTCGAAAGCCTTTCATCCCAGAAGATGAAAGGCAGTGGCGTCTTTTGCTCCATGTTGCGTACGAAGGCGCGGGTCGCCTGACAACGCGGTCCCTCGCTGCCGTCCATGTTGACGGGTAGGCCGATGACGAAGGCTGCGATCTTTTCTTTTCCTGCCACTGACAACAGGGCTTCGGCGTCCACCCCGAACTTGACCCGGCGGATCACCTCGCGGGGTGTCGCGAAACGGCGACCGAGATCGGAGACCGAAAGACCGATCGTCTTGGTGCCGAGGTCGAGCCCGGCGATCGCCTGGTTCTGTTGAAGCTGGGATGCCAGCTCTTCGATGGTGAGAATTGCCATGTCGGTGTCGATTCGATCTTTGCGCGGAGGGCTGTCTGTTCCATATGCTGTTCCGACACGCAAATCATCAGGGAGATCGTCATGAAGATCAAATGGCTCGGTCATGCCGCCTTTCACATCGAAACGGCAAAGTCCAAAATCCTCATCGACCCCTTCTTCACCGGCAACCCCGCCTTCCGGGACGAGGATCGCAGGGACGCGACCGCCGGGCTCACCCACATCCTCCTGACCCATGGTCATGGCGACCATGTCGGCGATACGATCGCGATCGCCAAGGAGACCGGGGCGACTGTCGTTGCCAATGCCGATCTCGCCGCCTGGCTCGGGCGGCATGGCGTCAAGGCGCTCGAAATGGGAAATACCGGCGGCACGATCAACCTCGGTGCGTTTTCAACGACCTTCGTCAACGCGCTCCATTCCTCGGCGCAACTCACCGAGGACGGCGTTTCCCATTCGCTTGGCAATGCCAATGGGTTGGTACTGCATTTCGAGGATGAGCCGACGCTCTACCACATGGGCGACACCGATATCTTTTCCGACATGGCGCTGATCAACGAATTGCACCAGCCGGAGATCGGCATCGTGCCGATCGGCGACCGTTTCACCATGGGCGGCGCGGTGGCGGCACTCGCCTGCCAGCGCTTTTTCAAGTTCTCGACGGCGATCCCCTGCCACTACGGATCGTTCCCGATCATCGACCAGACGCCCGAGACCTTCGTTGCCGGCATGGAAAGTGCATCCACCAAGGCGCAGACGCCTTACGTTGGCGGCGTCGTCGAGGTCTGATGTTGCGCCGGGCCTTTTGACGAGAGGTCCGGTACTCCGGCAATTCCCCCGTTGCGTGGCTCGCCGTGCGCCATTATAGCGGGGGAAGTTCCAGTTACCGGAGACGATCATGTCCGTAGACCTTGCCACCGTGAAGCGCGTTGCGCGCCTTGCCCGTATCGCCGTCAGCGAAGAGGAAGCCGAACGGATGATGGGCGAGCTCAATGGCATCCTCGGTTTTGTCGAACAGCTCTCCGAAGTTAATGTCGATGGCGTGGAGCCGATGACCTCGGTCACGCCGATGGAGATGAAGAAGCGGACCGACGCCGTGTCGGACGGCAACAAGGCAGACGATATCGTTGCCAATGCACCGAACTCCGATCGCAATTTCTTCCTCGTTCCCAAGGTGGTCGAATAGCCAGACCCCTTGCCGCCCCGACGTTCCCGATTGCGAAAGCCCGATTTCATCATGACCGACCTTATCAGCCTCACGATTGCCGAAGCCCGCGCGAAACTCGCCGCGAAGGAAATCACCGCCGTCGAACTGACAGATGCCTATATCGGCGCGATCGATGCCGCCAATGAGGCGATCAATGCCTACATCGCCGTAACGCCGGACAAGGCGCGCGAAATGGCCAAGGCCTCGGACGCGCGCATCGCCGCCGGCAAGGCCGGTGCGCTTGAAGGCATCCCGCTCGGCATCAAGGACCTCTTCGGCACCGAGGGCGTGCACACGCAGGCCTGCAGCCATATCCTCGACGGTTTCGCGCCGCGCTACGAATCGACCGTGACCCAGAACCTCTGGAACGACGGCGCCGTCATGCTCGGCAAGCTGAACATGGACGAGTTCGCCATGGGCTCGTCGAACGAGACATCCTACTACGGTGCCGTGAAGAACCCATGGCGCGCCAAAGGCTCCAACATGGATCTTGTTCCGGGCGGCTCCTCCGGTGGTTCGGCTGCAGCCGTCGCTGCGCATCTCTGCGCCGGCGCGACGGCGACCGACACCGGCGGCTCCATCCGTCAGCCGGCTGCTTTTACCGGCACCGTCGGCATCAAGCCGACCTATGGCCGCTGCTCGCGCTGGGGCGTCGTCGCCTTCGCCTCGTCGCTCGACCAGGCCGGCCCGATCGCCCGTGACGTGCGTGACGCTGCGATCCTGCTGAAGTCGATGGCAAGCGTCGACACCAAGGATACGACCTCGGTCGATCTGCCGGTGCCGGATTACGAAGCCTCGATCGGCAAGTCGGTCAAGGGCATGAAGATCGGCATTCCCCGGGAGTATCGTGTCGATGGCATGCCCGAGGAAATCGAGGCGCTCTGGCAGCAGGGCATCGCCTGGCTGAAGGACGCCGGCGCCGAGATCGTCGACATCACCCTGCCGCACACGAAGTATGCGCTGCCGGCCTATTACATCGTCGCTCCGGCCGAAGCTTCCTCGAACCTTGCCCGCTACGACGGCGTGCGCTACGGCCTGCGCGTTGACGGCAAGGATATCGTCGACATGTACGAAAAGACCCGTGCCGCCGGTTTCGGTCACGAGGTCAAGCGCCGCATCATGATCGGCACCTATGTGCTTTCCGCCGGCTACTACGACGCCTACTATCTGCAGGCGCAGAAGGTGCGCACGCTGATCAAGCGCGACTTCGAACTGGCGTTCCATGCCGGGGTCGACGCGATCCTGACGCCGGCAACGCCGTCCTCCGCCTTCGGCATCGCCGACGAGGATCTCGCGTCCGATCCGGTGAAGATGTACCTGAACGACATCTTCACGGTCACCGTGAACATGGCCGGTCTGCCGGGTATCGCCGTGCCGGGCGGTCTCGACCACAAGGGCCTGCCGCTTGGGCTGCAACTGATCGGCAAGCCGTTCGAGGAAGAGACGCTGTTCAAAACGGCGCATATCATCGAACAGGCCGCCGGTCGCTTCACGCCCACCAAGTGGTGGTAAGGCTTTGATGGCGGTGCCGGACCGGCGCCGCCACTGTTTCTGAAGGCGATCACTCACTCTTGTCGCGGAAGGAGCCCGCGTCATGCCCGCCATCCGTCATACCCGCGCCCGCGATGTCGACCGGCTGACGGCGATTGGTCTCGCCGCTTGGCAATCCGCGATTGCCGGTCTTGCCGATGGTGAGAGAATGCGGCGTGTGGCGGAAGCCTCGTTTTTCCGTTTTCTTTCCGATCACTGGTTTCACGTTTTGCTGATCGAAGCCGAAGGCGGCATTCGCGGTTGGGTGGCGCGAGAGGATTTCGACAACGCGATATCCGACCTGTGGATCGAGCCGGGGGTCCAGGGCAGGGGGCTCGGTGCTTTGCTGCTCGGCGAGATCGAGCGTCGCATCGTTGCGGACGGGTTCGATGTCGCCACCACCAAGACCCATGCGCGCAACGACCGAGCCGTAACCTTCTTCCGCAACCGCGGCTACGGCGTGAGTTGGCTTTCCACCGCCTACGCCCCGCAACTCGACAGTGATGTCGAGTTTATCGGTCTGAGCAAAGTCCTCACCGAGCAAGACTAGAACCACCGACCCTGCGCATATCCGTGCATGGCTGCCACCCGGAAATGCGCAGCTTCCGGTATTGACGCAAGGTGAGGCTCCTCGTCGCTTTACCTCGCGTGAAGTGCCAGCGATACCGGACATCATTCGATGCCCGGTATCGTCGGTTTCGGCAGGTCAGCGGTTGTTGAGTTCGGAGCGCACGAGCTGCAAACCGCGTTCCGTGATGCGATAGGGCTTTCCGCCGGAAGACGAGATTGCCTTCTTGCGCTTGAGCTTGCGGAAAAGTTCCAGGTCGAAGCCGGGATAGACCCAGCCGTCACGGGTGAAGCAGCGGATCTCGGTGATCGCCTTGCTTTCGCGGATGATTTCGATGCGACCGCCCTGGGCCAAATGATGAAGGATGCGCTGTTCTGCGCGCGAGATGTCCATTGTCTGAATGTTCCGGAATAGCGTTCGTATGAACGCAGGAAAACGTTCCGCAAATCACTGAAAATGCGGGGTGACGTTTCCGGCCCGTGCGCGCAATCAAAGGGGATTGCGGGGACGGGCCCTTACCGGGACTCAGGCGAAGAACGGAACATCAAGACTCCAATAGAACGGTCGCTTCCTAGAAGACTGCTGCAAGCGCGTCAAGGTGCCCCTGCAACGCCAGGGTGCCGATCGCCGCGGCCGCCACCTGAAGAACGATGATGAGCGCCAGCCGGGTTCGAAAGGGTTCCTTGCGCGTCTTGTGGCGAAATATGTGCCGGGCGGCCATCGCCCCCGGACTTCCCCCGAGAAAAGCAATCGTCAGCAGCGTCTGTTCGCTGATGCGCCAACGGCCCGCGCGCGCCGCCCGTTTGTCAAACCAGAACAGCCCGACGCTTAATGTGTTGATGAGGGCTGCGAACGATATGAGTGCGGTGGCGGTCGACATCGGCAAATCTTGGCGCAAGGGTGCTAAACGGTGGTTAAGCGGCGCGTCGCATTCGCGGTTGGTCGGAGATGGGGCCGCATGCTGCCGAACAACTTGCACCGGCGGACCAATTGTTCTACCGAGAAACCAAGAATTCAGGCTTCAAAGAAGAGCATGATATGAGCATTGTCGACGTCCGCACCCCCGATCCGAAACGCTTCATCCCCGGCGCCACCGGCGACTGGGAAGTCATCATCGGCATGGAAGTCCATGCCCAGGTGCTTTCCAATTCGAAGCTGTTCTCGGGTGCCTCGACGGAGTTCGGCAATGCGCCGAACGCCAACGTTTCGCTGGTCGACGCCGCCATGCCCGGCATGCTGCCCGTCATCAACGAGGAATGCGTCAAGCAGGCGGTGCGCACCGGTCTCGGCCTCAAGGCCGCGATCAATAAGCGCTCGATCTTCGACCGCAAGAACTATTTCTATCCGGACCTGCCGCAGGGCTATCAGATCTCCCAGTTCAAGGATCCGATCGTCGGCGAGGGCAAGATCATCATTTCCGTCGGCCCAGACCGCCAGGGTCAGTTCGAGGATGTGGAGATCGGCATTGAGCGGCTGCATCTCGAGCAGGATGCCGGCAAGTCGATGCACGACCAGCATCCGTCCATGTCCTATGTCGACCTCAACCGTTCGGGCGTGGCGCTGATGGAGATCGTCTCCAAGCCGGACATGCGTTCGTCGGATGAGGCAAAGGCCTATATGACGAAGCTGCGCTCGATCGTCCGCTACCTCGGCACCTGCGACGGCAACATGGACGAAGGCTCGATGCGTGCCGACGTCAACGTTTCCGTGCGCCGTCCGGGCGAAGGCTTCGGCACCCGCTGCGAGATCAAGAACGTCAACTCCATCCGCTTCATCGGCCAGGCGATCGAGTACGAGGCGCGCCGCCAGATCGGCATCCTCGAAGACGGCGGCTCCATCGATCAGGAAACCCGCCTGTTCGATCCGAACAAGGGCGAGACCCGCTCGATGCGCTCCAAGGAAGACGCGCACGACTACCGCTACTTCCCGGATCCGGACCTGCTGCCGCTGGAGTTCGACGACGCCTTCGTCGAGGCACTGAAGGCCGACCTGCCGGAACTGCCCGACGACAAGAAGGACCGATTCGTTCACGACCTCGGCCTTTCGGTCTACGATGCCTCGGTGCTCGTTTCCGAGAAGTCGATCGCCGACTATTTCGAGGCTGTAGCCGAAGGACGCGATGGCAAGATCGCCGCGAACTGGGTCATCAACGACCTGCTCGGCGCCTTGAACAAAGCCGGCAAAGCCATTGAAGAGACTCCGGTTTCGCCGGCTCAGCTCGGCGGCATCATCGATCTCATCAAGGCCGAGACCATCTCCGGCAAGATCGCCAAGGACCTCTTCGAGATTATCTGGAACGAGGGTGGCGACCCGGCCGAGATCGTCGAAAGCCGCGGCATGAAGCAGGTGACGGACACCGGCGCCATCGAAAAGGCAGTGGACGAGATCATCGCCGCCAACCCGGATCAGGTTGCCAAGGTCCAGGCCAAGCCCTCGCTTGCCGGCTGGTTCGTCGGTCAGGTGATGAAGGCGACGGGCGGCAAGGCCAACCCGCAGGCCGTGCAGGCGCTGGTGAAGGCCAAGCTCGGCATCGAGGAATAAGCGATGTTCTTCGTGCGGACGGCCAGCGAGCGTGATCTCGAAAAGGTTCGCGCCCTGCTGGTCGAGACTTGGCATGCGACCTACGACACCTTCTATGGCGTCGAGAAGGTCAACGAACTGACGGAGCGCTGGCATTCGCTGCCGGCGCTGAAAGCGCGGGTCGCGCGCAAGAACGCCGAGTTCCTGGTCGCAGATGACGGTCGCCAGATCGGCGGCATGGGTTTTGCGGCCATGTCCGATACTCAGCCCAAGACTGCCGTGCTGCATCAGCTCTATGTGCTGCCGAAGTTCCAGCGGCAGGGCATCGGCCGCGACATTTTCGCCGAGCTCGAGACCTGCTTCCCGGATGCCGAGCGCATGCGCGTCGAAGTGGAGCC
Organism: Ensifer sp. CCNWLY38; assembly: GCF_037120565.1. Lineage (NCBI taxonomy): Bacteria > Pseudomonadati > Pseudomonadota > Alphaproteobacteria > Hyphomicrobiales > Rhizobiaceae > Ensifer > Ensifer sp. CCNWLY38. The sequence goes on from NZ_JBBBBO010000008.1 coordinate 287,675, forward strand.
GCAGAACCTGCACGCGCTTGCCTTCTATCGGACGCATGGCTTCGCCGAGGTCGGTGAGACGGCCAACCACGGCGACGAGCAATCCGGTCTGCCGGCGATCGTCCTGGAAAAGCGGCTTCTCGGCTAAGTGCCAGTTCTGGCAGCTCCCTGTGGATAACTTCATCGGGGACGGCTCTGTCATGAAACCTTTGCACTGCAGTGCTTGGTCCGCCGTCGATGAACGAAGCGAGCCGAGGGAACCATGGACGCGATAGCCGAACTCTTGATCCGCAAGGCCGAGCGCGAAGATCTGTCCGCCATCGTGGCACTCTTTGCCGATGATCAGCTCGGTGGTCATGGCGATACGACCGCTCCGGAAGCCTTCGGAGACTACGTCGCCGCCTTCGAACAAATCGAAGCCTCGTCGCTGCAGACAGTCTTTGTCGCGGTTCTTGCCCGGGAGATCGTCGGTACCTTTCAGACGGCGCTGCATACGTCGCTTTCCGGGCGCGGCAGCTCGAGCCTGATCGTCGAAGCGGTTCAGACGCGCGAGGATATGCGTGGCCGTGGGATCGGCGAACGCATGATGCGCCACGCGATCGCCGAGGCTCGCGACAGGGGAGCGAAGAAGGTCCGGCTGACGTCCAATGCGGTACGCAGCGACGCGCACCGTTTCTACGAGCGGCTCGGCTTCACGCGCAGTCACTTCGGCTTCCTCATGCCGTTGAAATGACGGCCTTTGCCTCGGAATCACTGGACAAGCCATGAGCGGCGGGGCATAAGCGGGAACATAGTTTTGGTATCTGGCCGCCTTCCCAACGGCCGGTCAAGGACGGCATCCATGAAGCTCCTGCTGCAGATTTTCACCTGGTGGAACGAACAGACGATCGGAACGCGTTTTCACACCTGGCGCCATGGTCAACGGGTCGGTCAAGACGAACTCGGCAATGTCTACTATCAGGGCGGCAAGGACTCAGAAGGGCGCACGCGCCGCTGGGTGATCTACAATGGCTATGCCGAAGCCTCCGCCATTCCGGCCGGCTGGCACGGTTGGATGCATCACCGGACCGACGTCTCGCCGGCCGATGAGAAATACACGCCGCGCGAATGGCAGAAGCCGCATCGCGCGAACCCGACCGGTACGGCCAGTGCCTACCGCCCTCAGGGCTCGATTGCTTCCACCGGCAAGCGTCCGCGCGTGACCGGCGACTACGACGCCTGGACGCCGGGCTCCTGAATAATCTGTTCTCAGAGACGACGACGGGCCGCGGAATAGGTTCCTCGATCACGGCGCGGCCACAATTGATGGTTAGCGCCTGAAATCCATCGACGATGAACAGGGCACGCGGGAGACAGGCGACAATGGCAGGTTCTGATCTGCGCAAAGCAATCGGCCAGGGAGCACGGCGGTTGGGCTTGTCCCTGCTTGCCAGTTTGCCGCTGATCGCCTCGGCGGGAGCCGTCGACGCGGCACGCCTCTCCAATGCCGTTGCTGTCTTCTCCGGCATCGACAAGATCACCGGCCGCATCACCACCTTCGACGTCTATATCGGCGAGACGGTCCAGTTCGGCGCCCTCCAGGTGACGCCGCGCGTCTGCTACAGCCGCGACGATACTGAAGCGCAAAAGATCACGACCTTCGTCGAGGTCGAGGAGATCACGCTCGACCGCAAGATCCGCCGCATCTTTACAGGCTGGATGTTTGCCGATAGCCCGGGCCTGAACGCCGTCGAGCACCCGGTCTATGACGTCTGGCTGCAGTCCTGCAAGGCGACGTCCGATCTCCCGCCGCCGGATACCGCGGCGAAGCAGTAAGTCGCTGAGGCTGCCGGACATAAAAGCGGCAGCCTACCCGTAATCCAGCTACCCTCATCACCTTGGCGCTATGCGCTCGGCGGTACCTTGCGGCCGAACAGACCCTTGAAGAAACGCATAGCCGCAGCGCCTGCAATCACGATCAGCACGCCGCCCTTTTTCAGGAAGGCCAGCGCAACGGCAAGCAAGCCGGCCTTGGCGGCGACCTTGGCGCCGGCGCCGGCGGCAATAAGGCCCGCCATGCCATAGGCCGCGACAGCATCGCCCTCCTTAAAATCCGCGTAAGCCTGCCCGGCATCGAACTGCACCATGCCGGTAACACCCGGCAGTCCGGATTTGATCTCGTCGAGCTGCTCCAGCCCCGAAACGAAGTTCATCTGCAGCACGCCTTCTCTGCTGAGGATGCGGACAGAGTAGTTCAGGGTGTGGGGCGCGTTCGGATCCTTGCCGAAGATCAGGTCGCGTGCCCAGTGCATCGTATGCGTAGCCAGATCGTAATGAGGAGGGGAGGCCCAGCCGACCAGCGTGATTGGATCGTAGCCCTGCTTCTCGCGCTCGATGTTGTTTTCGGCGGACGCTTCCTTCAGCTGTGCCAGCAGTTCGGTAAAATCGGTGGTCAGCGCATCCGCATCCGAGACGTAACCGTCCTTCAGGTAATCGATGACCGATCCCCAGGCTTTGTCGGCGTCAGGCGCATACTTGGCGGGAAACACCATGCCGAGATGACCCTCGGCAGAGCCCGGAGGATTGCCCCACAGGTCGACAAGGACCTTCTTCGTGTCGGCAGGATCCAGGAAATAGAACTCCACTGGAATATCGAGCTGTGCCTGGGCGGCGGGCAGTGAGACCTTGCCCTGCTTGAAATCAAGCGATCCGACGATGGCCGAGTATTCAGGCGACAGGTTCGGTTCGCTGCCGAACATCTCGCGATATGACTTTGCTTCCGCAATGGCGCTGGAAGCCATGAAAACCGACAATGCCAATATAAACTTGTTCATCCATGTGCCCTCGAAAACGGTCGAAGTGTGGATGAACATATGAACGAAGTACATCTCCAGGTGGAGATATCCAACGAAGAGTATGTAGAGCATCCCGCTCTCAGGTGGAATTATTGGAAGCGGAAGGATGCTCCAGATTCAAAATTCTAGAGCGTCCTTTGTGCGTTCACTTGAACGCACGGCGCTCTAGAAGGAAAGGTCTGGCGAGTTCATCGCGTTGCCAAGCATGATCTCGTACTCGGCTTTCGGCACGTCGACCGCACCGAAGGATTTCAGATGCTCGGTCGTGAACTGGGTGTCCAGCAGCTCGAAGCCTCGGGCACGCAGGCGCTGCACCAGATGCACAAGGCAGATCTTTGAGGCATCGGTGCGCCTTGAAAACATGCTTTCGCCGAAAAATGCCGAGCCGAGCGAGACACCGTAGAGGCCGCCGACCAACAGGTCGTCTTCCCAGGCCTCGACGCTGTGGGCGTAACCCATCGTGTGCAGCGTTGCGTAGAGGGTGCGGATCTTGTTGTTGATCCAGGTCGTCGGGCGGTCAGGGGCCGGGGCGGCGCAGCCTTCCATCACTGCTTCGAAGGCGGTGTTGAAGCGGATGTCGAAGGGTTTTCGGCGGATCGTCTTGGCGAGGCTGCGGGAGACGTGAAAGTCCGTGAGCGGGATAACGCCGCGAATTTCGGGCTCGACCCAGAAAAGCTCGGGGTCATCGGCCGAATCGGCCATCGGGAACAGGCCGATCGAATAGGCGCGCAGCAGCATGTCCGGTGTAATGTCGGGCTGCTTGCTGCGCGTCCCTTTCAATGTACGGTCCTTACTCGGACGTGGCGGCCAGATGCTTTTCCAGCCAATGGATATCGTAGTCGCCGTTGGCAATATCCTGATTATTGATCAGGTCCTGGAACAACGGAAGCGTGGTCTTGATGCCATCGATGACAAATTCATCAAGCACACGGCGCAGACGCATCATGCATTCGACGCGGGTACGCCCGTGCACGATCAGCTTGCCGATCAGGCTGTCGTAGTAGGGCGGGATGCGGTAGCCCTGATAGGCGCCCGAATCGACACGTACGCCAAGACCGCCCGGAGCATGGAAATGCGTGATCGTGCCCGGGGAGGGGACGAAGGTGCGCGGATCCTCGGCGTTGATGCGGCACTCGATGGCGTGTCCGGAGAACACGATGTCTTCCTGCTTGACCGAGAGGCCACCGCCGGAAGCGACGCGGATCTGCTCATGCACGAGGTCGATGCCGGTGATCGCTTCGGTGATCGGATGCTCGACCTGCAGACGGGTGTTCATTTCGATGAAATAGAACTCGCCGTTTTCGTAGAGGAACTCGATCGTGCCGGCGCCGCGGTACTTCAGCTTCTTCATCGCGTCGGCGCAGATCTGGCCGATCTTCATGCGCTGATCGACATTGAGGGCTGGGGAGTTGGCTTCTTCCCAAACCTTCTGGTGACGACGCTGCAGCGAGCAATCGCGTTCGCCGAGGTGCACCGCGTTGCCGGCACCATCGCCAACGATCTGGATCTCGATGTGGCGCGGCTTGCCGAGGTACTTTTCCATATAGACGGCGTCGTTGCCGAAGGCAGCAAGCGCTTCGGCACGGGCAGTCGAGACGGCTTCTTCGAGGTCAGCCTCGGAGCGAGCGACCTTCATGCCACGGCCACCGCCGCCTGCGGTTGCCTTGATCAGCACCGGGAAGCCGATCTTGCGGGCGACTTCGAGCGCGTTTTCCGGCTTTACTTCGCCATCGGAACCCGGAACGACCGGGATGCCAAGCTCCTGCGCCGTCTTCTTGGCGGTGATCTTGTCACCCATGATGCGGATGTGCTCCGCCGTCGGGCCGATGAATGTGATGTCGTGCGCTTCCAGGATTTCGGCGAACTTGGCGTTTTCCGACAGGAAGCCGTAGCCCGGGTGCACGGCATCGGCGCCGGTGATTTCGCAGGCAGCGACGATCTGGTGAATGTTCAGATAGCTATCGCGCGAAGGCGGCGGGCCGATGCAGACGCTCTCGTCGGCGAGGCGCACATGCATGGCGTCAGCGTCGGCCGTGGAATGAACGGCAACCGTAGCAATGCCGAGCTCCTTGCAGGCTCTGAGCACGCGAAGGGCGATTTCGCCGCGATTGGCAATTAGAATTTTCGAGATCATCGCCGCGCCGCCTTATTCGATTACGATCAGCGGTTCGCCATATTCGACGGGGGCTGCGTCCTGGACGAAGATCTCGGTGACCTTGCCCGAGCGCGGAGCCGGGATCTGGTTCATCGTCTTCATGGCTTCGATGATCAGGATCGTCTGGCCTTCCTTGACGGTGGCGCCGACTTCAACGAAGGGGCGGGCGCCCGGTGCCGGAGAAAGATAGGCGGTGCCGACCATCGGTGCGGTCACGGCGTTCTTCGATGCGCGGGCGCTCTCGGCGGCGGGAGCGGCGACGGCATTCGCCGGGGCAACCGCTGCGGCTGCAGCAGGGAACTGGTAGCCAGCCATTTGCGGCATTGCCATCGGCATTGCAACCGGCGTGCCGTTGCGCGAGACGCGAATGCGCAAGTCGTCCTGCTCGACTTCGATCTCGGTCAGATCGGTGTCCTTGAGAATGTTGGCGAGATCGCGGATCAGCGCCTGGTCGATACCTGGTTTCTTGTCAGCCATGGAATATGAGCCTCTTGTGTTCTTTTTATTTCGACGGATGTGTCAGGTTCTTTAGCGCATGCAGCGCAAGAATGTAACTCTGGGCACCGAAGCCGCAGATGACGCCTTTGACAGCCGGCGCGATCATCGACTTGTGACGGAATTCCTCGCGCGCATGGATGTTCGAGAGGTGGAGTTCGACGACTGGAATGCCGATGGCGCGGATGGCGTCGTGAAGCGCGATCGACGTATGGCCGTATGCCGCCGGATTGATCGCCACGCCGGCGGCGACGCTGCCGGCTTCATGCAGCCAGTCGACCAGCGTACCCTCGTGGTTCGATTGGCGGAAATCGATCTCGAAGCCGAGCGTCTTGCCCTCCGCCTTGCACATGGCCTCGATATCGGCGAGCGTCTGGCCGCCATAAATACCCGGTTCGCGCTTGCCCAGCGCATTCAGGTTGGGGCCGTTCAGCACGAAAATGGTCGATGGCATAAGGGATTCCGGTCCGGTGATGGAGGGTTACCTATAGACTGATGGTCCCGCGAGGAAAAGCCCTTTGGGCCCCCGCGGGATTTGTCCACAGTCATGGGAAGGTTTGTCAGCAGGCCGTCTTGCCGCATTCGCGCATATTGGAGACCTTGCCCTCAATCTCTTCGGCGCCGACGGCCCCAAAGACCGCTTCGTTGCCGATGACGTAGGAGGGCGTGCCGGTGATGCCGAGGTCGTTGGCAAGCCCATAGGCCTCGCGCACGGCCGCATCATGCGGCTCCTTTTCCATCTTGGCGCGCAGGTCCTTCTCGGAGACGCCAAGCTTTGCGGCAACCGCAATTGCGGTCTCTTCCGTGGCGCGATCTTCGCCGCCGAGCAGGGCGCGGTGGAAGTCGCCGTACTTTTCCGGAGCGACCAGGCGGAACGCGGCGCTCACCTTATGGGCGGCAAGCGAATCCGGACCGAGGATCGGGAGTTCCTTCAGCACGAAACGGACGTTCTTGTCCTTGGCAAGGATGTCATCCATGTCGGAGAGGGCGCGTTTGCAATAGCCGCAATTGTAGTCATAGAACTCGACGATGGTGACGTCGCCCTTGGGATTGCCAAGGACCATGTCATGGTCGGAGTTGAAGATCGCCTTCTTGTTCTCGGTGATCGCGCTCTCAGCCGCTTCCTGCTGTTTGGCGCGCTGCTTCGTCGTCAGCGCCTCCTGGACTTCAAGCATGATCTCCGGATTGGCGATCAGGTACTCCTTGATGAAGGCGCCGATCTCTTCCTTCTGCTTCGCATCGAGCGCAAACGCGCTTTGCGGCAGGCTGACCCCGGCCACGAGCGCTGCGAGCGTCCCGGCGGCAATCATCTTGGTGCTGAAATTCATTTCTACCTCGTTGTCCTTGCGTGTCCTGTGTGTCGTTCATCCCCCGTCGTCACGTCAACCGGCAGTTCTGAAAGACAACAGGAATCCTCGTATCCGCAATATGCTGGCAGCATAGGGTGGGTGCCGCGGAAACGAAACGGCAAAATCGGCGGAAATACGGCACTCGCGGACTTGTGAAGGTCAATTTCATCGGGCAAAGGGGCTGGAGAACAGCCGCTTATCGAGGATTTTCCGTTGGTAGACTTGTCAAAACGCAGCGCCGTCGAACCTTTTCACGCGATGGATGTGCTGGCGGAGGCGACCCGCCGCCGTGATGCCGGCCACCCGGTGATCTCGATGGCCGTCGGGCAGCCTGCCCACCCGGCGCCGCAGGCGGCTCTCGAAGCTGCGCGCAACGCACTCCAACATGGGCGCCTTGGCTATACCGACGCACTCGGCACTCTGTCGCTGCGAACCGCGATCGCCCGCCACTACGAGAAGCGCCACGGTATCGCGCTCGATCCGCAGCGGGTGGCAGTCACCACGGGATCGTCCGCCGGCTTCAATCTCGCCTTCCTTGCGCTCTTTGATCCTGGCGATTGCGTCGCCATCGCGAGGCCCGGCTATCCGGCCTACCGCAACATCCTCGCCGCTCTCGGCCTGACGGTGGTCGAGGTCGAGGCGAATGCCGAGACCGGCTTCACACTGACGCCGGAGAGCCTGAAGCGGGCCGCTGCAAAGGTCGGTCGGCCGCTGAAGGGCGTGTTGCTGGCAAGCCCGGCGAACCCGACCGGCACCGTGACGGGGAGGGCCGGCCTCAAAGCGCTGGCCGACTATTGCCGTGCGGAAAAGATCGCCTTCATTTCGGACGAGATCTATCACGGGCTGACCTTTGCCGGCGAAGAGGCGAGCGCGCTGGAGGTTACCGACGAAGTGATCGTCATCAACTCCTTCTCGAAATATTACTGCATGACCGGCTGGCGCATCGGTTGGATGGTGTTGCCCGCCGACAAGGTGCGGGGCTTCGAGCGCATCGCCCAGAGCCTTTATATTTCGCCGCCGGAACTGTCGCAGATCGCCGCTGAAGCGGCGCTCGACGCGCACGAGGAACTCGACCGCTACAAGGCCGCCTATGCGGTCAATCGGGACATGTTGCTGAAGCGCCTGCCGGAGATCGGCTTCTCGATCGCCTCGCCGATGGACGGTGCCTTCTATGCCTATGCGGATGTCAGCCGCTTTACCAATGACAGCATGGCCTTTGCCCGGCGGATGCTCGCCGAGATCAATGTCGCGGCAACACCGGGATTCGATTTCGATCCCTTGGAAGGGCATCGCACCATGCGCTTTTCCTATGCCGGCGCAGAGGCTGACATGGTCGAGGCAATGGACCGGATCGCGCGCTGGCTTGCCTGATTGCCCGACTGGACGGGCAGGGGAGCGAAGACGCCTCGTCTGCTGTGACCATCATTTGTAAAAGAAAAGGCCCGGAGCGATCCGGGCCTTTCTATTTATGATCTTTCGCGTCCAACGCTTCAGCGTCAGGATCCCGGTTCGGCTTCGAGCCGGGACCAGAAGCGACTTCTTAGAAGAAGCCGCGGCGCTGCCACCAGCCGCCCTTCTTGGGCTTGGTCGGGTCTTCTTCTTCGCCTTCGGCCTTCGGAGAGCTCGAGGTCACGACAGGCTCCGAGGCGATCTTCGAAAGGTCGCGGTTCGCGCGCGCCGGCTTGGTTTCCGCGAGGTCGGCCGCAGCTTCTTCCACCGCCTCGGCGGCGACGTCGACGCCTGCCGGCTGGTCTTCGATAACCGCCTGGGCGACTTCATCGACGGTCGCGACCGGTTCTTCGACCTTTACGGCCTTCTTGCGGGTCCGCTTCGGCTTGGCCGGCTTGGCCTCGACGGCCTCGGCTTCCGCGACGACTGCCGCGGTTTCCTCGACGGCGACGGCCACTTCGATCTCTGCGGCGACGGCCGGCGCGTTTACGGCTTCGGGCTCGTCGGAGTCATCACCTTCGGCAGCGGCCTCAATCTGGCCCTCGCCTTCACCTTCGCCCTCCGGACGGTTGCGGCGGCCACCGCGCTTGCCGCGGCGGCGGCGCTTGCGCTTCTGGTCTCCGTCAGCGGTTGTGGCCTCGGCATCGACGCCCTCGTCGTCCGCATCCCCTTCGTCGGCGTCGTCATCGACATCGCCTGCCGCTTCGGACGCTTGATTGACGGCACCTTCGGCCGGCTGGCCACCCTTGCCGCGACGGCGGCGACGGCGCTTGCGCTTGCGTCCACCCTGGTCATCGGAGGACTGGGCAGCCTTCGGCTGCTCCTGGCGCGGCTCGCTGACGACTTCTCCGGCTTCTTCTTCGTCGAGATCCTCTTCGATCACGACGTCTTCTTCTTCTTCCGGCTCTGGCTGGAAGTGCAGGAGCTGCTCGATCTTGACCGGGTTTTCGACCGGTTCGCCGCGATCGATCGCGAAGTGCTGTGCGCCGACATGAGCGTCCGCCTCGATGATGATCGAGACGCCGAAGCGGGCTTCGTAATCCATGATCGTGCCGCGCTTCTGGTTAAGCAGATAGAGCGCGATATCGGGGATCGTGCGCACGGTGATGTCGTGCGTAGTGTTCTTGAGCAGATGTTCTTCGATGCCGCGCAGCACGTGCAGGGCGACGGAGGACTGCGAGCGAACATGACCCGTGCCGTTGCAGTGCGGGCAGGTCTGCATCGTCGATTCGAGCACCGAGGCGCGAATGCGCTGGCGCGACATTTCGAGCAGGCCGAAATGCGAGATGCGTCCGACTTGGATGCGGGCGCGATCGTTCTTCAGGCAGTCCTTCAGCTTCTTCTCGACGGCGCGGTTGTTGCGCTTTTCCTCCATGTCGATGAAGTCGATGACGACGAGGCCGGCAAGGTCGCGCAGGCGCAGCTGGCGCGCCACTTCTTCGGCAGCCTCCAGGTTCGTCTGCAGCGCCGTGTCTTCGATCGAGTGCTCGCGCGTCGAACGACCGGAGTTGACGTCAATCGAAACCAGCGCTTCGGTCTGATTGATAATGATGTAGCCACCGGACTTCAACGTCACCTGCGGCTGCAGCATGCGGTCGAGCTGCGCTTCGATACCGGAGCGCGAGAAGATCGGATGCACGTCGCGATAGGGCTGAACCACTTTAGCGTGGCTCGGCATCAGCATCTTCATGAAGCCCTTGGCTTCCTTGTAACCTTCCTCGCCGGAAACGATGATCTCGCCGATATCCTTGTTATAGAGATCGCGGATCGAGCGCTTGATCAGGCTGCCTTCCTCATAGACGAGGCAGGGGGCCGTGGAGTTCAGCGTCAGCGTGCGGACGTTTTCCCACAGGCGCATCAGGTATTCGAAGTCGCGCTTGATCTCGACCTTGGTGCGGTTCGCACCGGCGGTGCGCAGGATGACGCCCATGCCCTGCGGCACTTCGAGGCCGCGCGCGATTTCCTTCAGGCGCTTGCGGTCCTGCAGGTTGGTGATCTTGCGGGAGATGCCGCCGCCGCGTGCCGTGTTCGGCATCAGGACAGAGTAGCGGCCGGCCAGCGACAGGTAGGTCGTCAGCGCCGCGCCCTTATTGCCGCGCTCTTCCTTGGCAACCTGGACGAGCAGGATCTGGCGACGCTTGATGACTTCCTGGATACGGTACTGCTTGCGCGGCTTGCGGATCTGGCGATCCGGAACCTCTTCCATGGCGTCTTCGGCGCCGACGGATTCGATGATTTCCTTTTCGCCATCGTGGCTGTCGTCATCATCATCGTCGTCGTCATGGCGACGGCGGCTGTCGACGTCTTCGGAGATCGCGTCGGTATCGACCATCGCGGCCATTTCGCCGCCGTTGCTTTCGTCACCATCGACGGAAGCGGCAGCTGCTTCTTCTGCAGCCTTGGCCTTGGTCTTGCGGGTGCGCTTCGGCTTTGCCTTGGGCTTTTCGGCCGGCACTTCCTCTTCGACCACCGGTTCGGCGGCGACGGCTTCTGCCGGCTGCGCCTCGACTTCGGTCTCCGCTACGACCTCGAGGTCGACGGGAACGGAAAGTTCGCTTGCTGGCGCCGGTGCGGTTTCGACATGTTCAATGTCGTCGTCGCGTCGCGCTTCTTCGGCTTCGGCCTTCAGCAGTGCCTGACGGTCGGCAAGTGGGATCTGGTAGTAGTCGGGGTGAATTTCGGCAAAGGCCAGAAATCCGTGGCGGTTACCGCCGTAGTCGACGAAGGCGGCCTGCAGCGAAGGCTCCACTCTGGTGACCTTCGCCAGATAGATATTGCCGCGGATTTGCTTCTTATGTTCCGACTCGAAGTCGAACTCTTCTATGCGGTTTCCGCGTACGACAACGACGCGCGTCTCCTCGGAGTGAGACGCATCGATAAGCATTTTCTCTGCCATCTAAGCTGTGCTCCTCGGCGCACCAGCGGAACGGGAGACAGACCTGCTTCCTTGGGAAGACTGCCAAACACGTCGGAAGGTGCGCCGGATATGAAAGTTCCTGTTTGGTGCAGGCGATGGTGCAGCAGCCAGACGACAGCCGGAACACCTGTGTCCCGGGGCCGCTCTACTTCTGACCGATACTGCTGAGTCAACATCAATGACCAAACAAGAATGCCAATGTCCAAGGTCTCATGAAGACCCAATGAATTCGCCCGCTTGCGGGCGTTGGTGAAAAATCACCATCAAGAACTCCGGCCACCGCCGGAAATTTGCGATCCAGTGTACGAGGAGGAAATGCAGCGACGGCGGATGAACACCTTGCGACCGCGGAAGTGCGATGCGTTTAACCGGTTGATCCGGTTCGACCACTCCCTGGCGCCAAGCTTTGGAGAAGCTCCGGCTGCCCGGTCGACTGTTCTATCCCGTCAACACTTTCTCCTTGTGACGCTTTTATGTTTTCTATGTCACATTGGCAAGGGAAAAGCCCGTGCCGCCACAATAATGATCGATTCGCTTGTCCACGTGGAGTAGGCCGGCAAATGATGAATCGATGGCGCCGGTGCGAGGCGGAAGATGACCTTTGTCAAGCTTTGGTTAACCATAAGGGTTCATTGATCAAGGTATGCGTTTGGTGGCCGCATCGGCCGCCGTCTGGTTTCTGAGAACGTGGTGGGGAGCCCAAGGTGAAGCCTTTGGCGGTTTGTATGGGCGGTTCGCTGTTGTCGTTGATGTCGCGGATGGGTTGGCGTTTGCTCGGTGCTTCGGTGCTCGTCGGCGGTCTCCTCTTGAGCGTGCCGGCTGCCCATGCTGCCGAGCCGGGCCCCTTGCTCGCCTTTGGCGCGCGGATCGCCGGCGACGACGCGCGCACCCGTGTCGTCGTCGAGTTCGACCGCAAGCCGGACTTTTCCGTTCATTACGTGGCCGATCCCGTGCGCGTTGTCGTCGACTTGCCGGAAACTGCCTTCGGCCTGAAGGCAGAGAGCCTCGAACCGCGCGGCCTGTTCGACGCGATCCGCTACGGCGGCATGGGCGCGGGCAATTCCCGTATCGTTCTTTCCGCGAAAGGACCTGTTGCGGTAACCCATGCGGAGGTGATCGCGGAGGAGGGGGGCAAGGGCTACCGCCTGGTCCTCGACGCCGAACGGGTCGACCAGACGCGCTTCGATGCGCTTCTCGGCGAACAGCAATGGACCGGTTCCGTCGCCGCGACGAAAACCGACAGACCTGTGGCCGTTGCGCCCACCAAGGACGGCGGCCCCTTCATCATCGCGATCGATGCCGGCCACGGCGGCATCGACACCGGTGCGCTTGCCTCCGAGACGAAGACGGAAGAGAAACACGTCACGCTGGCCTTTGCCATGGATCTCGTCGAGGCCCTGAACAAGGGTGCCGGGATTGAGGCTTTTCTCACCCGCGACAAGGATGTTTTTCTCTCGCTGCCGCAGCGTGTGCAGATTGCCCGGAACAAGGGCGCCAATCTTTTCATCTCGCTCCATGCCGATGCGCTCCGCCAGAAGGACATCCGCGGCGCTACTGTCTATACGATCTCCGACAAGGCATCGGACCATCTGGCCGCAAGCCTTGCCGCGCGCGAAAACCTTTCGGACGAAATCGCCGGCGTACCGCTTCAGAGCGAGCCGGCGGAGGTCGCCGATATCCTGATCGATTTGACCCGCCGCGAGACGCAGGCCTTTTCCGTCAACATGGCGCGTGCAGTGGTTTCCTCCTTCGAGGGCCAGATCAATCTCATCAACAACCCGCACCGCTTCGCCGGGTTCCGCGTGTTGCAGGCACCCGACGTGCCGTCGATCCTGCTGGAACTGGGCTTCCTGTCGAACAAGGAGGATGAGAAGTTGCTGCTGGATCCGGAATGGCGCAAGAAGGTTTCGGAGCGTCTTGCCGTCGCGGTTCAGCGTTATCGCGAGCAGGCGGTTGCCAGCGGCGGCTGACGTTTGAAGGCATGCCGGGGAACGAAGTGATTTGTGTCGCCTTGGTAACAGCGTTATGCTTTTCAATTGGATGCGCACGCGATAATCGGAAACAGCCCTATTTTACGCACATTCCGGGACCTAACCGGAATTGCGCCCGGATTTGTTGAGAAACGAGTTGAAGCCCGGGGTTCCTCGCCATATGAGGAGCCGGACTAGCGGGTGGCTGCGATGCCAGACGATTTCTGACGGAAGAGTTTGGTCGGACCGACGCAATTAAGCCGGCGGGACAGAGCATGGACTGTCGCTCGGCGGTCCGGCAATTGAACGATAATTAAGGTACCGGTATCTGACTGATGATCAGGCTGATTGGATATTTCTTCGGGATTGGTGCGTTTCTGCTGCTTGGCGTGGCTGGAGCTGCGGCGCTTTATCTGGGCGTCGTCACCAAGGATCTACCTGACTACGAGGTGCTGGCGAAATATTCGCCGCCTGTAACGACTCGCTTTCATGCCGGCAACGGCGCCCTGATGGCGGAATACGCCCGCGAGCGGCGTCTCTATCTGCCGATCCAGGCGATTCCTGATCGCGTCAAGGCAGCCTTCATCTCGGCCGAAGACAAGAATTTCTATCAGCATCCGGGTGTCGATATCACCGGTCTCGCCCGCGCTATCGCGGTGAACCTGCAGAACTTCGGCTCCGGCCGTCGCCCGGTTGGCGCGTCGACGATCACGCAGCAGGTGGCAAAGAACTTCCTGCTGAGCTCGGACCAGACGATCGACCGCAAGGTCAAGGAAGCAATCCTTTCGTTCCGCATCGAGCAGGCCTACAGCAAGGACCGGATTCTCGAGCTCTATCTCAACGAGATCTTCTTCGGCCTGAATTCTTACGGTATTGCCGGTGCGGCGCTGACCTATTTCGACAAGTCGGTGACCGAACTTACCATTGCCGAGACCGCCTATCTCGCAGCGCTCCCGAAGGGACCGGCCAACTATCATCCGTACCGCAAGACCGAAGCCGCCATCGAACGCCGCAACTGGGTGATCGACCGCATGGTCGAGAACGGCTACGTGACCAAGGCCGACGGCGAAGAAGCCAAGAAGCAGCCGCTCGGGGTCAACCCGCGCCGCGGCGGCGCGCATCTCTTCGCGTCCGATTTCTTCGCCGAGGAAGTCCGCCGGCAGATCATTCAGAAATACGGCGACAACGCGCTCTATGAGGGTGGCCTGTCGGTTCGTACCTCGCTCGATCCGCGTCTGCAGATCGCGGCGCGCAAGGCGCTGCAGGCGGGGCTGCTGACCTACGACGAGCGCCGCGGCTTCCATGGTCCGGTGAAGTCGATCGAGATCGGTGGCGACTGGGGCGAGCCGCTTGGTGCCGTCGTTGCCTTCAGCGATGTGCCGGAGTGGAAGCTCGCCGTCGTTCTCTCCGTCGATGCGCAGGGCGCCGAGATCGGCATCCAGCCGGAGAAGGAAGCCTCAGGCAGGATCGTGGCCGAGCGCGTCACCGGACACATCTCCGCGAAGAACATGCAGTGGGCCTACCGTTCCGCGACTGGCGACCGCAAGTCGGCGAAGTCACCCGAAGGCGTCTTCGGTGCGGGCGATGTCGTCTACGTCGAGCCGCTCGCCGAAAAGGGCGAATATCGCCTGCGTCAGCCGCCGAAGGTGCAGGGCGGCCTGGTCGCCATGGACCCAAAGACCGGCCGTGTTCTGGCGATGGTCGGCGGCTTCTCCTATGGCCAGTCGGAATTCAACCGCGCGACGCAGGCGATGCGCCAGCCGGGTTCGTCCTTCAAGCCCTTCGTATACGCCGCAGCACTCGACAACGGCTACACGCCGGCATCGGTCATTCTCGACGCCCCGATCGAAATCGTTGCGGGCGGTCAGGTCTGGCGTCCTGAAAACTATGGCGGCGGCTCGGCCGGTCCGTCGACGCTGCGCCTCGGCATCGAGAAGTCGCGCAACCTGATGACGGTTCGCCTTGCCAACGACATGGGCATGAACCTGGTCGCCGAATATGCCGAACGCTTCGGCATCTACGACAAGATGCCGCCGCTGCTCGCGATGTCGCTGGGCTCCGGCGAAACGACGGTTCTGCGCATGGTCTCGGCCTATTCGGTGCTCGCCAACGGCGGCAAGCAGATCAAGCCGTCGCTGATCGACCGTATTCAGGACCGCTACGGCAAGACGATCTTCCGGCATGAGGATCGCACCTGCGACAACTGCAATGCGGGCGATTGGCAGAGCCAGGAAGAACCTGTCCTGACCGACAATCGCGAGCAGGTGCTCGACCCCATGACCTCCTATCAGATCACGTCGATGATGGAGGGCGTGGTGCTGCGCGGCACGGCCGCCGGCAAGATCCAGCTCGATCGTCCCGTTGCCGGCAAGACCGGCACGACCAATGACGAAAAGGACGCCTGGTTCGTCGGCTATACGCCCGACATGGTTGCCGGCCTCTACCTCGGCTTCGACAATCCGGCCCCGCTCGGCCGCGGTGCCACCGGCGGCAGCCTCGCAGTGCCGATCTTCAACGACTTCATGCAGGAAGCCGTCAAGGACACCCGCCCGAGCAAGTTCGTTGTGCCCGAGGGCATGAACATGGTCGCCGTCAACCGCAAGACCGGCATGGCCGCCCAAGAGGGTGAGCCGGACACGATCATCGAGGCCTTCAAGCCCGGCACCGGCCCGGCCGACACCTTCTCGGTCATCGGCGGGCTCGATCAATACGTGCCGCCGGAAGAGATCCTGAAGAATTCGCCGCAGGCGAACCAGGCGGTGACCTCGGGCTCCAACGGTCTGTTCTGAGCCTTTCCCCTCTCGCGATGCCCGCCGCCTTTACATCAGCGGCGGGCATCGCTATTTGACGCTCACCTTCATATCGGGTTCACAAGAAGCAGGATCATGCGCAGCGAAATCGAGAACATTGTCGACGAAATCAAGCAGGCCATAAGCCTGCTGAGGAGGCATCTTTGACTGGGATCAGGCGGTAAGACGACTGGACTGGTTGAACAACAAGGCGGAAGATCCGACCTTGTGGAACGATGCTTCGGAAGCACAGAAGCTGATGCGCGAGCGCCAGCAGCTCGACGACGGCATCAATGGCTTGCGCCGCTTCGAGCAGCAGCTCAACGACAACATCGAACTCATCGAGCTCGGTGAGGAAGAGGGCGACGCGGCGATCATCGCGGATGCCGAACAGGCGCTGCGTGAACTGCGCAACGAAGCCGCCAAGAAGCAGGTCGAGGCTATGCTTTCTGGCGAGGCCGATCAGAACGACACCTATCTCGAAGTGCATTCCGGCGCCGGCGGCACCGAGAGCCAGGACTGGGCCAACATGCTGTTGCGCATGTACACCCGCTGGTCCGAGCGCCAGGGATACAAGGTCGAACTGATGGAAATTCAGGACGGCGAAGAGGCTGGCATCAAATCCGCCACTTTGCTCGTCAAGGGCCACAACGCCTATGGCTGGCTGAAGACCGAATCGGGCGTGCACCGCCTGGTGCGCATCTCCCCCTATGACAGCAACGCGCGCCGCCACACGTCGTTCTCGTCCATCTGGGTCTACCCCGTTGTCGATGACTCGATCCAGATCGACATCAACGAGAGCGACTGCCGCATCGACACCTATCGCTCGTCGGGCGCCGGCGGCCAGCACGTCAACACCACCGATTCGGCTGTCCGCATCACGCACATGCCGTCGGGCATTGTCGTGCAGTGCCAGCAGGAACGTTCGCAGCACAAGAACCGGGCCAAGGCCTGGGACATGCTGCGCGCCCGTCTCTACGAGTCCGAGCTGAAGAAGCGCGAAGAGGCGGCCAATGCCGAAGCGGCTTCGAAGACCGATATCGGCTGGGGCCACCAGATCCGCTCCTACGTGCTGCAGCCCTACCAGCTGGTCAAGGATCTGCGCACCGGCGTCGAAAGCACCGCACCGGGCGACGTTCTCGACGGCGAGCTCAACGAGTTCATGGAGGCGGCACTTGCTCACCGTGTCAGCGGTGGCGCGGATGCAGCCGTCGACGATTTGAACTAGAGCAATTCCAGGAAAAGTGCGAAACGGTTTTCCGTCCGGAATTGCGTATTTTCAAAGACTTAGATCACTTCAGTGTTTCGATGAAACAATGAAGTGATCTAAGCATCGCTGCGAGAGTTCTTGAATTGAAGAAGGCTGGGTGTTCGCATCCGGCCTTTTCTTTTGCTCAGTTCGAGGCGCGCTCGACCTTGATGTCGCCGAGATCATCGATGAGCACGGTCCAGGTCTCCGGTTCGCGGGCGGTCGGATCTGTCTTCAGATAGACGGTCGCGAACATGCCCGGCTGCGCGGTGACGCCGGTTGAGGTCTCCGGGCGAATGTCGGTGACATAGGCCTTGAGCGCCGAGAACTCTTCGAGCTCCGCCGAGGAAACCACCACCGGTCCGGCTGGCGTCGCTTCGATCTGCTGCAGATGGACCTGTGCGGTGCCATCCGTCTGGCGAAGCGCGATCAACTTGTAGTAACCGCGGCGGGCGTCGCTTTGCTTCTCGGCGGCCGCATTGGGGTCGAGTGATGAAAGCGGCGCTCCGCTTTCCTCCCAGTAGCCGGTGCTCGTGACAAACGTAGCCTGCGGCGGCACGACGTTGGCGTCCTCGGCCCTGGCGCCGGCGGTGCTCACGAACAGGAGGAGCGCGAGGAGGGCGGATCTTCGCATTGGGGATTGTCGTCCTTTCAAACCGCAGCTCCGCTGCTGCTTCGCTCCTACAGCGCCGCGCGTCTTATCAGACGCGCAAAGGTCGCTGTAGCACTTTGAATTGCTGCATGTTTTTTCCTTTAATCGGGTACGATTAAAGGAAACATGCAGTAGCCGTCGGAAAACGAGCCATGGAGGATCATAACATATCGCGCGGAGAACGTGCGTTCAGTTCGAAAATTGCTCGGCTAGGATGCGGTCCGACCAGGAATGATCGGGATCCGAGAGGATGCGCGCCGTCATGTTCTCCGATTCGGCGATCCGCACCTTGACCACCGACTTTACTTCCTGATGGTCCGCCACGGCGTTCACCGGCCGCTTGTCGGCTTCCAGGATCTCAATCTCGACCGTGACATGGTTCGGCAAGAGCGCGCCGCGCCAGCGGCGTGGACGGAAGGCACTGACCGGCGTCATGGCCAGAAGCGGTGCTTCGAGCGGCAGGATCGGGCCGTGAGCGGAGAGATTGTAGGCGGTGGAACCGGCTGGTGTCGCCACCAGCAGGCCGTCGCAGGTCAGCTCCTCGAGCCTTGTCTTCCCATCGATGAGGACGCGAAGCTTTGCAGCCTGATAGGACTGCCGGAAGAGGTAGACTTCGTTGATCGCAAGCGCCGTGAAGCTCTCGCCGTAGACGTCGGTCGTCTGCATCTCCAGCGGATGGAACGCGTTTTCGACTGCCTGGCAGATGCGGTCCGTCAGGTTCTCGGTGCTGTAGCGGTTCATCAGAAAGCCGACGGAGCCGCGGTTCATGCCGTAGACCAGCTTGCCGCTGTTCATGGTCTGGTGCAGCGTCTGCAGCATGAAGCCATCGCCGCCGAGCGCCACGATCACATCGGCCTTCGCCGGGTCGTTGTCACCATAGATCGCCTTGAGATCAGCCGCAGCCTTCTGTGCCTCCTCCGCGGGCGAGGCGAGAAAGGCGAAGGAATTGAACGTTCGGGCCATGAAATTCTAGTCCGCTCGATATGTTGCGCGCCGCTTGCGGCGATCTCTGTCCATCGTTTCTGGCATGGCCAGAAGCCGAACGCATCTGAAAAATTGGGAGAATTCGCAATTTTGCTTTACACCGGATGATATTATGGTAACTCCCACCAAAGTAAGTGCCCTTATAGCTCAGTTGGTAGAGCGGCTGATTTGTAATCAGTAGGTCGGGAGTTCGAGTCTCTCTGGGGGCACCACATCTGCCTTTCTCTGCTGAAATCGCCCATTTTTTGAAGCTTTAACCGCATTCGCATTTGATGTGGCTGCAGCACATCGTCACGCGGTCGCCCTCGGTGTCGAGATCGTCACGCCAGTGCAATTCGAGCAATGGTTCAAGATCCGCGACCCCGACGGCAATGTCTTGATGATTTGCCGGTGCTGAGCGGGACTGCCTCGCGATGTCAGATATCGAATGAGGGGGCCATGCGCATCGGAACCTCCCGGCATTTCTGCAGGGCGTTGAGAAGGTTTTCGGCGAGATAGTCGATCAGCGCCCGGGTTGCCGGCAGCATGCCCTGGCGAGACGGGAAGACGAGGTGGACGACGACGTCGTTCGAGGTCCATTCCGGCAGCACCGGCACGAGTACGCCAGCGCGGAAGGCGCGTTCGCAGATATGGTCCGGCAACAGTGCCACGCCCATGCCTTCGATTGCGGCGCGTTCGAGGATCAGGAAGTCGCTGCAGCCGATGATCGGACGATGGGAGATCTCCGTCGTGTTTCCGTCGGCTGAGACGAGCCGCCAGACGTCGGTCGGGTGTTGTTCGTTCATCGACAGCGTCGCCTGCTGGCTGAGGTTGTCGATGGTGATGTCGCCCGAGCGGGCAAGGAATGTCGGGCTGGCGGCGAGCCGCTCACGAACCTCGCCGAACTTGCGGATGATCAACTGATTGTCGGTATCGAGCTGGCCGCGGGCGCGAAGCGCCACATCAATCCGTTCCTCGATCAGATCGATGCGCCGGTTGGTGGCGGTGATCAGGAGCCGCACGCCGGGATAACGCCGGTGAAACGCCGGCAGGATATCCGCGAGCATCGGGGTGAAGCCGAGCGGGCAGGCGAGCCTGACTGTGCCCGAAGGTTCAGCCCGCACCGCCGCGATTTCGGCTTCGGCGGCCGCGACGCCGTCGAGCAGCCCCTGGCAATGTTCATAGAAAACCCGGCCGATATCGGTGACACGCAGCTTGCGGGTCGAGCGCTCCAGAAGGCGCACGCCGAGCTGCTCCTCGAGACGGGCCACATGTTTGCTGAGCTTGGATTTGGGTATATTGAGATCGCGTGCGGCGGCGCTGAAGCCATTGTTGCGCACGACGGCGGCAAAAAGCCCGAGATCGTTCAGATCCTGCATTTGTTCTGTCTCCGAGGTCCGGATGATTTGCCCGATTGTTTCCGTCTGGAAACAGTATGTCAAATATCCGCTGGCTTATCGGTCGATTGTTTTCCCCTCATATGTGGATCACCGCAACGCAAACACAAAGGTGTTCCCATGAACGTTCTTCATATCGACTCTGGTATCCTCGGTGATCACTCGGTTTCCCGTCGTCTGACGGCGGCACTCGCCGCTCAGATCAAGGCTGACCGCCCGGATGCCACCGTGACCTATCGCGACCTCGCTGCCAGCTCGCTCCCGCACCTGACCGGCGCCCAGATCATGGCCCCCGCCGATCTCGCAGGCGTGGATGCCGACCTCGCCGCCGACGTCAAGCTTGGCCGCGACATGCTCGAAGAATTCCTGGCGGCCGACACGGTCGTCATCGGTGCCCCGATGTACAACTTCGGCATCCCGAGCCAGCTGAAGGCCTGGATCGACCGCATCGCCGTCTCCGGCAAGACTTTCCGCTACACCGAAAATGGTCCGGAAGGCCTCGCCAAGGGCAAGAAGATCATCGTCGCCTCGACCCGTGGCGGTCACTACTCCGCCGGTCCGGCCGCCGTCATGGACCACCAGGAATCCTACCTGAAGACGGTCTTCGGCTTCCTGGGCGTCACAGATGTGGAATTTGTCCGTGCCGAAGGCCTCAACCTCAGCGCCGACTCCAAGCAGTTTGCGATTGCTGAGGCTGAAAAGACCATCGCGGAAGGCAACGTCCTTCGCCTGGCGAGCTAACATATAGGTTCAGCGGGTCACTGACGTGATCCGGTGGAGGGGCCCAGGCCCTGCGTGCGGACGGTGCCGGTTGCAAACGCAGCCGGCATTGTCCGTTTTGGGATTTCACAATCTGCTTTATAATGCATCGATGGTGGACCGGCGGACAATTCTGTTGGGCATGACCGCTGCGGTGGCTGCACTGCTCACCGCCGACGCGGCGCGCGCACACAATTGCACGTGCCGCAACCGCGACGGTTCGAAATATGAGCTCGGACAGATCGCCTGCCTAAGGGTCGACGGCAACGTCTATATGGCGCGCTGCGAAATGAACCTCAACGTCTCCACCTGGAAGAAGTTGCGCGACGGCTGCCCGACGGCGGCCGGCATGAGCACGCCGCTGAGTCCTACGGGGCAATTGGTCAGTTTCTGACGAGGAGCAGCGGCTTGCCGCCCTCATTGCGGTCTTTCTCGAAGCCGGAAGGTGTGGCGGTGAAGGCGAGCGAGCTGCCGTCTTCGCCGAGCAGGGTTATGCCAAGGCCGTTCGCCGTCCAGCTCTTCAGTTTCAATTTTCTGACGGCGCCATCGCATGGCTCTTCGACGGACAGTGCGAGACTGCCGTCACTGTCGGCAGTCTCCGCAAAGCGCACATGGCAGATGGCGGTTCCGTCGGGTCGTTTCATCTGCCACGCGCCTTTCATATTTGCCGACGCCGGCAGATGCGAGATGCCGTCCACCGCGGGTACGAGCGCCAGTCGAGGCCCGTCCTCGCCCTTCGTCAGGAGCGGGGATCCCTCGCTCTCTTCAAAGCGGGCGCGGACTTTTCGCAGGACGTCGATCAGCAACAGGCCGCCGCTCCCGTCGAAATTCCAGGCGGCGACGTCGGCAAGGGTTGGCAGGCTCTTGGCGCAACCCTCGGCTCCGGTAACCGCGTAGCCGCCGATCGCCTCATCGGCGGTGAGGGTGAGCTTGCATCCATCGGCACCATCGAGCGGCGCGACCAGATAGTCGCCCGTCTGCGCCGCGATGATCCCGGGATCGATGTCGCCCGCGGCGAAGGCGGTGAGTGGACCGAGGCAGGCTGCACTCAAGACCAGCAGCCGAAACATAGGAACGCGTGACGCAACAGCGACGACCATGGAGCTCTCCGATCCCAACGACGCGGAGATTTCCACAGGCACATTTTCGCGTCAATGCGCCGGCTCTTGCAGCAGTGTGGGGTGACGCCGCCGTCCGCTTGATCGCCACGGGCGGCCGGCTGTGCGTGGATGTCAGCGGTTCAGGAACTGACGCGCTGCGTACATGGCGATTGCTGCCGCATTCGATACGTTCAGCGACTTGATTGCACCCGGCATGTCGAGGCGAGCGAGGTCCGTCACGATCGAACGGGTCTTCTGCCGCAGTCCCTTGCCCTCGGAGCCGAGAACGAGCGCAATCTTCTCACCGCTGAATGTTCCTTCAAGCGGCTGCGGTCCTTCCGAATCGAGGCCGATCGTCTGGAAGCCCAGCCGGTGGAGTTCTTCGATGGCATCCGCAAGATTGGTGATCTGGATATAGGGAATCATTTCCAGCGCGCCCGAGGCGGATTTGGCGAGAACGCCCGATTCGGTCGGGCTGTGGCGCATGGTGGTGATCAGCGCACCGGCGTCGAAGGCGACGGCGGAACGCATGATGGCGCCGACATTGTGCGGATCGGTCACTTGGTCGAGCACCAGAATCAGCGGGCAGTCGCGAAGCGCTTCGAGCCTGCGATGCGGCAAGGGGCGCGTCTCGAGCATCACGCCTTGGTGGATCGCATCGGGGCCGAGGATCTTGTCCAGATCCTGTGGCGTTACCGTTTCGACCGGGAAGGGTAGGGCCGAAAGCTCGTCGAGCTCCAATCTTGCAGCGGCGTTCGCCGTCACGCTGAGGCGAACGACCTGGCGCGCCGGATTGTCGAGGGCGGCGCGAACCGTATGCAGGCCGTAGAGCAGAACCTGCTCGGGCGCGAGCTGCGGCGGCTTCCAGTCGGCCGGCGCCTTGCGGCGCTTCTCCTGTTTTGGCGTGGGGATTTCGCCACGTTCCCGCTTGGCGTCGCGGTGGGCGCGCCTGAGGTTGGCGTAATGGGTGTCCTTGGCGCTCTTGTCGCCGGTGCGATCTTTGCTCATGGGCGTCTTATAGAGGGGTTGCAGGCGTGGCGAAATGGTTTTCGATGCGTGGTCCGGAATTGTCGCTGTGGAGAAATTCGGAAATTTTCCACTGACCCGTGTTGACAGGAGGAAAGAGGGCGGTCATATACCCGGCCACAGATCGAGAGGCGGCAACGACGCGTCGCTGGTTGTCTCACGATCTCAATTGCTTGGTCGAAAGATCCCGACAGAATAATGGAGGGATGCCCGAGTGGTTAAAGGGGACGGACTGTAAATCCGTTGGCTCAGCCTACGTTGGTTCAAATCCAACTCCCTCCACCATTCTGCTTCTGGATCGAAGGCCCGCGGGTATAGCTCAATGGTAGAGCAGCAGCCTTCCAAGCTGAATACGCGGGTTCGATTCCCGCTACCCGCTCCAGCAGCGAACACTCTCCTTATTTGAAATTAATCCGACGGTTCAACGATTCGCAGTAAGCCATTGTTAGTCTTGCTTGCCTGGCGATCTGTGATTCGCGGATGCCTGCTCTTGTGCCGGCGTTTCACCGTTCTTACATATCGGCAGGAAAAGGCCGTCGGCGACCGGTCCGGGCGTACGCAATTAAGTCTTGCGCAAATCCCCTGAAACCCTTAAACGGCTCCACAAACCGGCCCTGCCGGCTGATCATTCATACTTGACCACAGGAAACGTACCCATGGCAAAGAGCAAATTTGAGCGCAACAAGCCGCACGTTAACATTGGCACGATTGGCCACGTTGACCATGGCAAGACGTCGCTGACCGCAGCGATCACGAAGTACTTCGGCGAGTTCAAGGCGTATGACCAGATCGACGCTGCGCCGGAAGAAAAGGCCCGTGGTATCACCATTTCGACGGCCCACGTTGAGTATGAGACGGCGAACCGTCACTACGCTCACGTTGATTGCCCCGGCCACGCCGACTACGTCAAGAACATGATCACCGGTGCTGCGCAGATGGACGGCGCGATCCTGGTTTGCTCGGCCGCTGACGGCCCGATGCCGCAGACCCGCGAGCACATCCTGCTCGCTCGCCAGGTTGGCGTTCCGGCAATCGTCGTGTTCCTCAACAAGGTCGACCAGGTTGACGACGCCGAGCTTCTCGAGCTCGTCGAGCTTGAAGTTCGCGAACTGCTGTCGTCCTACGAATTCCCGGGCGACGACATTCCGATCATCAAGGGCTCGGCGCTTGCTGCACTCGAAGATTCGGACAAGAAGATCGGCGAAGACGCGATCCGCGAGCTGATGGCTGCTGTTGACGCCTACATCCCGACGCCGGAGCGTCCGATCGACCAGCCGTTCCTGATGCCGATCGAAGACGTGTTCTCGATCTCGGGCCGTGGTACGGTTGTGACCGGTCGCGTTGAGCGCGGCATCGTCAAGGTCGGCGAAGAAGTTGAAATCGTCGGCATCCGCGACACGTCGAAGACGACGGTTACGGGCGTTGAAATGTTCCGCAAGCTGCTCGACCAGGGCCAGGCCGGCGACAACATCGGCGCGCTGATCCGTGGTGTTAACCGTGACGGCGTCGAGCGTGGCCAGATCCTGTGCAAGCCGGGTTCGGTCAAGCCGCACAAGAAGTTCATGGCTGAAGCCTACATCCTGACGAAGGAAGAAGGCGGCCGTCATACGCCGTTCTTCACGAACTACCGTCCGCAGTTCTACTTCCGCACGACGGACGTGACGGGCATCGTGACGCTGCCGGAAGGCACGGAAATGGTTATGCCGGGCGACAACGTCACCGTTGCCGTTGAGCTGATCGTTCCGATCGCGATGGAAGAAAAGCTGCGCTTCGCGATCCGCGAAGGCGGCCGTACCGTCGGCGCAGGCATCGTTGCCTCGATCGTCGAGTAATCTGCTGATTTCAGATCAGTAGAGAGGCCCCGCTGGCAACGGCGGGGCCTTTTTCGTTGCAGGAGCTGCCAGGACTTCGTCGATAAAGTCGCGCTTGCCGTGGGTGTAGATATCCCAATCGCCATTGGCGTCTGCGGCAAGCCGCTTTTTCAGCGTCTCGTATCGCTCGGCATAGTCTGGCCGTTCACGCAACTGGTCGCGGAAGAGGAGGCGCGCCGCATGGGCGGGGTTGCCGCTCCCTTACAGATAGAGGCGCGTGCCGTAAGGGCGCGCATCGGCGGAACGTCCAGAGATCGCCTGCGTGCGGATCGCCGTGAAAGGTGTAGCCGGTGCTGCGAAGGCGCGCGGTCAGTTCCGGCAATATCCTTAGATCCGAGACGACCACGTCAATGTCGATTTTCGGTTTCGCCGCCAATCCGGGCACCGCGGTGCTGCCGATGTGATGGATTTCGCGGGTGAAAGGTGAAAGCAGCATCGCGATTGCTGAGGCCCGTTCCTTAAAGAGCGACGGCCAGCAGGGATCATATTCGACCAGCACGATGCGCGACATATGATTCGGGTTCCGGGCAATTGCCGGCAGGATAGCGGATCCCTGGCCTCGGACGCTGTGGAAAATTACGGCAGGCTCCACAATGACTTGCGCCCATTCGTGACGCCGGAGACGGCAGGGCAGGGGGTTGTCGCATTTCGATGAGGATTTTTTCGCTTCTTCGGTGAAAGGTGCTTGTCATCCTCCGGCAAACTGAATATTAAGCCGCTGACTTGAGGCGGCGACACGTTGTTAGACGAAGGCGCAGCTGAATAGGGGTATAGCTCAGTTGGTAGAGCGGCGGTCTCCAAAACCGCAGGTCGGGGGTTCGAGCCCCTCTGCCCCTGCCATTTCTCTAGCGCTTGCATAAAGGCTGAGAGGTCGGCAGACTAGGTTTAAGGACCGGTTACCCGGTCGACGAAATTCACAAAAAAGACTGATTGGCTCTTGTGGTTTTTAGAATCGGTCTTTATGTAGGGTCCAAACAGACACGCGGTGCGTGGGGCTGAATCATCGGCTTTACGCGCCGTAATGGCGTGAGCATTACATGGCATCCAAAACGAATCCGGTAACGTTTCTGCAGCAGGTTCGCTCTGAGACGTCGAAAGTGACTTGGCCTTCTCGGCGCGAGACGATGATCTCGACGCTGATGGTTTTCGTCATGGTCTTTTTTGCCGCTGCCTTCTTCTTTGCTGCGGACCAGTTGATGGGTTGGGCGATCGGCCTCATCCTCAACGTTGGCGCTTGATTGGGTGGAGGGTAGTATGGCTGCGCGTTGGTATATTGTTCACGCCTATTCGAACTTCGAAAAGAAGGTCGCTGAATCGATCGAGGAAAAGGCCAAGCAGAAGGGTCTCGAGCATTTGTTCGAGAAGATTCTCGTGCCGACCGAGAAAGTCGTCGAAGTGCGTCGTGGCCGCAAGGTCGACGCCGAGCGCAAGTTCTTCCCGGGCTACGTTCTGGTTCGCGCCAATCTGACGGATGAGGCTTTCCATCTCATCAAGAATACGCCGAAGGTAACGGGTTTCCTCGGTACCGACAGCAAGCCGGTTCCGATTCCGGACCATGAGGCTGAGCGCATCCTTGGTCAGGTCCAGGATGGCGTCGAGCGTCCGAAGCCGTCGGTCTCGTTTGAGATCGGCGAGCAGGTCCGCGTTTCGGATGGTCCGTTCGCCTCGTTCAACGGCGTCGTTCAGGATGTCGACGAAGAGCGTTCGCGCCTCAAGGTCGAGGTTTCGATCTTCGGTCGCGCGACGCCGGTCGAGCTGGAATACGGTCAGGTCGAGAAGGTCTGAGAAGATCTCAAGAGATAGGGCGGGTTACGACCCGTTCTGGCGGAGAAATCCGCATGCGCGTGGAAGGGGAGCGACCTTAGCCGGGTCGGATCGTCCGTACCACGCAACCGCAGCCGCTGATCCCCGTGATCGGCAACAAGCCGGGCAACCGGCGTAACAGATCCCGGTGCGATCCGTCGCAAGGGGATTTCAGAAAGGCAGAGAGAAATGGCTAAGAAAGTTGCAGGCCAGCTCAAGCTGCAGGTGAAGGCTGGGTCGGCCAATCCGTCCCCGCCGATCGGTCCTGCGCTCGGTCAGCGTGGCATTAACATCATGGAATTCTGCAAGGCGTTCAATGCCGCTACGCAGGAAATGGAAAAGGGTATGCCGATCCCGGTCGTCATCACCTATTACCAGGACAAGTCCTTCACTTTCGTCATGAAGCAGCCGCCGGTCAGCTACTTCCTGAAGAAGGAAGCGAAGATCCAGTCCGGTTCGAAGACCCCCGGCAAGGGCGGTTCGGCCGGCAAGCTCACCAAGGCTCAGATCAAGTCGATCGCCGAAGCCAAGATGAAGGATCTCAATGCTGCCGATATCGAAGGCGCAATGGCCATGATCGAGGGCTCTGCCCGCGCTATGGGCCTGGAAGTGGTAGGCTAAGACCATGGCGAAGATTGCAAAGCGTGTACAGAAGTCCCGCGAGGGCGTCGATCCGACGAAGGTCTACGGCCTCACCGAGGCCGTCTCGATGGTCAAGGAACGTGCAACTGCCAAGTTCGACGAGACCATCGAAGTTGCGATGAACCTCGGCGTTGACCCGCGCCACGCCGACCAGATGGTTCGCGGCGTCGTCAACCTGCCGAACGGCACCGGCCGCTCGGTTCGCGTCGCCGTTTTTGCACGTGGCGCCAAGGCTGACGAAGCCAAGGCCGCCGGTGCTGACGTCGTTGGCGCGGAAGAGCTCGTCGAAATCGTTCAGGGCGGCAAGATCGATTTCGATCGCTGCATCGCCACCCCGGACATGATGCCGCTCGTCGGTCGCCTCGGTAAGGTTCTCGGCCCGCGTGGCATGATGCCGAACCCGAAGGTCGGCACGGTCACGATGGACGTCGCTGGTGCCGTCAAGGCATCCAAGGGCGGCGCCGTCGAGTTCCGCGTCGAAAAGGCCGGTATCGTTCACGCCGGCATCGGCAAGGCATCCTTCGATGCCAAGGCACTGGAAGAAAACATCCGTGCCTTCGCTGACGCAGTGATCAAGGCAAAGCCGACCGGCGCCAAGGGCAACTACGTCAAGCGCGTCGCTATTTCGTCGACCATGGGCCCAGGCCTCAAGATCGACCCGGCCACGCTCAGCGTCGCTTAATCGTTTTCGGGCTTCGGCCCGGTACCAAATTCCCGGCCTTTCGAGGCCGGGAATTCCGGACGTCAAGTCCGGAACTCCTGTCCGAGATTGCGGGTGGTTTTACCTTAATCACTTCGGCCTGCATGAGACGGGTAAGATCTGAATTTCACAATGGCGCCGGAGGCGTCGAAATTCGGTTCGAACCTCGCTTGCCTTGTGTCAGACCCGGCTCTTCCGGGAACGCCAAGGGACAGGATCCTTAAGCGTTACGTGGGATCGAGCTCGATCTCGGGTGACAAAGGCAAACCCGGCGGGGCTGCAGTATTGCAACCCTGCCTACTGGAGACAGACAGTGGAAAGAGCGGAAAAACGCGAATTCGTCACGGAGCTGAACGAAGTCTTCAAGGCTTCCGGTTCGGTTGTCGTGGCCCACTATGCTGGTGTCACAGTTGCGCAGATGAACGACTTCCGTTCGAAGATGCGCGCTGCTGGCGGCACCGTCAAAGTCGCGAAAAACCGCCTGGCCAAGATCGCTCTTCAGGGCACCGAGTCGGAAGGGATGAGCAATCTCTTCAAGGGTCAGACGCTGATCGCATACAGCGAAGACCCGATCACGGCTCCTAAGGTCGTCATGGATTTCGCCAAGACCAACGACAAGCTCGTTGTTCTCGGTGGCGCCATGGGCACAACCACGCTCAACGCCGAAGCAGTCAAGTCGCTCGCGACCCTGCCTTCGCTGGACGAGCTGCGCGCAAAGCTGCTGGGCCTTCTCAATGCCCCGGCAACCCGCGTCGCAACGGTTGTTGCAGCACCGGCAAGCCAGCTTGCTCGCGTGTTCTCGGCCTATGCCAAGAAGGACGAAGCCGCCTAAGGCGGATTTTCGCTGTTGTATTTAAAACCAGTTCGAACCGAACAAAAGGAAAAGTAAAATGGCTGATCTCGCAAAGATCGTTGAAGACCTCTCCTCGCTGACCGTTCTGGAAGCTGCTGAGCTTTCCAAGCTGCTCGAAGAGAAGTGGGGCGTTTCGGCTGCTGCTCCGGTAGCTGTTGCTGTTGCTGGCGGCGCTGCCGGCGGTGCTGCTGCTGCTGCTGAAGAAGAAAAGACCGAATTTGACGTTATCCTCGTTGACGCTGGCGCCAACAAGATCAACGTCATCAAGGAAGTCCGCGCCATCACCGGTCTCGGCCTCAAGGAAGCCAAGGACCTGGTCGAAGGCGCTCCGAAGCCGGTCAAGGAAGCAGTTTCCAAGGCTGAAGCTGCTGACCTCAAGAAGAAGCTCGAAGACGCTGGCGCCAAGGTTGACGTCAAGTAATTCGGCTACATGCAAGGGGAGGTGGCCTTTTCAGGCCGCCTCTCTTTGACCGTTTTTAGAACATATTACCCAAAAGCCTGTCGAAAAACGGCTTTTGGGTAATGGGTTCTTCAAGAGGATGGTCTCGAACGGAAGGCAGCACAGCAATCCGCGCTGAGCGTTTTCCATTCGCTGGACGAGATTGAACTACTCATTGATTGATGGGGTCGACTGGCCATCGGTTCCCGTCCGTTGCAGGCCCGGATGCAAGATTGACAAGGAGCGACGATGGCTCAGACCCTTTCGTTTAACGGTCGCAGGCGCGTACGCAAGTTTTTTGGTAAAATTCCAGAAGTCGCAGAAATGCCGAACCTCATCGAGGTTCAGAAGGCATCCTACGACCAGTTTTTGATGGTTGAAGAGCCCAAGGGCGGTCGCCCTGACGAGGGGCTCCAAGCTGTTTTCAAGTCCGTTTTCCCGATCAAGGATTTCTCGGGCGCATCGATGCTGGAGTTCGTTTCCTACGAATTCGAGCCGCCGAAGTTCGACGTCGAGGAATGCCGTCAGCGCGATCTGACCTACGCAGCGCCGCTTAAGGTGACGCTGCGCCTCATCGTATTCGATATCGACGAGGATACCGGCGCGAAGTCGATCAAGGACATCAAGGAACAGAACGTCTACATGGGCGACATGCCGCTCATGACCGACAACGGTACCTTCATCGTCAATGGTACCGAGCGCGTTATCGTTTCGCAGATGCACCGGTCGCCGGGCGTGTTCTTTGACCACGACAAGGGCAAGAGCCATTCGTCGGGCAAGCTGCTCTTCGCAGCACGCGTCATTCCTTACCGCGGTTCCTGGCTCGACATCGAGTTCGACGCCAAGGACATCGTGCATGCCCGTATCGACCGCCGCCGCAAGATTCCGGTGTCGTCGCTGCTGATGGCGCTCGGCATGGACGGCGAGGAAATCCTCGACACCTTCTACACGAAGTCGCTTTACCAGCGCGACGGCGAAGGCTGGCGCGTGCCGTTCCAGCCGGATGCCCTGAAGGGTCAGAAGGCCATCACCGAGATGGTCGACGCCGACACCGGTGAAGTGGTCGTTGAAGCTGGCAAGAAGCTGACCCCGCGTCTGCTTCGTCAGTTGCAGGACAAGGGTCTGAAGGCGCTCAAGGCGACCAATGATGACCTCTACGGCAACTATCTTGCCGAAGACGTCGTCAACTTCGCAACCGGTGAAATCTACCTCGAAGCAGGCGACGAGATCGACGAGAAGACGCTTCCCGTCATTCTGTCGGCCGGCTTCGACGAAATCCCGGTTCTCGACATCGACCATATCAATGTCGGCGCGTACATCCGCAACACGCTGACCGTAGACAAGAACGAGAACCGTCAGGACGCTCTGTTCGATATCTACCGCGTGATGCGTCCGGGCGAGCCGCCGACCATGGATTCCGCGGAAGCCATGTTCAACACGCTGTTCTTCGACGCCGAGCGCTACGACCTCTCGGCCGTCGGCCGCGTCAAGATGAACATGCGCCTCGACCTTGAAGTTGCGGATACCGTCCGTATCCTGCGCAAGGAAGACATCCTGGCTGTCGTCAAGATGCTCGTCGAACTGCGCGACGGTAAGGGCGAAATCGACGACATCGACAACCTCGGCAACCGCCGTGTTCGTTCGGTCGGCGAGTTGATGGAAAACCAGTACCGCCTTGGTCTGCTCCGCATGGAGCGCGCGATCAAGGAACGTATGTCGTCGATTGAAATCGACACCGTCATGCCGCAGGATCTGATCAACGCCAAGCCGGCTGCCGCAGCCGTCCGCGAATTCTTCGGCTCCTCGCAGCTGTCGCAGTTCATGGACCAGGTGAACCCGCTTTCGGAAATCACCCACAAGCGCCGTCTTTCGGCACTTGGCCCGGGTGGTCTGACCCGCGAGCGCGCCGGCTTCGAAGTCCGCGACGTTCACCCGACGCACTACGGCCGTATTTGCCCGATCGAAACGCCGGAAGGCCCGAACATCGGTCTGATCAACTCGCTTGCGACCTTTGCTCGCGTCAACAAGTACGGCTTCATCGAAAGCCCGTACCGCAAGATCGTTGACGGCAAGGTGACGAACAACGTCGTCTATCTCTCGGCGATGGAAGAAGCGAAGTATCACGTCGCCCAGGCAAACTCGGTTCTTGAGAGCGACGGTTCGTTCTCGGAAGAATTCGTCGTTTGCCGTCACGCCGGCGAAGTTATGCTGGCTCCGCGCGACAACATCAACCTGATGGACGTTTCGCCGAAGCAGCTCGTTTCGGTCGCCGCGGCGCTCATCCCGTTCCTTGAGAACGACGACGCCAACCGCGCACTGATGGGCTCGAACATGCAGCGTCAGGCCGTGCCTCTGCTGCGCGCCGAAGCGCCGTTTGTTGGTACCGGCATGGAGCCGGTCGTTGCCCGTGACTCCGGCGCAGCAATCGCGGCCCGTCGTGGCGGCGTCGTCGACCAGGTTGACGCGACCCGTATCGTTATCCGCGCCACCGAAGACCTCGATCCGTCGAAGTCGGGCGTCGATATCTATCGTCTGCAGAAGTTCCAGCGTTCGAACCAGAACACCTGCGTCAACCAGCGCCCGCTGGTTACCGTCGGTGACGTTCTGAACAAGGGCGACATCATCGCCGACGGTCCGTCGACCGACCTCGGTGACCTGGCGCTCGGCCGCAACGCGCTCGTCGCGTTCATGCCGTGGAACGGCTACAACTACGAAGACTCGATCCTGCTCTCCGAGCGGATCGTGCGCGACGACGTGTTCACCTCCATCCACATCGAAGAATTCGAAGTGATGGCGCGTGACACGAAGCTGGGTCCGGAAGAAATCACCCGCGACATTCCGAACGTTTCGGAAGAAGCGCTGCGCAATCTCGACGAAGCCGGTATTGTTTATATCGGTGCAGAGGTTCAGCCGGGTGACATCCTCGTCGGCAAGATCACGCCGAAGGGCGAAAGCCCGATGACGCCGGAAGAAAAGCTTCTGCGCGCCATCTTCGGTGAAAAGGCCTCCGACGTTCGCGACACCTCGATGCGCATGCCCCCGGGCACCTTCGGTACCGTCGTCGAAGTTCGCGTCTTCAACCGCCACGGCGTTGAGAAGGACGAGCGCGCGATGGCGATCGAGCGCGAGGAAATCGAACGCCTCGCCAAGGACCGCGACGACGAACAGGCGATCCTCGATCGTAACGTCTACGCACGTCTCGTCGACATGCTGCGTGGCCACACGGCCGTTGCCGGCCCGAAGGGCTTCAAGAAGGGCACCGAGCTTTCGAACCTCGTCGTCAGCGAATACCCCCGCTCGCAGTGGTGGATGTTCGCCGTCGAGGATGAAAAGGCTCAGGGCGAAATTGAAGCTCTGCGTGCCCAGTACGACGAATCCAAGTCGCGCCTTGAACAGCGCTTCATGGACAAGGTCGAGAAGGTCCAGCGCGGCGACGAAATGCCTCCGGGCGTCATGAAGATGGTCAAGGTCTTCGTCGCTGTGAAGCGCAAGATCCAGCCGGGCGACAAGATGGCCGGCCGTCACGGCAACAAGGGTGTCGTGTCGCGTATCGTGCCGATCGAAGACATGCCGTTCCTGGAAGACGGCACGCATGTCGACGTCGTTCTGAACCCGCTCGGCGTGCCTTCGCGCATGAACGTCGGCCAGATCCTCGAAACCCATCTTGGCTGGGCTTGCGCCGGCATGGGCAAGAAGATCGGCGCGATGCTTGATGCCTATAAGGCAGGCGCCGACATCCAGCCGCTGCGCGACACCATCGACAGCGTCATCGGGTCGGGCCCGAAGGGCGAGCCGATCAAGCAGTACGACGACGAGTCGATCGTGCGCCTGGCCGAGCAGACCCGTCGCGGCGTTTCGATCGCAACGCCGGTCTTCGACGGTGCTGTCGAAGCCGACGTCAACGAGATGCTGGAGCAGGCGGGCCTGAAGGTAACCGGCCAGTCGACGCTTTACGACGGCCGTACCGGCGATCAGTTCGACCGTCAGGTGACCGTGGGCTACATCTATATGTTGAAGCTCAACCACCTGGTCGACGACAAGATCCACGCCCGTTCGATCGGTCCATACTCGCTCGTCACCCAGCAGCCGCTGGGCGGTAAGGCGCAGTTCGGCGGTCAGCGCTTCGGGGAAATGGAGGTCTGGGCGCTGGAAGCTTACGGCGCAGCCTACACCCTGCAGGAAATGTTGACGGTGAAGTCGGACGACGTTGCCGGTCGTACCAAGGTCTACGAAGCGATCGTCCGTGGCGACGATACTTTCGAAGCGGGCATTCCGGAGAGCTTCAACGTTCTCGTCAAGGAAATGCGCTCGCTGGGCCTTTCGGTCGAGCTCGAAAACTCGAAGGTCGACGAGGCTGGCGCGGCACAGTTGCCGGACGCAGCCGAGTAAAGAGACCCAAGGTGCGTGCCGCGATGCGGCGCGCACCGTTTCCGCCTGAAGACGCTGACGTCTTCGGCAGGAACAGAGCCGCAGCCAATGCGGTTTTAGCTGTTTAAGGGGCAGGGGCCGGCGCCCGGGATTTGTCGGCACCCTCGCCAAGCTCAGGGCGTAAAGCCCGTAAAGGAGACAGGCATGAACCAAGAGGTCATGAATCTTTTCAATCCGCAGGTGCCTGCACAGACCTTCGATTCCATCCGGATTTCGATCGCCTCGCCGGAGAAGATTCTTTCCTGGTCTTACGGTGAGATCAAGAAGCCGGAGACGATCAACTACCGCACGTTCAAGCCGGAACGCGATGGTCTTTTCTGCGCGCGCATCTTTGGCCCGATCAAGGACTACGAGTGCCTGTGCGGCAAGTACAAGCGCATGAAGTACAAGGGCATCATCTGCGAAAAGTGCGGCGTCGAAGTTACGCTGTCGCGCGTTCGCCGTGAGCGCATGGGCCATATCGAGCTCGCCGCTCCGGTTGCTCATATCTGGTTCCTGAAGTCGCTGCCGAGCCGTATTTCCACGCTGCTCGACATGACGCTGAAGGATGTCGAGCGCGTTCTTTACTTCGAAAACTACATCGTCACCGAGCCGGGTCTGACGTCGCTGAAGGAAAACCAGCTCCTCAGCGAAGAAGACTACATGCTCGCCGTCGATGAGTTCGGCGAAGATCAGTTCACCGCCATGATCGGCGCTGAAGCGATCTACGAAATGCTCGCTTCGATGAATCTGGAGAAGATCGCTGGCGATCTGCGCGCTGAGCTCGCGGAGACGACCTCGGATCTGAAGCAGAAGAAGCTGATGAAGCGCCTGAAGATCGTCGAGAACTTCATGGATTCCGGCAACCGTCCGGAATGGATGATCATGAAGGTCGTCCCCGTGATCCCGCCGGACCTGCGCCCGCTCGTACCGCTCGATGGCGGTCGTTTCGCGACGTCGGATCTGAACGATCTCTATCGCCGCGTCATCAACCGTAACAACCGTCTGAAGCGCCTGATCGAACTGCGTGCTCCGGGCATCATCATCCGCAACGAAAAGCGCATGCTGCAGGAATCTGTCGATGCGCTGTTCGACAACGGCCGTCGTGGCCGCGTCATCACCGGTGCCAACAAGCGTCCGCTGAAGTCGTTGTCCGACATGCTGAAGGGCAAGCAGGGCCGCTTCCGTCAGAACCTGCTCGGCAAGCGCGTCGACTATTCCGGCCGCTCGGTTATCGTGACCGGTCCGGAACTGAAGCTGCACCAGTGCGGTCTTCCGAAGAAGATGGCGCTCGAGTTGTTCAAGCCGTTCATCTACGCCCGCCTCGACGCCAAGGGTTACTCCTCGACCGTCAAGCAGGCCAAGAAGCTCGTTGAAAAGGAAAAGCCGGAAGTCTGGGATATCCTCGACGAGGTCATCCGCGAGCATCCGGTTCTGCTGAACCGCGCGCCGACGCTGCACCGCCTGGGCATCCAGGCCTTCGAACCGACCCTGGTCGAAGGCAAGGCGATCCAGCTGCATCCGCTCGTCTGCACGGCCTTCAATGCCGACTTCGACGGTGACCAGATGGCCGTTCACGTGCCGCTGTCGCTCGAAGCCCAGCTCGAAGCACGCGTGCTGATGATGTCGACGAACAACATTCTGCACCCGGCAAACGGCGCGCCGATCATCGTTCCGTCGCAGGACATGGTTCTCGGTCTCTACTACTTGTCGATCCTGAACCAGAACGAGCCGGGCGAAGGCATGGCGTTCTCGGACATGGGCGAGTTGCACCACGCGCTCGAAACCAAGGCCGTGACCCTGCATGCCAAGATCCGTGGTCGCTTCAAGACCGTCGATGCCGAGGGCAACCCGGTTTCGAAGATCTATGAAACCACGCCTGGCCGCATGATCATCGGCGAGCTGCTGCCGCGCAACGTCAACGTGCCGTTCGACATCTGCAACCAGGAAATGACCAAGAAGAACATCTCCAAGATGATCGACGCGGTCTACCGTCACTGCGGCCAGAAGGACACGGTTATCTTCTGCGACCGCATCATGCAGCTCGGCTTTGCCCATGCCTGCCGCGCCGGCATTTCCTTCGGCAAGGACGACATGGTCATCCCGGACACCAAGGTGAAGATCGTCGGCGACACTGAAGCGCTCGTGAAGGAATACGAGCAGCAGTACAACGACGGCCTCATCACCCAGGGCGAAAAGTACAACAAGGTTGTCGACGCCTGGGGCAAGGCGACCGAAAAGGTCGCCGACGAAATGATGGCCCGCATTAAGGCGGTGGAGTTCGACGAAAACGGTCGTCAGAAGCCGATGAACTCGATCTACATGATGTCGCATTCGGGCGCCCGTGGTTCTCCGAACCAGATGCGTCAGCTGGGCGGCATGCGCGGCCTGATGGCCAAGCCGTCGGGTGAAATCATCGAGACGCCGATCATCTCGAACTTCAAGGAAGGCCTCACCGTTAACGAGTACTTCAACTCGACCCACGGTGCCCGTAAGGGTCTGGCCGATACCGCCTTGAAGACCGCGAACTCCGGTTACCTGACCCGCCGTCTCGTCGACGTCGCGCAAGATTGCATCGTCAACTCCGTCGATTGCGGCACCGAAAACGGTCTCACGATGACGGCGATCGTCGACGCCGGTCAGGTTGTGGCCTCGCTTGGCGCTCGTATTCTTGGCCGTACGGCTCTGGACGACATCGATCACCCGGTCACGGGCGCTCGCATCGTCGATGCCGGCCGGATGATCCTGGAACCCGACGTCATCGAGATCGAGAAGGCTGGTATCCAGTCGATCCGCATCCGTTCGGCGCTGACCTGCGAAATCCAGACGGGCGTTTGCGGCGTCTGCTACGGCCGCGACCTGGCTCGTGGTACGCCGGTCAACATGGGCGAAGCGGTTGGCGTTATCGCTGCACAGTCGATCGGTGAACCGGGCACCCAGCTCACCATGCGTACCTTCCACCTTGGTGGTACGGCGACCGTGGTCGACCAGTCGTTCCTGGAAGCGTCCTACGAAGGTACGGTCCAGATCAAGAACCGCAACATGCTGCGCAACTCGGACGGCGTTCTCGTCGCGATGGGCCGTAACATGGCGGTCCAGATCCTGGACGAGCGTGGCGTCGAGCGTTCGTCGCAGCGTGTTGCCTATGGTTCGAAGATCCTCGTCGACGATGGCGACAAGGTGAAGCGCGGCCAGCGTCTCGCCGAGTGGGACCCCTACACCCGTCCGATGATGACGGAAGTAGAAGGTACCGTTCACTTCGAAGACGTCGTCGACGGCATCTCGGTGCTCGAAGCGACCGACGAGTCGACCGGTATCACCAAGCGCCAGGTTATCGACTGGCGTTCGACCCCGCGTGGTACGGACCTCAAGCCGGCGATCGTCATCAAGGACAAGAACGGCGCAGTTGCCAAGCTGTCGCGCGGCGGCGAAGCCCGCTTCTTGCTCTCGGTCGACGCGATCCTCTCGGTCGAACCCGGCCAAAAGGTCAGCCAGGGTGACGTTCTCGCCCGTTCGCCGCTCGAAAGCGCCAAGACCAAGGACATCACCGGTGGTCTGCCGCGTGTTGCCGAACTGTTCGAAGCCCGTCGTCCGAAGGATCACGCCATCATCGCTGAGATCGATGGCACCGTTCGCTTCGGCCGCGACTACAAGAACAAGCGTCGCGTTCTGATCGAGCCGGCGGAAGACGGTGTCGAGCCGGTCGAGTACCTGATCCCGAAGGGCAAGCCCTTCCATCTTCAGGATGGCGACTACATCGAAAAGGGCGACTACATCCTCGACGGCAACCCGGCGCCGCACGACATCTTGGCGATCAAGGGCGTGGAAGCACTTGCTTCCTACCTGGTCAACGAAATCCAGGAAGTCTACCGACTGCAGGGCGTTGTCATCAACGACAAGCACATCGAAGTCATCGTTCGCCAGATGCTGCAGAAGGTGGAAATCACCGATGCAGGCGACTCGACCTACATCGTCGGTGACAATGTCGACCGGATCGAGCTTGAAGACGTCAACGACGGCCTGATCGAACAGGGCAAGAAGCCGGCATACGGCGATCCGGTCCTGCTCGGCATCACCAAGGCGTCGCTGCAGACCCCGTCCTTCATCTCGGCGGCTTCGTTCCAGGAAACCACCAAGGTCCTGACCGAAGCGGCGATCGCTGGTAAGACGGACGGCCTGCAGGGCCTGAAGGAAAACGTCATTGTCGGACGTCTGATCCCGGCCGGTACCGGTGGCACGATGACCCAGATCCGCCGCATCGCAACTGCGCGCGACGAGATGATCCTGGAAGAACGTCGTCGTGGCACGGGTGCCGAGGCAGCAACGCCAATGCTTGCCGATCTCGCCAACGAGAACGCTGCAGCCGAATAAGCGGGGCGGGCGGGTTCCGCCCTCTGACCCAAACAAAGAAGAAGCCGCCGAGAGCGATCTCGGCGGCTTCTTCTTTTGGGCGGTCGCCCCGCGCGGCAACGGCGAGGGCGAAGGTCGCTTGACTGCAAAGATTAGCTAAAGCGGATGATCGCCACTTCGCCTTCGAGTGCGCCCTGGTAGGCGGAGGCGTGGGGTTCGTCGCTCGGGATCTCGGTCAGTGTGCCGATCTGGTCCAGGTCAGCCTCGAGAAAACCCTCTTCGGCAAGGGCGTTCAGTGCTTCGCGAACAGCGGTGTCGTCGTCGGGCGCCTTGAGCATCACGTGAATGTCCACGCCGTCTTCGTCGCCGTCGGTCTCATAGGCCTTGCCGATGATGATGAACACCATCGGTTCGTCCGGGGCATTGTCGTTGTCTGGGGTGACGGCCATTTTGTTTCCTTTCGATTGGCTGGCGCGACCTTAGCGCCCTTTTTTGTCCGGCGCGATGGAAATGCATCGCGCCTCGAATGCTTCTGCAGCGACCGACTCGAAGATCGTGGAAAGCCCCCACAAAGTGGTTGCCGATTCCTTAACCCTATCCGACACTCCGCCTGTCGAAGGGCCAAAGAGGCGGGCACCAGGTTCGAAACCATGTGCAAAAGCCTTGTTTTGCAGGCATGTCAGGCCTGCGCGCGATAGAATATTTCTTAATTGCCCTTGACTGTTGGCCTTGAAATCAGTACACCCCGCCGCATCGGAGCCCATGTGAGGCTGGCTGGTTCGGAACGTCGCGTTCTGGAGTTCGCCTCAAACAAGGTTCGAAACGCACGCCGACGACTACAATGCTGCACGCAAGACGCGCACGATAGTGCGTCCTCTGCTTTATTTGGGGCCATCTGCGGAAAGGCGGATCGGCCCCTGTTTTGCGCATTTCATGAGGCGTTCGAAACTGCCGGCGACGGCAACGATCCGCCCGCAAGGGTAACGTGATAAGATTTTGCAAGGGATGGGTATATGCCTACCGTAAATCAGCTGATCCGCAAGCCTCGTCAGGCACAGGTAAAGCGCAATAAGGTTCCTGCTCTGCAGGAAAACCCGCAGAAGCGTGGCGTTTGCACCCGCGTTTACACGACGACCCCGAAGAAGCCGAACTCGGCTCTCCGTAAGGTTGCCAAGATTCGTCTGACGAACGGCTTCGAAGTCATCGGCTACATTCCGGGTGAAGGCCACAACCTTCAGGAACACTCGGTTGTTATGATCCGCGGCGGCCGCGTTAAGGACCTTCCGGGCGTTCGTTACCACATCATCCGTGGTGTTCTCGATACGCAGGGCGTCAAGAACCGCAAGCAGCGCCGTTCGAAGTACGGTGCAAAGCGTCCGAAGTAATTCGGTTTTTAAAATCCCGGCGCTGCGCGAGGTCCTCCGCGTGATAAAGCGCTGAAACAGTTCGAAGAGACGAGAAGTATGTCCAGACGTCATAAAGCAGAAAAGCGCGAGATCAATCCGGATCCGAAGTTCGGTGATCTGGTTGTCACGAAGTTCATGAACGCAATCATGCTGCACGGCAAGAAGTCCGTAGCGGAAAGCATTGTTTACGGCGCGTTCGATGCGGTCCAGGTCAAGCTGAAGCAGGAGCCGATCACCGTATTCCATTCCGCGCTCGACAACATTGCGCCGCACGTTGAAGTGCGTTCGCGCCGCGTCGGTGGTGCAACTTACCAGGTTCCGGTCGATGTTCGTCCGGAGCGTCGCCAGGCCCTCGCCATCCGTTGGCTGATTGCGGCCGCACGCAAGCGTAACGAAACGACCATGGTTGATCGCCTCTGCGGCGAACTCATGGACGCAGCGAACAACCGTGGTAGCGCCGTGAAGAAGCGCGAAGACACGCACAAGATGGCTGATGCCAACCGTGCGTTCTCGCATTATCGCTGGTAATTCTGGCGCGAACGTCTCAAGAGGCAGTCCACTATGGCACGCGAATATAAAATCGAAGACTACCGTAACTTCGGTATCATGGCGCACATCGACGCTGGCAAGACCACGACGACCGAGCGCATTCTCTACTACACCGGCAAGTCCCACAAGATCGGCGAAGTCCACGACGGCGCCGCTACCATGGACTGGATGGAGCAGGAGCAGGAACGCGGCATCACCATCACGTCCGCTGCTACCACGACCTTCTGGAAGGGTCGCGACGGCAAGGCCCGCCGCTTCAACATCATCGACACCCCCGGCCACGTCGACTTCACCATCGAAGTCGAGCGTTCGCTGCGCGTTCTCGACGGCGCCATCGCGCTGCTCGACGCCAACGCCGGTGTCGAGCCTCAGACGGAAACCGTCTGGCGTCAGGCTGAGAAGTACAACGTTCCGCGCATGATCTTCTGCAACAAGATGGACAAGACCGGCGCGGACTTCTACCGCTCGGTCGAGATGATCAAGACCCGTCTGGGTGCGACCGCTGTCGTCATGCAGCTGCCGATCGGCGCTGAAACCGAATTCAAGGGCGTTGTCGACCTGATCGAGATGAACGCTCTCGTCTGGCGCGACGAGTCCCTCGGCGCGCAGTGGGATGTCGTCGAGATCCCGGACGACATGAAGGACAAGGCTGAAGAGTATCGCGAAAAGCTGATCGAGACCGTTGTCGAGATCGACGAAGCCGCGATGGAAGCCTACCTCGAAGGCAACATGCCCTCGAACGACAAGATCCGCGAACTCGTTCGCCGCGGCACCATCGACGTGAAGTTCCACCCGATGTTCTGCGGTACCGCGTTCAAGAACAAGGGCGTTCAGCCGCTTCTCGACGCCGTTGTTGACTACCTGCCGTCGCCGCTCGACATTCCGGCGATCAAGGGTATCGACGCCAAGACCGAAGCAGAGATCGAGCGTCACGCTGATGATTCCGAGCCGCTCTCGATGCTCGCGTTCAAGATCATGAACGACCCCTTCGTCGGTTCGCTGACCTTTGCGCG
Source organism: Ensifer sp. CCNWLY38 (assembly GCF_037120565.1). Classification (NCBI taxonomy): domain Bacteria; kingdom Pseudomonadati; phylum Pseudomonadota; class Alphaproteobacteria; order Hyphomicrobiales; family Rhizobiaceae; genus Ensifer; species Ensifer sp. CCNWLY38. The sequence continues at coordinate 328,791 of NZ_JBBBBO010000008.1, forward strand.
CATCTACTCGGGCAAGCTCGAAAAGGGCTCGTCGGTCATGAACACGGTCAAGGACAAGCGCGAGCGCGTCGGCCGCATGCTGCAGATGCACTCGAACAGCCGTGAAGACATCGAAGAAGCCTTTGCCGGCGACATCGTTGCTCTGGCTGGTCTCAAGGAAACCACGACGGGTGATACGCTCTGCGACCCGCTGAAGCCGGTTATCCTCGAGCGCATGGAGTTCCCCGAGCCGGTCATCCAGATCGCGATCGAGCCGAAGTCCAAGGGCGACCAGGAAAAGATGGGCCTCGCGCTCAACCGTCTGGCTGCCGAAGACCCGTCCTTCCGCGTCAAGACTGACCAGGAATCCGGTCAGACGATCATCGCCGGCATGGGCGAACTTCACCTCGACATCATCGTCGACCGCATGCGTCGCGAGTTCAAGGTTGAAGCAAACGTCGGCGCGCCGCAGGTTGCTTACCGCGAAACTATCACGCGCCAGCACGAAGAAGACTACACGCACAAGAAGCAGTCCGGTGGTACCGGTCAGTTCGCGCGCGTCAAGATCGTCTTCGAACCGAACCCGGAAGGCGAAGACTTCAAGTTCGAATCCAAGATCGTCGGCGGTGCTGTTCCGAAGGAATACATCCCGGGCGTTCAGAAGGGTATCGAAAGCGTTCTGTCTTCGGGTCCGCTCGCTGGCTTCCCGATGCTGGGCGTCAAGGCGACGCTCATCGACGGTGCATTCCACGACGTCGACTCGTCGGTTCTGGCCTTCGAAATCGCTTCGCGTGCTTGCTTCCGTGAAGCAGCCAAGAAGGCTGGTGCACAGCTGCTCGAGCCGATGATGAAGGTTGAAGTCGTAACGCCGGAAGACTACGTCGGCGACGTTATCGGCGACCTGAACTCCCGCCGTGGTCAGATCCAGGGCCAGGAATCGCGTGGCGTTGCCGTTGTGATCAACGCAAACGTTCCGCTCGCGAACATGTTCAAGTACGTCGACAACCTGCGCTCCATGTCGCAGGGTCGTGCACAGTACACGATGACCTTCGATCACTACGCGCCGGTCCCGTCGAACGTCGCACAGGAAATCCAGGCAAAGTATTCCGGTCAGAAGTGACCGGAATACCGACCGCCGAAAGCAGATAAGAAAGTTTTCCCCGCGAGGGGATAGAAAACGGAGAGCCGGAAATGGCAAAGAGCAAATTTGAGCGCAACAAGCCGCACGTTAACATTGGCACGATTGGCCACGTTGACCATGGCAAGACGTCGCTGACCGCAGCGATCACGAAGTACTTCGGCGAGTTCAAGGCGTATGACCAGATCGACGCTGCGCCGGAAGAAAAGGCCCGTGGTATCACCATTTCGACGGCCCACGTTGAGTATGAGACGGCGAACCGTCACTACGCTCACGTTGATTGCCCCGGCCACGCCGACTACGTCAAGAACATGATCACCGGTGCTGCGCAGATGGACGGCGCGATCCTGGTTTGCTCGGCCGCTGACGGCCCGATGCCGCAGACCCGCGAGCACATCCTGCTCGCTCGCCAGGTTGGCGTTCCGGCAATCGTCGTGTTCCTCAACAAGGTCGACCAGGTTGACGACGCCGAGCTTCTCGAGCTCGTCGAGCTTGAAGTTCGCGAACTGCTGTCGTCCTACGAATTCCCGGGCGACGACATTCCGATCATCAAGGGCTCGGCGCTTGCTGCACTCGAAGATTCGGACAAGAAGATCGGCGAAGACGCGATCCGCGAGCTGATGGCTGCTGTTGACGCCTACATCCCGACGCCGGAGCGTCCGATCGACCAGCCGTTCCTGATGCCGATCGAAGACGTGTTCTCGATCTCGGGCCGTGGTACGGTTGTGACCGGTCGCGTTGAGCGCGGCATCGTCAAGGTCGGCGAAGAAGTTGAAATCGTCGGCATCCGCGACACGTCGAAGACGACGGTTACGGGCGTTGAAATGTTCCGCAAGCTGCTCGACCAGGGCCAGGCCGGCGACAACATCGGCGCGCTGATCCGTGGTGTTAACCGTGACGGCGTTGAGCGTGGCCAGATCCTGTGCAAGCCGGGTTCGGTCAAGCCGCACAAGAAGTTCATGGCTGAAGCCTACATCCTGACGAAGGAAGAAGGCGGCCGTCATACGCCGTTCTTCACGAACTACCGTCCGCAGTTCTACTTCCGCACGACGGACGTGACGGGCATCGTGACGCTGCCGGAAGGCACGGAAATGGTCATGCCGGGCGACAACGTCACCGTTGCCGTTGAGCTGATCGTTCCGATCGCGATGGAAGAAAAGCTGCGCTTCGCGATCCGCGAAGGCGGCCGTACCGTCGGCGCAGGCATCGTTGCCTCGATCGTCGAGTAATCGACGAGACTGAGGGCGGAGAAATGCGAGGCGCGTGTGCTATGCGCCTCGAACATACCCGCCCCTAAAGATTTAGTTGGTCGCACGGCTTGCCGAAGACGACGAAATAGTGCAAATGGCGCCCACGCGTGATTTGCACGGTGCTTCGACGTTGTGCGCTCACAAAAAGACAGGCCGGCCACGGCCGCTCAAATAGGAAGGGGCAGGGGAAACCCTGTCCCTCCGATCTTTGAAAATTAGCGGACTGGCCGAACATTAAACGAAGTTCAATGCGTGTTTTTCCACGGAAACCGCAGACAACATGAACAAGGATAAGTCGTATGAACGGCCAGAACATCCGCATCCGCCTCAAGGCGTTTGATCACCGGATCCTCGACGCCTCGACGCGCGAAATCGTGTCGACGGCAAAGCGTACCGGTGCAAGCGTGCGCGGTCCCGTACCGCTGCCGACGCGCATTGAAAAGTTTACGGTCAACCGCTCGCCGCACGTCGACAAGAAGAGCCGTGAACAGTTCGAAATGCGCACCCACAAGCGCCTTCTCGATATCGTAGATCCGACCCCGCAGACCGTTGACGCGCTGATGAAGCTCGACCTGGCTGCCGGCGTCGACGTGGAAATCAAGCTTTAATAACAAGGAAGGTACGTGGACCCCGGTCCAACGGCTTCCGAAAACGGGCGACCTCAAGATCGGATGATCTCAAGGAAACCTTAAACCAGAGATGTGAGGGGGCCCGCCTCATCACTAACTCTCAAGAGGAATGAACCGATGCGTTCAGGTGTGATTGCACAGAAAGTGGGAATGACCCGCGTCTATAACGACGCCGGTGAGCATATCCCGGTTACAGTATTGAAGCTGGAGAACTGCCAGGTGGTAGCCCAGCGTACGGAAGAGAAGAACGGCTACGTCGCTGTCCAGCTGGGCGCCGGCACTGCCAAGGTCAAGAACACGCCGAAGGCGATGCGCGGCCATTTTGCTGCTGCCAACGTCGAGCCGAAGGCGAAGCTCGTCGAGTTCCGCGTTTCCGCGGACAACCTGATCGACATCGGTTCCGAACTGACGGCCAACCATTTCGTTGCCGGCCAGCTCGTTGACGTCACCGGTACCACGATCGGTAAGGGCTTTGCTGGTGCGATCAAGCGCCACAACTTCGGTGGTCTGCGTGCAACGCACGGCGTTTCCGTATCGCACCGTTCGCATGGTTCGACCGGTTCCAACCAGGATCCGGGCCGCGTTTGGAAGGGCAAGCGCATGGCTGGTCACATGGGTCAGACCCGCGTCACCACCCAGAACCTCGAAGTCGTATCGACCGATGAAGACCGCGGTCTGATCCTGGTCAAGGGCGCAGTCCCCGGCTCCAAGGGTGCCTGGATCGTCGTTCGTGACGCCATCAAGTCGGGCACCCCGGAAGGCGCTCCGCGCCCGGCCGCTGTGCGCGCCGAAGCATCGAAGTAAGGGAGCCGAGTAATGGATCTCAACGTCAAAACCCTCGAGGGCAAGGACGCGGGAAAGGTTTCCCTTTCTGACGCCATTTTCGGCCTCGAACCCCGTGAAGACATCATTGCCCGCGTCGTTCGCTGGCAGCTCGCCAAGAAGCAGCAGGGCACGCACAAGGCCAAGGGCCGCGCGGAAGTTTCGCGCACCGGCGCCAAGATGTACAAGCAGAAGGGTACGGGCCGCGCCCGCCACCACTCCGCTCGTGCTCCGCAGTTCCGTGGCGGTGGTAAGGCTCACGGCCCGGTTGTTCGCAGCCACGCTCATGACCTGCCGAAGAAGGTTCGCGCCCTCGGTCTGCGCCATGCACTGTCGGCCAAGCTGAAGGCTGAAGAGATCATCGTCATCGACGATCTCGTTGCCAAGGAAGCCAAGACCAAGGCTCTCGCCGGCGTGTTCGCCTCGCTCGGCCTCACCAACGCTCTCTTCATCGGCGGCGCCGAGATCGAGAACAACTTCAAGCTCGCAGCCCAGAACATCCCGAACGTGGACGTTCTGCCGGTTCAGGGCATCAACGTTTACGACATTCTGCGCCGTGGCAAGCTCGTGCTTTCCAAGGCTGCCGTGGAAGCTCTGGAGGAGCGGTTCAAATGACGGATCTTCGCCACTACGACGTGATCGTGTCTCCCTCGATCACTGAAAAGTCGACGCTGGTTTCCGAACAGAACCAGGTCGTCTTCAACGTCGCCAAGGACGCTTCGAAGCCTGAAATCAAGGCTGCTGTCGAAGCTCTGTTCGGCGTCAAGGTTACGGCCGTGAACACGCTGGTCCGCAAGGGCAAGACGAAGCGTTTCCGCGGCTTTGCCGGAAAGCAGAAGGACGTGAAGAAGGCGATCATTACGCTCGCCGACGGTCAGTCCATCGACGTCTCCACCGGTCTCTAACGGATAGGCCCATTAGGGTAAAAACCCAAAAGGGAACAAGAAAATGGCATTGAAAAGTTTCAATCCGACGACCCCGAGCCAGCGCCAGCTGGTCATCGTTGACCGGGCTGGCCTCTACAAGGGCAAGCCGGTCAAGGCGCTGACCGAGGGCCTGTCCTCCAAGGGCGGTCGCAACAACCTCGGTCGCATCACCGTTCGCTTCCAGGGCGGCGGTCACAAGCGTACCTACCGCCTGGTCGACTTCAAGCGTCGCAAGTTCGACGTTGAGGGCACGGTCGAGCGTCTGGAATACGACCCGAACCGCACCGCATTCATCGCGCTCGTCAACTACGCCGACGGCGAAAAGGCCTACATCCTCGCTCCGCAGCGCCTCGCTGCCGGCGACAAGGTCATCGCTTCGGAGAAGGCCGTTGACGTCAAGCCCGGCAACACGATGCCGCTGCAGTACATCCCGGTCGGCTCCATCATCCACAACGTGGAAATGAAGCCGGGCAAGGGCGGCCAGATGGCCCGCTCCGCCGGTACCTACGCGCAGCTCGTCGGTCGCGACCAGGGCATGGCAATCCTTCGCCTAAACTCGGGCGAACAGCGCCTGGTGCATGGTTCCTGCCTTGCTTCGATTGGCGCCGTGTCGAACCCCGACCACGGCAACATCAATGACGGTAAGGCTGGTCGTTCGCGTTGGCGCGGCAAGAAGCCGCACGTTCGCGGTGTCGTCATGAACCCGGTTGACCATCCGCACGGCGGTGGTGAAGGCCGTACCTCGGGTGGTCGTCACCCGGTTACCCCGTGGGGTAAGCCCACGAAGGGTAAGCGTACGCGCTCGAACAAGTCGACCGACAAGTTCATCATGCGCTCGCGCCACCAGAAGAAGAAGTAAGAGAGGAAGTCTCGAATGACTCGTTCAGTATGGAAAGGTCCGTTCGTTGACGGTTATCTTCTCAAGAAGGCTGAGAAGGTCCGCGAAGGCGGTCGTAACGAAGTGATCAAGATTTGGAGCCGCCGCTCCACGATCCTTCCGCAGTTTGTCGGCCTCACCTTCGGCGTCTACAACGGCAGCAAGCACGTTCCGGTCAGCGTCAATGAAGACATGGTCGGTCACAAGTTTGGCGAATTCTCTCCGACCCGGACCTACTACGGTCATGGCGCGGACAAGAAGGCAAAGAGGAAGTAACAATGGGCAAGGCAAAAGCCGAACGCCGGCTGAAGGATAATGAGGCGCAGGCAATTGCGCGCACGATCCGCGTCAGCCCCCAGAAGCTCAACCTGGTTGCCGCGATGATCCGCGGCAAGAAGGTCGACCGCGCTCTGGCCGAACTGGAATTCTCCCGCAAGCGCATTGCAGAAACGGTCAAGAAGACCCTTGAATCTGCCATCGCAAACGCAGAGAACAACCACGATCTCGACGTCGATTCGCTCGTCGTTGCAGAAGCTTACGTTGGCAAGTCGATCGTCATGAAGCGCTTCCACGCCCGTGGTCGCGGCCGTGCATCGCGCGTCGAAAAGCCGTTCTCGCACTTGACGATCGTCGTTCGTGAAGTGGAAGCCAAAGGGGAGGCCGCATAATGGGTCAGAAGATTAATCCGATCGGTTTCCGTCTCGGTATCAACCGGACCTGGGATAGCCGTTGGTTTGCAGACAACGCCGAATACGGCCAGCTGCTGCATGAAGACCTGAAGATCCGCGCTTACCTGATGGAAGAGCTGAAGGCTGCCGGCATCGCCAAGGTGGTCATCGAGCGTCCGCACAAGAAGTGCCGCGTCACGATCCACTCGGCTCGCCCGGGTCTCATCATCGGCAAGAAGGGCGCCGACATCGAAAAGCTCCGCAAGAAGCTTTCCGAGATGACCAACTCCGAAACGCACCTCAACATCGTTGAAGTACGCAAGCCGGAAGTTGATGCAACGCTCGTTGCCCAGTCGATCGCCCAGCAGCTCGAGCGCCGCGTGGCTTTCCGCCGTGCGATGAAGCGCGCTGTTCAGTCGGCCATGCGTCTTGGCGCCGAAGGCATCAAGATCACCTGCGCCGGTCGTCTCGGTGGCGCCGAAATCGCTCGTACCGAATGGTACCGCGAAGGTCGCGTTCCGCTGCACACGCTGCGTGCGGACATCGACTACGGCACGGCCGAAGCGGAAACCGCTTTCGGTATCTGCGGCATCAAGGTCTGGATCTTCAAGGGCGAAATCCTTGAGCACGATCCGATGGCTTCCGAGCGCCGTGCGATCGAAAGTGACAACCAGGGCCCAGGCAGCCGTGATCGCGACCGTGGCGATCGTGACCGCCGTCGTGAAAACGCGTAACATTCGCGTTTGGCAGCCAATATCGGAGAAGTAAAAAAATGTTGCAGCCAAAGCGTACGAAGTATCGCAAGCAGTTCAAGGGCCGCATCAAGGGCGTAGCCAAGGGCGGTTCTGATCTTGCCTTCGGCGAATTCGGCCTGAAGGCTCAAGAGCCGAACCGCGTCAATGCGCGCGAGATCGAAGCGGCCCGCCGCGCGATCACGCGTCACATGAAGCGCGCCGGCCGCGTGTGGATCCGTGTGTTCCCCGACGTTCCCGTAACCGCCAAGCCGACGGAAGTCCGCATGGGTAAGGGTAAGGGTTCGGTCGAATACTGGGCATGCAAGGTCAAGCCCGGCCGTATGATGTTTGAGATCGATGGTGTCAGCGAAGAACTTGCCCGTGAGGCACTTCGTCTTGGCGCTGCCAAGCTCTCTGTCAAGACGCGCTTCGTGCAGCGTATCGCAGAGTAAGGAGTGAACTCATGAAAGCCGTAGAAGTTCGCGCTCTGAGCGCCGATCAACTCAACGAAGAGCTTGCCAAGCTGAAGAAGGAGCAGTTCAACCTGCGCTTCCAGAAGGCAACCGGCCAGCTCGAGAAGTCTTCGCGTATCAACGAAGTCCGCAAGGACATCGCACGCGTCAAAACCATTGCCCGCCAGAAGGCGGCAGAAGCCAAGGCCTAAGGACCAGAAAATATGCCGAAACGCATTCTGCAGGGCACTGTTGTCAGCGACAAGAACGACAAGACCGTCGTCGTCCGGGTCGAGCGCCGTTTTGCGCACCCGATCCTCCAGAAGACTGTCCGTCGCTCGAAGAAGTACAAGGCGCACGACGAAAACAACCAGTTCAAGGTTGGTGACGTCGTTTCCATTGAGGAATGCGCGCCGATCTCGAAGGATAAGCGCTGGACGGTCGTAGCCGTCCACGCCTGATTTCTGCAGGTTTTGACCCGAAGACCCTTGCGTCTTGGGCAAATACCTGTATGAAGCACGCAATTGAAGCAGGGGAACGCTCGAGTCCGGGCGTTCTTTTGCTTTGAGATGAGCACTATAAGCCAGGCGAGGGGGTTTCGACCCAACCGGCCGGGTAACAACAAGAAGGCGACCTGACATGATTCAGATGCAAACAAACCTCGACGTGGCGGATAATTCCGGCGCACGTCGTGTCATGTGCATCAAGGTGCTGGGCGGCTCCAAGCGCAAGTATGCGTCGGTCGGCGACATCATTGTCGTTTCGATCAAGGAAGCCATTCCGCGCGGCCGCGTAAAGAAGGGTGATGTCATGAAGGCTGTTGTCGTTCGCACTGCGAAGGACATCCGCCGTCCGGATGGTTCTGTCATCCGCTTTGACACCAATGCAGCCGTTCTTATCGATAACAAGAAAGAGCCGATCGGCACCCGTATCTTCGGACCGGTTCCGCGCGAACTTCGCGCCAAGAACCACATGAAGATCATCTCGCTGGCTCCAGAAGTACTCTAAAGGAGCGTAGAGAGATGCAAAAGATTCGCAAAGGCGACAAAGTCGTCGTTCTCACCGGTAAGGACAAGGGCCGTACCGGCGAAGTCGTCCAGGTTATGCCGAAGGAAGACCGGGCTGTCGTGCGTGGCGTCAACATGGTGAAGCGTCACCAGCGCCAGACCCAGAGCCAGGAAGCCGGCATCATCAACAAGGAAGCCTCGATCCATCTTTCGAACATCGCGATTGCCGATCCGAAGGACGGCAAGCCGACCCGCGTCGGCTTCAAGATCGACGGTGACAAGAAGGTCCGCGTGGCCAAGCGTTCGGGAGTAGTGATCGATGGCTAAGTCCGCTTATGAGCCGCGGCTCAAGAAGGAATATGTCGAGCGTATTCGTGCGGCAATGCAGGAGAAGTTCTCCTACGCCAACGAGATGCAGATCCCGCGCCTCGACAAGATCGTCATCAACATGGGTGTTGGCGAATCGACGGGTGACTCCAAGAAGCCGTCCGTTGCTGCTGCCGACCTCGCTGCGATTGCTGGCCAGAAGCCGGTAATCACCCGCGCTCGCAACTCCATCGCAGGCTTCAAGCTTCGCGAAGGCATGCCGATTGGTGCCAAGGTTACCCTGCGCGGCGTTCGGATGTATGAGTTCCTGGATCGTCTCGTGAACATCGCTCTTCCGCGCGTTCGCGACTTCCGTGGCCTCAATCCGAAGTCCTTTGATGGTCGTGGCAACTTTGCCATGGGCGTCAAGGAGCACATTGTGTTCCCTGAGATCAACTACGACAAGGTTGATCAGATGTGGGGCATGGACATCATCGTTTGCACGACGGCAACTAACGACGACGAAGCTCGCGCTCTGCTCACAGAGTTCAACTTCCCGTTCCGTCAGTAATCCGTAACGACAAGCGTAAAGAAGGATAACTTTTATGGCGAAAACGAGCGCAGTTGAAAAGAACAAGCGCCGCCGCAAACTGGTTGCCGGGCAAGCTTCGAAGCGTGCCGCGCTGAAGGCAATCATCATGAACCAGTCTCTGCCGATCGAAGAGCGGTTCAAGGCAACCATCAAGCTGGCAGGTTTGCCGCGTGATGGATCCAAGACCCGCATTCGCAACCGTTGCGAAGTCACCGGCCGTCCGCGCGCCTACTATCGTAAACTTCGTATGTCGCGTATTGCGCTTCGCGAACTGGGCAATCTCGGCAAGGTGCCGGGCATCGTCAAGTCGAGCTGGTAAGGAGACGGGCACATGGCAATGACTGATCCGCTGGGCGATATGCTCACCCGTATCCGTAACGGCGCGGCTCGCCGCAAGTCGAGCGTTTCCACGCCGGCTTCGAAGCTCCGCGCACGTGTTCTGGATGTCCTTCAGGCTGAAGGCTACATCCGTGGGTACTCTGAAGTCGTATTTGGCAACGGCAAGGCCGAGCTGAACATCGAGCTGAAGTACTACGAAGGCGCTTCCGTAATCCGTGAGATCGGACGCGTTTCCAAGCCGGGCCGCCGAGTTTATGTCTCGGTTAAGTCCATTCCGCAGGTCGCGAACGGCCTCGGCATCACCATCCTTTCGACTCCGAAGGGCGTGATGGCCGATCATCAGGCACGCGAACAGAATGTTGGTGGCGAGATTCTTTGCTCCGTCTTCTAAGGCGTAGCAAGTTCTCCATAGCGAACAGACAGGTATAAAAATGTCTCGTATCGGTAAAAAGCCCGTTCAGGTTCCGGCAGGCGTCACGGCAAGCGTGGATGGCCAGAAGGTAACGGCAAAGGGCCCGAAGGGCGAACTGTTCTTCGTTGCAAACGACGAAGTCTCGGTAAAGCTCGAAGAAAATGCGGTTGTTGTACAGCCGCTCAACCAGAGCAAGGATGCTCGTTCCAAGTGGGGCATGTCCCGCACGATGATCGAGAACATCCTCAAGGGCGTCAAGGACGGTTACGAGCGCAAGCTCGAAATCAACGGCGTTGGTTATCGTGCGTCGCTGCAGGGCAAGAACCTGCAGCTGGCGCTCGGCTTCAGCCACGACGTCGTCTACCAGACGCCGGAAGGCATCACGATCGCTGTTCCGAAGCCGACCGAAATCATCGTGTCGGGCATCAACAAGCAGCAGGTCGGCCAGGTTGCCGCGGAAATCCGCGAATACCGTGGCCCCGAGCCCTACAAGGGCAAGGGCGTCAAGTATGCCGAAGAGCGGATTGTCCGCAAAGAAGGCAAGAAGAAGTAAGGATCACGCGAAATGGCTAGCAGGAAAGATACTCTTGTGCGTCGCGCCAACCGCGTGCGCCGTCAAATCAAGGCGGTCGCGAATGGCCGTCCGCGCCTGTCGGTTCATCGCTCGTCGAAGAACATCTACGTACAGGTTATCGATGACGTGGCCGGCAAGACGCTTGCGTCTGCCTCCACGCTCGACACCGATCTGCGTTCGTCTTTGAAGACGGGCGCTGACGCGGCAGCAGCTGCTGCCGTCGGCAAGCTCATCGCTGAGCGCGCCGTAAAGGCTGGCGTCAAGGACGTTGTCTTTGATCGTGGCGCCTTCATCTATCACGGTCGCATCAAGGCTCTGGCCGAAGCTGCACGTGAAGGTGGTCTGAACTTCTGATCAGTTGCCAGGCGGGTTTTGCGCCCGCCTGGAACTCTCATAGGTTTCCGGTCGCATCCGATCCAAGTGACGGAGGCGACTTTTGTCAATCTGCCGATTGCACCCGGAAAAGAAAAAGGAAAAGGACAATGGCACAGGAAAGAAAGGGTTCTCGCGAAGATCGCCAGAACCGCGAAGAGCGCGACAGCGAATTTGTCGACAAGCTCGTAGCAATTAACCGCGTCGCCAAGGTGGTGAAGGGCGGTCGTCGTTTCGGTTTCGCAGCTCTCGTCGTCGTTGGCGACCAGAAGGGCCGCGTCGGCTTCGGTCATGGCAAGGCGCGCGAAGTGCCGGAAGCCATCCGCAAGGCGACTGAAGCTGCCAAGCGCGACCTGATCTTCGTCCCGCTGCGTGGTGGTCGTACTCTGCATCACGACGTCCATGGCCGTCACGGCGCCGGCAAGGTGCTGCTGCGTTCGGCCAAGGCCGGTACCGGTATCATCGCCGGTGGCCCGATGCGCGCCGTCTTCGAAACGCTCGGCGTTCATGACGTCGTCGCCAAGTCGACCGGTTCGTCGAACCCCTACAACATGGTTCGCGCAACCTTCGACGCCCTCAAGAACCAGATGCACCCGAAGGACATCGCAGCTCAGCGCGGCATGAAGTACGCCACGCTCCAGGCTCGTCGCGTTTCCTCCGGCGCTGCTTCCGAAGAATAAGGGAGCTGCCAGATGGCTAAGAAAGAAGTTGCACAGAAGACGGTTACCGTCGAACAGATCGGTAGCCCCATTCGCCGTCCGGCCGTACAGCGTCAGACGCTTATCGGCCTGGGTCTCAACAAGATGCACCGGGTTCGCACGCTCGAAGACACTCCGTCTGTTCGCGGCATGATCCGGACCGTCCAGCACCTCGTTCGCGTCGTCGACGAGAAGTGAGGGGGATAAGCTCATGAAACTGAATGAAATCAAGGACAACGAAGGCTCGACCCACAGCCGCAAGCGTCTCGGCCGTGGTATCGGTTCGGGCTCCGGCAAGACGGCCGGCCGCGGTGTCAAGGGTCAGAAGGCGCGTTCGGGCGTTGCTATCAACGGCTTCGAAGGCGGCCAGATGCCGATCTATCGTCGTCTGCCGAAGCGCGGCTTCAACAACATCTTCGCTTCGGAGTTTGTTGTCGTGTCGCTCGGCCGTATCCAGACGGCAATCGACGCCAAGAAGCTCGACGCTTCCAAGACCGTCGATGCGGCTGCCCTCAAGGCTGCCGGCGTCATCCGTCGCGAAAAGGACGGCGTCCGCGTTCTCGCTGACGGCGAACTGAAGGCGAAGGTTTCGATCGAAGTCGCCGGCGCTTCCAAGTCGGCGATCGAAAAGATCGAAAAGGCCGGCGGTTCGGTCAAGCTGCTCGCAGCTGCTGCTGAATAATATTATTGATGAACCGCCCGGGGTGCTTCACTCCGGGCGGTTTTGCTCCCATATGTGAGCCTCACGTCCGCAGCCGGCGAATCGCTTGCCGCAAGCGGACATAGCGGAAACCACGGTGAGGCATCCGATTGCAGACACAATCGCCTCGCGTCCGGTTTTCAATACGAAAAGTTACTCCTTCCGGAACGGACCGGGTGTTCCCGCTGATTCCGAGATTTGGTACGCGGAGAATTGCATGGCTTCTGCAGCGGAACAGCTCGCCTCGAACCTGAATTTCTCGACTTTCGCCAAGGCGGAAGATCTGAAGAAACGACTTTGGTTCACGCTTGGTGCGCTTCTGGTTTACCGTCTTGGCACCTATATTCCGCTGCCCGGTCTTAACCCGGAAGCATTTGCCCAGGCATTCCGCGGCCAGAGCGGCGGCATTCTCGGCCTCTTCAACATGTTTTCGGGCGGTGCAGTTGAGCGCATGGCGATCTTCGCGCTCGGCATCATGCCCTATATCTCTGCCTCGATCATCGTTCAGCTGATGACCTCGGTCGTTCCTGCTCTGGAGCAGCTGAAGAAGGAAGGCGAGCAGGGACGCAAGATCATCAACCAGTACACCCGTTACGGCACGGTGCTTCTCGGCACGGCACAGGCTTACGCCATCGCCGTCGGCCTTGAGAGCGGCAATGGCCTTGTGAACGATCCGGGTTGGTTCTTCCGCGTTTCGACTGTCATTTCTCTGCTCGGCGGCACCATGTTCCTGATGTGGCTCGGTGAGCAGATCACCTCGCGCGGTATCGGCAACGGCATTTCGCTGATCATCTTCGCTGGTATTGTCGCGCACCTGCCGACGGCTCTCGCCGGTACGCTCGAACTTGGCCGCACCGGCGCGCTTTCGACGCCGCTGATCCTCGCGATCATCATCATGGTGGTTGCCGTCATCGCCCTTATCGTCTTTGTCGAGCGGGCGCAGCGCCGGCTTCTGATCCAGTATCCGAAGCGCCAGGTCGGCAACCGCATGTTCCAGGGCGACACCTCGCACCTGCCGTTGAAGCTCAACACTTCGGGCGTCATCCCGGCAATCTTCGCGTCCTCGCTGCTGCTCTTGCCGGCAACGCTCGCGGGCTTTGCCAACACGGCGACGCTGCCGGGCTGGGCCACCACCATCGTTGGCGCACTTGCTCACGGCAAGCCGCTCTACATGGTTCTCTACGGTGCGATGATTGCCTTCTTCGCCTTCTTCTACACGGCAATCGTCTTCAATCCGAAGGACACGGCCGACAATCTCAAGAAGCACGGCGGCTTCATTCCGGGCATTCGTCCGGGTGAGCGCACCGCAGAATACATCGATTACGTCCTGACGCGCATCACCGTCATCGGTGCGGCCTACCTGATCTTCGTCTGCATTCTGCCGGAAGTTCTGATTTCGCAGACGGGCGTGCCGTTCTACCTTGGTGGTACGTCGCTTTTGATTGTTGTCAGCGTGACCCTTGATACGGTAGCACAGATCCAGGGCCACCTCATCGCACAGCAATATGAGGGGCTGATCAAGAAGTCGAAGCTGCGCGGAGGAAAGAGGGGACGATGAGACTGATTTTTTTGGGACCGCCGGGCGCTGGCAAGGGGACGCAAGCCAAGCTTCTGACGGAGAGATACGGCATTCCGCAGCTTTCCACAGGCGATATGCTGCGGGCGGCCGTTGCCCAGGCGACTGAGGTCGGCAAGCGTGCCAAGGCCGTCATGGATGCCGGTCAGCTGGTATCCGATGAGATCGTCAACGAAATCGTGTCGGATCGCATCGACCAGCCGGATTGTGCGAAGGGTTTCATCCTTGATGGCTACCCGCGTACCGTTCCGCAGGCGATTGCGCTCGGCAAGATGCTCGAGGGCAAAGGCCTGAAGCTCGACGCAGTCATCGAGCTCAAGGTCGACGAGGCAGCCCTTGTAAAGCGGATGGAGAATCGCGTAGCGGAAACCATCGCTGCGGGAGGCACGGTCCGTTCGGACGACAATCCGGAGGCGTTCAAGCGTCGGCTGACCGAGTACCGCGAAAAGACCGCACCGTTGTCGGAGCACTATGCCGGTACGGGGCAGCTGAGAACGGTGGATGGCATGGCGGATGTGAACACCGTTACTGCCGAGATCGAGAAGATTCTGGCTTAGACACTGGTCTTTGCCGAAAAGGAACCGCCGGGGAGTTGACTTTTCCGGCCGATTCCGCCAAAGACAGCGCCAACTCGCGACATGAGAGCGATCGGCGCGGTCTTCAAAGAAAATGAAGTCCGGGTACGGTCGTTTTTGACGTGTCTCGAACCTCAATCAACGTGCGGCTCTTCGAGGTCGCGTAACGAAGCACCTATTGCCGGATGGCAACTGGAACGCAAGGAGAATAGACGTGGCACGTATCGCTGGCGTCAACATCCCGACGGCGAAGCGCGTAGTTATCGCGCTGACCTACATTCACGGGATCGGCCCGAAATTCGCACAGGAAATCATCGAGAAGGTCGGTATCCCGGCTGATCGTCGCGTGCATCAGCTGACGGACGCTGAAGTCCTGCAGATCCGCGAAACGATCGACCGTGACTACCAGGTCGAAGGCGACCTGCGTCGCGAGACCTCGATGAACATCAAGCGCCTGATGGACCTCGGCTGCTACCGCGGCCTGCGTCACCGTCGTGGCCTGCCGGTTCGCGGTCAGCGCACCCACACCAACGCTCGCACCCGCAAGGGTCCGGCGAAGGCGATTGCCGGTAAGAAGAAGTAATTTCCCGAACAGGGAGATTGGGAGGCTGGCGTCAAGCGCCGGCCTCCTTTTGCAGTTTGGAAAGGCGCTTGCCTGACCGCTGTCCGGTCCAATGACCGGGTGTGAAGTCCGCGGAGTGGATATCCTCTCGGCGGGAGAATGAAGATGCAGGGCAGGGGACGACAAATCCTTTTCCCGGTGGAGCCGCTGGAATTACGGCGGTGCAGAGATCTAAGAAAGGGATCCTATGGCCAAGGAAGCCACCCGCGTTCGCCGTCGCGAACGCAAGAACATCACGTCTGGCGTCGCGCACGTCAATTCGTCGTTCAACAACACCATGATCACCATCACCGACGCACAGGGCAACGCGATTGCCTGGTCGTCTGCCGGTGCCAAGGGTTTCAAGGGTTCGCGTAAGTCGACCCCGTTTGCCGCTCAGATCGCCGCTGAAGACTGCGCCAAGAAGGCCCAGGAACACGGCATGAAGTCGCTGGAAGTCGAAGTTTGCGGTCCGGGTTCCGGCCGTGAATCCGCTCTTCGCGCGCTGCAGGCTGCGGGCTTCATGATCACCTCGATCCGCGATGTGACCCCGATCCCGCACAACGGCTGCCGCCCGCGCAAGAAGCGCCGCGTCTGATCATTTGCGTTCAACATGCCGGTGAGGGGGCATCCGCTCTCTCCCGGTCTTCGGGGCTCGGTTGTCACGATTGGATGGTGGCAACGAACGGAAGGCAGAAAACATGATCCAGAAGAATTGGCAGGAACTGATCAAGCCGAACAAGGTGGAGTTCGTCTCCTCCGGCCGCACCAAGGCAACGCTGGTTGCGGAACCGCTTGAGCGCGGCTTCGGTCTGACCCTCGGCAACGCGCTTCGCCGCGTGCTTCTGTCGTCGCTGCGCGGTGCTGCTGTCACCGCAGTGCAGATCGACGGCGTCCTGCACGAGTTCTCCTCTATCCCGGGTGTCCGGGAAGATGTGACGGACATCGTGCTCAACATCAAGGAAATCGCCATCAAGATGGATGGCGACGACGCAAAGCGCATGGTTGTGCGCAAGCAGGGTCCGGGCGTTGTTACCGCCGGTGACATCCAGACGGTTGGCGATATCGAAATCCTCAACCCGAACCATGTGATCTGCACCCTCGACGAGGGCGCTGAGATCCGCATGGAGTTCACCGTCAACAACGGCAAGGGCTACGTGCCGGCTGATCGTAACCGTTCGGAAGATGCTCCGATCGGCCTGATCCCGGTCGACAGCCTGTACTCGCCGGTCAAGAAAGTGTCCTACAAGGTGGAAAACACCCGCGAAGGCCAGGTTCTTGACTACGACAAGCTGACGATGTCCATCGAGACGGACGGTTCCGTCACCGGTGAAGATGCGATCGCGTTTGCGGCCCGCATCCTTCAGGACCAGCTGTCGGTCTTCGTCAACTTCGACGAGCCGCAGAAGGAAGCAGAGGAAGAGGCAGTCACCGAACTCGCCTTCAACCCGGCGCTTCTCAAGAAGGTCGACGAACTGGAACTTTCGGTCCGTTCGGCCAACTGCCTGAAGAACGACAACATCGTCTACATCGGCGACCTCATTCAGAAGACCGAAGCAGAAATGCTCCGCACGCCGAATTTTGGTCGCAAGTCGCTGAACGAAATCAAGGAAGTTCTCGCTTCCATGGGCCTGCACCTCGGCATGGAAGTGCCGTCCTGGCCGCCTGAGAACATCGAAGATCTCGCCAAGCGTTACGAAGACCAATACTAACCATTAGACTGCGGGCGGATGCCTGCAAGTGAAGGAGAATAGCCATGCGCCACGGTAAAGCCGGCCGCAAGCTGAATAGAACCGCCAGCCACCGCAAGGCGATGTTTGCCAACATGGCAGCTTCGCTGATCGAACACGAGCAGATCGTTACGACCCTGCCGAAGGCCAAGGAAATCCGCCCGATCGTCGAGAAGCTCGTCACGCTCGGCAAGCGCGGTGACCTGCACGCTCGCCGCCAGGCGATCTCGCAGATCCGCGACGCTGCCGTCGTTTCGAAGCTGTTCGACACGATCGCATCGCGTTACGCCACCCGCAACGGCGGTTACCTGCGCATCATGAAGGCCGGCTTCCGCCACGGCGACAACGCCGCGCTCGCAGTCATCGAGTTCGTTGACCGCGACGTCTCGGCAAAGGGTGCGAAGGATCTCGCCCGCGTTGCCGCTGAAGCTGAAGCTGCTGAAGCAGCCTAAGCCGATCGAAGGCAGTGAAATCGAAATGGCCGGGTGTTCATCACCCGGCCATTTTTCTATGGGCGTGGTTTGCACCATTTCAATGCTTGGTCGAGCGCTTGAGCGACCGAGTAACAGGCTGCTCCGAGCGAATGCGCATATTACACCTTTCCTGGGATTGCCCTGGCCGGGGCGCTTGCCGCCTGACGCTTGCGACGGAGATAGGGTTTGCGCGCCAACCGCCAGAGAAGCAGCGCGGCGACCAGGCCGAGATAGAGCATCTGCTCGGGGCCAACGACCTTTACCGACATGGAAAAATGCAGCGCGCCGGCAGCGGCGATCACATAGGCAAGCCGGTGTAGCGTATTCCACCGCGTGCCGAGCCTGCGGATAGACCAGGTGTTGGACGTCAGCGCCAGCGGGATCAGCATGACCAGCGCGGCCATTCCGATGGTGATGAACGGACGGCGCGCGATGTCGGCGAGGATCGCCGGGACGTTCAGCACCTGATCGAGCAGCATGTAGGCCAGGAAGTGCATCAGCACGTAGTAGAAGGCGAGCAGCCCTAACGCCCGGCGGTAGCGTAGCCAATTGATGCCGAAAAGGTCGCGGATCGGCGTGATCGTCAAGGTCGCGACGAGAAAGCGAAGCGCCCAGATGCCAAGCAGGTGTTCGAACTCCTTGACCGGATTGCCGGGCAGTTGCCCGGTAGCGCCGAGATAGAAGGCAAACGCCGCCGGCACGAGGCCAAAGCCATAGAGCGCCCAGACCGAGGCCGAATGATAGCGTTTCGCAAGCGCGGGCAGGCGGGGCATGATCAATAGTTCGCCTTCAGGTCCATACCGTCATAGAGGCTGGCAACCTCGTCGGCATAGCCGTTGAAGGGCAGGGTATCGCGACGATTGGAACCGAAGAAGCCTCCGCCCCCAATGCGGTTCTCCGTCGCCTGGCTCCAGCGCGGATGATCGACTGCCGGGTTGACGTTGGCATAGAAACCGTACTCGTTGGGGGCCGAGAGGTTCCAGGTAGAAGGCGGCTGCGTTTCGGTGAGCGAGATCCGCACGATCGACTTGATCCCCTTGAAGCCGTACTTCCAGGGGGTGACGAGCCGAATCGGTGCGCCGTTCTGGTTGGGAAGCGTTTTGCCGTAGACGCCGACGGACAGCAGAGTGAGCGGGTGACGGGCTTCATCGAGCCTCAGTCCTTCGCGATAGGGCCAGGGCAACGGCTGGAAGAAGCCGGATTGGCCCGGCATCTCCGCGGGGCGAACGACCGTTTCGAACGAGACGTATTTGGCGCTGCCAAGCGGCTCCACCTTGTCGAGCAGGGTCGAAAGCTGGAAGCCGGTCCAGGGGATCACCATCGACCACGCCTCGACGCAGCGCATGCGATAGACGCGTTCCTCGATGGGGAACTTCAGCAGTTCCTCCAGCCCGAACTCCCTCGGCTTGCCGACGAGGCCATCGACCTTCACCGTCCAGGGGGTCGGCTTGAAGCTGCTCGAATTGGCGGCCGGGTCACCTTTACCGGTCCCGAACTCATAGAAGTTGTTGTAGCCCGTGACGTCGGCTTCGGGTGTCAGGTCCTCGTCGACGACGTATTTGCCTTTTGGTGCGCTAAGCGCCGCCGCCATAGCTGTGCCGCTTCCGGCAAGAAGGATGCCGCCGGCCGCGGCGCCCAGGAATGCGCGGCGATTGATGAAGATGTTCTCCGGCGTGATTTCGGAGGAAACGATTCGTGGCGGACGGTAGGATGGCATGGTCTTATCCGAGAGTGGTTTATGAGCCTTGTCTTGTGCGAACTCAGCAGACTTTCGATCACCGTGAAAGGGGTGCGGAACCACGTTTTCGTGCGTAGCGCGTGAAGCCGGCAACTTTGCGTATCCTGCGCCAACATTTGCCTTTTTTCCCACGAAATCCTATCTGAACGTAGCCGTGACGAATAGGAGAATGCTTCACATGATCGTTGGTCAAAGAGCGCTTGTTGCGCTCGTCATTGCCGTTTCTCTTGCCTGTCCGGCATGGGCTGAGGAAGCCAAGACGGTTCCGCAGTCGCGCACCGAAATGCAGCTTTCCTTCGCGCCGCTCGTCAAGCAGACGGCAAATGCGGTCGTCAACGTCTACGCCGAACGCGTGGTCGAGCGCCGCTCGATCTTTTCCGGCGATCCCTTCTTCGAGGAATTCTTTGGCCAGCGCATGCCGAACCGCTCGGAAAAGCAATCGTCGCTCGGCTCCGGCGTAATCGTCGGCAAGAACGGCATCGTCGTGACCAACAATCACGTCATCGAGGGCGCCGACGACATCAAGGTGGCGCTGGCGGACGGTCGCGAGTTTCCCTGCAAGATCGTGCTCAAGGATGATCGGCTCGACCTGGCGGTGCTGAAGATCCAGTCGGAAGGCCCGTTCGAGATCGTCCCACTCGGCGACTCGGATGCGGTCGAAGTCGGCGACCTTGTTCTCGCGATCGGCAACCCGTTCGGCGTCGGCCAGACGGTGACGAGTGGTATCGTCTCGGCGCTCGCGCGCAACCAGGTATCGTCAGGGGATTTCGGCTTCTTCATCCAGACGGATGCGGCGATCAATCCGGGCAATTCCGGCGGCGGCCTCATCGACATGAACGGGCAGCTGATCGGCATCAACACCGCGATCTTCTCCAAGGGTGGAGGCTCGAACGGCGTCGGCTTTGCCATCCCCGCCAATCTGGTGAAGGTCTTTGTCGCGTCCGCTGACGGCGGCAATGGCGCCTTCGTCCGTCCCTTCATCGGCGCAAGCTTCGAACCGGTGACCTCGGAAGTGGCCGAAGCCCTTGGCCTCAACCGCGCCCGCGGTGCGCTGGTGACGGCTGTCGTGGCGGGTGGCCCGGCCGAACTGGCAGGCATCAAGCCGGGGCAGGTGATCACCGCCGTCAACGGCATTGAGGTCGAACATCCGGATGCGCTCGGCTACCGCTTGACGACGGTCGGCATCGGCCACGAGGCGCGCGTTACCGTGTCGGAAAACGGCAAGCCGCGTGAGGTGACGCTCAAGCTCGATCGGGCACCGGAGACCTCGCCGCGTGACGAACGGCTGATCGAAGGGCGCAATCCCTTTGCCGGCGCAGTCGTCGCCAATCTGTCGCCGCGTCTCTCCGAGGAACTGCGCATGTCGACTTCGCTCCAGGGCGTCGTCGTCATGCAGGTCAACCGCGGTTCGCCGGCAGCACGCATCGGCCTTGAGCCGAAGGACATCGTGCGCTCTGTCAATGGCACGGCGATCGACACGTCCAAGACCCTGGAGCATGTGATGGCCGACGACGCCTCCTTCTGGCGCGTCGAGATTGAGCGGGACGGCCAACTTATCCGTCAGTTCTTCCGATGAGCGATCTGTTTACAGCACACGAACCACCTGAGATGGCGTCTGCAAGACCGCTTGCCGACCGGCTTCGCCCGCGTACGCTCGCCGAAGTCACCGGCCAGGAGCACCTGACCGGGGATGATGGGGTGCTGTCGCGCATGATCGCCTCGGGTTCTCTCGGATCGATGATCTTCTGGGGACCACCAGGCACCGGCAAGACGACCGTCGCGCGTCTGCTTTCGGGGGAGGCAGGACTCGCCTTCGAGCAGATCTCGGCCATCTTCTCCGGTGTCGCCGATCTCAAGAAGGTGTTCGAATCGGCGCGTGCACGCCGCATGTCCGGCCGGCAGACCCTGCTCTTCGTCGATGAGATCCACCGCTTCAATCGCGCCCAGCAGGATAGTTTCCTGCCCGTGATGGAGGATGGCACCGTCATCCTCGTCGGCGCGACAACGGAGAACCCGTCCTTCGAGCTCAACGCCGCTCTGCTGTCCCGCGCCCGCGTGCTGACGTTCAAGCCACACGGTGAGGACAGCATCCAGGAGCTTCTGTCCCGCGCCGAGCAGGCAGAAGGCAAGGCGTTGCCACTTGATGCGGATGCACGCGCGAGCCTGATCCGCATGGCCGATGGCGATGGCCGGGCGGCGCTGACGCTGGCGGAAGAAGTCTGGCGCGCCGCGCGGCGCGACGAGATCTTCGACGCGGCAGCACTTCAGAACATCGTTCAGCGCCGGGCGCCGGTCTACGACAAGGGCCAGGACGGGCACTACAATCTGATCTCGGCGCTGCACAAGTCGGTGCGCGGGTCTGATCCCGACGCCGCGCTCTATTACCTCTGCCGCATGTTCGATGCGGGCGAGGATCCTCTTTATCTCGGGCGACGGCTGGTACGCATGGCGGTTGAAGATATCGGCCTTGCCGACCCTCAGGCGCTGGTGATCTGCAATGCGGCCAAGGACGCCTATGACTATCTGGGCTCGCCGGAGGGTGAACTGGCGCTCGCCGAAGCTTGCGTCTATCTGGCGACCGCGCCGAAGTCGAACGGCGTCTACACCGCCTACAAGGCGGCGATGCGCGCTGCCAAGGAGAACGGCTCGCTGCTACCGCCGAAGCACATTCTCAACGCCCCGACCAAGCTGATGAAGGGCGAAGGCTACGGTGACGGTTATCGCTACGATCACGACGAACCGGATGCCTTCTCCGGCCAGGACTATTTTCCGGAAAAGATGGGTCGCCAGACTTACTATGATCCGCCGGAGCGTGGTTTCGAACGAGAAATCCGCAAGCGGCTGGAATGGTGGGCGAAACTCCGCCGGGAGCGCAATGCTCCCTAGAATGCCGAGGAAACTGTAAGACGGCCTTTCCTTGTGTTTGGCCCGGAGGAAAACCCGGTCGTTTTCAAGGCTTCAAGGAATGCGGGACGTGGCTTAGCCTTGCCGCCGGTGCAAGGCTAATCTGCCGTGGCTGCCTTGCCGTCGGCACCGGAGTGTGAGATAGAACCCCGCATTGCAGACGGCTGCACGGTTCGCGAAGTCGAAACCGAACATCCGCGGGGACGGCCTCGCTCCAGTATTAGGAGTTTGACATGGCCTGGTTCCTTCTTCTGCTTGCCGGTATCCTCGAAATCGGCTGGGCAATCGGTCTCAAATACACGGATGGCTTTACGCGCGTTACGCCGACGGTCCTGACCGTCGGGTCGATGATCCTCAGCATCGCGCTGCTCGGCCTTGCCGTGCGCACCCTGCCGCTCGGAACTGCTTATGCGGTCTGGACGGGTATCGGTACCGTCGGCACGGTGATCCTCGGGATCGTCCTGTTCGCAGAGCCCGCGACCCTCGTTCGCATCGGCTGCATCGCCTTGATCGTCAGCGGAATCGCCGGGCTTAAGTTGGCTGCCTAACGGGACGTAATCGCGCTGACGTAGCGTAAAGCACACCAGCGACATTGCTCTGAAGCTGCTGCCACCGTCGAAAAACGAAACGGGCTGCGCGTTATGAAGAACGCGCAGCCCGCAATCGTGTTCAGAGATGTTTCGCTGTCTCCGTTTACCGCAAGGCGTCGAGAACCGCAGCAGTCGCCAGCATTTCCTGCCAGCGATTTTCGCGCCGGCGGAAGGCTTCCTCGTCGGTTCCCCAATGCTCGATCTGCCAGTCTTCATCGACATGCGCGGCTGTCCAGGCTTCTTCGGCCGTGAGCCTGCCGGAGGCGAAGGCGAGCGCCAACAGGGCCGAACCCGTCAGGCTCGTCACCGTATGAACGCAGGTGAGCCCGAGCGGAGTGGCGAAAGCGCGCAGGTCCTCGGCATAGGCTGAAAGGGCTTCCTCCGGCTGCTCCTGATGGATCACACCTTCGGCGAGGATGAAGTGAGCGCCGAGCGTCTGCCGCGCCCAATCGAGCACCGGGTTCCAGATCTCGTTCTGGCGTGCGACCAGGCCTTCCGGGCTGTCGGCGCGATAGCAGATCATGTCGGTTCCGGCGAAGCGCAGGATGTCGTCGAACACCGAGCGCTGGTCTTTCGCAACACCATCGAGCGCCGTGTTGACGATGCGGGTGATCGGCATCCGGGCGGGATCGATGACCTCCGCCTGAGCCTCCCATTCGGCGGCCAGCATATCGGCAAGCTTGCGCGTCGGCACGGCAAGCGGTTGCTTTGCCGGCGTGCGCACCGTGCGGCCGTCGAGCAGCACGGCGTGGGTGTCGCCTTCCGCCGCGGCGACGCTGACCTCCTTGTAGAAGCGCTTCGGCAGCGGCTTCAGCATCTGAATCTGTGCGCGGCGGACCGGATCCTCGTGGCTCATCGCACCGCTGAGCTCGTCGCGAATATCAGGCATGATTGTGTTCCATCCATTCAATGATGTCTGCCGGCGTCTGGGCAACGAAATCCGCACCCGCCTCGATGAGATCGGGAACGGACGCATATCCCCAGGCAACGCCGATGGCGGCGGCTCCCGCGGCCTTGGCCATTTGCATGTCGTAGATCGCGTCGCCGATGACGACCGTATCCTTCGCGTCGATGCCGGCTTCCGAGCAGCATTCCGTCACCATTGCCGGGTGCGGCTTGGAGGGGCAGTCGTCGGCGGTGCGCGAAACGAAGAAGATATTGTCGAAACCGTGGGTTTCGGAGATGTGGGTGAGGCCGCGCCGAGACTTGCCGGTGACGGCGCCGATCAGCAGCGCGTCCCGCGACGAGAGCGTCTGCATCATGTCGGCGATGCCCGGAAACAAAAGCTCCTGGAAGCCGGCTTCGCTGCGCACGCCTGCGAAGATCGACTTGTAGTGCGCAGTCATCGCCAGTGCCAGGTCGTCGACGTGCTCGCGGCCTAGCAGGCGGGCAATGGCGATGTCGAGGGTCAGGCCGATGATGCCCTTGGTTGCTGAAAGCGGCGGGCGCTCGCGATCGAACGCCTCGAAGGTGCGGGCCATCACCTCATGGATCAGCCCGCCGCTATCGACCAGCGTCCCGTCGCAATCGAAAAGCGCGAGCTTCATCAGTCGTCCTCGCCCGGCTCGTTCTCTTCAAAGCCCAGCAGGTTCCAGCTTTGGACCATATGCGGCGGCAACGGCGCGGTCACACGCAGGCGGCCGCCGTCGGGATGCGGGATATCGATATGGCGCGCGTGCAGATGCAGACGGTTCTGCATGCCGCCGGGCAGGCTCCAGTTGATATCGGCGTCAAAATACTTGGGGTCGCCGAGGATCGGGTGGCCAATGTGCAAGGCATGCACGCGCAACTGATGGGTACGGCCGGTATAGGGCTCCATCTCGAGCCAGGCGAGGTTCTGTGCGGCCTGCTCGCGGATGCGGTAATAGGATATGGCGTGGTCGGCACCGTCTTCGCCATGCTTGGCGATGCGCATGCGGTCCCCGTCGGGCGTCTGTTCCTTGACCAGCCAGGTCGAGATCCGGTCTTCGCGCTTGCGCGGCACACCCTTCACCAGCGCCCAATAGGTCTTCTTGGTGTCGCGCTCGCGGAAGGCGGCCGTCAGCTTCTGGGCGGCGCCACGCGTACGGGCGATGACCAGAACACCTGAGGTGTCACGGTCGAGGCGATGGACGAGACGGGGTTTTTCGCCGCGCTGGTTGGTCCAGGCCTCGAGCATCTTGTCGATGTGACGGTTGACGCCGGAGCCGCCTTGCACGGCAAGCCCGGCCGGCTTGTTCAGCACGATCACCTTGGCGTCCTCATGCAGCACCATCCGCGACAGCAATTCTCCGTCGGGCGAGTTGCGAAGGTCGCGGCCGGCGATCGGGCCTGTCTTCGTCTCCTTCGCATCGACGCCAAGGGGAGGGACACGCACCGTCTGGCCCAGTTGCAGGCGCGTGTCGGATTTGACGCGACCGCCATCGACACGGATCTGGCCCGAGCGCAGGAGCTTTTGCAGCGGACCGAAGCCGAGCCCCGGAAAATGCACCTTGAACCAACGGTCGAGGCGCATGCCCGCCTCGTCGCCTTCTACTTGCCTGTGTTCTATACCTGCCATGTGCGCGAACCTGCCTTCTGTTTTCGCAGCGTCGCGCGTCAGACCGAAGCTCTTGCGTTGGGATGGTCGCAAGAAGATCGCCTCGGGCGCGCAAGGGCTGCCGCAATCCTTTGATCGCTGCACGCGACGCCCTTGAAGCACGGATGGTTGAAGGGCGATGCAACGATGCGCCGCGCTTCCCCTAAGGATGCGCAGCGTCATTAGCTGCAGCCTTTAGACTATTGCGCGCATCAGAGCCAGCCCGCTGAAGACCGCAAGCAGCGAAAGCGCGACGCTGGCAACGACATAGAACACGCAAAGCATGACATCACCGCGCTCGACGAGCGTGATCGCATCGAGCGAGAAAGCCGAGAAGGTGGTGTAGCCGCCAAGAACGCCGGTAATCAGGAACACGCGCATGTCAGGCGAAGCGCCGAATTTGCGCATGATCACCTCTGCCAGCATGCCGATCAGGAACGAGCCGGTGACGTTGACCCCGAGTGTGCCCCACGGGAAGCCCGCCCCGAAACGATGAACTGTCCACAGTCCGACGAGGTAGCGCAGGATCGAACCGATCGCACCGCCGGCGCCGACGAGGAGGAGGTGGGTCATCAGTCGCTCCGGGTCAAAGTTGATTCAGGCCAGTCGATCGGCATGCCACTTCAGGTGATCATCCATGAAGGTCGAGATGAAATAATAGGAGTGGTCATAGCGCTCATGCATGCGCAGGGTCAGGTCTATGCCCGTTCCCTTGACGGCCTCTTCGAACAGCCATGGGCGCAGTCCGTTTTCGAGGAAGCTGTCGGCCTTGCCCTGGTCGATCAGGAATTCCGGGAAGCGAGCGCCATCCTTGACGAGAGCGCAGGCATCGTATTTGCGCCAGGCGTCGCGGTCGGCTCCAAGATACTTTTCGAACGCGCCGGTCGACCAGTCTGCGGTCGAGGGCTCGACGATCGGCGCGAAGGCCGAGCAGCTCTTGAAGCGATCCGGGTTCTTGAGCGCTATCGTCATGGCGCCATGACCGCCCATCGAATGGCCGAAGATGCCCTGACGGCTCATGTCCATGCGGAAGTGCTGGCCGACGAAGGCGGGCAGCTCTTCGGTAATGTAGCTGTACATCTGATAGTGCTCGGCCCAGGGCGTTTCGGTGGCGTCCAGGTAAAACCCGGCGCCCTTGCCCATCTGCCAGTTCGTCAATTCGTCGGGCACATCGGTGCCGCGTGGGCTGGTATCGGGGCAGACGATGATCAGCCCCAGTTCCGAAGCCATGCGGCGATATTCGCCCTTCTCCATGACATTGGCATGTGTGCAGGTAAGGCCGGACAAGTACCAGAGTACTGGCCTGGGCTCCTTGATCGCCTGAGGCGGCACGAAGACGGCGAAGGTCATCTCGCCTTTGCAGGCTTCGGACTCATGCGAGAAGACGCCTTGCATGCCGCCGAAGGCGGTGTTCTGGGAGAGGACTTTCATGGAATGCTCCTTGGATAATGATGCTCAGCCGGCAAGCTGCACGGCCGCATTGACGGCGGCGGCGACGAGCACGGTGTTGAAGAAGAAGGAAACGATGGCGTGCATCAGATTGATGCGCCGCATGGCTGTTGTGGTGATGGCGACATCTGAAGTCTGCGCGGTCATGCCGATGACGAAGGAAAAGTAGAGGAAATCAAAACCGCCGGGCTCGGGTGTCTCGGGAAAGTCGAGGCCGCGTGCCGGCTCCGGCGTCTGCGCATCCGCGGCAGGCACCCAGTATATGTGCGCATAATGCATCGCGGCCATCATATGGATCGTCGCCCAGCCGAGCACGACCGAGGCAAAGGCGAGGCCGAGAGCCAGCGCTGATCCCGCCTTCTCGCCGTTGAGGGCGAAGAACAGAGAGATGAGCGAGCTCGCAGCCGCACCGAATGTCACGAGGAGGATAACGAACTCGGGCTCGTCGGTGTTTCTGGCATGGGTCTTCAGGTGCCGCCCGGTCATCATGCGCAATCGCCGCCAGCACATGGCGAGATAGACGCAGAAGAATGTGATCGCAGCGCCTTCAAGTGCGAAGCGTCGCGCAACGAACCCGAGGACGGGCACGCTTGCGAGCGCGCATAGAATGGCGGTGTAGAAGGGCCAGTGCCTGAGCTTCGTCGTCGTCGCTTTCATCCAGATGCCCCTGCGATCTGCAGCGGAAGCGGCTGCCGCACTGTCACTTTTTCGCCTGCCGTGCGAGTCGGTCAAGCGTTTCGAGGAAGGCAGAGCGGTCCCGTGGGGTGAAGGCGGCGTTGTAGCCCTTGCTCTCGCCGGTTTCGCGCAAATGCTGCCCAAGGTCGCGCATCGCCGAAGCCATGCCGATATTGCTCTTGTCGAAGATGCGGCCGGACGGACCGGTGACGAGGGCACCGGCGGCGACGCAGCGCACCGCCAGCGGTACATCGGCGGTGACGACGATATCGCCCTCATGCGCCCGTTCGGCGATCCAGTTGTCGGCGGCATCGAAGCCCGCCGAGACGATGACGTTGTGCACCATCGGGTCACGCGACGGGCGCAGACCCGAATTGGCGACCAAAGTCACCTCGATCCCGTGGCGCTCGGCCACCTTCAGGATTTCCGACTTCACCGGGCAGGCATCGGCATCGACATAGATCATCTTGAATCAGTTTCTCAACGGGACTGAAAAAGGCGCCGGAATTCAATCGACTCCGGCGCCGTTCTGAATCGGATTGTGAAGCAATTCCAGGAAAAGTGCGAAGCGGTTTTTCCGTCCGGAATTACTTGTTTTCCGCCTTAGTAAAGAACGACCGAGCGGATGCTTTCGCCGGAATGCATCAGCTCGAAGCCCTTGTTGATGTCTTCGAGCGGCATGGTGTGGGTGATCATCG